>NZ_JBLFFI010000005.1:0-190826 GCF_051400595.1 Sphingomonas larreae
ATAGGCATTAGAAAAGTTAAGTGATGTCAGATTTGCGCCGTTCCCGTTTAGATCTATAACAATCGGGTCGCGCAACCCCCCACTAAGCGACGCTGGCGAAAAGAGGCCAGCGCCGGGGCTCGCCCGACGCTGGCCTAGTGGTTCCCTGCCAAGGAAAGGGGAGGGCGGCGCGAGGGGGAGCGCGCCGCCCGATGGATCAACCAAACGCGGCGCGCTGGGTTGCGACGGGGGCGGGGGCCTGTCCGTCGATCCGGAAAGCGTGGGTGGGGACGCGGGCGGTTTTCAGCACCTGCAACAGGTTGGATTGAAGGCCGGAACCCTGACAGACAACCGCCTCAACCGGGTTGAGGTTGGCCAGCTGCTCGTTGCGGACGAACCCGGCGCGCTTGCCATAGCGGGCGGTGTTCGGGGTGAAGGCGATCAGGGTAACGTCACGGCCCGCGGCCCAAGAGGCGGCGATGGCGTCCGCGCCTTTGCGCTGCGCGGTGGTGCACAGGGTCATGTGCGGCACGCGCGCCTTGATCTGGTCGAGTTTGGCCCAAAGCTGCTGCCAGTCGTGCCACTCCTGACCGCCCGAGAAGACGACAAGCGGGCCGGTGGCGTTGCGCTTCTCGCGGTGGTCGTTCGCGCGTGCTTTCAGGAAGTCGATTGCGGCGATCTGGCTTGCGGTGCCTCCGCTCAATACCTTCGATCCGCGCGCCGGGGACCATGGGTGGCCGGACTGCGCGCGGTAGCAGTCGGCGGCATAGTCGCGCATGCACTCGATAGCGGCGCGCTGCTCGGTCTTGGTCTGGGCGCGAAGCTGCAACTCCTCCATCTCTACCGCGAAGATTTCGGAAGGGTCCATGCGCCGCGTCATGTCGGGAATCTCGGCGCAAAGCCGGTCCTCCTCGCGCTCGAGCTTCTGCGCCTCGTAGTGGAAGGAATTGACGAAGCCCCACGCGATGGCCTGCGCGCTCGCCTCTAGGCGGGTGTCGCGGAACAGGTCGAACAGCGTTGCCATGATCGCCGCGCAATCGTGCTGCGCCTCGATCGGCTCGGGCATGTCCAGTTCCTGCCGCTCGCCGCCCATTTCCACGATGGACAGCGCGCCGACGTCGCCGAACGCGTCCTGAAACTTGGTGGTGGCGGTCGCCTCGGCGTGGCTCTCGGCGGCATCGTCGGTCGCGTCGGTCGCGCTCTGGTCGTGCTCGGTGCTGTCGTCCTGCGCGCTGCAATCCTGCGCGTCGTTGCGAGCGGCGGGGTTGAGGGCTTCGCCCATCGCGGCGAAGCTGGTAAAGCGGGTGGAGGTCGTCGGCTTGGTCATGGTTCGATCCTTTGGCAGGGCGTGGCGGCTAGGGTCGGGGGAGCGTTCCAGCGCTCTCCCCGCCCGTCTCGGTGGTGGTTACATCTGCGGGACGTAATCCGGGTCGTTCACCTGCTCGTCGGTGATCTGGCCATCGTCGGTGGCGTTGCCCGCGAACTCGTCGGCGTTGGTGGTACGGGCGGCGCGGCGGTTGCTGCGGCTGCCGTCCAGATTGGACTGGCGCGGCTCGGGGCGGTTCCACACGACGCGGTAACCTTCCTCCATGTTGCCGAAGAGCATGATCTGCAGCGGCTCGTTCAGGCTGGGGTCGTCGAGCTTGCCCTGAAAGAAGACCTCGCCGGTGCTGTTGCTCTTAAGCTCCCACAGCGCGCCGATCTGCACCCAGCGTTTGGCGACGTTCAGCACCATGATCTCGAACGCGGGCGCGCGCTCGTTGGTGCTGTTGGTCGCGCGCAGGTCGAGGCGCGGCAGGTCGATGGTGGCGGTAGCGATCGAACCGAGAAGCTGACCCTTGACGACGGCGAACTGACCGATGTTCATAGCACTTACTCCATCTAGGCGGGGGCCTGCCCCCCTGTTGTCTGGGCTTGGGGCCTTCCCCTCCCGACATCTTTATTTTACCCCCTCCCTTCCAAGTATTGAAGCGCATTGATTTCTTGACACCTTAGTCATCGTACCTGGTGAGTCCGAGCACAAATAGTTCCCGACTAGGGAGCGTAAGTAATCAAATCAAATACGCATTGATCGAGTTAGCGAGCAATTCAGATGAACAGGAACGATGCTTGGGGGCGTAGCCCCGGCCTGCGATCTCATCGCACCCGGAGCCGTCCTCGCAGGGGCTCAAGAGGCAGGCGCGGCCGGCGGGGTCAACACGAATCACGGAGTGTCTGCCGCTTTAGCGGTAGAAACCGTTATTCTTGTTGAGGCGTCTTCAAACAAACAAAAGCATTGCCAGCTCTGCTGGCAATTCTCCTTTGACCCGACCCCGTTGGCCGGGTCTGGCACGCAGAGACACTGAGAGACGGCGAAGGGTGCGATGAGATCATTGGCCCAACAAACAATCATCATGCGCGCAAGCGCATGATTCCCCAGCCGCAGGCTGCCTGCGGTGCCCGCCGGGCCGGACGTGGCGAGTGAGGAGAGGGCAGGGGGCAGCGCTGCGCATCAGCGTCAGACGCCGCAGGAGCGCCGTGGAGGCGTCTTGGGACCCGGACAAGGGATCGTGACCGCTTGCCGCGGAGACCCGCTTCAGCGGGGCTCCGGTCGGCATTAGCCGACTAGAGCCCGGCCCCGCCCATCGGGCGGGGTGGCCCCGCCAGCACGTACCATATGAGGATGATCGCCGACCCTTCCACCGGAGCGACGAACCTTCGAACGGGTGAGAAATTCCGCGTGTCAGGCTTGGTGACGGCAATTTCACGCCTCACTGAGGGCGAGCCACTAGCTGGAATAGGTGTCCGCTACGGGCAACCATGGTTCGACCTCGGGCGAGCCATCTAGTTCACGTTGACGATCGAGCTGCTCGGCAACATCCTGCGAGACAACGATCATCGAGAGCGTCATTCCGCCGCGACCGAATGAGGCGACGGCAGCGAAGACGTCGGGCTCGTCTGCCTTGTTGCACTGGCAGCGGAATTGATCGCCGATATCGACATTTGGTCGGCGTCCGATCGTCTGCAAAGGGGTCATGTTATAGAAGCCAGCATGCCGCTGGAGAAATGTCGGATCGCTCTCCTGACCCCATGTCGCGAGCGTACGATGCGTTAACAGAGCGGGCCGCCCTTGTTCTCTGTAGTAGAGCGCGCACGCGATCTTACGGGCGTAGCGAACGATATGCTGATGAAGTGCCGGATCAAATGAGATAATGGGCGCTTGGTCGAGCGTGTAACCCGGGCTCATTTGGAGGCCCATCCGTCGCAACGTTTCTCGCTTGGCATTCCTCGAGGCCATCCCGCGTGGCGCGAGCTCTGGCATGTTGTTCATCAGGCCGTTGATAAGGCGATCAAAGTCACGCGCGGCGAGATTGTCGTCGTTGTGGTCGAGCGCGCGCGTGTAGAAAGCGAAGACGATCTCGTCTTTACGGCTAGCGTCTTGGCAGGGTGCGCATGCCGGAAACTCGAAGCCATCCGGGTACTCGCGGCTTCGGAAACAGGTACGTGCCGGAATATGGTCGATCGTTGTGGCTGGACGCTCGCCTCCGCAGAAGCAGCACCACGGGTGCTCAGCCTTGAACCTTTCCTTCTTCCGCTTGCCGTCGGCCATTGATCGCGTCAGCGCCGCGGCGCCAATCGGCGCAGGTGTCGGAACGCCTCCACGTCGGGGAAGAGCAGGCGAGGGAGGTCGAGGAGCCAACCCGACGCGGTCCAGCATCCGATCGCCGCCAGTAGCCAGACGCCTATGTAGGATCGGCCGACGACGTAGTCGACGAGCGTGCCGTGGGACGTCAGGAGCCAGACGAGGAGAGCGCCGAAGAGGAACATGCGCTTCCAGGTGTAGCGATCGATGATGCGCCGCAGGCTGCGCTCGAGGTCGACCACAGGATCTCGGCGGGCGTCATCACGATGTTGGTTCATGCTCCCGTCCTCCCAGATGATCGATAGCGTGTGCTGGGCGGGCAAGGAACCCGGGCGCGGCGCTGGCGTGTGCGATTGAGCTTTTCGCAGCGTGGCCCCGGTTGCAATCAGGAGAAAAAAAAGGGCCGGCGGAGCCGACCCGAGATTTTTTTTGGAGAGGATGCCTGAAAGGCTCGAGTATGCTGCATCTGCGAAGGCCTGTTCGCAAGTGCGAAAGCGGTATCTGCGGAGATTAGTTAACGGCGCGCGCCGATCGCGAGGCAGCGATCCAAGCGTCGACGTCGCGGCCGGCCTGGTCGCGCAGCTGGATCATGTCGCTGCGGGTTAGACGGCCGTCGTTCCACGCTGCCTTGTAGGCAGCGGCTCCGTTGGGGCCGGCGCGCGCCAGCACCTGCGCGGCGCGCTGCTCGGTCAAGGAGACGGGCAGGAGCTCGGCGTAACTCCAGGCGGCGACTGCGCCGACGCACCCGCAAGCGACGGCAATCCAAAGGTTGGTGGGGCGCGTCCGTGTCATGGCTCAGCTGCGCCGGAGAACGCCGAGGCGCGCGCGTAGGTAGCCCAAGCCGAAGACGTACACCGGCATGATGACGATGGCGGAGGCTCCCCACACCCAGAGGTCGACGTCTGCGTAGATGAGTAGGGCGACAACGGCGAACCAATAGGCCGTCTCGACTAGATGCATGAAGGCGTTGAGGTAGTCGCGGCGCGTGGTCTTGGGGATAACGAGAGGTGCTCTGTCAGGCCCGGCCATGATCGTCACTCCCGATAGGGTCGATCCGGACATACGGGAAACGGCATCGAAGCCAAGCTGGGTTGGCTCCGATCAGACAGCGTTTCGCAGCGCCTCCGGCTTCTTCCCGTCCGGCAATATGTCGCGAAGGTGCTGGTGAACCATGGGCGCGGAGAAGGGCTTGCTCAGGAAGGTCGCTTTTTCGGGCATGTCGCCGTCCTCCGGCTTCACGCGGCCGCTCGCGATCACGATCTCGATCCACGGGTAGAGCTCGGCGACGTGCCGGGCGAGGGCGAAGCCATCGGTATCACCGGGCATGTCGACGTCGGAGAAGAGGAGGGTGATTGTGTGCGCATACTCCGGGAGCATGATGATCGCAGCGTCACCGTTGTCTGCCTCGTGCGTCCGGAAGCCGGCGTCCTCAAGGATGCCGCAGGCGTCCATGAGGATGATCGCGTCGTCGTCGACGACGAGTGCGTAGGGGATCGTGGACGCGGACATAGGTCATCAACCCTCGATTGCTCGCTAGGTCGCACAAACGTCCGATTATAACCGCCGTTGCTGTCCCGCAGTGAGCCGCCGTGTCGCCTGCTTAGCGGCCGAAGCCGTCGCGGCCGTTGAACCAGGCTTGCGATCGACGCCGGTTCCGTACGGCTAGTACCGCGAAGGCGATCGACCAACCGAACAGCACCGCGAGGACGGCCTTGGCGGTCGCCTGCGTAAGCAGCAGCACGATCATCGAGATCGAGGCCGCGACGCCGAGGATGAGCAGCTGGCCGCCGTTCGCCGGCTGCGGCAGACCGCTACGGTCGACCCGCCAGTCATGGGGTTGTGAGGCATGCCGCCAGGCAGCGACTGCGTTCCAGATGGCGACCACGAGCGCGATCAGCGTGCCGGCGATCAAGATGTTCGTCATGCTGACATCCCTGTTTGTTGGCCTGACATTGCTGCGATGCTTCCACGAGGGTCAAGCTGTGCAGCCGGAAAGCCGTTGCAGGCACGAACACCTGTACGAATGATGAGAAAAGGACTTGCGCACCCCGTTCACGTTATGTTCAATGCGCGCCACAGGAGGACGGCCATGAAGTTGAAGGACGCGATGCGCGGCTACGACTACGATCTGCCGCTGAAGGATGCGCTGAACGATCGCGAGCTGTCAGTCGATCGTCGGGTCATGGCCGGCGCGACGGTGGGCATCGGCCTCGACGTGGCGTACCTGTCGGTGTGCCAGCTCGAGGAGGCGTTCGCCGCACTCGCCATGGATCTCAGCAACGGCATCGAGCAAGGCCACGGCTACGAGGAACTGGCCGACATCCTGAAAGACCAGAGCCCGTATCAGATGCGGATCTGGCACCTGCTGGACACGACGCCGCTCGAGCTCGCGCTCGAGGACCTCGCGTGGCTCAAGAGCCTGACGTACCGCCGCGCGCGCATGGCTCGCGTGGTCAGCGAGGAGAAGCTGGCGATCCGTTACGTGACCGACGAGGCCCTGTGCGAGGGCGTGACCGCGGCGCAGCTCATGGCGCGGGTCTCCGCGGCCGACTGATCGCGGGCTGTCAGGCGACCTGGGCGAGCATCGTCTCGGGCGCCTGCGGCCGTCGACGCGAGACGCGGAACGGCTGGATCGGGTTGCCGGTGCGCACGACAAACTGGTCGAAGCCAGTGGTCTCGCGCAACTGCACAGCGACGGTATAGGCATTGTCGAACGATGCCAGCGTGCGCGCGGCCGGTGCGGTGATGCTCATGGCGTAATCCTTGGTGGTGCGACGATGGGTCGCCGGCGTGCGCCGGCGTTCATGGATTGTTGACCGAGATCGGTATAGCAAAGGGAGCGGACCGGATTTGACGCGCCTGCGTTCATCCAGTCCATCCGCCGTTTCCACGGAGGATCCTTTGACGACGGGGTCGGGGCCGCTGCTATCGGCTTCGGCCCTGTTTTCGTTTGAGCTAATCCAGTTCGATCTTGGTTGCCGGTTAAGCGGCCGACGCACACATGCGTTGAGGCGCGCGAGCGAAAACTCCTGCACAGCTCCGGTCGATTGGCAGGTGAACATGAGAAGTCCGACGCTACCGCCACCTGGGCCGAATGCCCTTAGTGAAGCGCTTACGCGAAACATCGAAGCTCTTGAGACGCGACGGAGGACCGAAGAGGCGAGCGCCTCACGTCAGGACCGGATCGCTCAAGCCATCACGAACTTCACCGGCAGCATGCGCTTCGTGTATCTGCACCTTGTGATCTACAGTGGATGGATCATCGTCAACTCCGGCCTACTGCCAGGCCTAACACCCTTCGATCCAAGCTTCGTGATCCTGGCGTCCGAGGCGTCCGTAGAGGCGATCTTTCTCTCCACGTTCGTTCTGATAAGTCAGAACCGCATGGCGGAAAGAGCGGATAAAAGAGCCGATCTGGACTTGCACATCAACCTGCTGGCCGAGCATGAACTGACCAGACTAGCGAAGCTCGTCGAGGCCATCGCCAATCACTTGAACCTGTCCAACGAGCTACCGGGCGACATGGACGAGGTAAAGCGAGACGTCGCGCCAGAGGCGATCTTAGACGAGATTGCTCGCCATCAGGACAACGAGTAATATCGGTTAGAGGAAACGCGCGAGATCGCCCCTTAACATAACATGTATTATCGGCCTGCGAGCGTGTAAGCGCTAAGTACAAATGGCACCAGCCCGCTAGATAGAAATGGCACTCTGCGGTGCTATCGGCGGGTCGCCGGTGTCATAGCCGTTCTCGGCAACGAGGACGCGCTTGTATGACGGTGCTGGCGATGAGTGCTGCTGAGATCACCCGCTTCGACACGCTGATGCGGCTCGATCGCGGCGAGATCCGGGTCGCGGACGCGATGGAGCTGCTCGGCCTTGCGAGGCGGCAGGTGTACCGGCTGCTGGGCCGCCTGCGAGAGGACGGCGCCGGTGGCCTGGTGTCGCGCAAGCGAGGACGGCCGAGCTACCGGCGCTACAGCGATGCCTTCCGCGCCGAGGTGGTCACGCTGGTGCGCGAGCACTATGCCGACTTCGGACCGACGCTGGCACGCGAGTACCTCGCCGAACGCCACGGCATCGGCCTGTCGTGCGAGACCCTGCGGCGCATCATGCTTGAGGCCGGGCTGTGGCAGGACCGTGCGGCCAAGCGCCCTCGCCCGTACCAGCCCCGCTACCGACGCGACTGCCGTGGCGAGCTCATCCAGGTCGACGGCTCCAGGCACTGGTGGTTCGAGGGCCGCGGTCCGCAGTGCACGCTCCTGGTCTTCATCGACGATGCCACCAGTGAGCTCATGCACCTCGAGATGGTCGAGAGCGAAAGCACCTTCTCCTACATGCGTGCCACCCGGACGTACCTGGAGCGGCACGGCAAGCCAGTGGCCTTCTACACCGACAAGCACAGCGCCTTTCGCAACAACACGGCCTCGGCAAAGGGCGACGGCATGACCCACCTCGGCCGGGCGTTGGACCGGCTCAACATCGAGCTGATCTGCGCGAACTCGCCGCAGGCGAAGGGACGCGTCGAGCGGGTCAACGCCACGCTGCAGGACCGCCTGGTCAAGGCGATGCGGCTACACCGCATCTCCACCATCGACCAAGCCAACGCCTTCCTCCCCTCCTACATGGCGCAGCACAATCGTCGGTTCGCCAAGGCACCGTTCGACCCGCGCGATCTGCACCGCCCGCTGGCCATCCACGACGACCTTGAGGCGGAGCTGGTCTGGCGCGAGCAGCGCACCGTCACCGGTGCCCTCACCCTGCACTACAACAAGGCCATGTTCATCCTGGAGCCCTCGTCTGCGGCGCAGGCGCTCGCGCGCAAGAAGGTCGACGTATGCGAGTACCCGGACGGTCGGCTAGAGATCCAGCATGAGGGCACGGTCCTGCCCTATCGCATGTTCGACAAGATGCGCCGGGTGAACCAGGCTGCCGTGGTCGACAATAAGCACCTGGACGCCGCGCTGGCGCTCGCCCGCGTGATACAGCAGGCTCAGCCACACCATGCCAAGCGCAACAACAACGAGCCCGCGCGCACGGCGCAGCCCGCCGGCGTGTTCAAGGCGCCCTCCCCAACTTCATCCGGTCAGAAGCTGGACCGCCGAACGCTGGGCAACAGAAGGCTCAAGCGCGGTCCACGCCTCTCCAATGAGGAGCTCGTCGCGCGGGGCCTCGGCGAATACGCCCACTAGCGTCCAAAACCGCCCACTTCCGGTCACTCACACGATGGTGCTACACGTAAATAATGACCGGCGCCCGAACCACCCTGAGCGATTGGCTGATCGCAGCCGCCGCATCGTCGACGATCATATATGCCGGAGGGATAATACTAGGGGTCGCAAGCGATGGCCTTTCGGACGCGTTTAGCAGGTCGGCATTCTTGGTATTTATAGGTTATGCGGGAGTAATCATTAGCCTCGCTTCATCGGCCTATGCTCCTGAATTAAATCCTATCTTTGCTGGACTCGTCGCCTTTTGGCTTTCGCTACTCTTGCTGTTAAGGCACCGTGATATTCGACGCTTGGTCGGAGTTGCCATTTCAACGACGTGTCTTTTATCTTTTTGGAGCTTTGGAATGTTCGGGATAACCGCCACACAGGTGATTTGACCAAGATCGCCCATTTTTTTCAGACATCGATAATGCAAGCAAGCTAAGCTTCTCTGCTTCAATATGGACGAGCATGGAATGCGCGGTTTCGATTTTCAAAAACATGCAAGGGAGGTGAACGCCGCGCACAATGAGCTACACGCGGCATTCGCGCGCATTGTTGACAGAAACAATAAGGACGACCCTCGAACTCAGCGTTGGCTTACGGCCATCGAGGTCTTTCGCGCGACGCAAGCACGTGCTTATCCAGAGGCGCTCCGGCAGGTTGCTGATGGCGAGCTGCCAGCATCGGAGCTTAGCACAAATATGATGCTCGACTTTATCGAAGCTGATCCGGTTTTTTATCGATCGGGCTACCTAAAGGAGAAGGTTCTAAGGCAGCTTAAGAAGCGAGATCTTTCCGCTGCTGAGGCGCAGCGGCTGCGTCAAAGCATTATCGCTGCTGTGCTCCGCTTTGAGGAAAGAAGAGAGTTCCTGCATTACTGTCACGCAGCCCCTCGAGTGGAGAGCGAGGGCTTCAGACATGATCTTGAAGCCTTAGAACGATCTGATGATGCAGGTGTGCGACGAAGGGCTAATTGGGTTTTGTCTGGGCTTGAAGGCAAGTGGCTCGAACTCAAACGAGCGGGGCGAGTCTCATACCGCCGCGGCGCGGGATCGTCCCCCATAGCGCGCTGATGTCCGCTTCCCTGCCAAAAGGCGACAGATAACGGCGCCCTCCGCCCACTAATATCTGCCATCCGCTAAGCCTAAGGGCGCCCCTAAGGCTTGCAAGACCCGCACCGGTGATCTGCGTGGGGAAGGAGTGGCAAGGCGAAAAAGAACACCTGCAGAAAGATTGGTGAGATCTTATAGTAGATAAGCTACAGAAAGGTTGTATGTGTAATGAACCACCACGCAAGCCAGAAATGCCGTTCCGGCTGATGTCTTATCGACAAGGCTTCGAGCTAAACCGGCGTCGAAAATATGCATTAGCGTTGGAGTAGCGTAGTACCCGAGGTCTTCCATGACAAACGCGTTGATGTAGTCAATTCTCGCTCTATCAAGGCACCTAAAAGTCTGCTCAAACATCGAGAACGCGAGAGCGGCGCCTAAGACGGTCCCTGTCTCCCAGCCGCCCCTCTTGAACATAGTAATTTTAGTTTTTCCTCGATGATCGGAATAAGTAGGACGTATACCATTCCAACATAGGATGGTGTACAATAGGCGAAATAGGCGACTATTAGAGAATAAGCAGATAACATGCCGATCACGTATATGATGAACGGTAGCGCCATCGACCTCGATCTCTCGCCTCGGACTAATTGGACTCGATCACATAGCCGGCATCGCGGCAATGCCCAAAGCGGCCGTTCCGCTAACCTGCCAATCTCAGACGTTCGAGGCGCGTCCGACAATCGCCTTGGGTGAATGGCCGAGATTGGCAGGAAAGCGGACAGGCGGCTTTTGACAGTCTTTTTGGGAAAGCTGCCGTTAACCCGGCGATGACAAGGCATGTTCATGGACGAAGAACAATACGGCCCATCCTCCGCCTTCTTGACGTGGGTCATCAACGAAGATGCCCCGCTGACGGGTAGCGAGTACGCGGCAGAAAACCTCAGCAAAGTTATCGCTTTGATGACTGACAAAGATACTTCAAATCGGGATTGGGCCGCTTTCATTATCGCTAACCTGAAGCTAGACACCCCAGTTGTCCGAGCCGCCCTGACGATTTGCGCCGATGATCCTGACGAAAATGTACGTGCTGAAGCGATCAGGGGGCTGGCTCGGATAGACGCAGTCGCGGCGTTGCCCTACATTCAGCGAGCGCTTGCCGCTCCATCTGTCGGTATGGACATCTTCGAAGCGGCGGCGATCGTGGCCGATGCCTCCTTGGTGAAGCAATTGACCAACTTCGCCACTAAATGCGACGACAAGATCATAGCGGATGCATTGCAAGCCTGTCGGACCGGTCAGCCGCATCCGTGGTACTTGTAACGGCAGCTATCGGGCAAGCCATTTGAGCCAGCTGACGACTGCAAATGGGCGCTTTCGGACTTGAGCGGGCTTGCCCAGAGCCGGGCGTCCAGCAGACCCGATGCGAATGCCGATAGCGGACATCCTTGCTGCATGGCATATCGGGTCGATGGCCCCGATAAACCTCATCGTCGCGGCAGATGAGCCGGCTATCTTCTTTGCCTCCTTAGAAGATGCAGAGCGGTGGATGGAGCCGATAGACGTCGCTGAGGGGGTCTACAGCGCCGCCTTCGGACCGGCCGGAGAACCGCATACAGTCAGCACCGATGGGACGAGTGTGTCCATTCGTCAGACGGGTGATGCGCCGCAGCCCGACGCGTTGAGGGCCGTCATACTTCGCTATCTCGCTGCGATCGGTGAAACCGCGGGTGATGACGTCGGCTTACCGGCCCTGCTGGATCGCTGCTCACAAAGCTACGGGTGAAAGTGTCCGCTTTCGATGGCTTCGCTCCCGAAACCGGTCTGACCGCTTCCCTGCTATCTCAGACGCGGACGGCCATACTCGCTGATTCTAACCGTTCAAAATTGGGTTGCTGTCGGCGCTTCGAACCTCAACGAGCCGCCATAAAGTCCCGAATGCATCGGTAATGTGATCGTGCCGCGAGTGCGGCCCAGGCTGCGATGGGACTCAACAAAGCTATAGCAACCCATCCCTGCTCAGGGAGCCCTATGGTCTCCCGAGCGGAAATAACCCTAAACAACCACACGTAGAGAAGCGTAATTCGAGGAGCTGCGTTGCGAAACCTATAAGCCTCCCGAAATATTTCAGGCTTTTCGCTATAAAGCAGGCTGGCGATCACCTCGGCTTGCCCCCAAGCAGCCACTTCGAAGATTAGCGGCATCGCAACAGCCAACAGCACCCATGCGAGTAGGTGCGCATTCGTCAGCCGAAAAACGATGAAAGAAATGACCAAGAGGCCGCTTCCTGCGGCCATCATGCGAGTTTCGCTGCTCATACGTCTCTTTTGACGGGTGTTTACGTCGGCTGCAACCGCGAGCCGGGCGACTATCGGCGCAGAGGCGGCGGCTGTGAACCTAAGTGACCAAGCCCGCTGCTGTCGCAGCGGGTCCGAGCGCGCCAGAACCGAGAGGCCACCGCATCAGCGGGGGCAGCGCTGCGCTGCTTGGGAGGCTCCACGCTGCCCCCGCTGCCACGAGCGAGTGTCATTTCTAATTGGCGGAGAATGTGTCTTTTCTAACTGGCGGCAACAGAGCGTGTAAGCGGGTGCATTCTAAATCGAAGTGCGAGAACCTAGCTTACGTGCGGGTTCCACCCGGCTGAGGGTTGCGCATGGGCCGCTACACGCATCTGGATCTGAACGAACGCCGCAGGCTGTATCAGCTCATCAGCGCCGGCAGAAGTCCGCGCCAGGCCGCGGCCGAGCTCGGGCGCCACCCGTCGACGATCTACCGCGAGCTGAAGCGCAATCACCGGTTCGACGAAGAGCCGATGTTCCGGGGGTATTTCCCACTCACAGCGCACTCCATGGCGGCTGAGCGACGGTTGAGAGGCGCGAAAATCAGCCGATATCCCGAGCTCGCCAGGTACGTCGTCGACCGGCTGGAAGCCGCGTGGTCGCCCGAGCAGATCGCCGGCTACCTGCGGCACCGTACCTCTGGCCCGCTGCGGGTGAGCCATGAGACGATCTACCAGTTCGTGTACGGGCGCGACGGCCAGGCGGCCAAGCTGGCACGCCTGCTACCCACCGGCAGGCGGAAGCGCCGACGTCGCTATGCTCGAAAGCCACGCGGCCTGAACATTCCGCCCGCCCACACCATCGCGGCTCGACCGCCAAACATCGCTGAGCGGGCCGACTTTGGCCATTGGGAAGGCGACCTCATCGCGTTCAAGCTGCATCACGGTAAGGCCAACCTCACCTCATTGGTTGAGCGTCGAAGCCGCTTCACCGTGCTGACGCCCAACAGCAGCCGTCACTCGGCCGGCATCATGGAAGGCATCGAGCGCCACCTCGGCACCCTCCCCCCTTCTCTCCGTCGCACCATCACGCTCGACCGGGGCACCGAATTCGCCGGCTATGGGCGCCTACGGGAGCGCCTGGGCATGACCGCGTACTTCTGCCAGCCGTCAGCGCCATGGCAGAAGGGCAGCGTGGAGAACAGCAACGGCAGGATACGGCGCTTTCTTCCCTCCGACACGGACATCGCACAGGTACCGCGAGCCGAGCTCGAGCAGTTGGTAGACCGCCTCAACCGAACGCCACGCAAGTGCCTTGGGTACCGAACGCCGGACGAGGTCTTGGCCGAGCAGGTCGCCCTCGTGCTTAAAGCGGAACCCTGACGATCCGGCATGTCCGCAAGCGCCCAGACTCTGTCACTCGCAGGCGGGCACGGAGACACAACCTCGGCCCTCAGAGCGCCTGTCCAGGCTTGTACGCTCGAAACCACACGGTACCGCCGGCAGCTCGTTGAAAATGTCGGCGAGGGCTCGTAATCTACCAATGATGCGCTCGGGGAACTTTTTAACGCTAGCGGTAAGCCTACCATGGGTGTGGCTTACAGCTATAACTATCGACACTTTGGTGAGGAACTCCCGGTGCGCGGCCGATTGTATGGGCACGCTTGATCAAGCTCGGGCAATAGCGATACCATTGTTGATCGTTCTCGCACTGATTGTCGGCGGTGTAATCTTCAACCGGCGCGTAGAGCGGTCCGGCTGGCTCCTTATCGCAGTGAGCCTGTGCTCGCTGGTGTTATTCCCTTACCAATTAGTCTGGTTGACGGGAGGGATTTGAGACCGGCTCGACGCCAACTTCTGCTTTCCTCCCACAAGCGGACGTCGCGGCGGAGGGAGCCTCAGCCGAGGTCATCCGGCGCTGACGTCCGCTAACGCCCTCTCGTGAACGCTCGCTCACTATAGGAAAAGCCACTTGGTCACACCCGCGGCGGCTAGGAATACTAAAGCGCATCCCCACCACGGAACAGGCGTACCGTCGTCATCTCCGTGCTCGACATACCGACGTACATCACGGCGTTGACGAGCCGCGTATGCGTGATCGCGGGAACGGATGTCAGCGTCGTCAAGGAAACGGTGGACAGCTTCCGGTGTGGCGTCTATTAGGACTTCGCCCTGAAGCTCGCTTGCTAGCCGTTCCACTTCGAGCCAGTCCGTGGGCTTTCGCTTTTCGACGGCCAAGATGACCGCGAGGCGTCTGCGCAGCTCGTCAGATTCCATGCATATAGATTACCGGCTCGGCGACTTGGCGCAACGTCTGCTATCCTGCCAATCTCAGACGTTCGAGGTGCGTCCGACCGTCGTCCCGGGCGAATGGCCGAGATTGGCAGGACAGCGGAATGGCAGCTTTCGGGAGCGGGATCGCCATAGCTGCCACTGTAATCCCGAAGCGGGTGGTTTGAAAATGTAAAGATTAGCCATTGCTGGAGCTAAGGTCAGACGGCACCAACGCAATCGTCCCTCCATGAGGGTATCTACGGGACGTCGTAACAATTTTAAGCTACGGCGGTCGACGCCAAGCCGTTCACTGCTGGGTAGTCGCCGGCCGACGAAACCACAGGAAATTGGCAAGCATGAACGGGCTGTCTCGTGTCTCCGATCGCATGACTGACACGCCCCAAAGTGGGCTATCTATCCCAACCGAAACCTCGATGAGGTCCGCCTTAAACGGGATTTCACCAAGCAGCGTTGATGCTGGTGCCGTGACGCTATCCGCGCATTGATCAAAGAGCACCACGCGCGTGGAGACAGGTGTTGTTCCACTTGCCCACAGCCCAATGCGTTGACAACCGACAACCTTTATCGATCTGATGTATTTAAAACCGCGGATCTGTGGCGCGGCTTTCAACGCTTGCTCGTGCGGGAAAGAGCTTCCGTTCTGCAACGGTGAGACGCTTCTTTCGACAGATGTGACACGTTGCTTGGCAAATAGCACTGGTGATACTCTGACGCGGACTATGCTGCCGTCCCGTCGGACGTATTCGCCCATACGCACATCTGTGGCGACAAAATCGCTCAACACGTCGTCGGCCGTGTCAATCTCGAATACCGTTGTCTGTCGAAAAGCGTCGGGGTCCGGTTCGGAAAACACGAGCTTCTTAGTGATCGCCTGAGTTGTGAAAGAAACCGGCGAGAAGAGCGACTCGGCCGGACCAAATCCTTGAGCTTCTACCGCCGCCAAAACAGGGTCCAAGGCGAGCAAAAAGGAAATAGCAATCGACACGGCGCGTTTCCCTTCAAGCGTTAGGCCTAGCGACTTACGTGCGTCCTCGGCCAATTAAGAGTTCAGCGGCCGAGCTGGGAGGTTTGCGGACCGGCCTCTTTCGTGAGTGGGGAGGCTGATAGAGCCGTTCAGCGGCGAAGGAGCTGGATTGTATCCTGCTCGATGCCTGCGGCATCGCATTGATAGAGGTCAACTACGTCTGGCCCATTGAAAACTTTCTTGAAGGTTCCCGTGGCGATGGCGAAGCGGTGGTTTAGTTCATCCCGCCTCCGAAGCAGATTGTCGCCTCCTGAAAGCGTAATCACCTGTGACCCAACGCCGCTTTTCCCCCGCGCGGCCCGGAGAGAGTCATATAAGCAACGTGAGTTGGTCCCGATATCGACGACGCCGCCGACCGTTACTTTTTTGCCATCGAGCTCGTCAGCGTGCGCAAGTGCGTAAGAAGGCGTCATGTAGTTGCTCGGCCTGATCGCAGCCGAGGTGAGGGCCCAAGCGATTGCGAGCGCGATTAAGGTCATTACTCTTTGCACAGGACGACGATACGTCATATCGGAATGTCCGCAAACGGAAACGTCAGTAAGGCTCTGGATTGGCCGATTTTGGCCGGAAACGGTCGTTGGCAGCGGTAGCTCTCGATCTCGGCAAGCACGATCGGCAGCCTAATGTCGTAATCGCTCGTCGCTATGATCCTAGCTCGGATCAGGGCTCTTCTGACCAGTGAAAGCGGAAAAGCACCCAGAGCGCGGTCGTATTTACCCCGAGTGCGACCAAAGCGATGGTGCATTCTAGATCGAAGTGCGAAAACCTAGCTTAAGTGCGGGTTCCACCCGGCTGAGGGTTGCGCATGGGCCGCTACACACATCTGGATCTCGATGAACGCCGCAAGCTATATCAGCTCACCAGCGCCGGCAGAAGTCCGCGCCAGGCCGCGGCCGAGCTCGGGCGCCACCCGTCCACGATCTACCGCGAGCTGAAGCGCAATCACCGGTTCGAAAAAGAGCCGATGTTCCGCGGGTACTTTCCTCTTACGGCGCACTCCATGGCGGCTCGGCGACGATTGAGAGGCGCCAAGATCGGCCGCTATCCCGAGCTCGCCAGCTACGTCGTCGACCGGCTGGAAGCCGCCTGGTCGCCCGAGCAGATCGCCGGCTACCTTCGGCACCGTACCGTGGGCCCGCTGCGGGTGAGCCATGAGACGATCTACCAGTTCGTGTATGGGCCCGACGGTCAGGCGGCCAAGCTGGCACGCCTGCTGCCGACCGGCAGGCGGAAACGCCGACGTCGCTATGCTCGAAAGCCACGCGGCCTGAACATCCCACTCGCCCACACCATCGCGGCCCGGCCACCCGACATCGCTGAGCGGACCGACTTTGGCCATTGGGAAGGTGACCTCATCGCGTTCAAGGTGCATCACGGCAAAGCCAACCTCACCTCGCTGGTTGAACGCCGAAGCCGCTTCACCGTGCTTACGCCCAACAGCAGCCGCCACTCGGCCGGCATCATGGAAGGCATCGAGCGACACCTCGGCACCCTCCCCCCTTCCCTCCGTCGCACCATCACACTCGACCGGGGCACGGAGTTCGCCGGCTACGGGCGCCTACGGGAGAGCCTGGGCATGACCGCGTACTTCTGCCAGCCGTCAGCGCCATGGCAGAAGGGGAGCGTGGAGAACAGCAACGGCAGGGTACGGCGCTTCCTGCCGTCGGATACGGACATCGCACAGGTACCGCGAGCCGAGCTCGAGCAGTTGGTAGACCGCCTCAACCGAACGCCACGCAAGTGCCTTGCGTACCGAACGCCGGGCGAGGTCCTGGCCGAGCAGGTCGCCCTCGTGCTTAAAGCGGAACCCTGACGATCCGGCATGTCCGCAAACGCCCATTTGCCGACATTCAACGCAGCTTCTAGGCGTCTTGTAAGCAGCCATCCGTTCAGCCAACCCGGTCGCCACTAATGATAACAGCGCCTGATTAATCTGCTTCCTGTCCAGTGTGGCTGTATCGCGGCGACCTGCATGAGCCGAGAACGAGTTTACCCGATGCGCCATATAGCCTAGACATATCGAGAGGACACGGTGTGCCCACTGGGGTCAAGAGGACGACGTGAACTCACTCCAGCATGACGCTGCCGCCGTTAGCCGGTTAGACACCATCGACAAGATCCTGGAGGCGGCTTGCCGTCTGACCGGGATGCGCTTCGCGGCTGTCGCCCGCGTGACTGCAGACCGGTGGCTGGCCTGCGCTGTGCGCGATGAGATCGCATTCGGGCTCGAACCAGGTGGCGAGCTAGATGTTCGCTCGACCTTATGTCACGAGGTCGGCATATGCAGGCGAACGATCGCCATTGATCACGTTTCTGAAGATCCGGAATTCCGCAATCACCAAACCCCAAAGCAGTATGGCTTCCAAAGTTACATCTCTGCACCGATACTCCGGCGTGGCGAGTTTTTCGGCACTCTATGCGCCTTGGACCCCGAGCCCGCAAGACCTCGCGACCCGGCGATCAGCGCGACCTTCGAGCTTTTTGCGGAGTTGATTGGCCGCCATCTGGAGACGGAGGCGTCACTCCTTCGATCCGCCGCGCTCGTCGAATTGGCCGATCGCGTCCGTTCGCTTGATGATCCAGCGGCCATATCGTTCGCTGCCGCCGAGGTGCTTGGTCGAACGTTAGAGGTCGACAGATCAGGCTATGCCGACGTCGATGCAACAGCGGAAACCGTCCTAATCAGCCGTGATTGGACACCCTCCGGTGCCACAAGTTTAGCCGGCCTTCATCGTTTTCGCAGCTTCGGCAGCTATGTTGACGAGTTGAAGCGAGGCGAGCCCGTCGTCATCGAGAATGTTAGAGACGACCCGCGCACCGCGCGCACGGCGCACGCGCTTGAAGGCGTGGGTGTACGCGCGTTCGTCAACCTTCCCGTTGTTGAAGATGGCAGGCTGGTAGCGATCCTGTTCCTTCTCACCGGTACACCTCGTCAGTGGCTCCACGGGGAGCTTGCTTTTGTTCGTGAGGTGGCTGACCGGACGAGGTCCGCGATTGAGCGGCGACGTGCTGAGCGCGAGCTGGAACGTTTGAATGAGACCCTTGAGGCTCAGGTAGTTGAACGAACAGCAGAGCGCGACCGCATGTGGGACACGTCTCCCGACCTGATGCTCGTGATCGACTTCAACGGTGTGTTTCGTCGCGTAAACCCGGCATGGACCAAGCTACTTGGCTATGCACCGGAGGAACTGATCGGTCACCACGTCAACGAATTTGTCATTCCCGACGATCATGCCGAAACGACCAAAGCCTATGAGCTGGCCGCCGCTGGTGGCGAGCCGTCGGTGGTTAACGGATACCTGCACAAGGACGGAACCCTTCGCTGGATTTCCTGGGTAGCCGCGCAGGCTGGAGACATGACTTACGCGACCGGACGCGATGTCACAGCCGAGATAAGTCGCGCGGCGGAAGTGCGGCGTTACCGGGAAATCATCGAAGCTACTGCAGCGCCAATCTGTGCGTTCGACACGAACTACCGACTGATCGCCTTCAACAAGGCGCACAATGACGAATTTCGCCGCGTCAATGGTTTCAACACTCGCGTTGGTGACGTTTTCCCGGAGTTGTTTGCGCCTGAGCAGCGCCCGCGCATGCGCGCACTGATGGGCCGTGCGCTGTCAGGCGAACGGTTCACAGTGCAGGAGGAGTTTGGTCGGCCGGAGTTCGGGACGCCATGCTGGGAGATCAGTTACACGCCGCTCAAGGATGAGGGCGGTCGCGTCATAGGAGCCTTCCACCAAGCGACAGACATCTCGGAACGATTGCTTGCCGAAGCGGAACTCGCGACTGCTCAGGAGGCGCTTCGACATAGCCAGAAGATGGAAGCCATGGGTACCCTCACGGGCGGGGTTGCTCACGACTTCAACAACCTACTCACCCCCATCATCGGTTCGCTCGACATGCTCGTGCGCAAGGGCATAGGCAATGACCGCGAACGACGCCTGATCGATGGCGCCTTGCAATCGGCGGAACGGGCCAAGACGCTCGTCCAGCGGCTTCTTGCGTTCGCACGTCGGCAGCCTCTCCAGCCAGTGGCCGTAGACGTGGGGCAGCTCGTGACGGGCATGACTGATCTGATCGTCTCAACGCTGGGTCCCACGATCGATGTGCGAGTTGACATCGCCAGCGACCTTCCGCCTGCTCTCGCCGACCTCAACCAGCTTGAGATGGCCTTGCTGAACCTGGCGGTGAACGCGCGCGACGCAATGCCGGACGGCGGCGAGCTGACCATAACGGCGACGAGAGCAAGCGTTCGCGAGAAGCGCCGCGCCGACCTCAAACGCGGACATTATGTGCGGCTGTGTGTCACCGACACGGGCATCGGCATGGATCGGCCGACCCTTCAGCGCGCGACCGAGCCCTTCTTCTCCACCAAAGGCATAGGCAAGGGTACCGGACTAGGCTTGTCCATGGTTCAAGGTCTCGCTGCCCAGCTCGGGGGCGGACTGTTGATCGAAAGCACGCCAGGTTGCGGCACCTCGATCGAGCTCTGGCTGCCTATCAGCGCCGCGGCGACCAGCGATGAGACGATAGCCGCCCACACCCTGCCAGCACGCAACAGCCGTGGAACCGCGTTGCTAGTCGACGACGAGGAGCTTGTGAGGATGAGCACCGCAGACATGCTTATGGACCTCGGCTTCGAAGTGGTGGAAGCGACCTCGGGTGAGGAGGCGCTACAGCTGATACGAACCGGTTTCGAGCCTGACGTCCTCGTGTCCGATCACCTCATGCCAGGCATCAGCGGGGTGGATCTCGCACGCGCTGCGCGCGAATTGCAGCCGACTTTGCCGGTGCTAATAGTTTCCGGTTATGCGGAGGTGGAGGGACTCGCGCCCGATCTGCCGCGTTTGACCAAGCCATTTCGCAACACGGAGCTTGCCGCAAGCGTCGCCTTGATTGAAAGCGGTCGGTAATAGGGAAAAGCGTGGATGCTGCGAAGCGGCAAAGGCCGTCCCTAGCCGACAGAGGCTCTGTGCTAGCTAGTAACCTCGTGCGGGGGGTTCGTCTTCCTCTCCTGCGCCGCGCTCAATCCGCACGAGTGTGCAGATCCTCGACGGCTTGAGCTAGAGCGGCTTTTAAATCCGCAAGCCGGTAGGGCTTGGGCAAGATCCTCACTCCCTGCTCGCTGGCGCCAATGCGAGCAGCCTCCGAATAGCCACTGGTCAGGAGAATCGGTAGGTTTCCTCGTCGCCGTCGCGCCTCGCGGGCGAGTTCAACTCCGCTCATGCCCCCCGGCATCATGACGTCCGAGAACATGATGTCGACGTCGCGCCCATTTGCCAGCGCTCCCAGCGCGGCGGTCGCACTAGCCGCGCGGGTTACCTCGTAGCCAAGCTGATCGAGCATCTGCTCGACCAGGGTTGCCACCTCGTCGTCGTCCTCGACCAGGAGAACTGACCCGGCAAGGTCAGGCCGTGTCCTTTCGACATGTAGGTCGATGAGTTGGCGCTCGTCAGGGCGGGGCGTCCTCGTGGACCGAGGAAGAAGCAGTGTCACGGACGTGCCGCGGCCGACCTCCGTGTCGATCTCGACCCTGCCGCCAGACTGCGTCGCGAAGCCGTGAACCTGGGCGAGCCCGAGACCCGAGCCGCGACCGATGTCCTTAGTCGTGAAGAACGGTTCAAAGACGCGGTCTCTAACCTCCGCGGTCATGCCGGTGCCGGTGTCCTCGATCGACAGCCTGACAAAATCACCCACGCTGTTGCCGACGCTTAGATTTGGCGCGTTCTGTCCGCGAACAGTTATGGTGCCGCCGTCCGGCATCGCGTCCCTAGCATTTACGGCGAGGTTTAGGACCACAAGCTCCAGCTCTCCGGGATCTATCTCGGTTGGCCAGAGGTCCTCGGCGAAGTCGAAGACGACGTGAACGTCGCCGCGGAGACTACGGTCAAGCAGCTCGCGCATGCCACCGATCTGGCGAGCGATGTCGACGGGCTCCGGCTTGAGCTCCTGGCGACGCGAGAAGGCGAGCAGCTGGCGTGTCAGCCCCGCCCCGCGCTGCGCCGCCTGCTTCATCCCATTCATGAGACGTTCGCGGCGCGAAGGGTCGGTCTGGCGATCGAGCATGTCGAGGCCGCCGGAGATCACCATGAGCAGATTGTTGAAATCGTGAGCGACGCCCCCGGTGAGCTGCCCAATCGCCTCGATCTTCTGCGCCTGCCGCAGCGTTTCTTCGATCCGGGCGCGCTCCTCCATCTGTCGGTGCAACTCCGCATTGGCTTCGGCCAGCGCGGCTGTTCGCTCTGAGACAAGCCGTTCAAGCTCCTGCGCCGCGCGGTCGCGGTCATCCAGCAGCTCGCGTACCTCGAACTGCCGTGATCGCGCCCGCAGCGCGGATCGAACCGCGCTGGTTAACGTCATCGGCTGAACCGGGCGCTCAAGGAGCGACACGTTGCGCAGTGTCGAAACAACCTCGTGCCGCCAGCACGCTACCGCAGGCTGTTCCTGGTGGCTGGTGAGCATGATGAACGGCAAGTCGGACCATGGCGGCTGTGCACCGGCCCACTCGGCGAGCGGCTTCAAGTCCTTCCCGAACAGCGCCTCCTCCGCAAGGAAAACCGCGCCGACGTCGTTATCCAGGCTCTGGACCAATGCGGGAAGGTCCGAACAGGCGAGCGCGGCTAGGCCCGCCGCATGCAAAAGCGCGACCGAGGCGGCACCATCGCGCCCGATAGGCGCGAGGACCAAGGTTCGCGGGCGCGGATCCTCAGTGCCGGTCATGCGTCCCGACCGGCATCAGCGGGGTCGCGTCGCCTTCGTACGAGGGTGCGCCGGAGAAGATGCCCCGGAATCCTTTGAGCGGCGGCCCGACCTTGATTCCGCCGTCGCCCAAGCGGTATTCGCGGATCGTGTGTTCGTGGTTACCGCTGCGCTTCTTCACCACCGAAAGCGCTCGGCGAACCGTGCCATCAGCCTCGAAATAGCGAAGCATCAGGACCGCGTCGCTGAGGTAACTGATGTCGAGCGGAGTATCCATCGGCCCCACCAACCCGTGCTGCGCCAGCACCAGCAACGTCAGCACGCCTTGCTGACCAAGGTAGCTAAGCAGCTCGTGCATTTGCAAGATGAGGAAGCGCTCGTCCGGCATCGCATTCAGGTAGCCGTTTAGGCTGTCGATCACGATGACACGTGCACGGTCCGTCTCCACGCTACGCCGCACGTTTGCCGCGAACTCACCCGGCGACAGCTCCGCCGGGTCGATCTGCTGGAAGCGGATCAGCCCTGTATCAAGGTGTTCCTGGAGTGGGAGACTCAGCGTCCGAGCGCGAGCCTCAACCGTCCCTCTTCCTTCATCAAAGGCAAAGAAGACGACGTGCTCGCCGCGCTGCGCCGCCGCAATCGCGTAAGTCAAGGCAAGGGAAGACTTGCCGACCCCGGCGGACCCGATCAGCAGGGCGTTGGTACCACGCTCCAGGCCGCCGCCCAGAAGCGCGTCCAGCTCCGCGTTGCCGCTAGGCGTGAAGTCTCCAACGAAGGGTGCGTGGTGCTCGGCCGCTATCAGGCGGGGATAGATCGCCAGGCCGCCCTTCTCGATGGTGAAGTCGTGGAAGCCGCCGCGGAACTGGATACCACGCATCTTTACGACACGTAGGCGACGCCGCTCGGCCCCGTACTCAATCGCGCTTTGATCCAGCAGCACGACGCCGTGAGCAATCGAATGGAGTTGCAGATCGTTGTCCTGAGATGACAGGTCGTCGAGCATGACCACGGTCGCGCGCCTCCGCGCGAAGAAGTGCTTCACCGCAAGCACCTGGCGCCGGTATCGAAGCGGGTTCTGCGCCAGCAGGCGCAATTCGGCCAGGCTGTCGATCACAACCCGGGCTGGATTAACCCGCTCGACCTGGTCGAAGATCAGCTTCGTCGTTTCGCCGAGCTCCACCTCGGCCGGATGGAACACCGTAAGCTCCCGTTCCGGGTCAAGCGTTGTCTCAGGCGGCACGAGTTCGAAGACATCGACACCGTCGAGCGACCAGCCGTGCCGTCTCGCCACCAGCCGCAACTCGCGCTCGGTTTCGGAAAGCGTGATGTAGAGGACGCGCTCGCCTCGCTTCACGCCATCCAACAGGAACTGGAGTGCGATGGTCGTCTTGCCGGCGCCTGGATGACCTTCAAAAAGATAGAGGCGGCTCGGATCGAGACCGCCGCCGAGGATGTCATCGAGCCCCTCGCTGCCCGTCGAGACACGTGGCGGATCCTCGTCGTGATCAGGCGTGGATCCGGGTTGGTCGGTCATGAGGCCTCCGTCGGTGAGCTGAACCCCATCGACGACGTCGGGCGAACAGCGGCGCCGGACCTGCGGTCCGGCTGCCTGGGTCTTCACCATACCCGCCAGATAGCCGTGTCAGAAGCCAAAAACGAGGGCAGGTTACCGTCTCGCGCCGCCCCAAAGTGGCCGGTGATCGCGGAGAAGATTGGATGGCGAAAGACACTGATTCTAGCGGACCTTTTTGTTTCGGTAGCGGTTTAGTTTCGATGGTGTGCTTGAGCACGAGCACGCGGGCGTCAAGCAGCACCAGGAGATGAGATAAGGCTCGCTATGGCTCACCAGATTTCCGCTGAGGCTCTCGATCCCAAACCTTTCGTACTGAACCGATTTGGTAGGCCTAAAGCAGGCACGCTACGCTCTCCTGCCCTCGGTACGATGATGAATGACGAGGTTCTGTATGAGCCATTCATGCGCAAGATTGCTTCTGCAGGATCCTTGTTGCCCGAGGACGGGCTTGCGCTTCGTCGGCTATGCCGTAACCTCCGAACGATCCCGCGGCGCCGCGACATTGTCATGGCGGGAAATGAAAGCGGCTGCGTTCACATCCTCCTCAGCGGTATTGCGGCGCGCTACAGCGTTCTGCCCGATGGCTCCCGTCGTATCACCGGGTTTGTCTTACCAGGTGATATTTGCGACGAGACGGGCGGACGCGCGACTGCGCTTGATCACAACGTCCTGGCGCTCTCCGAATGCAAGGTCGCTCAGCCTTCCACTGCTGACTTCGAAGAGTGTGTGGCCTCCTCACAGCGGCTGACGCAGGCGTTCTGGCAAGCGGCGGTGGTCGAGAACGGCATCATGCGGCAGTGGCTTGCCAGCACAGGTCGCCGCACGGCTATCGAGATGATCGCCCACCTCTTGTGCGAACTACATCTTCGGCTGCGGCTCATCGGTTTGGCGGGCGACACGAAGTTCACGCTGCCGCTAACGCAAGAGGAGATCGGCGACGCTACCGGGCTTACGGCCGTTCACGTTAACCGCATAATGAGAGCGCTTCGAGAGAGTAAGCTTGTCGAGCGGAGGGGGTACGAGCTTCGACTCCTGAACATCCCGGAGTTGAGGAGTCTAGCCGGGTTCAACCCGCGATATCTTCGATTGTCGAGGGAGCAAGAGCAGCCCTAGAACTATGCTTTGACAAGCCGCTTGCAGTTACGAAGGATCAGTCGGCACCGATGCGGAAGCGGACACCACCGTTGATGGTGCGGCCGTCCGGCGGTCCTGCGGTTTCAAGCCGAAGTGCGACACGCCTTGTGGCAGCGGGGGCAGCGTGGAGCCCCCCAAGCAGCGCAGCGCTGCTCCCGCTGAGGCGGTTACCTCTCGGCCCTGCGCTCCTGGACCCGCTGCGACAGCAGCGGGCTCGGTCACGCCGGTGGATGACCGCTCACGCCCAATCGTAGCCGTTCAAGGAAGCGGACCGCGCTGCCGAAGCCGGCCGATCGTTCAGCGCGACCTTTCCCGTTTCTCGGTCTTCGATTGGGAATTGCGGGAACGAGCAATCGGGAACAGTTTCCGGGAAAGCGGAACCTGCTTACGGTCCTCAGAGCGCTTCACGGGCGGCGTTCCCGCTACAGCTTTCCAATCGGGAAAGGGCTAATCCCTTAACGGCTGCACCTCTCTGATGAGATCGATCAGTAGACGCAGCCCGGTCGGAAGGTGCCGTCGTCCGGAGTAGTAGACGTGGAAGCCGCTGCCTGCGCTCGCCCAATCCTCCAGGACAGGCTGTAAGGCCCCGCTTTCCAGGTGCGGGGCGAGTGCAGCCTGCGTCGCGTAAACGATGCCAGCACCGCATAGCCCGAACGCCACGGCAGCGTGACTGCCATCAATCGTCAGCGGACCGGGCGTTGCAACAGCGAGTTCGTTGCCGTCACGCTCAAACTCCCAGTTATAGACCTGATCGTTGCCCAAGCGGATGCCAACGCATCGATGGTTTTTCAGATCTTGCGGGTCGCTCGGTGTACCGAACCGGGCGAGATATGCCGGTGTCGCAGCCGCGATCCAGCGTAAGTCCGGGGACAGCCGCTGTGCGATCATGTCTTCAGGCACTGTGCCGCCATACCGGATGCCGGCATCGAAGCCGCTGCCGATGACATCGATCATGCGATTGGTGACACTGATGTCGATCGCGACACCCGGGTAGCGATCCACAAAGATCGGCATTACCGGCTTGAGCAGCAGCTCGACCGCATCCTCCAGAACATTGATCCTGACGCGGCCTGCTGGCGTGTCGCGATAACGTTCGAGAATGTCGCTCGCCGCTGCGATGGCCTGCATGGGGCTTTCGATAAGTGCCTGAAGCTCCTCACCCGCTGCGGTCAGCGTCACGCTGCGCGTGGTCCTGTTCAATAATCGAACGCCGCGCCGTGCCTCTAGCGCGGTGATCGCATGGCTAAGCGCTGAAGTGGTGACACCCATCGAGGTGGCTGCACCCCGGAAGCTCCCATGCTTGGCGATTGCCAGAAAATAGGCGAAGTCGGCGAGGTCTGCCCGGCTTGGTTGCATGGCAACCTCCTAGCTCATTGTTGAGCAATGTTCATCGTCTCGTTGCCGGCCGGGGCGGTAATGCGAGCACCGTCAGCACCCTAAATTACGGTTCGGAGCGATCGTCATCGTGGCGATCGGATGATCGGAAGGGCGGCAACCATGATGAGGACCGGAATGTGCCTCGCCACGCTGCTGCTGCCTGTGGGTGCACAGGCGCAACAAGGAGCGACACGCATGAGCATCGAGCGCAAGGCGGAGATGAAGATTGTGAACGGCCCCGCCGCGAATTTCACCGGAAAGGCCACCATCACCGGGCAGTTTCAGCGCGAGGCGCCGTCGCGTGTGTCCGGCGCCATCGTCCATTTCGAACCGGGTGCGCGCACGGCCTGGCACACCCATCCTGCCGGCCAGACGCTGATCGTCACCGAAGGCGTAGGCTGGACGCAGATCGCCGGCGGGCCGAAGCTTGAGTTTCACGCAGGCGACATCCTGTGGTGCCCCGCCGAGCACAAGCACTGGCATGGCGCGACCCAGCATGAAGCCATGACCCATGTCGCCATTCAGGAAGTGGTCAACGGTACGCCCGTGACGTGGATGGAGAAGGTGACGGATGAGGAATACTTCGGCTCGCTCGGCACGGAGTGATGCCATGCCGCACGTCATCGTGAAGCTCTGGCACGGCAAGTCCGAACACCAGAAGGGGCGTCTGACCGAAACCATCACGAACGGGGTGATGGAAACGCTTGGATATGGCGAGGACGCGGTGTCGGTCGGGTTCGAGGAGGTCGCTCCCGCCGATTGGACGGCCGAGGTGTACGAGCCCGACATCGCCGGGAAATGGACCACCCTGACGAAGCAGCCCGGCTAAGGCCAGCGCCTTCCCCGTGTTCGCCAAGCCGCGACAGGTGACTCGATCGAGCGCGAACGCCTGATCGCCCTGCGCTCCCCATCAAACCGGAAAGGTATTTCATGTCTGATAATCAGCGTTTCGCCGGCAAGGTCGCCTTCATCACCGGCGCTGCCAGCGGGATCGGCCGCGCCACGGCCATCGCCTTTGCAGCCGAGGGCGCGCGTGTCGCCGTGCTGGATCGTACAGAAGGCGCTTTGGTTGAAACGGCCGATGCGGTGAGGAAGGCGGGGGCGGAGGTCCTGGTCATCGCCTGCGACGTGTCACAGCCCGAGCAGGTCGAAGCGGCGGTGAGCCGAGTGGTCGAGAGCTTCGGCCAGCTCGATATCGCGTTCAACAATGCCGGCGTCGAGAACAAGGCCGCGCCCGTCCACGAGATCGAACTCGCCGAGTGGGACCGTATCCTCGACATTAACCTTCGCGGCACGTTCGTGTGCATGAAGCATGAGCTGGCGCAGATGGTGCGGCAGGGTAACGGCGTGATCGTCAACACGTCGTCGGGTGCAGGCGTACGCGGTGTGGCGGGCGGCGCGTCCTACACCGCCTCCAAGCACGCGATCATCGGTCTGACCAAGGCCGCGGCCCTCGATTACGCCAAGCAGAACATCCGCGTGAACGCGGTGCTGCCGGGCAATATCGAGACGCCGATGATGGATCGGTTCACGGACGGCGACATTCAGAAGGCGATCGATCTTGAGCCGGTCGGGCGCTTGGGCAAGCCGGAGGAGATCGCCGACGCCGTTCTTTGGATGAGCGCCGATCTGGGTGCATTCGTCACCGGCGCGGCGGTGTCGGTTGATGGGGGCTGGTCGCTCTAAACAATCAAGGACGGCTTTCTCGCGGAAGTTGCGCCGGAAAGCCGTCTGTGGATCAATGAACCTGCGGGTCCCAAAACACCATCCCAATCGGGACGGCGGGCGGCGCTAGCCAGCGTCAGCTATGCGCGCTGCCTCACCCGAAAGCGGCAGGTCCGCAAACCTCTCCAATCTCGGACGCTCAGTGGAGCTCAGCGAATTGGCCGTTACCGGCACACCTCGCCTCAGAGCAGCGTCTCCACCGCGCGGCGCGCGTCGGTGTTATTTAGCCGCCGCCTCCGCATGCTCGAACAGGTAGCGCACCGCCAGCTCTGTCCGCCGCTCGATCGGCGCTTGCCCGCGCTCCATGAGCCCGATCGACACCCTGCTCATGCCGATCGCGGCTGCTAGCTGATCCTGCGTCAGGCCCGCCGCCTTGCGCAGAGTTTTGAGTTCTTCGGGTTGCAACGCCATCATCTCGCCAGCTGCCTCAGCGCTCGTCGCGCCGGGTGGGGAACACTGGCCCGCGAACCGTCATTTGATCGGACGGATACGGCTGCTGAAGCCGCACGACGTCGGCGTAATCGCAGCTGAGCCACCGTTCCTGATCCTCGGGCTTCAGAATGGTGATCATCGCCTTCGGGTGAATAGGCGCGACGAGCTCGTTAGGATCGCACGTCGCCATCGTGAAGCCGCGTCCTCCCTTGGTGTGCTGCCAGAAGCCTGCAACCGCGAAGACGGGCTGATCAGTGCACGCGAACCACATTTCGCCTTTGAGCGCAGGCTTACCGTCACCGAGGTCGTGCTTTTCAGGCGTCCATTCGCAGAATTCGGTCAGCGGCACGAGGCAGCGGTTTGCCGGGTCATCCGCCAGGCGGCGCCATTGCGGTAGAGCGAGGTTGCGGACGTTGGTTATCGGCCACGCAGCCTGGCCGCCAAGCACATCCCAGGCCATGACGTCGATGCCACGCAGGCCCTCCTCTTCGCGAACCACATACGCGCGCCCCTTTGGCCTCAACTCGCGAGGATCGAACCGGTTGTCACGCGGCCGCTCACCGAGCCAGCCAGTAGCGCCAAACAGCGTTTCAGGTTCGTGTTGAAGTCGAGCTCGGTTGCACATGCCTCGAGCCTAAAGGGCCGCCGTCGTGTTGCAAGGCGTCACAGCGTGGACGGTCGCAGCTCTTTTTCCGGCTCTGATGACGCCTCCCGCTTAGCGTTCAGGCCGTTTTTCGACGTCGTGCGCCGCGCATCGCGACCCCCGTCATCGCGAAACCAAGGATCATCATTGTCCAGGTTGCCGGCTCGGGCACGCTCGAGATCAGGTTGAAGGAGGTCAGCACCGCCTTGATGCCGGTCGGCCCCGATCCCGCGGTATAGTCGGTCCGGTAAAAGTCGCCGTCTTTGACATAGCGATAGCCGTACCAGCCCGTGCTAAAATCTACGGGCTTGCCGACCTGAAGTGCCAGAAAGTCGGTGAGACGTGACGGCGTCATGCTCAGATCGCTGTCCCGCAGCGAGGCCGGCGTGTCGCAGCAGAGCGACAGCCTTACCGAGTACGCCCAGCCGTTGACGTTGTCGCTGTGGTCGAGGTTCTGCGACAAAGTGAATTGCGATGAGTAACCATCGTGGCCAAAAGTTTGGACGATCGCCTGCGCGTAGGCCTGGCCAGGCAGGTCAGCGAGACCGTTCCCAATCGGGTCTGGACCGACCTCCGCGACGAAGGGCGTCGCTATGCCGAGCTGAGTCGCATCGTAATCGGTATAAACCTCAGGCGGCGTCGAGCCGGGCGGGTCCGTCACTGCCGGCAGCGGCAGCGTGGCGACGATAGTGAATGCTCGCGGAGCGAAAGTCTCCACGGTGCCGCTCACGAAATCCCGACGCCCTGTGTAGGTGCCGTCGACGGTCAGGCTGATGACGGTAGCGGCCTGCGCCGGGGTGCCGAAAATGACCGCTGCGGCCATCCATGGGAAATATCGCATTGTCACGCTCCCCTGATGGTTAAGCGTCTCATGCATATCGCATCGTGTAAAGCCGCCTACGTGCAGGCCCTCTATGTGCGGCGGTGAAACCATGCGCAGCCAGGCTTGCGCAATCAACCACTAAGCCTAGCCTCGTCTCATGACCGACGGACCGCCCCCGCTCACGACCGAAGCGCTCGCCTCCTGGACCGACCAGGAGCTGCTAACTGAATGGGAAGATGGCGCTTGGGCTCCCGGCGACGGAAGTTCTGAAGCGATCGCCGACGAAATGGATCGTCGGCGGCTGAAGGGTGGTTCTGGTTTGTCGATCGACGCGCTGGCGGCTGAGGTCGAGCGCCGCGGCATGCGCCTCAGCGAATTGGCCGTTACCGCCACATAGGGCGAGCGACCTATGGGGTTGCCCCGGAGAACGAGATTGACCGACCTCGCTGGGTAGGGCGGCGAGGTCTGGGGCGGCGCTGGGGAACGTCAGCTAACGCCCATAAGCAGCCGCCTTCGGATGAAGCGGGCTTGCCCAGAGCCGGACGTCCAGCAGACCCGATGCGAATGCCGATAGCGGACATCCTTGCTGCATGGCATATCGGGTCGATGGCCCCGATAAACCTCATCGTCGCGGCAGATGAGCCGGCTATCTTCTTTGCCTCCTTAGAAGATGCAGAGCGGTGGATGGAGCCGATAGACGTCGCTGAGGGGGTCTACAGCGCCGCCTTCGGACCGGCCGGAGAACCGCATACAGTCAGCACCGATGGGACGAGTGTGTCCATTCGTCAGACGGGTGATGCGCCGCAGCCCGACGCGTTGAGGGCCGTCATACTTCGCTATCTCGCTGCGATCGGTGAAACCGCGGGTGATGACGTCGGCTTACCGGCCCTGCTGGATCGCTGCTCACAAAGCTACGGGTGAAAGTGTCCGCTTTCGATGGCTTCGCTCCCGAAACCGGTCGGACCGCTTCCCTGCCAATCTCGGACGCTTGGTTAGCCTCAGCGAATTGGCCGTTACCGCGCTATGCGACAGCGGATTTTGAACGTCACTGCAGCTCTTAGCGGCTTCCTAGATAGGTTAGTACAACGCCTCATTTTGAAAGACGTCGGCCAAAGTGCCACCGGCATGAAGGCTCGTAGGACCGAGATTTACCACTCCAGTGTCCTCCTTGATGAAGCCCGGACATACTATCCTGTAACCAAATAGATACTGGCCAGCTTGATTAGTGTTCAGCACGAAATCCAGAATTTTCCACTTTTTTTCCTTGAAGATCGGCATATGGTTAGGCGCCATGAAGTTACGGCTAAGCATCGTTATATGAAGTTCCGCGTCGGATCCCTCAATTGTAGCTAGCAAGTTTCTGTTGACCGCCCATTAGGTAAATGGCTCGTTTTCAGAAGCAAGGCGTTGATCGATGTTGAGTGTTACTCCGGTGTAAAGCGCTGGCTCGTCGCTCCTATTGGCTATGTATACGGCGACCCGGAGCCGGCCCGGCCATAGCGCCGATGGAAAAGACATAACCCTTAGATACAAGTCGCTTCTACTAGCCCTTCGTAAGGCATCCTTGACCTCGTAGTCTTCCATCGGTTCTGAAGCAAAATTGAAGCGCTTGTAGTACTTTCTGTCGCCCGCTTGGTGTGGAGCGTAGGATGTGGCTTGTGGTATCTCAATAACGAAAGCGTTTCCGCCACTGGCAAGCGGAATAGCTTTCACAAGAAGGCCGGACACCTTGGGTTGAATGCGTGAATTTAAAACTTGCTCAATCCACTCTCGTGTGATCGCCTCATCTACTCCACCGTCAACTTTTTTAGGAAGAATCCCTTCTTCTTCGATCTCGTATATTATCATTCCGCCTGCGGAGTTTGCGAAAGCGCTCACATCCTTAACTAGCTCGTTTCTAGCACCATTGTCCTTCGACAATGCCGCCGACCTTTTATAATCGAGCGTGATGCTTTCCTGAACCTCTTGGCTGACAAGCTCCTGCAAGTCGGCTTCCGTCCATTCAGATACTGGGCGCACAGGCGGACTCCAAGGTAAGCTCAATGACCACGCTAAGACTTGGATGGCTGGGTGTAAACGAGCCGCTCTACCAGCTGAGCTAAGCGCCCGGCGCGAGGAAAGCCTCGGAAAACCGCCGTTCTTTCTCCCTCTACACACCCCGTTTCAGGGAGCAAGAGGGAGCGAAACGGGAACGAGCGGAACCGAGAATCCCGAACTATCCCCGAAGTGACTTCGCGGCGCTACGGCTGGCGTGCCGGGGGCGCAGCCTGTTAAATCAGGTCGGTTGAATCAGGGGGACACAGCCATGAAGCACCGCAACCTGCATGAGCATGGCTCGACGGCGAACGTGCGTTCGGTCGTGATGAAGGATTACGAGCGCGACAGTGGGCGCGTGAACCTGTGGGACCTTCTTGCGGCGGGAGCCCTCTAATGGCTGATCCACGATTGGCCGGCAGACAAGATCACGGCGACCCTCATTCTCGTAGCAGCTCTCTCGGCCGGATTGAGGACCTTCATCGATCAATCCAATCGAAACTGGTGGCTCCACCGGGTGAACTGGGAGGAGCAGGCCAGACAGGAGGTGACCCGCTAGTTAGCGCGACGGCCACGAGGGGTGAGCGGTGAAGGTGATCGCTGGCTTACCGGTGTAGCCGCGGACCTCTGTCAGGCCCGCTGCGATGGCTGCATGCATGCGCCTCAGCGAATTGGCCGTTACCGCCACATAGGGCGAGCGACCTATGGGGTTGCCCCGGAGAACGAGATTGACCGACCTCGCTGGGTAGGGCGGCGAGGTCTGGGGCGGCGCTGGGGAACGTCAGCTAACGCCCAAACTCAGACACGGCCGAGCGGGGGAGCGTGCCTCGAAAGCGGACACGCAAAGGTCTAGGCTTGTGCATCCGCCTCGCTCGTGGCACCTTACTCCTGTCGAAAATGGTGGACCGGTTTTGGTGAGCCCCGGTCAGTTTCCGTCACGACGGAAACCTTCAATCCAGCCTTCGGGCCGTGGACCACGACGCGAGGTGGAGCTGCGTCTTCTGCCCGTCGCCACATAGGCGGCCGGAGTGCCGCATCTCCTTCTCGTGTTGGTCACAGTGGAGAAGAGGGCTTTCGATGTTTCTACCTCAAGACCATATTGGTCTGTTCGCGCTCCTGTCCTGTGCAGGATGGATCGCCATGTTTGCGGCCAAGAAAACCGGCCATCTTTGGCTCGGTAATTGTGCCGGAATCCTGTACCACCTGGCGCTGGCCCCCGTCATCCAGGCGCTGCCTGCGCCGGAGTTCGTGAGGGTTGCAGGTTATGTATGGGTGTTTTGCGACGCGTTGATCGATGTTGCGTCCATAAATGATTTGAAGGAAGGCGACGTGTGGGCGCTTCGTATGGGAGTCCATATCCCGGCCTCCATCTGGATTGTCGGCAGCTCGTTAAGGATGCCTGCTTTTTCACTCGTAGTCGGCGTCATCCTTGGCAGCTTACTGGCGCTTCATGCCGTCGTCGGTCCATCACTTCCGAATTCGAAGATGAAGCTCTTTATCTTCGTCCTACCGACCATGACGACATGGCTCTGCCTTATCGCGTTAAACAGTTGGTGACTGATTGAAGCGGCTCGCGCATTGCCTGCTTTACTGCAAAAGCTTGAGGCATTGTTTCAACATGAAGGAGTAAGAGCATGGGCTACAAGTACGTAATCGCAATTGGGTCGTCACTCGCTTTTTGTGCGTTGGCTGCAGCTGCGCAGGGTCAGCAGAGCGTAAAGCGAACGGACCTTCAGCGACACGACCTGTCGATCGTTAATCGGGAAACAGTGCAGGCGCGCATCGACATCGCACCGGGAGCAACGGCGCCTTGGCACCGACATCCGGGCGAGGAGGTCATCTACGTAATCGAAGGAACGTTGGAATACCAGCTGGAGGGCCAGAGCGCGGCGACCTTCAAAGCTGGCGAGGTTTTGTTTATACCAGCAGGAGTAGCACACAAGGCGCATAACCCTGGCACCACCAATGGCGCCGAGCTCGCGACCTACATAGTGGAAAAGGGCAAGCCGCTCGTGACGCTTGCGCCTGAAGTCGGTCGACGCTGACGAACGAGAGTAGGCACAAACCGAACTCAACGAGTGGCCGCTTACGCTGTACGGCACGTGTAAGCGGCCCTTCCGCTATCCTGCCAATCTCGGTCATTCACCCGCGGCGCCGGCCGGATGCGCCGCAAACGTCTGAGATTGGCAGGTTAGCGGACGATTGGCTTCGACCTGTTCCGACTTTGCAGACGGCGACTCCAAAGCATTTCTCGCCCTGCCCGCATCCAGAGATCGCCGAGGAGAGCATACCGGAAGCGCCGTAGGTTAAAGACCTTCGTCTCACGGATTAGGCGGATCAACCGTTCAGCATCTGTGCGGGAAAAGTCGGTGGGAAAAACGATAAAGTAGTGCGCCATACCAAACGGCGCGCGGGGCATAGCTCTCGCCTCGATGATAAGTCCTGCTCGATTATAAAATCTCTTCGCCAACCATAGATCGTTCTTAAGCCCTAAGAAGCTGATGCGCATCTCGCGATCGTACCGACTAACCGCTATGTCTGCAATTGGGCGTTCGCGGCCGTCCATCGGCGTGACCGAGCCCGCTGCTGACGCAGCGGGTCCAAGGGCGCAAGAGCCGCGAAGACAGTGCCACAGCGGGGGCAGCGCTGCGCTGCTTGGGGGGCTCCACGCTGCCCCCGCTGCCACGAGGCGTGTCGCACTTCGGCTTGAAACCGCAGCGCTATGTAGACGCAACGTACAAATGGCACCAGCTCGCTAGATAGAAATGGCACTCTGCGGTGCTATCGGCGGGTCGCCGGTGTCATAGCCGTTCTCGGCAACGAGGACGGGCATTGTATGACGGTGCTGGCGATGAGTGCTGCTGAGATTACCCGCTTCGACACGCTGATGCGGCTCGACCGCGGCGAGATCCGGGTCGCGGACGCGATGGAGCTGCTCGGCCTCGCGAGGCGGCAGGTGTACCGGCTCCTCGACCGCCTGCGACAGGACGGCGCGGGCGGCCTGGTGTCGCACAAGCGAGGACGCCCGAGCAACCGGCGCTACAGCGATGCCTTCCGTGCCGAGGTGGTCACGCTGGTGCGCGAGCACTATGCCGACTTCGGACCGACGCTGGCGCACGAGTACCTCGCCGAGCGCCACGGCATCGGCCTGTCGTGCGAGACCCTGCGGCGCATCATGCTGGAGGCCGGGCTGTGGCGGGACCGTGCGGCCAAGCGCCCTCGCCCATACCAGCCTCGCTACCGGCGCGACTGCCGCGGCGAACTCATCCAGGTCGACGGCTCCGAGCACTGGTGGTTCGAGGGCCGCGGTCCGCAATGCACGCTCCTGGTCTTCATCGACGATGCCACCAGCGAGCTTATGCACGTCGAGATGGTCGAGAGCGAGAGCACCTTCTCCTACATGCGCGCGACGAGGACCTACCTCGAGCGGCACGGCAAGCCGGTGGCCTTCTACACCGACAAGCACAGCGCTTTCCGCAACAACACGGCCTCGGCGAAGGGCGACGGCATGACCCACCTGGGTCGTGCGCTGGATCGGCTCAACATCGAGCTCATCTGTGCGAACTCGCCCCAGGCGAAGGGACGCGTCGAGCGGGTCAATGCGACGCTGCAGGACCGCTTGGTCAAGGCGATGCGGCTACACCGCATCTCCACCATCGATCAAGCCAACGCCTTCCTCCCCTCCTACATGGCAAAGCACAATCGTCGGTTCGCCAAGGCACCGTTCGACCCGCGCGATCTGCACCGGCCGCTAGCCATTCACGAGCGCGCAAGAAGGTGGACGTGTGCGAGTACCCGGACGGCCGGCTCGAGATCCAGCACGAGGGCACGGTCCTGCCCTATCGCATGTTCGACCGTTGCCTTCGTTTTTTTCGTGTCAGGCACCATGATACTCCTTTCCTGTATATAACGGCAGCAGGCCCAAATCCGAAAATCTGTTGGACAAGCGGGAATCAAGCTTGTGATCCGCCGGACCGCCAACGTCCTTAGTGTCGAGGAAGCTCACGCGATGAGCGACCTTCAGCAAAGCTAGGCTGTCGCTGTCGCCAGCCATCGCCATAGCTGCGGCGTTCCAGAGATAAACCGGCACGCCGCTGTTTCGTAAGCGAATGATGTTCGCTTGAGATTCGGCGCTTTTTGGCCCCTTATAGACAGTTGCGCAGAAGATCCTGATCATCCTGTTTTCCGGAAGCAAATTCTGAACCTCCAGAATGCGGTTCGCGCAGCTTGTGCATGGCGACCTGGTGATGAAGATGTCGTAGATCGCGGCATCGGTGTGTTTGGTTGTCCCGCCCTGCTCCGCCTCGGCAAGCTTCGCGGACGCGATGGGAGCGCCGGTGAACGCGGCTTTCAAGAAATCGCAGGCATATTGCTCGGCATGAATGCCCCCGTGGCTGGTGCAGACCGCCAAAGGCTGGGCGTTAACCCGAAGCGTCAGCGTCGTCTGGTTGGCATCGTTAGCAATCTCAGATTCCTTCATTGCCGTCATGCCGGTAATGAAACGAGTCACCATCACTAAACATCCTACAACCGTCGTTCCGGGTAGAAGCAGATGCGGAGGTCTCGGGAAAGTGTCGCCGCGCTTCAATATGGTTACAAGAGAATCACAGGAATGCCGCACGCCGAGCGTGTCGTCGAGCGGCAGCAGCGTGTGCCGCCGGAACGCCACGACCATTGCCTCTCCGCCTCGGTCAGGGTCGTTGAATGAGGGGCCTTCGGCCCGGTCTTCAGATCCTCAACCGTTGCCCTCTTGCCCCACTTGGCCACCGTCTAGGGATTGATCCCCAGCTCCCGGCTCAGCGTCGCGAGCGAAGCTTGCGATCGCTGTATTGCTGCTCGGACGGCGTGCGTGGTCGTGGCGCACCCATGACGTACCTGTCCCATACGGCTTCCTTCCATTCCAGCGAAAGGATCGCACCATCAAACCGCCGGATCAAACACCTAGCAGTACGCGCGAATGGCACGCTGCAGGAGCGGTTGGTCAAGGCGATGCGACTGGCCGGCATCTCGTCTCTTGACGACGCCAATGCCTTTCTCACCTCCTATGTCGCTCCGCACAATGCGCGTTTCGCCTGCACGCCAGCGGACCCGCGCGACGTTCACCGACCGCTCGCCGTGCATTCGCCGATGGCCGCCTGACCCAGGCACCCGCAAGAGCAGGTCCGCGAGCAGAGGAGTAATGGCAGTCAGTTGATAGCCTGAGCAAAAATGCCACCACCAAAAAGCCGGACCAATCTATCAAAACCCGTAGCGCGACGTCCACCATGACTCGAAAAGCCGTAAACTCCCTTACCATCAAGGGCGATGGAATACTTAATCTCGTCTACGGAATATGCCCCTTGGCTCCACAACTTCGAGATGGGTTCCATCCGGATCATCGAAGTAAGCGACTTTTGTTCCGGTCCCATACGCCAGCAGGTCGTCCTTTGTCAACGTTATGGGACCCGCCGCTATTGGAATTCCAGATTTCTCCATTCTATCACACACCAATGGTAGATCTTCGACCTCGAAAGCAAGATGCATAGAGCTAATGTCAGCGGCTGAGTAGCGAGCCTGATCGGCTACAGGATCGACGTACTGAACTAGCTCAATGTTTATGTTACCTAAATGGACCATGGCAAAGCCGAGCCTCAGATTGGGCAAGCCACGAAGCGCCGCCAAACGCGAGCCTCCAACTACGTCTTCTCTCGCAACCGCCACCCCGGTTAGCGCTTCGTAGAAACGAATCGATCGATGAAGATCGCTTACAACGATTCCAACATGGTTCACGATCTGGAAACCCATAACCCTGCAGGCGTTTAGTCGCACTTTCTTTATCTCCAATTGAGGTTATTTCGCTAGCGACTGCACGGCATAAAAGCCATTGCATTGAGCTCCCCCGCAAACATGGCAGAGAGAGCCCGTACAAGGCTCCGGCCGGCTCGCCTTTTTGTCGCTTCTTAAGCTGCTGACTTAGCTCACCGGCGATATTCTTTACGTGTTCTACGCAAATCATTTAAGACGGCTAGAAATGAAAAGCGGCCGAACGTTTCCATCCAAGTCCGCCTGCCACTAACGAGGATCTGATCCTGCTGAAGCCTGCAGCTCCAGAATAGAAACGGCCCGATCCCACGCTATTTTCTTAAGATACGATGTCACTGTCGCTTGAACGCCAATAAGCAGCCCGGCCGCTACCAGCAGGATAGGAGATTGGAACCAAAGATCCTTAACCGCCGGCAATGCCACCGCCTGGCATATGAAAAGGACAAAGAGGGCAACGTAAATAGCTACGACCTTGCTGAGGCTCTCCGTCTTGCTTAGACACTGGCGAAGGGATGCTCCAGCTGCGATAGATGCGGTTGCCGATAGCACCGCGATAGCCGCAGCAATCAGAACACGAACAGACTCGTGAATGGATGTATAATGAACTACCACAAAAAGGTTGTACAGCGGTACGCCCACGCTTGTTATGCACGACAGTGCCAGCCCCGCCTTGCCTACTGCTAGGCTTGGAGCCTTCCTATAGCTACTCCGAACGCCCGTTATCATGCTGTATAACTGCCCGCAGTTTCAAGCGTGATTTAACATCCTATTGGTTACCGACTGCTGCATTTCCCGGCAAAATAGCTACAGGAGACACAATCCTCCCGGCGCCGCGATCGCCTTGTTGATGTTTAGGTGTTCAGTCCCGGCATCTGGTGGATCGGGTCGACGATGAACCGGTCTGGCTCTGACGTCCAGATCTTGGCGATATATTCGTAGGGTGTGAGCCCGCTGAGCGTCTTGAGCCGGCGGGCAAAGTTGTAGGCGGCCATGAAGTCGTCGAGGTGCGTTCGCAGCTGGTCGTGGCTCTCGTAGTGGAAGCGTTTGACGGTCGCCTCGTTGATGGTTCGGTTCCGTCTGAAACGTTCGTGTCGGTTGTATTCTTTCTGATCGGTGTAGCGTCGCTTCGTGGCGTGATCCGCAGCCTCAAACACTATCGGCACCCCAGCTTGCTGATCCTGGACGAAGCTGGAATTGAGGTGCCGGATGTCTATCAAACTCGGAGATGGGCGTGGACCGACATTCTCGGTGCGACGACCGGTCGGGGTACTATCTTCATTACGTTGATCGTTCGTAGGTCGGCGCGTAGCCATTCCTATGTCGACATCGGTCCCTGGCCGAGAGGCACGCTACAGGACATTCTCGTCGAAAAGGCTGCGCGGTAGCGCTGCGTCCGTTCCAAGTTTGTACTTGTGCCCTCCTTGCCTTTAGAGGGCTGCTCACCGGGGCCTCCCGCCAATATTCGCTAGTGGGCGTTTGCGACCATCCACCGGCGAGACCGAGCCCGCTGCTGGCGCAGCGGGTTCAAGGGCGCAAGAGCCGAGGGTTTACCGCATCAGCGGGGGCAGCGCTGCGCTGCTTGGGGCTCCACGCTGCCCCCGCTGCCACAACGAGTGTCATGTCTATCTAGCGGAGAAAGTGTCTTTTCTAACTGGCGGCAACAGAGCGTGACGCTATTCTGTGCGCCCAACAACCTTGACTAGGTTCTTGTCGACCAGCTCAAGCCAGCGATCCCGCACCTTGTTGTAGAGCGTCTCTGGCAGCTGTCCATAGACGACCGTCGCTGGCTTGGAGCCGGGTACAACGCGAGTGTCCTGGTTCGGCCACGGCGTACGGTTCAGCTCCGACAGAACGATCCACGACCGATCATCGTCGAGCATAAGACGTCGCTTTACGTCGGCCGGGATCTCAATCGCGTAATCCGCCTCCAGAGGCGGGCTATGGGTGATGGGAAGGACGAAGACCTCGGTTCTGCCATCGCGCATCTGTTGCGCCAGCAGCAGCGCGCACGGACGCTCCTTGCGACCGTCCTCGGCGCCACGGTCGGCCTCACGCTTCCAGAGGTACTCGTAACGGATGACCTGGCCGGGACGCGGCGTCGGTACGTCCACCCTCAATCCACTTCGTGGTTGAAGGCCTTGGACTCCTCAGGTGCCCTCGAGGCGGCGACCGCGTCGCGCATTTCCTGGGTGACCTCATCAAGCGACATCGCCACACGATCCCGGCTCTTCAGCCGCGTATATTCCTGCATCGACATGAGGACCAAAGCCTCGTCGCCGCGGTTGGTGATGGTGAGTGGCTCGACCAGCGCGCGCCGGCTGAAGCGGCCGAACGCCTTCGATACCTCACCGGATGTCGCGGTCTGTGCCATGGCCAATCTCCTCATCCGTATAATACGGATCTCACCCTTCTCTTTCAATCGTTCGTCGCGCTCGCTCACAACGCAGCCGATCGACGAGAGCGACGTCGGTATGTGACCGGATCAGGCGCTCAAGAGCGTCCTTGGGCAGGCATCGTGGGTCCATGCGCGCGCCCTTCGGCTTCGGCTCCAGACGGCCGAGGGCCAGCAGCTGGCGTCGATTTCGCACCTCGACCAACAAGACGCCGCGCTCCGCGGGCGTGAAGGCACGATCGAGACCGTAGAGCCACCCCGCCCGCGCTTCCACCAGCATCGCCTCGCAGCGGGCTAGATCATCGTCGTGACGGCATTCGCGGACGCGTCCCACGGTCAGTGCCCGCGCTGTCTCGCGCGTCCGACTATAATGATCGCTGCTCGGAGCCTCGAGGGCGAACAACCGGTGCATGAGCCGGACCCAGGCACCCATGCTATCACATGCGAAAGGCTTTGCGGCCTTGCGCACCGCAGGCCGGTAAGCCTTTATCGGCGCAATGGTGCGCGGCGGTTGCTTGTCCCCATAGAAGAGGTCGGGTTCGCGCCAGCTCATTCTATCGGCTCCAGATCGCGCAGCTCTGCGAGCTCGATCTTGGCGGTGCGCTCCGCGCCCGCAGCGTCGAAGAAGACGTAGCAATGGTCGTCGAAGGGCGCGCCGCACAGCCGCCACACGACACCCTCGCGGCCAAGGAACCGTTGGATGCCGAAGGCGGGATCCACCGAGCCCGGCGCGTCAACCAGCCGCACGCGCCGGCGCAGGCTGAGCCAGTTTCCGGCCTTGCGGACGATCGCGTCCCTTTCGGCGCGTGTCAGAATCGATGGCCGGTCCGACCGTGGCGGACCGAAGGTGGCGAACGGGTCGCCCTTGATGTGCTCGAGCTTCTGCTCGATCGTTTCGCGCGGGGCCTGCGCCCACTCGGGCGCGGCCGCGTTGCGACGATAGTGTGTCATCGTCGTCGAGGAGAAGAGATCCTGCTGATAGCCGATGACCCGGCATCGACGCTGCGCCTCGGCATAGTCGGCACGCCAGCGATCATCATCGGTCATCGGCCTGGGCGGCTCGTCGGCCAGCCGCGCAAGCGCGAGCAGCTCCTCGAACTCGTCGCCGGACACCGTCGCGATGCGAGGATCGTACCTCATCGCAGCACGCGGGCGACGTGACCGGCATAGACCGACACAACCTTCCAGTAGGCGGCCATCGGCGCCTTGTGCCGGCGCCAGCAGTCGTCAGCCCGCACCTGCGCATCAGCGCGTAGCTCGCGCAGGCGCTGGAAATTGCGGATCGCGCCTTCGTCGACGCCGATGCCGCCCGCGCACTCGAAGCGACCGCGCAGCGGCCCGACGCGCGGATTGGCCGCGTTCATGCCGGCGGCGCCGGCGCCGAGGCCGCACGCCATGTGGCCGTGGCGGATCACCACTTCGGCGGTCGCGTGGCTGAATGCGTTCATGGTGAGGCTCCCGGATCCCGATGATCCGACTGCCTCCCCGCCTTCCCTCTCTACCCGGGCTCGTTGTGTCGAGCCGTGGTCAGCTACAGCATCAGCCCTGCAGCGTTGTCGCTGCGCTGGCCGGCCTCGTAGCCGCGACGCCATGCTCGATCGAGGCGATTGCCGGCGGGGAAGCCGCTCATGGTGTTGCCGAAGACGAAAGCGCGCCAGCCGGCTTTGTCAGCTTCCCACTGCACGTTCTTTGGACCTGGACGGAGTAACGCCGTGAGATCCAAGCTTCCTTGCTCGCGGGATTGACGGCCTCGGGTGCCGTGAGACTTGATGCTGCGCACTGACGATCTCCTGATCCTGTGAGGCGAGATATGCCGGACTTGGCTGCTGCACCGCCGCTTGGCGTACCCGCCACGCTGCGTTCGCTCGCACCGTCGCTGTGGATCGTGGCCGGGCTCCTGATCGCGCATCAAGCGGCGCTGACCGTGATCCACTACATCGTTGGACCTGCCATTGGGTTCGACCCTGCATCGGCCGCGCTCACCGCTGCGACGATCGTACTGGCGGCTTTGGTTATCCTCGGGCTTGTTGCACTGGACGCGCGGCGCGCAGGTCGTGCACGCGCCGTGCTGCTTACGGCACCGGGATGGGACCAGCGAACCGCGTCCGCGATGGTCATTGGCCTTGCCGTCGCGCAGATCCCGCTCGGGATTCTCGCGCTGCAGGGAGCAACCGTCTGGCAGTCGGGCGCCAGCAGCAACCTTGAGGTTGGCCGAGCCCTCGTCGCGTCGCTGTCCGGACCCGCAGGTCTGGCGCTCCTGATTGCCACGGTCATCGTCGCGCCGATGGTGGAAGAGGTGCTTTATCGCGGCTACCTGCTCGGCACGCTCGTCGATCGAGGTTGGCGCGTCGCTGCGGTGCTGGTGTCGGCCTTCCTCTTCGTGACGCTGCACTTCGAGCCGGCGAACCTGGTCGCCTCGCTGTGCCTCGGCCTCGGGACTGGCATCTGCGCGCTGCGCACGCGCTCGATTGTGCCCGGGCTCTTTGTTCACGTCGCGAGCAACGCCTTCGGCATGTGGTACGCGACCCCAGCCAGCTGAGCCCGACACGTCGCCGCGAACGTTTTCTGCGCAAACCAGGGGACTACGACATGACGACCTATCCGCTGAGCGAACCAGCGACGACCTATGCGATCGACGACGATGGCAAGCCGACATCCACCGTCCTCTTGAACGGGACGTTGAGCGAGTGCGCGGCACTCGTTGAGGCGATGCCACACGACGAACGGTTTTCGACTGCCATCAAGATGGACGCGTTGGATATGAGCTTCGGCCCTGCCGAAGTGGACGATCTGCTTCGCTATCTACGCGACGAGAACGAAGGATTGTCCAATAAGGACATCGCTGACATTGCGGAAAAGGTAGAGTGATCGGCGGCTTACCGGGTTGGCTATAAATCTTCGCGCATCATGATCGTGAGCACGCGCCGTGTGATGCTCGGGTTGGCCGGATCTTCTGAGCCATACTCAAGCGCGAGATCGTAATAGTCGATTGCGAAGTAGACGGTGTGGCCGCGCAACTCGAAGCTGCCGCGTTCCCGTTCGCGATCCTGCTCCGGAAATGCATGCGCGCGTAACGCTGCCTTGATTTCGATCTGGGCGACGATCGCGGGCACCCCGACCTCGGCGAAGGTCGCGAGACACGAGCGCGTGACCACGATGCGCGCGCGGCGGTCGAGCCCGTACCGGCAGCGATCATTGAGCGCGCCGATGATCTCGGTGCGTGTGGGTTGAACGGCGGTGTCCATCTCAGGTCCCTTCGGGTAAATGGGTGGAATGCAGATCTTCGCGATCATCATCGCGCTGCTCGGCGCGGCCACATTCGAGGGCATGGCCCTGCTCTACCGACGTCAGGTGATCCCAGCCGGTCCGCTCATCGCTTTGGCGACCAGCATATTCCTCACGATGGCTGGCCTGACGATCGTGGGCCTCGCGCCGGAGCAGCTCGTCATCGTCAACCAGGCGCCTTCGTCGAGCGTTCAATGACGTTTACGCGGCGAGGGGTTCGCCCATCCTTAGGGTCATCAGTCTCGTGCTAATTGCCCGACGATGCAGAGCTGGCTCGAGCGGTTTAACGCCGGGCCATCCACGGCTAACTTTCGCCCGCGATATTTATTCAAGGCGCAGCTTAGACCGAGGGTCTTTAGGCGATAGTAGTCGTTCTACTTCAAACATCGAAGGAAGACTCTTATGACCAGGCAGGCTGAGCACGACGACGCTGAAAACGGCGGGACCAACAACCCGGGCACGAACGGTGAAGACCGCGACATTCTCGGCAAGGATCAGCAGGATCTCACCGCGGAAGATCTCGAGGGTGACGGTCGCACCGAGGGTGACTCCTCTGACCTGCCTGACGCCGAGACGAAGCACCTGGGCGACTTCGCGTAGCTCCGAACTAAACGGACTCGGGCGGATGTGGGCACCAACTACCTACATCCGCCAAGCCAGATCCCTCGACCATTGAAGGTGACGACCACGCCGGCGAGGCACGCGGCCTCGGCCAGCGAAGCCCGGACCACGGCTTCGGCGACCGCCGGCGTGCGAAACGTGATGGCGGTGCCGCGGAGGATCGGATCCGGTGAGATCGCGATCGGCCGCCTGCCCGTCCATGCCGCGGCGGTGATGTGTGCGCTCCAACCCTGATGTGCGGCACGTGACCAGGAGCGGACGATCACGTCGCGCCCGGCGAGACTGAAGATGCCAAAGCGCGGCAGCGGGTGAGCGAAGATCGCACCGGGCTCGTCGAGTCCATGGCCATCGTCGCTGAGCTGTAGCAGCTGCTCGCCGGCTGCGCCGATCACCGCGACGTCGACGCGGGCAGCGCCTGTGGCACGGGCGGCCTGTAGAAGCTCGAGCAGGACGTCTGTCATGCTGTCGGCGAACAGCTCCTGCACCGTAGCGACCGCGCTTGGCGCGGCGGTGGGTGCGATCGAGGCGGGGAGCATGGCGGTCTCCTTCTCGCGGGTCCAATCCCGCGACCACCTGCTCCCCTCTCCTCTTTCGTCACTTAGGGCTGAGCGGCCTCGGTCAGCTTGACCCTGGCGGCTTTCAGCCGACGCACGCTCTCGGCCAGAAAGAGCCCTTCCGACTCAAGCTCCGAGACGGTTTTCAGCCGTTTGGCTCGCTCGGCCAGCCGACGATCGATCGCGTCCGCAGTTACCGTGATCTCGTCGACGGTGAAGTGGATGGCGGAAGGCGGAGGCGGCAACCGCAGCGGCTGGCGCACCTCGGGTCGGCTCTCGGTAGATGCATGGACACTCCAGAGGTGCGCTTCCGCATCGAAGAGCTCGTCGAAGGCCTGGCTGGAGTTGCCGACGTTGACGATCCAATGTTTGCCACTCTGCTCCATGAAGCCGGTCGCGTAGATCCGTCCCGGGCTGTCGCTATCGTCGACCCTGCCCAGCTCCTCACCGGCTGCAGCGAGTCCGTCGACGTCGCGGGCTGTGAGGCGCCAGGCGTCGAACCGCTCACCCTCATGGGACGCCGTGAGATAGTGCGCTGTCGAGATCTTCCACGCAGCGCTCACGCGCGCGAGATCGTTCTCGAAGGTCGTCGGCTCGGGGGTTGGCAGCAGAGGATGGCCGCGCTCGGCCTCCCAGGCGGCGAGCATCACCATGTTGGCATCGACGAAATCGTGCGAGGCACAAGTGCCCTCCGGTGCCACCTGGTTGCGCAGTCGCATGTCCTGCCACTGCGCAGGCGTGAGCTCGAGGGCGAGTCCGCGCGCGAAGGCGCACGCGAGCGCCTCGACCGCGGCCAGCATCAGCACCTCGTCCCAATCTGCGCCGGCGTAGATCGTGGTCAGCTCACCCACCGCATCGCGCCGGCTGAAGCTGAAGCGAGGCGCTTCCGGAAACTCGCGTTTCGACGGATCGGCATAGTCGACCCAGACCTGCGCGGCTTCGCCCATCGGTCCGACACAGGGGCCGAAGCTGGGCGCGGTGTCGTGGTGCCAGCTCATCTCCGACCAGCGCTCCGGGATCGGCATCATGGTTGCGACCGGATAGTCGGGGAATTGCCAGGACCAGTTCCGGTCCACGGCCTCGGTGGTGAAACGGTCGGCCAGCGAGACCATGCTGCCACCCGCCATCTCGCGATATGCCGCGATCGAGTCCGCGTCGCCGTCGGCGCCGGCGATGAGCGTCCGCAGGACATAGGGCCATGTCGCCATGCTGACGGACACGTTGAGGAAGCCGTTCCAATGAGTGTCGTCGGTGTAGCCCGGGAAGGTCGGACCCTCTCCGAACGTCCAGAGGATCGGGCGCATGAGGTGATTGGCTGACGCGGGCACAAGATCAGGCATGAGGTAGCTCCCCACCGGCTCATTCCGGCGTGCCCGCTCCCTCCCCTCTCCTCTTCCATGGCTCGGATCAGTGCGGCTACGCCGCGCGGGTGGCGACGCTGCCCTCGTAGTTGATCGGGGGAGCGAAGCCGCCGTCGAGCCAGCGCGCCAAGCCGTTCTCGACGGCTTCAGCGTACGTCTGGACAGCCTCGTCCGCTTCGTCGTCGATCCGGAGCGACAGCGTGCGGTAAACGCCGAAGTCGTGACGATTGGCGAGCGGCTTGAGGCGGCAACCGGCGGGCGGCTGGCCGTACCGAGCGATGATCGCTAGCTTATAGGCGAACACTTCATAGGCGTTCACGGCGTCAAAGTCGGGCGTGCGGCCCAACTGCGCGCAGTCCTCTTCGGCGGGTGCACCGCCGAGGTCGATGATGTCGGACATGGGAGGGTCTCCTTTGATCCGCATGGATCGGCACCTCTCCCCCCCTCCTCTCTCGCTTGGCAGAGCAGCTGGGGCGCGGCAGGAGGCGCGCATGCCACAGCACCTCAGCCAGGATTGCCGCCTATGCTGCGCAAGGGAAACGAGCGGTTGCTTGGTGGCGCCGTTAAACGACGGCAAACAGGTGTTTTCCGACAGGTTGAAGCGTCCCATTTCTCCGTAGATCCGACACCATTTCGGGAAAAGGCAATCGGGGACAGGATTTGGGAGAGCCTGGCCTTGTGACCCTCATCCAACATCACAGCGCACCGTCGTTCTCGATCGACCTTCGTTTCTGGGAAGGCAGATCGGTCAGCTTGCATAACGCTCGATCCACCGCAGCGGCGAGCGCAATCAGAATTCTGGCATTTCCTGCAATCTGTCGGGCACCTACAAAGAGAGAGAGAAACAGGAATGTAGTTCGTATTCGGAGATCAGATGCAGAACCAACACGTCGCGCTCGTCACAGGCGCCAATCAGCGTGAAGTTGGCGCAATCGAACGTAGTGCAGAACTGATCGAGCGCGATGCCTGGCTCGACCTGTTCGCTGCGGCGCCCGACCATGTGCGAGAGGGTCTCGGTCTGGCTAGCACGACGGTGGCAGGTATGGGGCTTTTGGGTTGTCGGGCTATCCCTATCACCGAGCTGAATCGTGCCATGGCGATCGGGATCGAAGGCGAGCTGTCGCGCGACGATCTGGACGACGTGGTGGCCTGGCTAGATGCAAACGCGACCGGCTGGGCCTTGCAGCTCGCGCCCTTTATAACGGCTGACGTGGTGCAAGCCTTCATTGCCCAAGAGTCGTTGACCACGGCGGGAACTGGCTGGGCCAAGTTCGCCAGAACGGATGGAGCATCCGAACCCCTGCGCGGGTCGGTCGAGGTCGCACGGGTGAATGCTGTATCGGCCGCTTTGTTCGGCAGCGCGGTGGCTGGAGGTTTTGGTCTGCCGGCCTCGTGTGCCGACTGGTTCGCCGCACTCGTCGACCGGCCGTCGTGGCATTGCTTCCTCGCGGTCGTGGACGGAACCGTCGCTGGTGGCGGCACCATGTACGTCCGCGATGATGCCGCCTGGCTTGGCATCGCTGGCACACTCCCAGTCTTCCGCAACCAAGGCGTACAACGCAGCCTTCTGCACCGTCGAATTATGGCCGCCGCCGAGATGGGTGCTCGCGTGGCAACCAGCGAGACAGGACAGCCTGGCGACAGCCAAGAAGCGGACTTTCCATCGTTCCGGAACATGTCGCGCGCCGGCTTCGAACGGCTCTATGTCCGTCCCAACCTCAAACGAGAGAGCTAACCTGACGCCATTATACGGTTCCCCAAACACCATCGCTTGCGGGACTATAGGTATGTTGCAAAGGGTGTGTTGCAAAAAGCGACGACATTCGCGACGTCCGAAAGTCAGCACATCCGCGACAGATGCAGTCGATGGCAGAGAGCGGCCAGGCGTCCCCAAGGGTCACGGGTGAGCTGGGCAAGGAGGTCGACCTGTCGCGTCTGCGTGACGCCCGTTCACCATCATAGATCGAAGGACGTCACGCACGTGCATGCAGATCAGTCGGCCAGAGCGCGATAAGGCTCGAGGAAGGGCGTCAACAGCACCAGCAGCGCGTCCGGCGTTTCCTCTGGCACGAAATGCCCGCAACCGAGAATGACAGCACAGCGAACATCGTCGGCGACCCGGCGAAGCTGCTCTTCCACCGCGCCAGCGCACGCCAGTGCGCCGGCGAAGCCGAGCACCGGCATCGTCAGACGGGTTTTCATCCGCTCGCGATTGGCTGGGATGTCGTCGTCGATCGCGCGGTAGTAATCGAAGCTTGCCCGTAACGTCCGCCGATCGCGCTTGATGAGATTGATGTAGAAGGTGCGGATATCGGCCGGGATTGGATTGGGCACGGGGATCTTGGTGAACTGATAATCGAAGAATATCTCTTCGCGACCGGCCACCAGCTCTTCTGTGACTCCCCGCACGCGGCAGAAGTTGTTGTGCCACAGGAAGTCGTTGAGCGGCCGCTCGTCAGGGATCAGCGGCGGGGAGACGGCGACGCCGGGAATGATCGCCTCGCCCAGTGCGATCCGCGCGATCCGTTCTGGGCGGTCCGCTGCCATCGCGTAACCGACCCACATGCCGCAGTCGTGACCGACCATCGCGAAATGCTCATGACCGAGCGCCGTCATCAGCCCGAAGAGGTCGCGGCCCAGCGTCCCCTTGTCATAGCCGTCCTCGGGCTTGTCCGAGATGCCGAGCCCGCGCGGGTCGGGCACGACCAGCGTGAAGCGCTCGGCCAGCGGCAGCATCACGTCACGCCAAATGTACCAGTTCTGCGGCCAACCGCCGAGCAGCAGCAGCGGCGGTCCTTCCCCGCCAATCACCGCGTGAAGCTCGATCTCTCCTGTCGGCACCCGGTAGCTCTCGAAAACGTCGGTGAAGCCCGGCGGCAGGCTCGGAACGCCGTGGACGGAGCCGAACGCGGTGATGGTTGGGAATGGCGGGCGGGTCATGCGATACGATCCTTACCTTTAGCGATCGATACAGGTTAGAGCATTGCCTTTCCGCGTCAAGCTGTGTTTTAGTGACCGCTATGGATAAGCCACGCCAACGCCGCTCCGCAGGCCCGCGCAGCTTCGACCGCAGTCAGGCAGTCGAGACCGCGATGCGCCTGTTCCGAGGCCGCGGGTATGAGGGCGTGTCGATCGCCGACCTGACGAGCGCGATCGGGATCGCGCCGCCGAGCCTGTACGCAGCGTTCGGGAGCAAGGCGGGCCTCTACCGCGAAGCGCTCGACCTCTACGCAGGGCTACCTGGTGCTCTGGACGGCATGGAAGGCGCCGAGACGTTGGAACAGGCGCTGACAGGGCTACTCGATGCGGCGATCTTGGCAGTGACGGCGGAGGAGCGCGGTTGCATGATCTCGACCGGCCTGGTGGAAGGCGCGGTCGAACAGCAGGACCTCGCGCGCGAACTGGGCGAACGTCGGCGCGCGTTGCGCGACCGGATCGCGGACGGTTTGTGCCAGTGGCTCGACCGGTCCGAGGCGGAGCGGATGGCGGCGTATCTCTCCGCCATTCAGCAAGGCATGTCAGTGCAGGCGCGCGACGGCGCGACAGCGGAAGAACTGTCGCGCATCGCCGACGAGGCCATCGCCGGCATCGTTGCCAGACGGATCACGCACGCTTCGTGACCCTGTCGACGTGCTAGCCGGATAGTCCGCTGGTGCATCATATTGTCGCAAAAGCTGCGACATACGCGACGTCCCAAACTCAGCATCTTCGCGACAGCCGCCCCAAACTGATCGACTATGCGATGTGCAGCACCGTCAGCAGGGACAGGCTGATCGCGCCCAGACCGAGCAGGGACAGAACCACTGTGGCTGTCACCCTGCCGCCCGCCTTGGCGACCGTGCGGACGTCCACGCCGAGCCCAAGCGCGGCCATGGATACGACGGTGAGCAGCGTAGCGATCCGACTGATCGGCGCGATGGCAGTGACCGGCACCAATCCTAGTGAGCGGCAGGCCACCAGCGCCAGAAAGCCGATGATGAACCACGGCACGAGGTGAGCGAGATCGAGCCGTTTGGAAGCTGGCTCGTCGGCGACGACCTCGCCATCGGACACGACCTGCGGCGCAAGGCGCGGCGCCACCAGCGACAGGATCAGGCACACCGGCCCGAGCATGAGCACGCGCACCAGCTTGACCAGCGTACCCATCTGCACGGCGGTGGCTCCCAGCGGCGAGGCGGCCGCGATCACCTGCGGAACCGCATATACTGTGAGCCCGGCCAGCGCGCCGAACGCAAGCCCGCTCAAACCGAGCGCGATCCCCAGTATCGGCAGGCCGAGCACGACCACCACACCCAAGACGGCCGTGAAGGCGATGGAGGCGGCCACGTCGTCGCTGTCCGCCCCAATCACGGGCGCGACTGCGGCGATAGCCGAGTTGCCGCAGATCGAGTTACCGCACGCGACCAGCAGCGCCATGCGGGTCGGCAGCCCGAGCAGCCGACCGATGCCGAAGCTGAGCAGGATCGCGCTCGCCACCACGCCGGCGATCCCGGCGAGCAGAGGCAGCCCGGCCGCCAGGATGGTCGCGGCGCTCACCGACACGCCGAGCAGCACGACGGCCCCCTCCAGCAGGTACTTGGCACTCCACGCGATGCCATCGTGCCAGCGGTCACCCGGCGTCCACAGGCTGCGCACCGCCGTGCCGATCAGAATGGCGAGCACCAGCGCCTCCAGCCATGCCTTGCCGGCCAGCGCTCGTTCGCCCGCCTCCAGGGCATAGGCTGCCCCGGTGACGGCGAGGCAGAGCCCGATCCCTGGCAGAACAGCAGAACTCTTGCTGCCTCGGCTAGTCGACAATGTAAGCTGGTGATGGGCGAGAATGACCACAGCGGTTTCCTTCCGCCGCTTGACCTATGCTCGCCTGATTGATCGTTCCAACGCAGCATCCTTGTTGTTCCGATCGCCAATCGTGATCGATCGCGCTATTGATGCCGCATGACGCTAGAGCAGCTTCGCATCTTCGTCGGCGTGGCCGAGCGCGAACATATGACGGCTGCAGCTCGTGCGCTCAACGTAACGCAGTCGGCCGCCTCGGCAGCGATAGCCGCACTGGAGGAACGACATGCGATCAAGCTGTTCCACCGGGTAGGACGTGGCATCACGCTGACCGAGGCGGGGCGGCTATTCCTGACCGAAGCTCGCGGCGTGCTCGCGCGTGCCGGCGCGGCGGAGAACGTGCTGGAGGAGATGGGTGGGCTGAAGCGTGGCACACTGCGCGTCGTCGCCAGCCAAACCATCGCCGCCTACTGGCTGCCGCCGATCCTGGCTGCCTTCCACGAGCGCCACCCGGCGATCGGCATCGAGTTGGCGATCGGCAACACCGAACAGGCCGCGGCCCGCGTCCACGATGGCGAGGCCGACTTGGGCATCGTCGAGGGCGAGATCGATGACCCGGTACTGGCGCACTGGCCGATCGGCGAGGATCGGCTGCTGCTCGTTGCGGCCAAACCGTTCGGCGATTCGCGCATCGATGCAGCTTGGTTGCAGGGCGCACGCTGGGTGCAGCGCGAACCCGGATCGGGCACGCGCTCGACCCTTGACAGCTACCTGCTCGCCTTGAGCGTCGATACCGCCACGCTCGACGTGGCATTGGTGATGCCGTCCAACGAGAGCGTTCGTACCGCGGTGGAAGCAGGTGCCGGTGTCGCTGTCCTGTCGTCGCTGGTGGTCGCACCGGCGATCAAGACGGGCACGTTGCACGCCGCCCCCATCGCATTTGCCCCCCGCCCTTTCTTCGGGTTGCGCCACAAGGAACGGTATCGCACGAAAGCGTCAGATGCCTTGCTGAACATGATCGGTAAGGAGCGGCCGTAGATTGCGGCTACCTTCACGCCGAATGTCTGACGTCGCAGAATGCTGGATATGCGCCACATCGGAAAATCAGAAATTTAGCGACACGCCTACTTTTCTCATTCTCGGTCGCTGCCTGTTTGGGAGAAGCCAATCGGAACAGGTTTTGGAAAACGGCCCTATTGGAGTGAGGGGTCCTCGAACAGACTTCGCGTGAGAACCCGTCGCTGCGAGCGTCAGCCCGCGTCGGGTCGGGCGAACACTGAATCGTACTCATCCCCGATGGCGGCCACGCGCTGCATCGCCATTTCCGGCGTCATGGTCGCAAAAGGGAGGTCGCGGTCGGCGCTCGCGACTGCATCGAAGAAGCGCTGATGCTCGGGTACACTGATGCTTAGAAGGCGAGCCTCTTCGTCGCTCTCGTTCCCGAAGCCGTGGAAGGCGCCTGGCTGCACCACCACGACATCGCCGGTGCTTGAGCGCACGCGGGATCCCTTGTTTGTGGCATCAAGGAAAGTGACGGTGCCTGCCAGAATGTAGAAGGTCTCGGTGTATCCATGAACATGGAGCGGCACGGCATCTCCTGGCTGCAGTACCTGTTCAAAGAAGCAGAAGCGGCCCTGCGTCACGTCGCTTTTGACCTTCCAAGTCAACTTGGCCCCAGCGATGTCGAAATGCTCGCCATCTCCTCGAGGAATTCGAACAAGGGGTGTGGTTTCCAAAGAGTTCATGATTTTGGTGTGTCCTTGTAAATGGATGATCGCTTGGTGCGACCGGCGATCGGCGTACTCTCGTGCCTCTGCCGCAGGTTCTAACCAGCCCAGTTCGCCTCAAGCGCGAGTGAGCGGAGATCAGGTCATTGGGCACGCGCGCGCCTCTTAGTGGCAGGGCCCCGCCTACGGACCACCACGACGACCCGAGGTCACCTCGACGAAGACGACCTTGTGTTTGTCCTGGTGGTGATCGTGAGTAGCGCCTCGTCCACCACGGCTACCTCGTCGCCCCTCCGGGCGACCTGGTCGTGGTCTCAGAGAGGCAGGTCATCAAAAAAGAGATAGACTGCCGCAATGCGGCCATCCCGGATGACGATGAAGTCAGTGCCGGCGTAAGCCGGAGCCTCGTTCGGCCGTCCGGACACCCAGCGGGTACGGCCGGCGATGCCGTGGAGATCCTCGGTTGCGTGTGTCTCGGTGTACTCGAAGTCGGGATGGGTTGATCGTATCTTCCCCGCAACCCGGTCGATTTCGTCCCAGCCTCGATAAACGCCCTGAAGCTCGTAAAACACGGCGTCCTCGTGAAAAATGTCCTCGATCGCTACCCGGCGCCGGGCAGCATCATTTTCGCCGAAGACGTCGTGAAGGTTGCGGGTCAGTAAGGTAGCGACGCTGTGCGACATGGTCGTCATCCATAGATTTGGTTCATGATTACGGCTCAGATCGGCTTAAGGCGCTGCTTTAGGTTGTCGGAGCTGCCGTCACGATCAGCACCAGTTCCGCGTCTTCGACCGCCTCGATCGTGACCGAGATTTCGTCGGTGATCACCAGCCCCTCACGCGCCGCGACATGATTGCCGCTGACACGTACGGCACCGGTGGCTGGCACGAGATAGCCGCTATGGCCGGCGGGGAAGTCAAACGTAATCGCCTCGCTAGCCTTGAGCAACGCGCCGTGGATCTCCGCGTCGGCGCGCAACGGCAGCGTATCTGGTGCATCGTAGCCGCTCGCCAGCGGCACAAAGCTGCCCGCACGGTCTGCTTTGGGAAAGGCGCGAGTATCCCATCGCGGCTGGCCGCCCTTCACACGCGGGCGAAGCCAGATCTGGAACATGCGTGCGGGAACGTCCTGCTCGTTATACTCGGCGTGACGGATGCCGGTACCGGCACTCATCACTTGCACGTCGCCGGCCCGGGTGTGGCCCTTGTTACCAAGGCTGTCCTCGTGCGTGACCACGCCGTCACGGACGTAGCTGATGATCTCGATATCGGCATGGCCATGCAGCGGAAATCCGGTTCCCGCGGCGATCTCGTCGTCGTTCAGGACAAACAGGTTGCCAACTGCGCGGTGCGCGGGGTTGCCATGCCCGCCGATCGCGAAATGATGCTTTGCCTTGAGCCAGCCGAGGTCATCCCCGCCGATCTCGTCTAAGGGTCCGTGCTGCAGCATCGTCGCTCACTCCAGTTGCGGCGACCTGAGAGGTGCGCCGGAGATTGATTGGTCTTTATGGTCCGTCGGCGTCGACCGACGGAGCGGAGCGTCGGGCGGATGTGTCCGACGTGGCGAGGGTCGGAGCCCTTCAGTCAACCAGCGCGGTGATCTGCGCGGCCGCTTTGGCCAGGGCGGCCGACCTGACCTCGTCTCCCATGTTCAGGCCCTCGGCACGCACGACGGAGATGTCACTCACACCCATGAAGCCGAGCACCGCTTGAAGGTAGGATTCCTGATGGTCCATGGAGGCTGCCGCACTTTCGCCGCTGTAAACGCCGCCGCGAGCCGAGGCGATGAAGGCCCTTTTCCCCTTCGGCAGCAGGCCCACGGGGCCGGCAGCTGTGTACTGAAAGGTCCGGCCCGCGACGGAGACCCGGTCGATCCACGCCTTGAGCTGCGCTGGCACGGAAAAATTGTACATCGGCGCACCGATGACGATGATGTCCGCTGCGTACAGGTCGTCGATATAAGCGGCACCTGACGCGAGATCGGTTTGCAGTTCGGACGTGGCGAAAGCACCGCCACGCAGCACCGCGATGTGCTTGCTCGTCAGCGGAACCGGTGCGTCAACTGCCAGATCGCGGTAGATGACCGTGGCATCGGAGTGCAGAGACTGCTGACGCGCGACGATCTGCGCGGAAAGGAGACGGGTCGCGGAATGGCCGGCCAAGAGGCTGGAGTCGAGATGCAGGATGATTCTTGGACAGATCTCCGGTGGATGTTGCTCCTGCGCGGGCTCGATGGCGGAGGGAACGAAGTCGGATGGCAAGGGCAGCCCGCGCCGTAGCGGGGCACGCTGGCTGCCCGGCAGGTCAGGCGCGGCCAGCCCGGTTGTCGAGGCTGAGGCTGCCTGCGCCGAAAGCCACCACCTGCAACATGCCACCTGCCATCGCCAGGTTCTTCAGAAAATGGATCATCTGGTTCTGGTCTGTGAACGCCGTGTGGAAGGCGAATGCGGTAACGACCGAGAACAGCGCCAGCACCAGGGCAACGACGCGGGTGCGCCAGCCAGCGATCAACAGGAGCGAGCCGCCGACTTCCACTGCCGCTGATGCGGCAAGCGCCACTATCGGCAGCGGGAGTCCGGCAGATTCGATATAGCCGAGGGTAGCTGCAGGTGCTGCGAGCTTGCCTAGACCACTGGCAAGGAAGATCGTGCCCATCAACACCCGCCCGAATGCCGGCACAAAGCGCGGTGTCGTCGACGTCGCGGTTTCGACGTCGGCACGGGCGGTGGAAGCGAGAAAGGCGGTTGCGGTCATTGGGGGTCTCCTGGATCCGGGTTGGTGACCTACAGGTAGACATCGAGCGAGCTATGCGTGAGAGCAACGTTTGCAAGTCATCGTTGCGGAAATGAAAATGTCCAAGCTACCGGATTTCGAGGGCCTGGCCCTGTTCGCAAAGGTCGCCGAGGAACGCTCCTATGCCGGGGCCGCTCGCGCCACCGGCATCTCGGTAGCAACTGTCTCGCGAGCCGTTAGCCGTCTGGAAGGGCGGCTCGGCGGACGATTGTTCAACCGGACCTCGCGGCAGCTCGCCCTGACCGAGTTTGGCCAGCGCGTGGTAGAGAGCGCCACGCGAGCATATCGGGAAGCTGAGGCAGCGGAGGACGCGGCACGCGAACTTTCCAGAACTCCACGCGGCACAGTGCGTCTGGCGGTCCCGATGTCGTTTGGGCTGCGATGGGTCGCACCCCTGCTGCCGGAACTGTTCCGGCTCTATCCGGAGATCACAGTCGACCTTCACCTGTCCGACGCGACGGTGGATCTGGTCGGCGAAGGCTTTGATGCCGCCCTTCGGATCGGAACACTGCCCGACTCTTCACTGGTCGCCCGCCGGCTGTTACCGGTCGCGCTGCTCGTGGTGGCCGCGCCGTCCTACCTCGCGCGGCATGGTTCCCTGATGCATCCGCACGACCTTAAGCCGGAGCACTGCCTCGGCTACGCGTATCGGGCGCGGCAAGGCGTCTGGCGGTTCACCGGGCCTGACGGGGAGGAAGCCCAGGTGGTACCCGCCGGACCCTTGCGCGTCACAAATGCCGACGCGCTTTTGCCGACGCTGCTGGACGGAGGCGGCGTGGCGGAACTGCCCGACTTCATCGTTGCGGATTACCTGGCCGACGGCCGCCTCGAGGTGATGCTGCCCGACTGGACCCTTACCAGCGGCGTTGTCTCCTTCGTCACGCCGAGCGCTCAGGCGCGCCCTGCAAAGGTCGAGGCCGTCGCCGAGTTCTTCGCCGCCCGACTTGGCGAGGGTGTTTCTGCTCGACGGCCGAACTTGCATTTGCCAGCGCGGCGATACTGACTGTTTACGTCTAGTCACTCACTCGACTGTCGCAAAACGCACCACATTCGAGACGTCCGAAACTCAGTAGTTCTGCGACAAAGCCGTGCTCACCCTAATACGGGTACGTCAATCGCGAGCCCACCCGACTGCCTTCATCAACATGTCGAAAATGCGCGTGTTCGCGAAAAATCCGTGGACCTGCTCGGCGCCAGGACCCGAAGCGCTCGCGATTACCTCCTCGCCTGTGTGGCCGTCCTCGATGCTGATGATCGGGTTGTTGCTAATGGTTGCACCCGGCTTGGCACCGGCAGCGGCAAATTGTTCGGCGAGTGGCTGGCCGCGGTCGCCGCCGCCCATTCGCAGGCCGAAACTATGGTCGGCGGTGAACAGGATCAACGTGTCCTTTCCAGCAATGTCGGTGACGCGGCGGATCATGTCGTCCATCTCGACGACGTGGCGGAGCCCCGCCTGCGGATCGTCGGTGTGCATGTCCCACTCGACCATCAACACATAGCCCTTGGGATTGCGCGCGAGTTGGCGGATGGTCGCGTCGACCGCGGGCAGTGGTGCAAAGTCCGTGTCGCGTAGCACGGCGGCGCGTGGCGCCTGACGAACGAGCGCGGGATCGTCGCCATAGCTATAGCCTGCGGCGGCGAACGCCTGTTCCGCATTGGTCTGGCGCTTGGCGAAGGACGCGACGGCGTCCTTGCGGCCCTTGCCGATCAGGATATCGACGCCGTTGCCAAAGCGGGGGGCGAGCATCTGTGCAAAGATCGCGTCCTTGTCCTTGCGGGAGGGCACGTGCGCGTAGCAGGCGGCGGGTGTCGCGTCCCAGATCGGCTTGTTGGTGACGACTCCCGTCGCAAGCCCGCGCTGTTCGGCATATTCCATGAAGGTCTTCACCGGCCTCGGCGCAGCGCCGGCGCTCCCGGGGACCATCGAGACAACGCCATTGTTGGTCTTGTACCCCGTCATGATCGCCGTCATGCCGGCAGCGGAATCGCTAACCCACCGATTGAGCGACGAGGTGTCGGACAGGCCGACATGGGGCATCGAATGGATGAACAGCGACTGCGGCCGGTTGTGAGCCATGATGCCGCCCGCGCTGAGCGTCGGCAGCCCGCCCGCGTCACCCAGGAAGACGATGACATTGCGCGGTCGCGGCGCGGCGGCGTTACGCGCGGGCTTCGCAGAAGCGGTGGGTGCTGCGAAGAGAGCGGCAACGACGCACCCGGCGATGGAAAGACGGCGCCCGGACAGGCTGCTTCTTATCTTCGTCATGGAACGATCCTTGTTCATCATCGAACGGCAAGCGCATGTCGCCGGAACAGAAGCTAGCGTAGTCGCAGCGCCTTACGCACGGCGGCCCAGCTGACATATTTGAAGTTCTGGGTGGCGGGCGCATTGTTCCCGTCCTGAGCGACCATCAGACCGCGCGGGTAAGCCGGCCCGAAGCTGCCAGGCACTAGGTCGATGCCGTCGGTCTCGCTGGTGGCATCGACGGTTCCACCGCCGATGCGGAAGCGGCCGGCATAGGTCACGCCCGGCAGCTGGTAGAGCGCATAGGCGTTGTCGCCTTGGCTGGAGACGACGAGGTAGCCGCCGGTGCGGCCCTCCGGCGCAAGCGCCAGACCTTCGGCATCGGCAACCAGCGTAGCGCCATCGACGCGCGCGACTGGGGTGGCCGTGGTGGACGCCGCGGGATCGGCGGCGAAGCGCCACAACCCGACATCCTCCTCCGCGACATAGAGCAAGCCGGTTCGGTCATCGACGACGCAGCCCTCGGACTGGCTGGCGAGCTTCATCGAGCGAACGGTGCGCACCTGTGGCGCTGCGTCTGTCCGATCGATCGCGATCTGGTCGATGCGACCGTCCTTCAGCACGACGAAGCCGAACAAGCCGCTGTCACGCGGCCGGGTCCACAGGCACATGCCGTAAGCCTCGCCCGGACCTACGGGGAAACGACCCAACGGGCGCAGCTTCGCGGTCACCGGATCGAGATTGAACAGTGAGACATGCGCCTGCGCCACATCGGCGCGGTCGCTGGCGACCACGGTGATGCGCCCACCGGTATCGCGCAGGTCGACATTGTTGAGCCGCGGCGCGGGCGTGTAACTGAGCCGCTTGCCTGCGAGGTCATAGACGTGGACCCCTGCCTGTTTGTCGGTGGCGACGATCAGGCTCTTGGCTGGCGAACGCCGGTTGCGCCAGATCGCCGGATCGTCGGCCGCATCGTCGGCGCTGGCGACCGGATCGGTCTCCGCGATCGCGGGAACGTCGGGCGCCGCCGTGATGCGATCGGCAGCGGGCGATCCCACCACCGTCGTCGCACCACAGCCGGACAACAATAATGCTGCGGCAAGAACCGGGCGCATCAGAAGCTGACTCGAACGCCGCCCGTGTAGCGCCGGCCGAACGTCTCATGTTCGATCGTGTACTGGCTGCCGCCCGCATAACGGCGGCCGGGGCCGTTGAGCAGGTTGGCGAAATCGCCGTAGATCTCGACATTGGGGGTGATCGCGAAGCGAACGCTGGCGTCGAGTTCGTCATCCCGCGCCCAATAGGCGTCGCCGCCGTCGATGCCGCGATTGACGCCGTTGACGAGCCCGAACGCACCGATCGAGTCGATCCAGGGCGAGCGGTTCTGATAGGAGACGCGCGCCGAGAATCCGTATTTCTCGTAATAACCGATCAAATTGTACACTCCGTCCGACGCGCCGGGCAGACGAATCTTGCGACCGTCCGGGGTCTCCGAGCTGCTCTTGTTGAGCGTCGCATTAAGCTGCACGCCGAACCCGCCCATCCAGTCAGGCAAGCCGAGATCGGTCACGAACGGCTCCAGCTGCTGCTGGATCGCCGCCTCCAGTCCGTAGATGTAGCCGTCGCCGCCGTTGGCAATCGTAGTATATTGATATTGTGAGCGATCCACCCCGTTGCTGTTGAGGATGGTGCTGTTGAAGGTGCTGGACGTGTCAAACAGGACGTCGCGCACGTCCTTGTAGAACACGCCCACCGACAGGAAGCCGCGCGGCATCGTGTAATATTCGACGTACAGATCGACGCCGCGCGCCTTTTCGGGCTTGGCTTCGGGGTTGCCGCCCGAGATCGTCAGATTGGCGTCGCTGAACGACAGATTGGGGCGAAGCTGATCGTAATCGGGGCGTGCCGCGCCGGTATTGAACGACAGGCGCGTCTTCATCCGGTCGTTAACGTCCCAGTTAAAGTGGAAGCTCGGATAGACGAGCGTCTGGTTCGACCCGATGTCGAGGAGCCCGACCGAGGAAAACGCGCTGCTGTCGTTGCGGATGTGCTCGACCCGCGCGCCCCCGATGATGCTGCCCCAGTTCATCGTCGCGGTCGCCATCGCGTAACCCGAATAGACCTTCTCGGTCACATCGTAGAAGTTTGCCTGGACGAAGGCCTGCGGCGCGACAGTTTGCGCCCGATCGGCGAGCTCCAGCACCTTGTCGCGACCGAAATATTGGAAGGCGTAGCCGAGCGGGATCTTGCCCTGGAACCCGCCCGGGATCGCGATGGCGCCGAAGTCGGTGGGAATGCCCGCCGCGGTGAACGCAGCCGGCGTGCTGATGTCGAGGAGATACTCGTTGGAGGTCTTGGTGCGATCGTCGTAGCGCAGGCCCGCCGCGATCGTTACCGGCACGCTGCCGAACTGCATCTCGCGCGAGACGTCGAGCTTGGCCGTGTACGCCTTCGTCACGTCTTTGGCGTCCAGCACGCGCAGCCGACTGAGGGCACGTGGGAAATCCTCGATCGCGGTCACCCGGGTCCCGCGGCTCAGCGTGCCGTTCGCCGCGCGAAGCGTGCGATACAGCGCAACCTTGGCAAGCTGCGGATCGGTGAAGTCGTAGTCGACGGTCAGGCGGTTGGCGGCGTTCGCGCCGTTGGTGCCGAAGCTGGGGCTGTCATAGTTGAGCTGCGCCGGGGCGCTGCGGTCGTCGATCGACTTGGTGTAGTTGCCGCGCCAGGCGACCTTCCAGCCGCCGAAGGCGTGATCGCCGCCGATCGTGTTGGTGAACACCGACTGCTTGTACGCGCGTACGAGAAAATTGGAGTTCAGGTCGACGCCGTACACGGTGCCGCGCAGCGGCGTGTTGCCGGTGCACACATCGGCATAGCCGGTGGTGTTGGCCGCAGGGGTCGGGTTGACCGCACAGGCTGCGGCCCCCGTCGGCGTCCGCGATTGCTGATCGTCGAGATCGAAGATGTAGTTGCTGCGCTGCTCGTCGTCCTGAAACGCCGAGTAGATCGTCTCGAAGAACAGCTTGGAGTCACCGTCGTTAGGCCGCCAATCGAGCCTGGTCGACAGCGCATAGTTCTTGCGCGTCAGGCGATAGAGCTTGTTCTCGGTCTCGCGACCCCAGATCCGGTTCTCGAAGCCGGGACGGCGATCCTCACCCACCGCCTCGAAGTCGGTCTCGAAATTGTCGGTGACCATGCCGCGACGATAGTAGCTGCCCGAGGACACGACGCCGAATTCGCCGATGCCCGTGTCGATACGGTCCGAAACGACCAGCGAGCCTTCATATTCGGTTTTGCCGCCCAGTTCGACATGGCCCGCGCCGGCCTTCGCCTGCACCTTGAAGCCGGGATAGTCGAACGCCGACCGCGTGATGATGTCGACATTGCCCGCGATCGTTTCGCCGGTCATGTCGGGGGTCACCGCCTTGCGGACGATGATCTGCGACGCGATCGCCGACGGGATGGAATCGAACCGCGCGTCACGGCCTTCCGGGCTGACGACGTTGATGCCGTCGAACGACAGGGTCGTCCAGTTGATCGGGGCGCCGCGCAGGTTGATGTAGCGCGCCTGTCCCTGGTCGCGCTGCACCGCGACGCCGGGTAGCCGGCTGACCGCCTGGGCGATGTTCTGGTCGGGCAAGCGTCCGACCGAATCCGACGCGACCACCGACACCAGCGACGGGCTGGTACGCTGAATCTGAAGCGCGGCCGCCTCCGACTCCGCGATCGGGCGCGCGCCGTTAACGACGATGTCGCTCGCATCCGCAGTGCTGCCGGCATCGGGCACCGCAGCAAAGCGCACGTCGAGCGTTACCGGTTCTCCGACGACGGTGATCGTCCGGCGCTGGTCTGGGAAGCCAACATAGCGGACCACGACCTCATGCGTCCCGGCGGGCAGGTCGGAGATCGTGAACCGGCCCGACCGATCGGCCGCCGTGGCACGATCCAGCGCCGGGATGGCGACCGACGCGCCGTCCAGATACTCACCATTAGCCTGCGTGACGGTGCCGGTAACACTACCTGCTGCAGCAGACGGTGCGGTGCTGAGCGCGACGGGGGTCTGCGCAGCGGCTGAGCCGGTCATCATTGCCGCGTATCCGCAACCTGCAAGCATTGCGCGCGTGAACGACCGGCCGCGGGTGCGGCACGAGAGAGTCTTAAACACGATGGTGGTCCCCTTGGAAGCGACAGCCGCTCCCGGCATGTTCGCTGCAGCGGCGGTTACGGGCGCGAGGTGTCGTGGGGATGACGGTTTGGTGAAGGACGTGTTACAGGTGTTTGATGACCTCTACCCAGTGCACGAGCCCAGTTTGGGGCGGCAATGCTGATGTCGTGGAATTAGGGCGATTGTGCCCGACGTGCGAGCTATCGAAGCCTGCGACAATTGTGGATCATGTGCCGGACGAGAAGTCCCTCATATTGAACTTAGGGCTAACTCTCACCTCAGTGCGCCAGGTACCGCATGTCGCCTAACGACCAGGTTTGGACATGCCGATGTCGCAAAAGCGGCGACATACGCGACGTCCGAAAATCCGGATATTGGCGACATGGCTGTGGCAGCCAAGCGGCCGGTCGGCAGTCGCCCACTTGCGGACGGCGCTATCACCGAGGCGGCCGTCAAATTGCCGCCATACGGCCGGCGTGTATGATGATTTGATCGAGAGCGGGATCTAATTCGGCCGCGGATTATCTGGAGGTTCAGGTGCTATCGCCAATCACGCTCACTGCCGCGTTTGATCGTGTGACTGACTACTGGTCGCCGAAGGTGATCGGGCAGGTCAACGATCAGCTTCTAAAAGCCGCGAAGCTGAAGGGCGAACTCGTCTGGCACGCGCACGAGGGGCAGGATGAGCTCTTCTACATCGTCAAAGGATCGCTGCGGATCGAGTTCGAGAATGAAACCGTCGATCTGGAGAGGGGCGATTTCCTTACCGTACCCAGCGGCGTGCGCCACAATCCTGTCGCGCAAGAAGAATGCTGGGTGCTGCTGATCGAGTCCGCTTCGACAAAGCATACCGGCGAGGAAATGACATCCCGCACCCGCAGCTTGGAGGAGCAGCTCAGTTAAACAGGCGTACGGCTGCCTTTCTCACAGTGGCTCCCGGAGGCAGTCATTCCGCTGTCCACTACTTCAACAGCTCCGCTGTTGCGGAAGTGGCAATATATGCGGCGTCCGAAATTCAGCGAATTTGCGACACACCGCTGCTAAGGCAGGCGCAGACATTGATGTTGTACTCTAAACGCGCGGGTCACTCGGGAGAGCGAACAAGCGTACCCGCTGTGACGACCCAACCGCGAAAGGAAAGCGCGGCGTAGAACAGCCTGACATCAACAAAGCCTGCCTCGTAAAGAAGCGCTTCTTCGTCGTTCGGGGTTAGCAGCGGCAGACGATCGGCCATTATCTCTCCCACGGCCTTGGCCCTCGCCCAGTCGGGATCGGTCCGATCAGCAAAGGCAACCGAGCGCACCATTCAGTTTACGGGTTCGTCCCCGGGCGGTGCATGATGGGCCACCACCAGGCGCGCGCCCGGTTTAAGGCGACGCAGTATCTCCCGCAGCGTCCGCAACCGCTCGCTGCGGTCCAGAAAGTGCAGCACGAGAAGGCATGTGGCACCGTCGAAAGGACCCTCCGGCGCCCGATCGACTGTGCCCATCAGGAGGTCGACACGATCCGCAAACGGTATGACGGCGTCTCGCGCAAGGTCCAGCATGGCATCGGAGGGGTCGACGCCGGTAAAGCACCAGTCTGGCCGCGCCTCAGCCATGGCCTTAAGCTCCAGCCCGCCTCCGGCACCTACAACCAGCATATGCGCCGCGCCCTGCGCCTGCTCGACAAGGAGCAGCATCGCCATGTGATGGAGGTCGGCCAGCCCCGGCACCTTGCGCGGGGTTTCCAGGGCGTAGGATGCGACGGCGGCCGGGTTCGTAAACGGACTGTTCTGGATCATGCCTCTGCCTTCGGTCAGGCTGCGAGCGGCTCGAACACCAAGGACTGGTGAAGCGAGACACCAGCGGTCACGCCGTCCGCTACCGCCCAACTGGCGTTGTGCGGTGCGCGCGCGGCATCGCCGGCAGCATAGACGCCCGTCACGCTGGTCAGCTTGGCGGCGTCGGTCCGGATCACTGGGCCGAACGGGCCCTCATCCAGCGCGCAGCCGAGCTGCTCGGCGATCGGGCTGTTGAGCCGGGAGTGCGGTGCGAGATAAAGCGCATCAATCGGGATTTCCCTTCCGTCCGCGAGCGTGAGCGATGACAAGGCTGTGCCCTCACCGCGAAGTGCCCTGATCTTCACCGGTTCGATCGCCACGCCACGACGCGCCAGCTTCGCCTGGACATCGGCATACGGCGTATCGCCGCCGTTGAGAACAGGGTCGTTGGTCCCCAGTCGGCGATGAGCAGCGCCTGATGTGCTGACATTGGCATCGTCTGGAGAACGCCTAGTCGTTGGCCGCCATATTGAAAGCCGTGGCAGTAAGGGCAGTGCAGCACGCTCTTGCCCCAGCGCTCCACGAGGCCGGGCAGCTCCGGCAGCACGTCGGAGATGCCGAACGCCAGCACCAGCTTGGCCGCGGTAAGCGTCTCGCCGTCAGCAAGCTCTACCTCGAACCCGCCGGAGACGGCCGACGCGCCGACCACTTCGCCTGCCAAGGTCCGTACGGTGGGATAGCGCTGAAGCTGAACCAGCGCTCTGGCGATCATGGCACGCGGCTCCGCGCCATCCTGGCCGAGAAGCCGTGCGAGGCATCGGCGAACCGGTTGCGCGGTGCTCCGACGTCGATCACGCAGACGGAGCGGCGCGCGCGGGCGATGTGAATTGCGGCAGACAAACCGGCAAAGCTGCCGCCGATGACGATCGCATCATGCTGCATGAACAGTCTCCAGATCGATGAATTTTCCGCTCGCGACCATGCGAGCGTGAAAGTCGGCGCCCAGCTCGGCGAGCGTCACCGCACCGAAGCGGTCGAGCAGCAGCGCCTCGGCATCCCGAAAGGCGCCGTCCAGCGCGGCATTGACTGCCTGCTCCACGAGACATCCGGGCGCCTCTGTGCGGTTGCCCAGCGCGAACAACTCGGGACTCCCAAGCGCGGCATAGACATCGCGCAATGTGATCAGCGCAAGCTCGCGGGCTATGGTCCACCCGCCGCCATGCCCCTTCTCCGAACGGACGAAGCCGGCATCGCGCAGACCAGCCATAATCCGGCGGATGACCACCGGATTGGTCTGCATGGCCTTTGCCATTCTTTCCGATGTCACCGGCCCTTCCACCTCGGCCATGTGGAGGAGGACGTGCAACACGCCAGACAGTTTGCTGTCTCGTCTCATGCAACCCAATATGTTGCGTAACGGAGAGAAGTCAACCCGTTGAGAGCCTGTGTCGCGAAAGCGACGACATTCGCTACAGCCGAAACTTAGGACATTTGCGACAAACGCAGCTGATTGAGCGGAAATGCACTGACGGCGGTTCCGGGACCCACATGGTGCGCGAGGCGGCAGCTACCTGGGTCCCCATCGCCAAAAGCCGACAGACTGGAAAGTCCTCAATGTCGGCCTCTGCGGGTCACATGAACGAACGACCGGTTTCGGGAAGGCGTCGGTGCCAGCTAAATGACGACGATTGGGCGTAATCGGCCATCCACCGGGGTGACCGAGCCCGCTGCTGGCGCAGCGGGTCCGAGAGCGCAAGAGCCGCGAGCCCATCGCCCCAGCGGGGGCAGCGCTGCGCTGCGTGGGGGGCTCCACGCTGCCCCCGCTGCCACCACGAGTGCCATTTCTATCTGGCGGAGAATGTGTCTTTTCTAACTGGCGGCAACAGAGCGTGACGCTATTGTGTAGACGCAACGTACAAATGTCACCCGCCTGCAAGTTATAAATGTCACAGCCCACGTCAACGTAGGCGGCGGCTGACACCTGCTTAGTCGAGCCAATTTTCAACAGTAAGACCGCGAACGCGTCTGAATTCGTCAACGTTGTTAGTCACGAGGACCAGGCCAAGCGCATAGGCATGCGCGGCGATCAGCAGGTCGTTGGGGCCGATTGTCTTGCCTGCAGCCTCCAGCTCCGATCTGATGCCACCATATTCGGCATCCGCGGGAACGTCGAAGGGCACAACTTCGATAGCGCTTAGGATTGCTTCGGCCTGGTCGAGCAAGCGGGTCGAGCCCTTCTTGGCGCAGTCATAGCGGATTTCTGCCGCCGTGATGACGCTGACGCAGATCCGGTCGCTACCGATCCGCAGGATGCGATCGAAAACCTGGCCTTGCGGATTGCGCATCAGGTCCGACACGATGTTCGTGTCGAGCATGTAGCGCGACGAGCTCATAGATCGATCGACCTTAGCGGCCTCAGCGTAGCGTCGAGATCGCTCGGACTCGGGAAGTCATCCCCAGCCTTCAATGGCGAAAGCCCACGAAGGACGTCAATCAGGTCAGGCTTCGGCTCCGGCTCTATGATGAGCCTGCCGCCCTCTTTGCGGATCAACACGCGCGTACCCGGGAGCTCGAATTCCACCGGGATGCGCACCGCTTGACTGCGATTGTTCCGGAAGAGCTTCGCCTCACGACCGTCGGAAATCGGAGCAGCATGAGCCATGGGAGCTCTCCTTGTATATGGCTGGCATATACATCACATGTCGGTTGAAGACAATCCTAGGTCAGGCGTAGCGCACCCTGGCCTGACCCGACTTCTGGTGGTCAACCTTGTGAAGCAAGCCGCCGTACGGTTGTCACGAGGCGAGCTAGCGAGGGATCGCTAATCGGCTCTGCAACACAAAGATCACGGCTGCGCCCGTTGATGGTAAGGCCGAGGGTATAAGTGCGCGCATCCGGCCCTGGTCGGCGTCCGTCAGGCGTGCAGTCGAAGAAATGCGCGTCCTCGGCGAGGGTGGCGATCTCCTGGCGCTCTGGCGCAGTCAGTCTGTCGAACGAAAGCACGCGCTGCTGGGCCAGACCAGGGAAGTAGGCGAGACCGCCTTCAATCGTCATCCGGGCCTCACCCGTTGAAGGATCGCTGCTGGCCTCGCCGTTGTCCATCACACCACTCCAACCGCTGCCCACGCCTCCGAGACCGCGTTTGCCTCGACGCTGTCGCGGCCGAAAAGGCGACCGGCAACAGAGATAGTGACGCGGGCGAAATCGGCAAAGTCGGTGTTCGCCTTCACCTCGGGATCGAGCAGCGCATTGTACCAGACCCGGCCAGCACCCTCCCACGCTTTGCCGCCGATGGCAGTCGCCGCGAGATAGAAGGCGCGGTTAGGAATGCCCGAGTTGATGTGGACGCCGCCATTGTCCTGGTTGGTCCGAACGAAGGCGTCCATGTGTGCAGGCTGCGGGTCCTTGCCGAGGATCTTGTCGTCGTAGGCGCTTCCCGGCGCCTTCATCGAGCGCAAAGCGACGCCGTTCACAGCCTCGGTGAAGAGCCCGGCGCCGATCAGCCAGTCGGCTTCCGCAGCGCTCTGGCCGAGCAGCTTCTGCTTCACCAGGCTGCCGAACACGTCCGAGATGCTCTCGTTTAGGGCGCCGGACTGGTTGAAGTAAGCGAGGCCTGCCTCCTTCTCGGTGACGCCGTGAGTGAGCTCGTGGCCGATGATGTCGACCGCGATGGTGAAGCGGTTGAACAGCTGCTCGTCCCCGTCGCCGAAGACCATCTGCGTACCGTCCCAAAACGCATTGTCGTAGTCGCGATCATAGTGGACCGTTGCATCGAGCGCCAGGCCGGCGTCATCGATCGAGTTGCGCTGAAAGGCATCCCAGAACAGCGCGAACGTCGCCCCCAGACCGTCATAGGCCTCGTCGACCGCGAGATCGCCGGTTGGTCCCTCACCTTCGCGACGGACGATCGTAGCGCCCGGCGCCTGAGGCGCGTTGCGGGCATCGCGGATGGTGCGCTGCGGGCTCGGGACAAGGATGTTGCCGGCCGCAGCGCGAAGGCGTGCCGTGGCGCCCATCACCGGCCCTGCGGTGCTGGCGCGGATCAAGCGGATCGAAGGATCGATCAGCAGGTGCTGGATCGCCTTGACCCGCAGCTCGGGCGAGCCGTTCTCGGCGATGCTCGAGAGGATGTACGGTGGGAGGATGCAGCCGAGCGAGTGGCGGGAAGACTTGCACATGACAGTAGCTCCTTGGTGAGGGGGCTAGCGGCGGGCGCGACGCAGCACGGAAGGCACGAGCGCGACCCACATGATGGTCAGGAAGGCGAGCAGCTGCCGGGTCTGTTCGGGACCGCCGGGCAGGTGGCCGAAGCCGCCGAGCGCTGCGGCGTAGAGCAGGAACGACATGACTGAGACGATGATCGCCAGCCTGTCTGCTCCTCCCCCACTCTCCTCCTGTGTTCCGAACCAGCGCAGCGCGATCACGAACAGGGCGATGACGGCGATGAGGATCAGCCGAAGGGCGACGTCGCTGCCCGCGATCCCGATCGCCAGCGGGTAGAGCGTCACGGCCTCGACTGGGAAGAGCTTGACCAGGCTGGTGTAGTACGGCTCGGGAGCCTGCATCGAGGGGCCTGGCCGGATACCTTGCCGAGGTCCGCCTTTGACGCGGAGCCGAAGCGATCCACGCAGGCCACTGGTGCGAACTGTCCTGCCGGGGGCGAAGAAGCGGGTGTTTTGGGGCACGGAGCCATCTCCTCTTTCTGTTTTTCCGAGCTCACGTCCGCCAACACCCCTTCCCCCTTCTCTCCTCACACGCGCCCGCGGTCCCACGCTCCTCCGCCTCCTTGGCACGCGAAAGCGCACGAAAGGCAGTGATCAGGCTGGCGGTGCTCGAGATGATTGCAGCGATGCCCATCAGCATGGGACCATCGATCTGGCCGGTCATGTCGCGACTCCAAGTGTCGTTGCGACAGCCCATGTTCCATAAACGTTCCATGTAGGACAGCGGAGAAACGCCGGGATTGGCCGCCAGATTCGTCGTCGGGATTTCGCGAGTGGGCTCCGTCGCGAAAACCACCGGGCGTTAACCTTTCGGTAAGATGGCCCCGTCAAGTTCGCGACGCCAGCTGATCGAAGGTGCGCGCGTGAACGAGCGAGAGAAGCTGAAGGACGAGCTTGAGATAGCCGTCAGGGTAGCGTCTACGATCACAAACGACGAGACTGCTCTAGAGCTTCGCCGATACGCCAAGAAGGTTGAGGATAAACTGACCTATCACGCTCGACCAGCCGGCAACGTCGTCATCTAGACGCGCCGATACGCCAGCGCCGCGCTCCGAGCAGATAGGCCGGAGGGAGTGTCACCGGCTCGACCGCAGCCGCGATAGCGGCTCCACCGCACTCTCCACGCCACGCACGACGAGCACCGCCAGACTCGCCAGCAGCCCAGATGCAACGAAATCGTCTTGATTGGGGCGCGTCAGCCCCAGGATGCGGGGAAGGCGGGCACCTTGGCGTTATCGTCATAAGCTCGCTCACCGCCATTTCCCTCCCCAGAAGCGCCATGAATTGAACCCAGCGCGCGACAGCCGTGCGGACCAGCGCAGCAGTTTGAACGTTAGGCGCGATCGGCGGATACCGAGGCGGCGAAGGCCTCGCGCAGCGCCGAGCAGGCAACTCGCTGCTGAGAGCCAAAAGCCGCCCGGCAGCATCGGCTCCCACCAGGGTGAAGATTGACGAACCCGCATCATTACTGTGCGGAGGCTGCTGCCGAGCCGCGCAGCAGCTGACCCCGAGGTAGCGGTACCGCTGTAAGAAAGACGCGAAAGGCATGGATGCGCCCTGCGGCGCGGACATGCGAATCAATCATAGGTCTTCCCTCTCGGTCGCTATCGTCGAGCCCGAGGACGAAGGCAAGATCAGGTGCGCGTCAGCGCTGCCCGCCCGTCTTCCCGAACTCGTGCTGCCAACCATGTTCGTCAGCGAGGTCAAGCCTCGACTGTCGCCATCGCCGGACAAGGGGTTAGATCGGGTTTTAAGGCCTTCCTGTTCGTCGCTCCCACCGAGCAACCGGCAGCGATCCGCCATCCTTGGCCTTTCGGCACCCGCTCGCTATACCCTAGGGGAGTATAAATCGGCAGGTGTTCGCTCCGGCCGTGAGCCAGGTCGAAAAAGAGAAAAAGAAGCTGCTGAATCGCCTCAAGCGGCTCAAGGGCCAGATCGAAGCGCTGGAACGCGCGATCGAGGAGGATAAGGAATGCGCGCGCGTTCTCCAGCAGGCCACATCCTGCCGCGGCGCGCTCGACGGTGTCATCGCCGAGGTGATCGAGGATCATGTCCGTGAACGCATGATCGACCCCGCCGCGCCGAAGAATGATCCGCGCACCCAGGCCGCGGAGGAACTGGTCGAAATTGTTCACGCCTATCTAACGTGACAGCCGCTCCCGTTTTCACGCCCCAAATCACAAACCGAGGTCAACATGACGGTTGTTGCCGCCTATCTCTACCGCAACGGCAAGCGGGTCCGCGAGGTCGCGATTGACGAGAAGGTCGATTGTCCCAGCGACAAGTCCGAGTTCGTCTGGATCGGCATCTGCGATCCAACCGACGAGGAGATGCGGACACTGAAAGAACAATATGACCTTCATCCTCTCGCAATCGAGGATGCGGTCAACGCCAATCAGCTACCCAAGATTGATGTTTATGGAGACCAGATTTTTGTCGTCGCGCGCACCGCGACGCTAGATGGTGACCATATCGACTATGGCGAGACGGCTATCTTCGTTGGCCATAGCCACATCATCAGCGTCCGACATGGGTCGGCCCGGACGCACAAGGCACTGCGCGAGCAACTGGAAGCCGCACCGACGCTGTTGATGCACGGCGTAGATTACGTCCTTCACGCGATTCTCGATTATATCGTCGACGGATATCTGCCGATCGTCGAGCAGATTGAAGACAGCGTGCTCGCGATGGAGCAAAAGACGCTCGACGCCTTTCTTGGACGGGACGAGATCACCCGCATCTTTACGCTACGCCGCCAGCTCACCAAATTTCAGCGCGTGCTCGGGCCGATGGCTGAAGTGGCGGGCAAGCTCGTCCGGCTCGACCTGCCGTGCATCGATCCCGAAACGCGACCGTATTTCAGCGACGTTCTCGATCACGTCCGCCGTGTGCAGACGATGGTCGACGGGCTTGTGCAGATCGTCATCTCGGTCTTCGAGTTCAGCAATCTGTTGGAGCAGCAGCGCACCGGCGCTATCACCCGCCAACTTGCAGCTTGGGCAGCGATCCTCGCAGTACCGACCGCCATTGCAGGCATATACGGCATGAATTTCGAGCACATGCCCGAGCTGAAGACGCAATACGGCTACTTCGTCGTGCTTGGCGTGATCGCGGTTGTGTGCACAGCGCTGTATGTGAGGTTCAAGCGTGTGGGATGGCTTTGAACCTAGGCGCACGTTTTTGGGCCCTTTCTCACCGATCCCCTACCGGCAACGATCGTTGAGCGTAGCGATGATCTCCGTGCGCGAGGGTCGAACGACGGTGTCCATGTCGGCTCCGTTCGGTCGTTGAGTGGCATGGAGGTCTTCGCGATCCTCATGGCGCTGGTCGGCGCGGCTGCCTTCGAGGGAATGGTGCTGCTCTACCGTCGCGGCGTGATACCGGTGGGCCCGCTGCTCGCGCTCGCCTCCAGCATCCTGCTGACTTTGATGGGGCTCACGCTCGTGGGCCTGACGACAAGCAGACTCGTCACCGTGAACCAGGTCTGGATTACGGATAAGTAGTGCCAATTGATCAGCCGGGGGTTCGCCGGCTTGGCGCGGCGGGAGCGTGGCATCTCCACATCTCTCGGCCATCGAAGGTAACGACGACGCCGGCAAGCCACGCGGCCTCGGCCAGCGAAGCCCGGACAACGGCTTCGGCGATCGCCGGCATGCGGAAGGTGATTGAGGTGCCACGACCGATCGGGTCGGGTGAGATCGCGATCGGTCGTCTGCCGGTCCACGCCGCGGCGGTGATGTGTGCGCTCCAACCCTGATGCGCGGCACGTGACCAGGAGCGGACGATCACGTCGCGCCCGGCGAGGCTGAAGATGCCGAAGCGCGGCAGTGGGTGAGCAAAGATCGCGCCGGGCTCGTCGAGCCCTTGGCCATCGTCGCTGAGCTGTAGCAGCTGCTCGCCGCCTGCGCCGATCACCGCGACGTCGGCGCGGGCAGCGCCTGTGGCGCGAGCGGCCTGTAGAAGCTCGAGTAGGACGTCGGTCATGCTGTCGGCGAACAGCTCCTGCACCGTAGCGACCGCGCTTGGCGCGGCGGTGGGTGCGATCGAGGCGGGGAGCATGGCGGTCTCCTTCTCGCGGGTCCAATCCCGCGACCACCTGCTCCCCTCTCCTCTTTCGTCACTTAGGGCTGAGCGGCCTCGGTCAGCTTGACCCTGGCGGCTTTCAGCCGACGCACGCTCTCGGCCAGAAAGAGCCCTTCCGACTCAAGCTCCGAGACGGTTTTCAGCCGTTTGGCTCGCTCGGCCAGCCGACGATCGATCGCGTCCGCAGTTACCGTGATCTCGTCGACGGTGAAGTGGATGGCGGAAGGCGGAGGCGGCAACCGCAGCGGCTGGCGCACCTCGGGTCGGCTCTCGGTGGATGCATGGACGCTCCAGAGGTGCGCTTCCGCATCGAAGAGCTCGTCGAAGGCCTGGCTGGAGTTGCCAACGTTGACGATCCACCGTTCGCCACTCCGCTCCATGAAGCCGGTCGCTTAGATCCGGCCCGGGCTGTCGCTATCGTCGACCCGGCGCGGCGGGTATCGAGCGGCGCATTGCAGGGGCTCTTGTCGGAGTAATGATGGGGCCACCCGACATGCGCCGCGTACAATCCATCAGCGTAGCGGTTGGCGACGTCCAAGTCGTAGCCGTGTCACGGCTCGTCGCAACGGCGCGCATGACCCCCGATCCGTTGACCTCTCGGTAAGGTTCGCAGCCTAGCTGGCGCTCCGGGGCACGGAGGCGCACTTGGCAATCTTGGACTCACTCGCCGGCTTCATCGACAATAACGGTTTGGCCGAGGCCTTCGCCGCCAAAGCGGAGGATCTCGCCAAGGCGCGCCGCCCGCTGCTCGACGGCATCCGCCGCGCACGCGAGCAGTTCGCCGCGCGCGCGGGCGACGGCGCGCGCGTCGGCAGCCGCTGGTGGCAGCTGCAGAACGGCGTGGTCGCGCTCACCGTCAAGATCGGCGGCGACGTGCTGCCGCTCAACGGCGCCGCCACCAACCATCTGCCCGAGGGCGTGTTCGCCGCCTTCCTCGATGCGCTCGAGCAGGCGGTCGAGGCGGGTGAGCTCGACGACGCGCTGCGCGCGCGCCAGGCCGAGCGCGCGCGGCCGTCGCGAAGCCCCGAGCCGGCGCAGCGCCAGCGCCTTCCCGGCCGCCATCCCAGCAACGACCGCGAGGACTGGGACAGCCTCACCTGGGCCGAGCGGCAGAAGGTCAGCGCCTTCTACCGCGAGGGCCGCAACCCCGACGGCAGCGTCATTGCCACCGCCGGCTACAAGCCCGACGCGGCGATCGCGGGCTGACCGCCGCGCGGCATCATATAGTCGCGCGTGATCGGCAGCACCTCGCGCCGGCGGGTGAGCTGGATCTGGTAGTTGAGGTGCCCGTCGTAGCGGTAGGCGGCCAGCGCGCCCGCTAGGTAGAAGCGCGATTGCGGCCGTTCAGAATAGCCAGTCTCGTTCGTTCGCTTTTGTTTTCGGTGAAGGCGATGTTGGTGGCACGGCGCTCGGCCTCGGCCTCGAGGCGCATCTCCTCGAAGACAAGGCGGATGGCGATTACGCGCGCGGCCGCGCGCGTCGCGATCTGCGAGCTGGGCGGCAGGTCGGGATAGTCGCGCCAGGCCCTGCCGAGCGCCTCGGCGTGAGCAGGCATCGTCGATGCGGAGCGACAGCGTGCGGTAAACGCCGAAGTCATGGCGATTGGCGAAGGGCCTCAGCCGGCATCCGGCGAGCGGTTGCCCGTAGCGGCCGATGATCGCCAACTTGTACGCGAACACCTCGTAGGCGTTAACGGGATCGAAGTCAGGCGTGTGCCCGAGCTATGAGAGCTCGCTCTGCCTCGTCCGTCAGTCGGACGTTCATCGCTGCGCTTCAGTCGTCCGTGCGAATCGCTCCTCCAACCGGTCGAACACCGCAGCTGCATCCTGCGTCCGGCCATGATCGGCGTCGTCGAGACCTCGGCTTATCGCAGCATCGAGCGTTGCGAGCCGCGCCTCACGATCCTGCACGAGCCGGACGCCCTCGCGCAGTACCTCGCTTTTCGAGTTGTAGCGGCCCGTTTCAACGAGGCGCGCGACGAACGCCTCCAGCTGCTGGCCAAGCTCCGCGCTGATCATCTGCCCGTCTCCACGATGCGTTATCAACAGTTATCAGCTTTTCGGGCGTTTGTCGCGCAACTAGGCAAACCATCTCTGCCATTTACCGGATTACCTAATTAACCGGGTTAACGCGAGGCCGGCTCGCGTGCGTTACCCTCCTCGCACGATAGGCGCTCGCCGCGCCGCCACTTTGCGGGGTCGATGTAGTAGCCGGCGTGCGCGCCGAGCTGCCGGCGCTCCGCCGTCTCGTAGGCGGCGACGTACCGCTGCGCGCGCGTAGGATCGCCTTTGAGGTAGCTGGTGGCTGGGACAGCAAGCCCCGCCGCGATCATCGCCTCGCCAAGGTCCTGCCCGCCTACGTCGACGGTGCCGATCAGGCGCCCGTAGCTCTGCTTGCCCGTCAACCGAATCGTGGCGGGATTCGCCTTGAGCAGCTTGGACGCATAATCCTGGGCGGCCTTGCCGCAGGGCCAGCAGCCTGACGTCGTGCGGCACATCTGACGCTTCTCGAAGGCGTCCGCGCCGAACAGGCGGATGTCGATCGACACCGTGTCGCCGTCGGTCGCGCGGCCATCGGCAGTGATCGCGCTACTCTGGTCGGATCGAGCCGCACCGCTGCAGGCAGCCGCGATGAGGGCGAGCGCAAGGATCAGGCGCATGTCCGCACCTCCTCGCTCGGTGCGTCCGCGCGCTCGATCACGCGCCACGGCTGCATCCGGTCGCCGGTGAGCAGCAGTACGACGTCTAGGCCTTCGGCCTGCATGCGCTGTGCCACGCGGCGAGCGTGGAGGGCGCTGCACAGTCGCCAACGAAACGGGGAAGGGGCGCGTTATCCATCTCAGGCTCCATCAGGCGGGCATTGCAGATGCGGACGGCTTCGCGAAGACCGTTGGGTGGACCTTCGTCACCGGCACGACGGCCCACGGCAGGTCGCGGAAGTTGCGGATACGGTAGTGGCCGAAGCCTGAGGCGCAGCGAACGGTGATCCGGCTGCCCCGCTTCACAACGATGAACTCGGTGCCGGAATGCCCATCCTCGAAGCGGATCGGCACGGGGAAGCGGACGCGCATGCCATCGTCGATCCGCCGCGCGCGCTGGCGCAGCCGCGCGAGACAGCGTCGACGCCAGTCCAGCGCCCCCTCGTTGTCGGTTGCCGGCAGGACGCGAAGGATGCGTTCCGGGCATTCGTCCGAGCACGGCCCCGCGTTCTCGGTTATGTCCTTATAGACGAAGACGTATCCGTCCGCGGCGTTCGGCGTCCACCGCACCTCATAGATGACGGCGATGACGGAGGTGGCGACACCGTTCTCGAGCAGCTCGACAGCGGCATACCAGGCGCGGTTTCCGAGGCACGCGCTTGCGATGACGCGCGCACCGCGCGTGCCGCCACCATCCTGCTCGCGCGAGTAGGTGTATTGGTCGTCCAGATAGGCCTTGGGCGTGGCGTGCCTGCCCATGCTGCTGCGAGGCATTGAAAGCCAACCCATGTCGGGCTCTCCTATTATCGTGGATCATGCCGCGAGCTTCTCCACGTCGCGGGTCTCGGCCTCGGCCGAAATGCACGCAGATAGGCGAAGGCCTGCTCTGCCTTGGTGGCGGCGACGAAGATCGCGCTCTTGTCGGCGCGCAGCACCCGCAGCCAGTCGGCGACGTAGTTGGCATGGCTGTCATGTATCTCGGACGGCAGGCCAAGATCGCTGCAGACCATCGCGCCGGTCAGCTCGGCGACGAGCTCCTCGACGCAGTACGCCTTGTCACCGAACTTCTTGCCGAAGGTCCGATCCAGTCGCGACGAGTGCCCGGTCCAATGGGCATGCTCATGCGTGAGGATGGACGCGTGCGCGTCGGCCGACTTGAAGCTGCCGGCGTGCGATGAGGTTCTGCAGGATGCCATTGGCGGCGATGCTGATCGCGAAGCTCTCGGCCTTGTCGGCGCGACGCTTGCGCACGTTGACGTCGGGAAGGACCAGCTTCGACAGCTTGACGGACTGGATCATGGGAAATCACCCTTAGCTTGCGCATCCGACGTTCTTCCGGACACCAGCTCCCCTCCCCTTCTCTCCATTGCTCGGAGCCGCCTCGGAACGTGACATGTGCTTGCCCGTTCAGTGTTGCTGCGGACGCGCTTTTAGGTATGACGATGCGTCGCGTCCGCGACTGTCCCCCCTGACTACCGGGATCTAATATGACCGAAGAATCGAACCCCGTCGAACTGGCGACCGAGCTGACGATCGCGTGGCTGTCGAACCCGAATACGCGCACCTCGGCCGACGATGTGCCGGCGTTTCTGAAGACGATGCACGATGCCGTGGCAAACCTGAGCAGCGCTCCCGAGGCCAGCTCTGAGCAGTCGCAGACGGAGTACACGCCCGCGGTATCGGTCCGTAAGTCGCTCGCGAACAAGGACCACATCATCAGCATGATCGATGGCAAGCCGTACAAGACGCTCCGCCGCCATCTTTCGACCAACGGTCTGACACCTGACGAGTATCGCGAGCGCTACAAGCTGAAGCCCGACTACCCGATGGTGGCCGAGACCTACAGCGAGGCACGCCGCACAATGGCCAAGAAGATCGGTCTCGGCCGCAAGCCCGGCCAGAAGGTCGCCGAGGCGGCTCCGGAAGCGCCCGCACCTAAGCCGCGGCGCTCCAAGGCGAAGGCGTCCGAGGCCGCCCAGGCCTGATCTTTCGGCCTGTGCTTCTCGCTAAAAGCGTTTGGCTGGTAGCGGACACTGCGCGCTTGCGATGTCCGCTACCCGCAATTTCTGTCACCGGCCCTGTGGGCACGATGCCTGGAAGCCGACGCTAAGCGGAACCGACGTGAACAATCAAAAAGAACAGTTCTCGCCCTATCGCTTCTATGTCGCCCCCGGGCTTTTTTCCCCTTCCAAGGCCTCTTCAGATCCTTCAATCTAGGTGAGATTAGGAGATCTCTCGGGTGACAAAGCTTCACGCACTCGCTGCCGCGCTAGTCATGGCCACATCCGCTGCCCAGGCGCAGGACTTCTGGTCTAACACCTTGCCGACGATTACCGGCACAGACACGCTCGGCACCACATTGCGTGAGCGCGGAGCGTCATCTAGAGCTGCACCTCTCGACGAATGCTCGATCGACGCGCTGTCAGACGCCGAGAAGAACGCGATCTATGCCGAGTTTTTGGAGGTTCGTCGCCGCTCTGGCAACCAGGCAGCGCAGGCATGGATCGGCAGAAAGGGGCGTGAGTTGCGGGCCCAGATGACGTCCCAGGGACGCTGCTAAGCGGCCCAGCTGGAAGATAATTGCAGCAGCCGCAGCCATCTCGGGCATCGTTGGCGTTACAGCGAGGGCGGCGATCAATGCCTTGCTCTGCTATCTGCGCCGCAACCGCTGACGCCCAGAAGCGGCCAGGCCGAAAGCACCCACTTGCGGACTTTCGCAATTCCTGATCCAGTCAGGTTATGCGCCGTCTCTTAGCCACGTTGGCGACCGCGCTCCCGCTTGGGGGGTGCTATATAGGCGACCCGGCGGTCCATGTTGCGTTCGAGAAGGACTTCCGCGGCAGGGTCGATCACAACTGCATAGAAGCAGCGCTGCGGGCTGTTGTCCCGGAGGTGCGACGAGGCACTTACCAAGCTGACGGATTTGGCCCGCGGGGCTTTTTGAGCGGAAGCGTGGTCACACAGTTTGGATACTCCGACCCGTCAGCACGCGGGTATTACTCGCTTGACGTTGCCGCGCAGCAAGACGGGATAACTCACTACTGGCACGAATGGGGCAAGATCGGGACGAAAGTATCAGCGGATGAGCAGCGCAGAGTGCTTCCCTTGCTCACGCGGGCGAACCAATCTGTTGAGCGACGATGCGGATTGTCATTCGCCGGAGCTATGCCGCTAGTCGGAGACGGCTAGGTCCGCTTTCTTCCAAATCACACCATCTTGAGCAGCCGCTCGAGGATTGCGTTCGCCTCGCTGACCGGCACGAAGACGCGCGTGCGATAGGCGATGATCTCGGTGAAGCAGCCCAGCGACTTCAGATAGGCGAGCTGCTGCGCCGGTGCGCGCTCGATCTCGATGCGCTGGGTGCCGTTCACGAACGCGCGCCGGATCGTCATGGGGAAAGGTCGCGTGACATCGACGCTGCGGCCGGACATGACCGAGTGCGCGATGGCGTCGACCGGCAGGTCCTCGCTCTTGGCGATGCCGAGCTTGGTGTAGAGTTGGGCGACGTGCTGGTCGAACACGAGACGGCCGAGCCAGGAGTTGCCCTGCGCGTCGACGATGCGGTTCACCGCGAGGTGGTCTGACGGCAGCGCCGACCAGATCAGCAGGAGCAGCCCCGTCGCGAGACGGATGGTCTCGATCTCGGTCTGACCTGCAAGCTCAGCGACCTCCTCGGCCCATTTCGCCTCGAACGTGGCGCGATCGATCTTGTCCCAGGCGGACTCGAGTAGGTCCGCCTCCCCGATATATTCGCGCCGGCACGGTCGCTGCAGCTCAAGTCGCGGTATGGCTTCGCCCTGCTGATCCATCCACGGCCGCGCGCGCAGCTGCAGCGCGACCTTGCCCGAGCGGGCATTCATGACAAAGGCGGAGTCCCGTGCCTACTTTGCCGTGAAGAGGATGTCCTCGAGCGGGATCGGCGTCTTCTTGCGCGCGATCTCGATGGTGAGGAGGTGCGATGTCGCGCCCGACAGCGGGTCCGTTCGCAGTAACGTGTCGTCGACCACGGTCGCAGTATCGGCCGCGATCGTCTCGACCCCTACATCGAGCGTGCCCGCCTTGCGCGCTGCGGCGACGCGCGTCTCGACCAGCGACAGGAACTCGTCGAGAATGACATTCTGCAGCCCAATCGGCAGCGCCACCAGGCGGTTAAGCCAGCGCTGGATAGGCGGCAGCTCTTCCTTCATGTTGCCGTCGTAGTCGTAGAGCTCCAGCCCGGTACGCGCGCAGAAGTCATCCATCGTGGTGCTGGTGAGCTTTCCCTGATCGAGCAGGTTGAACCAGGTGACCAGCGCGTCCTTGGCATATTCGCTCTCGAGGTTGTCGGCCGGGTCGAACAGGTTCTGCCCGCCGGTCTGGCGCTGCCCGTGGGTGAGCGCACCAAGGCTGTCGAGCCGGCGGGCGATCGTCGAGGTGAAGCGCAGCTCGCCCTTGCAGTCGGTGGTCACCGATGGGAACAGCGGCATGGAGGCCTGATGGGTTCGATGGGTACGGCCGAGCCCCTGGATCGCGCGATCGGCGCGCCAGCCCGGCTCGAGCAGGAAGTGGACGCGCTGCTGCTGGTTCTTGGCGTCCAGGCTGGCGTGGTACGAGCGCCCGGTCCCGCCTGCGTCGGACAAGACGAGCACGCGCTTGGTGCCCGCCATGAACGCCGCGGCCTCGACCTGGCTCGAGCGCGCTGAACGAGTCTCGACCTTCTGGCGTCCGTCGGATGTCGGCGCGAGCCGCTCGGAGCGACCGGTCACCTCTGCGACGTCGTCGGTGCCGAAATGCTCGATCAGCGCGTCGAGCGCCGATTTGATCGGAGGCAAGCCGCAGATGTGCTCGAGCATGACGTCGCGCGCCGCAATTGCGTCCGGGTTGTAGACGGGGTGTCTCGCCTCGTCGGTCATGGGGCGCGAACGTACGGCTCCGGTGTCGTCGCTGTACGTCTCCATCTGGCGCGTAGGGAACGCGCGCTGCAGGTAGTCGGCAATATATTCGGTCAGTGACAGGTCGATCGTCGGATCGGCGCGCTCGTCGGCCGTTATTTGCCCGAGCCTGCGGTCGAGGATCGCCTCGGCCGTCGTCACCAGCTGCAGCACGACTGACTGGTCAGCCTTCAGGTGCTGTTCGATCGCGGCAATGACCGTCGGCAGCTTCATTGCGAGCAGAACCTGGCCGAAGAAGCGCTGCTTGCACGATTGCAGCCGCGATCGCGCCGCCTTGGCACCGCTATTCAGCGTGCCGCCCTCGAGTGCGTCGACGACGTCGGTGAGCTTAAGCGCCTCCTCCATGTTCTGAAGGATCACGCTCCAGGCGTTCGCGTAGGTGTCGTAGATCTCGATCTGCTGGGGGGTCAGCTCGTGCTTCAGCACGTCGTACTCGACGCCGGCGAAGCTGAGCGCGCGCGCGGTGTAGAGCCCGAGCGCCTTAAGGTCACGCGCGACCAGCTCCATCGCAGCGATCCCGCCTTTGCGGATCTCGGAGATGAACGCTTCGCGGTTGGCGAACGCCGTCTCCGGTCCCCACAGGCCGAGCCGAACCGCGTACGCGAGGTTGTTGACGTCCGAGGCGCCTGTCGCAGAGGCGTAGAGCACGCGCGCGTCGGAAAGGTGGTTCTGCAGGAGAACCCCGCAAATGCCCTGCTGCGACCCGTCCTTCTTGCCGAGCGCGCCCTCGCCGCCCGCCACGCCACCCATCTCGTGCGCCTCGTCGAACGCGATAACGCCGTCGAAGTCGGGCCCGGCCCAGTCGAGGATTTGCTGCAACCGGCTGTTGTCGGTCCGCATCGAGCGCAGCGTCGGATAGGTGACGAACAGCACGCCTTCGATGAGGCGGATCGGCTCGTCGATCTTCCAGTTGGAGACCGGCTGCACGTCACCGGCGAGACCGCCGAGCGCCGACCAGTCGCGCCGCGCGTCTTCGAGCAGCGGCTCGTTCTTCGTCACCCAGATGTGGCGACGCCGGCCCTGCAGCCAGTTGTCGAGGATGCAGGCGGCGACCTGACGGCCCTTGCCGGCGCCGGTGCCGTCGCCAAGGAAGAAGCCCTTGCGGTAGCGGCGGCCCTGCTCGTCGATGGTGAGGCGGACACCTTCCTTGGCGGGCTTGAAGGTGCCCGGCAGCAGCTGGTTCCAGGCATGTCCGGCGTGGATCACCGTCTCCAGCTGCGAGGAGGAGAGCAGGCGCTCGGACACAGTGCGCTCGGGTAGGTGCGGAATGTGGGACGGGATCGGCGCCGGGATCGAGCCCATCGCGACCGACTCCACCAGCGCCGTCGGGTGCTCGCCCGCCGCCTCGAAGACGATTCGGCTCGGAGGGTATGGGAGGTAGACACCAACCTGATCGGCCAGCGGCGCCGGCGCGGCCAGCGTCGTATAGCCGACCGGCAGTACCGCGTTGCGAACGGGAGCATGGTAGGTGCGAGCGACAGCTGGCGTCGCTGCGCGTGCGGAGCCGAACAGGGTGACGACGGTCGGCGCCGGCCTCGCCACGGGCGTATCGATCACGAGCTCGGCTCGGGCCGGCACGGTGATCGCGTCGAGAAAGTCCAGAACGGCGCGTCGCTGGATTACCGTGTGCGACGTACCGCCCGCGACCTTGTCGATGACGTAGAGCCTGACCGCGATATTGGTGCCGTGCTTGCGATAGCAGCTCTCGAGCCGCAGCGAGGTACGCACCGTGCAGCCTGTCAGCACCGCCTCATAGGCAGCCTTGAGCTGAGCGCTCGGTGCGAACCAATCCGGCATGATCGCCACAACGCGGCCGCCCTTCGCGACCCGGCGGATGGCGGCCTGCAGATGCCGCAACGCGGCCAGGTTGTCAGCGCCGCGGCCGACGCTGCGCGAGAATGGAGGGTTCATCAGCACGACGGTTGGGCGCTCCAGCGCAGCGTGCAGACTGACGAGGGCAGCGCCGTCGTGGCCGGTGATGATGGCTTGCGGAAAAACGTGCGCCAGCCGCTCGCGGCGCTTGGGATCGATCTCGTTGAGCTGCAGCCCGGCGTGAGACGGCACCTGCACCGCAAGCAGCCCGTTACCCGCGCTCGGCTCGAGCACGATGTCGTCCGGCCCTATCGACGCCATCACTGCCGCGAGCGCGCCGATATCGATCGGAGTCGAGAATTGCTGAAGCTCGATCTGCTCTTCGCTACGGACCGTCTGCGTCGGCAGCCGCTCCATCAGAGCTGCGGCATGCGGCACGCCGGCGAGGGTCGCGAGCGGGTATGGCTGGCGCGCAACGTGCAGCGCGAGCGCATGCTCGAGCATCTCGAAGCTGGCGCGCTGGGTCCAGCGGCCGTCCGCGTCGCTCCCCCCGAGGGCCGCGGTCATGGCGGTGTTAAGGTCTCGCCGCGTAATCGGCATTTCGCCGGCGAGCAGCTCGGCGATCGTCAGCGCGGCCGGGCGATCGCTCACCGGCGGCAGATCGAGAAGGTCGGACATGGAAGGCTCCCTCGGTCAGGCTGCCATCCGGCAGCTCACCGCCCTCCTCCCCCTCCCCTTTCTCCCGCCTCGAGCGCCTCGGCCCAATCGTTGAACGGCGCGGGAGGAAAGTCTGCTTCGATGACGCGCTCGTCAGTCACATAACGGGGTGCGCTACGCGCGACCGCGCGCCGTCCGGCCAGGTCGTTGTCGCCTGCGAGGATCAGCTTCGTCACCGTGGACGGGATCGTCAGTACGTCTAGGCGGCGCGAGCCGAGCGACGCCCAACACGGCAGCCCGCGCAGCAGCGACCAGGCGCGGGCGGTCTCGAAACCTTCAGCAAGCCCGATAGTGGGACCCAGACCACCCCCGCGCCATGCGCCGGTGCCGAGCGTCCCAAGCGTCGCCTTTTCGGTGTAGGCCGCAGTGGCGGGATCAAGGAAGATCCGCTGAAACGCGACTAGGCGCTGCGCTTCACGAACCGCCACAGGGAGGGCGGGCTTGAACACGGTCCGGGGCTTGGGGCCGAGCGGGCATCGCGGATGGAAGCGGACGTCGGTCGGCAGCGGCAGAAGGAAGCGCGAGGCAAGATAAGCTCCGCGCAGGTCCCTGGCACAGGCCGAGCCTCGTTCCAGAGCCTGTCGATGTTCGCAGTACCCGTCGCCCGGGCCGGTTCCGGGGCCACATAGCGCCGACCAAGCGGGATGCGGTCGAGCTCACGCAGCACATCGATCGGGTCGCAACCGGCGAAGCAGGTGACGAGCAGCCCGCGATCGCCCTGCCGGAGCGAGAGGCTGGGTGTTCCATCTGCGTGCGCAGGGCAACGGCACGTTGCCACGTTACCGTGCCAGGATCCTCCGAGCGCCCCGACGAGATCCACCAGCTTCTGCGACGGACGGTTGGCAATGATGGCCATGGCTTGCCTCCATCAGCGCTTCGCGGCGGAAACGCCGGCGATGGTATAGGCGGCGACGGACTCGTCAGCGAAATAGGCTGCGATCAGCTCAGCGTCGTTGTCGCTGTTCGATGCCTCGGGTGTTTGCTCACGGACGTAGTCCGCGAGCGCCTCACGTGCGGCCTGTTCGGTCGGATGGAAGGCGACGATGTTCTTTCGGCCACGGTCGCGGATGACAAGCACGATACGTTGCATGGTGGAGAGACCCCGTGCCTGGGCGGCGGTGACGCAGCCCGTATTGAAGGGAGAGCAAGGCCACCCGAGCAGCCCGCTCCTCCCCTCCCTCTTCGCTCCACTTCTACCCCTGTAGGATTGGGGGTTACTTAGTGCCGGTCCGTTTACCGGGTGCTAAAGCCTGTGCTCGTAAGCTGCCTTGGAACTAAAATCGACCGGCGCCTGTTTGTCGACGCGCGCTTTCAAAAGAGGTGTGGATGTCGCAGTTTTCGGCCGACGAGATTGCCAATTGGATCGCAATCTACCTGGCGGCCGGCATCTGCTGCGCCATCGCGATGGTGCTGTCGGTCACAGTGACCTTGCAGGGGCTCTGGAACGACAAGGTCTGGCAGGATGCCCGTACTGTTCGTGGCGCCGCCCTTCTTCTTCCGAAGGCTTGGTGGCGATGGCAGAAGCTGTATCTGTTATCGACGCCAGTGACACTCGGGATCGTCGGTTCCTTCGCCGCGACCATGAGTTGGTCCTGATCCGCTAAAGCGCGAGTACCGCGGCAATCCGGGCCGGCGCTGCGTCATCCTCAATGTCAGCGGGAGTGAGGCTTAGCAGCTCGCCCATGTGGCGCATCCGCGGATGCGTGATTGCCTTCGCGGCGTGATACTCATCGGTGTCGAAGCCCATTGCCTCCACCACGATCGTGCGCAACTCGCCCGTCATCCGCGATCGCCCTTCAAGCACGAAGTCAGGCCGACACGGGCCGTCCGGCGTCATCGTGTCGAAAAGCGGCTTGCCGATCGCGAGGTCGATGCCGTTGCGGCGGAGCATCCGCTGCGTCTCGAGGATCCGCTTCAGCACCTTCCGCTCGAAGTCGGACTCGACCGGTACGAACAGGCGCCCGCTGTAGATCGGCTGCGCATAGGCGCGGAGCGGTGCGTAACCATGCGCCTCCGGGTATTCGCCGGCGACAACCAGGACGAGGAAAGGCCCGCTGATGCGGTTGCCGCGGATCAAGGGCGACTGGACGCGGTTCGCAATGTGGACTGGCAATCCGTCTGGGACGTGGATCTCGTGACCTTGGACGGCTGGCGCGTAGAGGAGCACGAAACCCTGCGGCGCGTGCGCCTTAGGCCAATTCGGCGCCAGGCTACGCAGCGTCGCATAAACGACATTTGCCTCGAGCGGGCGGGCGTGGGTCCATAGCGCGCGTGCCAGCTCGATCCCGGGCGCAATCTCGATCTTTCCCGCCGCCCGCATGATGGCGGCGAACCCTTCCTTGATCGACCAGTCAGGGCCGGCGCCTAGCGGAGGCACGCTGTTCGAGCCGGCGGTGTCCATCAGCCGCCAGAGGAGACGAGCAAGCCGCGGGGTCGAGGCGTTGCGTGTCCGGTCGTCGTTGCTGTCTTCCTCGGGACGCTGGGCGAGCTTCTCCGGTGCTGGCCGCAGCACCTCAAAGAATCCCGCCGGTGGATCCTTTGGCGTGTTGTGGGAGCGCACCTCGCTGATGCGGTTGGTCACCTGGTCGCGGAAAAAGGGGCACTCCGGACGATGTTCCGGCCGCTTCTCGCTCGTCAGGCGCCGCAGATAGTAGGTTTCGGCCTCCGACAGGAACGCGGGAGTGAGGATCGGCGGGCGCTTGTCTGCGCCGAGGCAGCTGCAAGCAATCCAGCGATGGCCGATGCGTGCGTTCTGGACCAGCGTGATACCGGCCTGCTCATCGTGGAACGAGCCCTCTCCCACGTACCATCGCAGCAGCGCCTCGCGGAGTTGAGGCGGAAGTGGGATGCGATTTGGGCCCTGTCCGTCAGTATCGCGATGGATCAACCACATGCTCGAAGAGACCTTCCGGCACGGTTTAGAGGGCAGTTTCGGCTCCGTTGGCCGTCTTGACAAGCTCGAACAGCTTCTGCCCACTCCTTTGAAGCGACGATTTCAGGAGGATATTGTGCGGCGAACGATCGTTCGAGCGGCCCTAATAGGTGTGGTGCTGACCGGCACGGCGCAGGCAGCGAACCGGAAGCAGCAGTCGTCCAGACGTGTCGAGTTGATTTCGATGACTGCTTTACCGACTGTCGAGAGCGACGGCGTCGCCGCTCCATCGTCGGACGCCGGGGTAGATGCGGCCCTTCCTGCCGAGTTCGCCGTCCACGATCTCAGTCGACGGTACGTCGAGTTTCGTATGAAGCGCGAGCTGGCGGGTCTCGTAGAAGCCGCTCCTGTGTCTCAGGCCACGTTTGCTGCCATCCCTACCTCATCCTCGATTACAGTGCCTGGCTGGATGCGAGCGAACATCCAGACGGTCGCCGCACCCGCCTTCGTTCCAGGTTGCGCGCCACTGGCTTACCGACCGTCGGGATTCCTGTCTCGAGAGGCCGAAGGTCGACGCGCGGCCTATTACGGCATGATGAGCTCGATCGCGTGCGAGCATGGTATCCCGACGGGCTTGTTCGATGCGATGATCATTCGGGAGAGCCGTTACAATCCGCTCGCCGTCTCACCGAAAAACGCGTTCGGCTTCGCGCAGTTGATGCCCGGTACAGCGGCTGGCCTCGGGGTAGATCGCCTTGATCCGTACCAGAACATGCGCGGCGGGGCCCGCTATTTGCGGCAGCAACTCGACAAGTTCGGCCGGGTCCAACTAGCCCTCGCCGCCTACAATGCCGGTCCTGGTCGCGTACGTGACGGCCTGGTGCCCCGGGTTTCAGAAACCCAGGCCTATGTCACCGAGATCATTGCCAACTGGTCGCGGCTGACCGCCTCGCCGGGATCCCCTGTGCTCCGCTCACCCCTCTCGCAGTCACCTCGCCGATCGATCTCGGTTTCACAATTCTGAGTTTCCCAACTTACGCTGCGAGCATACGCGTGCTGTCGCCTTTACGAGGCCGCATCACAACAACGCTACGGACCTTCTTTCGCTTTCGGCCAAGGCTATCGATCGCGGGCTCGTCCTCGATGATGTCACGGAGCTCAACACGATACTCAGGGATGCGATCCTCAGCCTCAATCTCCTTTAAGGTGTTCTTCAGCTTCTTGATTGTCGCGCTGGATCCAATCTTCTGAGCGAAACGCTCGATAGGCATTTCATGCTCGTCCTCTCGGGCGTAGCAGTGTGCAAGCTCATAGAGCCGGCGTTCATAGAGGCTCAGGCGGAAATAGTCGTCGTGGTACTGATAAATCTCGCGGTCTCTCGTGATCGCGCGATAAAGCCACTCGCAGAGGATGACTTTAACGAACTCCAGTTGGTCCGAGCCGTCGGGCATCCGACGGGTCGTCGAAACCGCTTCCGAGAACCAGGAAAACCAGCCCTTACTGCCAGCATTGCCAGTTCGAATGTTCGTCTTGATCTGGGTGCCTTGCAGTCGACCCAGTGCCTCTTGAAAGCGGTCATAATCCCGCTTTGAGGGACGCGACACTCCGGTTGCTCGGAAAAAGTCGTGCGCCGCAAAGACGACCGCGTTGTCGACCCGCTCGCCGCGCCGATGGCGAGCGTTGATGTGCGAGATCGCGTAAAGAACAATCTCTTTGTCGTACATGGTCGCGATACCGCCACCGCTAGGCCGAATTTCGATGCTTATACCCTCGATCTCGTGAACCTGCGGCTCGGTCTGCGGCTTCTTCGCAAGCGAGAAGAGCGGATAATCCATGATGCTTCGCTCGCCCCGGACCTTGCCCTGAAGCGGGCTGTCTAGGTCGAGCAGGTTGAGTTGTGCATTATCGGCTGTGGTGAGCGCGCCCATAGCATTCCTCGCATGTCGACGGTCGTGGTTATAGCCCGAAGCTGCGCCTGAGGGGAGGGTCGAGGCCACAGGGTTCCTAAAAGCACGAAGATTCGAGCCCTTGCGGGGCGAAATCGACGGGTTCTCCAGCGTAAGGAGCCTTAAATGCGCATTTCTAACGCAGGCTCGTGCTTTTAGGAACCGTACCACACATCGGGCCCTAACCCGTGGAAATCGGCCGCTTCTCCAACAACGATGCCTCCCCGCGCGACCTGCGGATCGGCCGATCGTTTTAGGCGTCCGGTGATTGGCCGCGGCGTGTCGGGGGGCCGTCTCCTCGGCGGGCAGACACGGTTCCCAAAAGCACGAGGGAATTTGGCCGTTTTCCGTGAGGAACGGCAATATCGCGAGGGCTGCAGCGCTCCCAGACGCTCGAGAACTGCTGGTGGCTCGTGCTTTTAGGAACCCTATCGCGGCCGTCCCGGACTGTGTTCACGTTACCGCGACGAATCCGGTCGGCGAGCTTCCGTCGCGCGGCGGAGCAACCGATTCGCGATCAGTCCGATGCTTCCTTCGGGAGCGCCGGCGGCAAGCGAGCGCATACCGTCGCTTCGTGTTCGGTCTTTCAGGCCGAACATGGTCTTCCCTAGCCGGAGTTCGGCGTTCGTCGCCTTCTTGGTCATGCCGCGCAGGTACGCGCCGGGTTGCAACACCTCCCCGGACCGGTACTTTTCGACGGTCGCGATCACCGCGGCCGCTGCGCCGCGCTGCCCCATCACGCGGCAGGCGTCACGCCATGCCGATGAGGCGATCCGGTGCTGACCGCTTAGACGCTCGGCCAGCGCGATCACGTTGCCCCACGTCGCCGGCGCGTAATCGAGCGATTGGAGTAGCTCGGGCGCCGCCTCCCGGATGAAGATCGGATCGACACCGTGTTTCTCGAGGTCGCTTTCCACTTCGGTCTGAGGCTGGGCGAGGCGGACGTCGTAATCTTCACTACTCTTCATCGCTAAGCCGTTACTGTGGTCTGCGATAGCAGATTGGAGTTGGGTTGTAGTTGTAGAAAGGGTGTCATCCGGATCATCCGGCCATGAATTTTTATCCGGATTCGGAGACGTCGTTTGTCCGGCTAGAGCCTCGTGGAGAGCAGTCTCGAGAGCACGCCGACGTTCCTCAAGCTGCTGGACGCAAGCTTCGATCATCGGAATGTCACGGCTGCCTCTGATCCGTTCGGCCGCCATGCGTGCCAGCGCGATCTCGTCCTCCGGTCTGAAGCCGCGATACGCCACGTCGAGCGCGGTCTGCGCTATCGAACGAATGCCGCGTCGGGCCGAAGCTAGGCGTCGGGCGAGCTCGTCAATGCGCTTGTCCTCGGCAGCGCCTCGGGCGGCGACTTCGAGAAACTCGCGATACCGGGCTCCCAACGGGCTGAGGATGATGCCGTAAGCCCAGACGATGTTACCATTCCGGTCGCGGTGACCGCCGCGGTTGCCGTTGGGGCTGTCTCGAAAGGTGACGAGACCGAGCTCTTGCGCCTTGTTGAGGATTTTTTGGACCTGGCGAACTGAGATGCCGAGCAAGTGTGACAGCTTATCGTTGCGCGGCCAGACGGTTGGAATGTGCCCGGCACGCCAGTCCTGAGGCATCGACCAGCTGAACATCAGGTCGATTACCTGAACAACGCGATTTGGGAAGCCAAGATAGACGGCGGCCCGTTTCATCGCAGAAAGGACGTGCGCCGGCGTGGTGTCCTTTTCTAGGCCAGAAAATTGGTCAGCAACGGCCAACGCGGCGGCGTTGTGCTGATCGAAGCGGCGCAGGCCCGCCCCTGGGCGTTGGGCGCAAGCGGTCATTCGGTTCTCCCTGACGGGAGCCCGTGCGGACAAGCAAAGCGGTGGCGCGAACCGGCGCGCGGTGGCGTTGCGATGTCGGGAGCAGCCGGCTAAGGAAGAGTTGCCACACGCCTCCTAGCGACTTCTCGGAAAGCCCGCCTAGTGTCGGGCCTTTCTTGTTTGCACGGGTCTCCTCTTTATCTTCGGTTTTACCGGCCAAGCGGACGGCAGCGAGGTGCTGATCGCGGGAAATCTCGCGGAAGTCGAAGTTAGCGGCAGCGCACTTGGCCGTCGCCAAGCGAGTTTCGTGCTTTTAGGAACCGTGTGCTACTTTTGTTCGTGCTTTTGAGAACCCTGTCCGGGAGCGGCTCGTGCTTTCAGGAACCGCGTCTCGACGGGCACACGTGCTTTTGGGAACCCAGTCCAGTCGCCGACTCGTGCCTTTAGGAACTGTGCCCCGCACCGAGTCGCATGGCGCTTCGATTCGGCCTCGTGCTTTTGGGAACCCTGCTCGGCGTCGACAGCTGGGATGCGAGTGCTCGTCGTGCTTTTGGGAACTCTGTTGGCTACGCTCCCGGGACTCGCCTTGCTGAACGCCGCCGCGTTCTGAGGAACCCGATCTATCGAACTCCGCGTAGGTCACCTAATCACGCCGGTTCTGGGACGCTGCGCCGGATATCCTAACCAGCGGAGGAAACCGGTTTGGCTCCAACACGAGAGACGGCCAATCGCTATGCGCCGGTGCTTTTCGCATGTACGGTCTGCGCTGGCCTCAATAAGGCGAGCAGCGTACCCCTCGACCCGCTATTATCGTGCCGATGAGTTCAGAAAAGAAACTCTGCTAGCGCGGCATTCTCTGGCCAACTTAAGATGTTGGACTAGTATCTGGTATGATCAATGCGGTCGTCTTTGCGCTGCATGAGGTCAGTGTAGAGGTCCTTCAGCATCTCGAAGATGGCCTTCTGCACCTTCAAGCCATGCTCGCGGCGAATATCACCAAACTCCAGCCCTTCGACGACGTCCACAAGCGAGGCTATTTTCGTCGCGAGGCCGCCGAATACAACGGCGATGAGGCTTACGACTACCTCCATTTCTCGGCTTGTGACCGGAGCCTTGTCCCGGATCACTTCCTGTGCAAGCGCAGCTTCAAGCTCGCCGACGCCGAGCGAGGCGAGGATCGCTTGAGCCTCGACCATAGTGATTGGGAGCCGATCCCCTTCCCTCAAAATGCGGTTAATACGGCTGCGGCTGTACCCGGTGCGCGCTGCCAAACTTCGTTGACTGACGCCAATAGTGTTCATTTTCGAGACAATGAAGTCCGCGATCGTGTAGGGTCTACTCGACGGCGGGTCGACTTCGTGCTGAAGTACCTCCATTTGCCTATCCCTCCCGGATGACCGCGTACAGGGATAACCACATCAGCCGGGTTTGCAAACCTGCCGCAAACGTCATTTTAACCTATTCAGGCGCTTAGCGCTCTTAGCTACCGGATCGGAAAAACATTCGTTTTGGTTCTCTTGAGCGATTTCTTGTATCGCGAAGCGGCTTCGGCGGTAAGGCCGAGTTTTGTGAGCACCTCTGTCTTGTTTTCCTCCACAACCAGGTCGTACAGGAGTAAGGATACGGTATCACTGAAGGCCACTGAAGCACCAAGAGCTTCCTTAAGGATTTCAGCTGCCGATTCAATCGAGGCAGCACTGGTCTCAAAGATAGTGAACTCGAACTCGATGTTTCCCTCGGATGGTATGATGGCCAAGTGCTCTTTCATATCTTCAGCCGTGTAAAAATCCGGCAATGACTTGGCGCACTCGGCACGCTCGTCCACTACCTGCCTAAAGGTTTGATGAACGCAGGTTTTGTTAGAGAAAAGGCGCACACCTTCGGTCGTCAGCCGGAAGTAGTAGTCGGAAACCTTGAATTTGCACTCTCTTTCCCCGGCCGACATCTTCGCGCCTCATCCCTTTTCCCAAGCTGCTCAGGTTCCGATCCCGAGCTGGCCCCCTGAAAGTACCCCCTACGCTCATCAACGGCGTTGCGCAGCCTCCCACGCATGTCTCCTGTCGATTTCACGTGAGGCAACGAGCTGATTCCACCCTTAATCGCGTCCCGATGGGCGTGGCTCAGATCCGAGCCAATTTGGCCCACATGTGAGCCACGCTGACCCACATCCGGGCTATCCTGACCCAGATATGGGTCAGCGCCTCAAAGCGAAGGAGGAAATTTGAGCCGAGCAGTTCAATAAACCGGCCACGACAGGGTTCCGCGGCGTTCGTTGTTGCGAGCCTGCCTAACGCCAAGCCAGCCTTCCTTTGGGCGCGCTGAAATGCGCTCAGTCAAAGGAGACTCTGTTATGAAGACCCTTCTCAAGATGGGACGTCGCGCCGAGACGGCCGCGCTGGCCACTCTCGGCGTCGCGGCCGCGGCGGCCGTGATGGCCTCGCCGGCCTTCGCCGGTGCCGACGGCACGTTCAACACCGCGCTGGATGCCTTCACCGGCTTTCTCGAGGGTTCGGGCGGCAAGATCATCACCGTCCTGTCGCTGGCCGGTGGTGTCGTCGGCCTCGCCTCGGGCCGCTTCTCGCTCGGCCAGGTCGCAATCCCGGTCGGCGTGGGCGTCGGCGCCGGCACTGGCGTTCCGATCGTCACCTCGACCGTCACCGCCACAATCTGACTCGACCCGGGGCCGGCGGAGATAGCAGCTCCGCCGGCGCCGTCACTGAAGGTGGCGTGATGTCAGCCGACAAGTACGTGATCCCATCGCACCTCGACGATCCTGAGCTCATCGGCTTTTGGACGCTGGACGAGTTCCTCGCGATGGTCATCCCCTTCACCTGGGGGATCCTGTCCCAACACATCGTCATCGGGATTGGCTTGGCCATCTTGGGATGGTGGGCACTGCGCCGTGCAAAGGCGGGACGGGCGACTTCGTGGCTGATCCACCTGGCGTACTGGCACCTGCCCGGCGGGTTCCCGTCGCTCAAGGCCACGCCACCTTCCTACCTCCGACTGATGGTGGGCTGACATGGATTTCTCCTACCAGCACGCGCAGAGCCAGCGCGTCCTTCGCCAGCGCAATCTCCTCGGCATGACCGCCCTCGTGCTGGCCGGCGCCGTCGCGCTTCTGCTACTCATGTCGGCGACGCGCAGTCGCGAGATTGTCCTGCAGCCGGTCCTCGGATCGCCGGTGACGGTCTCCAGCTCGGGCGTGTCGCGCGAGTATCTCGAGCTGGTCACCCGCGACACCGCGGTGCTGACGCTCAACCGGTCGCCGGGCAGCCTCGATTATTGGATGAAGTCGGTCCTCGCGATCGTCTCTCCCAAGGCGCAGGGCGCCATCAAGGCCGACCTCCTCAAGATCGTCAGTGAGCAGCGCGGCTCCAGCATGAGCCAGTTCTTCACGCTCGAGGGCATGGAGATCGACGCCAAGCACCTGAAGTCGACTGTTACGGGCAAGCTCAGCACGGTGGTCGGCCAGAAGGTCGTGTCGGTCAAGCCGGCAAAGTTCGGCTTATCGCAACCGCGCCGCGACGAGGGCGAGAGGCTCAGCGGCATTAACGATCCCGATCGGCGTATTGCGCAGCCTCACCCGCTCAATCGCGAGAGAGCTGATCGATCCCTACCCTGCGGCGATTTCAAGCACATACGCGATGTCCTCGTTGGCGAGCTTCGAGAGCATGTGTCGGAGGGCTGCGATGATGCCGCCATCCAGCACGACATCGTTACGCCTTATCCGTCAAAGGGATGCGGGATACCTAATCGCTAAGTGATCTAGCAGGGGTTCCCGCAGTTAACCAAGCAGATGCCTCTCGGCAACCCACGACTCTCGCATCACGTCGATGGATCCTGACCATTGGCGGCTTCTCCACACGACCAGCCACCTTGCAAATCTACAACACAGGAAACAAAAAGCTACAGCGAGTGCAGATGCATCTTGATTGCTGGCACGAGGAACGCTTACGCCACCCTAAAAACAGCCATGAATGAGAATATTGTTAATTATTATTAAGCAAGAGTTAGCAGGCCATCATGTCGAAGATACAGACGGAACGGTTAGGCGCTCCCCATGACTCATTCCTTCACAGTGATGAGTCTATAGAGTGGCGATGCCATCCGGACAGGCACGAATACACCAAGTACTGTCTTATCCAATCGATCACTCCTGTAGCACTGTTTTTAGTTTTAGGTGTGCTTACCTCGCTATACTCAGGCTCCACTCCAGGCTCTGGATTTTACGCCTTCTTTGCTCTCCTTGCCTCTATTACATTGTACTCTCTCCTATGGCGCTTGAAAACAATAGCACGCTCCGAGTACATAGTTACCAATACCCGTATTCTGGTTAAGACAGGCTCGGTCATCCGATACGCATATCGAAGTGATATCAAAGGTGTTCGATTTAAGGCTCGATCAAACGACGTCTTAGATTGCATTTTTAGTGCTGGATTAACCTCCGCTTCCGAAGGAATCACAGCGGATCAGCTGGAGCTACCTGCAGCTACAAACACGAACATGCTAAAGCGTTGTATTGGCCTAACGGGGGAAAAGATATGACTACTTACTGGGGATTGAGAGAGAACTTCAGCAGCCGCAAGTACGAGATTGGTATCGGCCTCTTCTCGTTTAGCATTGGGTTCAATGAAAATAATCCCAGCGGCGACCTAAGCGGCGGCGTAGGAGCCTCTGTATCAATTGATGGTTTCACCTTGAGGTACGGTCAGGATCTCAAAGGCAATTGGAACATGCTGGGCGGCGTAGGCCTCAACGTCAAAACACCATACAATGTCGGCAAGGGCAAGGCTTTCATCGGAGGCGGATGGCACTCTTCTCATGGTCCCGTTGGACAGGCCGATCTGGATTTAAACTTTCCGTTAGGACAGGACAACCTCTCATCGGGAATCCGGTTTGGGGGACGACTGGACTTGGGTGACCTAAGAAAGTACTTTGCTAGGTTGCGCGACCCGATTGTTATAGATCTAAACGGGAACGGCGCAAATCTGACATCACTTAACTTTTCTAATGCCTATTATGACTTCGGGAACGATGGCGTCCGTGAGAAGGTAAGCTGGTTTGAACCATCCGACGGTATCTTAGTTGCGGATCTCGATAAGGATGGCGTGATCGCAAGCGCGGTCGACCTCTTTGGCGCAGGCCCTTCAGATGCTTTCGCGAGCTTGTCCACATTTGATCAAAATGGCGACGGCAAAATCGACTCAAATGATCAGGTATTCTCTGATCTTCGTGTCTGGATTGATGCGAACGCAGATGGCGTTGCCGCCGACAGCGAGTTGCTTTCTCTAGAGAAAGTCGGCGTTAGATCTGTTAGCGTAGCTGTGTCTCCTGTTAATGCTTCTGTCGGTGACAGCCTTGTTATAAACAAGGGCGAGATTTTATTCAACACTGGCCGGGTTAGCGACGCCTATAGCGTGGCCTTAGCGACAGACGCAACGGTCGGTTCTCCTTTGCCACCCGGAACAATTGTGTCGAACGAGATGCTGGCGCTTCCAGACCTTCCCGGGTCGGGTCGGGTTCCATCCTTGTGGGAATGGGCAGCACGGAGCGAATCCAATTTGAGTGCTCTGAAAGCGGCTGCTGCACAGTTCGGCCGCGCCGAGACGCTAACCGAGCTTGTCGCTGGAGGCCGTTCTAGCGATCCACACGCACCGTTCGTCTTGTCTCCGTTCGCGCTCTTCTTGGCCGGGTGGGCTGGCGCTCAAGGCGAAGATGACGCTGCGTTGATGGTCAACACGGTAGAGCGCTTTATTGGAGAGGAGCTGACTCGCGCCGACCTTACAGAGCCAAACTTTCTTTATCTTTGCGACTTGTTTGTTGCAAAGCTTGCAATGCAATTCTTAATGCAAGTTGGCATCGCGCCAGCGCGAGCTACCGCGGTGACAATCGCCCAAGATTTGATTGCCACCTTTGGTCCGAACGTATCCAGCGCGACCGAGCAGGAGATCGCTGGTATCGCGACTAAACATGCGGACGATTTCGCGGATGCTATCGACGCGATCGGACCGCTTGCAAAGGGCCTGTCCAAGGTAAGCTACAACGTACTTGACGGCGCATACTCAGGTGACCTCTCGACGTTGCTAGCCGAAAAACTCGGTGACCTCCGGTCAACACCTATTGAGCTTTCGTGGGAGAGACTACAAGCGCAGTACGACAATGATGTTTGGCTGTGGCAATTATCGGACCAGATGTCCCCTGATCCGGATCGCGAGTCGATGCTTCGGCAAGCCTTCCGTATCGCTACGGGCAACAAGGCGTTTTCAATCGACACCATGAGGCATGCGCTTAATGGCACCGCGGCTGACGATGCGCTGTCGCTCTCGGGGTCGGCAATGGTGGTAACAGGCGGGGGCTCGGATCGAATCTTAGCTAACAGCTCCGATTCAATAATTGTGGTCGACAAGCTCAACGGTAATTCCATCTTAGTGGATAACGGCGGTTCAGACGAACTTGCCTTTTGGGACACCAGTTTCTCCGAAATCGCAATTAAGTACATTAGAACTGAAAACACTTTGTTACTAGCGGGCAAGTATGGCTCCGTACTTATAGCTAATGCATTTGATAGCGCCGGACATCCGGTGGTTGAGAAGATTTCGTTTGCGGATGGGACAGTTTTAATCAGTAAGGACATCCGAACGCTCGCCCTGGCGAGCGAAGCAACTTCGGATGATGATCGGGTAGTAGGCTGGAATGGCGGGCAGGCAATCTCGGGCTTGGGTGGCAATGACCATATCGTCGCCGGTGGCGGAGATGACTTCGTAGAGGGCGGAGCCGGAGACGACATCATCGATGGAGGTCTAGGTGACGATATCCTCTCTGGAAACGAAGGCACTGATGTTTTCGTCGAGTCCGACGGAAATGATCTTTACTTCTGGTCTCATAGCGAGGGGACCGACGAGCTGCTCGGTCAAGGCAGCGGATACAACCAACTCCGGTTTTCAGATGACGTTCGCAGGGATGACTTGCATTTTAGCATTGATAGAAGTTCGGGTAGAGACCTAACTATCTACGTTTTGGGTAAATCTGGTTCTATCAAAACAAAGGCGGCCTTCGATGACAGGTCAATGATGATTTCGGAGTTTCTTTTTGCCAATGGAACTAAATCATCCTTGGCTCAAATCCTGTCTGCGGCGGCCGAGGCTGAGGCCCACCTGGGTGGGAACGTATGGGGTAGTCATTATTCGGACGTGCTGATCGCCGCTGACACTCCTGACATAATTGACGCCCGAGGCGGTAATGATGTCGTGACAGGCGGCCGCGGCAACGACATCCTTGGTGGCGGCGCTGGTGACGATGTCTACCGCTTTGCCCGCGGCGACGGACAGGACCGCCTCGAGGATTATGGCGGTCGAAACCAGTTCCAGGATCTGATCCATGGCGGCAACGACCGCATCGAGTTCGGCGAGGGCATCAGCCCCGACGACATCGAGGTCGTGCAGCTGTCGGCCAGTGACCTCGCGCTGCGCATCCGCGGCACCACGGACCAGATCACCATCACGAACATGCTCAGCGAACCCACCTTCGCCATTGAGCAGGTGCGCTTCGCCGATGGAACCACGTGGAGCTACCGTGATGTTGTCGTGCGCTCACAGACGACGACCGGTGACAACGACCTGGTCTACTCCGGCTATACCGCCTCGAACATCGACGGCGGAGCGGGCAACGACACGATGTTCGGCAGCGGCGACGCGGATATCCTCTCCGGCGGGACCGGCGATGATACGCTATATGCCAACCCTGGAGCAGATATCCTGACCGGCGGGACGGGCAACGACATCCTTGGTGGTGGCGCTGGTGACGATGTCTACCGCTTTGCCCGCGGCGACGGACAGGACCGCCTCGAGGATTATGGCGGTCGAAACCAGTTCCAGGATCTGATCCATGGCGGCAACGACCGCATCGAGTTCGGCGAGGGCATCAGCCCCGACGACATCGAGGTCGTGCAGCTGTCGGCCAGTGACCTCGCGCTGCGCATCCGCGGCACCACGGACCAGATCACCATCACGAACATGCTCAGCGAACCCACCTTCGCCATTGAGCAGGTGCGCTTCGCCGATGGAACAATCTGGGCAGGTACCGATCTCCTAGCCTTGTCGCGCCCTCAAAATCCCTCGAACGACTTTGATGGCGACGGCAAAAGCGATATTCTTTGGAGAAACTTCGCTGGCGACGTTACGAAATGGACGTCGAGCGGAAGCGGCTACGTGATCAATGATGCGGCTTTTTATACTAATGTTGTTTCTAGCTGGCAGGTTATAGACGTTGCCGACTTCAATGGCGATGGTAAAGGCGACATTCTTTGGCGCTCAACGGAGGGACACACAGCAAACTGGCTGTCCACCGGAATAGGCTTTAGCTCGAACGACAGTAACTTTTATGCCAATGTATCCTTAGATTGGAACTTGATTGGCTCGGCGGATTTTAATGGTGACGGCCTCTCGGATCTCGCTTGGCGGAACCAAGACGGGCGATTTGCCTCATGGCTCGGCAACGGAAAAAGCTTTACGCCTGATGATAGCAATCAAGCTCTTGTTGCTCCTGAGTGGAGGTTTGCCGCTGAAGGCGACTTCAATTCCGACGATAGGGCGGACATTGTTTGGCAGAACTCACTTGGTGGCATCCAGGTTTGGTTTTCGGGAAACGATGTAAGTTATAAGCAAGGCGCGATTGTCACAGACCTTTCTTTCAGCAGCAAGGTCCTTGGAGTAGGCGATTTCGACGGTGACAGGAAGGATGATCTGCTTCTTGAGGCTGGCGGCTCAATAACCGTCGCGCGATCTCAAGCTAGTGGGTTCGTCGTTGATCAATCCTTCTCCAAGGCAGTAGAAGGTGGCCGCGTCGCTCAGGTCGGCTATTACGATGGAGATCGCTTAGCGGATATCATCGTTCAATCTGGCGGCGGAAGCTATGAACTTTGGAGGTCCGATCAGGTCTCATTTCAAGTGGATGACAGCTTTTCCTTCTCCGTTCCCAGCGGTTGGGATATCCAGCCGTTCATCTGACAACCCCACTCGTTCAACATAGGTGCGTAAACCGCCGCGCTTAGATCTAGCTATAACGTAGACTGCTTTGGGGCGGGCCTAAGCCCGCCCTCTTTTTTCCTCTTTGTTGTATATCCAGAGAACGTTCGCGGGCGCGGCAGGCCGTAGCTGCAGGACCTGCTCTTCGGTCAGGCGGACACCGCCGTCGATCCGCTCCCGCAGCTGCGTGTCCTCGCCGCTCAGGTACTCGTGGGCGAAGGCATAATGGTCTGGGGTGTGAGCAAGCCGGTGATGGTCAAGGAAGACGAGGACCTCGGCGCCGCCCTGCGGCCGCTTCCTACGATCTACCATCATAGCTCTCCGTCCGACCGAGCGCCCCCTCCCCTGCCGCTCTGGATCGAGCTAGTGATTATAGATCCACATTGCGATCCTTCATCGCCTCTTCGGTAGGCCGCCGATCGGACCGGTGCCTCGACCATCTCGAAAATGGCCGCGACGTCGTGCTCTTCCAGCTTCGAGAGCATCAGCCGGATCGCGTTGGTGCTGGCATCGTCCAGCACGATCGTTGCCTCAACATCCGGCATGAGTATGGTTCGCTTCGTTTTTCAGGGAGGTACGATTACCATGAACGTTGGTGAGCTGGCCAAGGGCGTCGCGGCTGCGACGGGTACGAGCGAGGCGGACGCGAAGAAGACGATTACCGCGGTGTTCGACCAGATCGCGGCTGCGGCCGCGAAGGGCGAAGAGGTCTCGATCAATGGGTTCGGCAAGTTCACCGTCAAGGATCGTCCGGAGCGCGAGGGCCGCAACCCAGCGACCGGCGAGACCATGACCATCGCGGCGTCCAAGAAGGTCGCGTTCACGGCCGCGAAGGGCCTGAAGGACAAGCTCTGACGCATACGCGCCGGCGGGTTAGCTCGCCGGCGCCTTTAGGAGGCGCGGATGTGCAATCGGTTGTGTGATTGCGGTCCCCGCCACAAGCGAAAAGCGGCCTGTCGATAGGCGCCCACTTGGGGCGTTGGCGCCAACGGCAGCATGCCTGTAAACTGCAGGAGCAGGCACCTGTCTACGAGAGCGCCCAGTAGGGGGAGACGGGCATGTTAGGAACTCGCCTTAGTATAGCTTTGGGCTGTGCGACATTGGCGATCAGCCCTCCCGCACTTGGGCAGTTTACTCTCCCAAAGCCCGAAGTGTTTGCACGCGCAGAAGACCAGCAGCGCGCACGCCTGCTCACGAAGGCATGCGCCGAGGCTGACGTGGGCCGTGGTTGTTACCGTCACGACGGCCGTTTGATACGGAAAGCACCCTGCACGTATCATATCGATACCGGAGTGATCGGATCGCTGCCTACAGATCAATGCTACAAGATGGAACCTGCACGCCGCTACCGTGGCACTTGGATCGACGCGTTTGAGGGCCAGCAGTTCATACCGGAGGGAACGGAGGCGCCCGAATGGCCAAGCAGTAGCCCAGGAACCTCCGAATGGAGGAAGGAAGCGGACCGAGCTATTGCAGCTACAATCTGGCTTGATGTCGAGCGCGCTAAACTAGGTCACAAATGGCAGCAGGGCGGAAGAACGGCGCTCATCGAGTTTATTGGCCGCAAGACTATGTTCCCCGGAAACTATGGCCACATGGGGATGTCGGGACAGGAGATCATTGTCGATCGCTTGATCTCGTTAACGGAATGTCCCAAGGAAAGGACTTGCAGCTAAAAGCTGACTATTCGCAGTCCACCATTCCTTGTCATCTTAGACCGCACGCGCACAACGGCGTGACCAGGTGAGGACCTGATCTCAGCGCGATGGTTGGGCATTCCGAGGTTCGAGCTTGTGTTCGAGGTCGGCGCGAAGCCGCCTCATTATGGGTCGTTCGATGGCTGATCGAGGGCTGCTATCTATCTTGGACGGGCTCTGGTGGCACTCCGATTACAGCGCAGTCGCCTCGACCTCGTTCTCTCGGCTGCCCCCGCCTTGCGGCGGAGCTGGTGAAGGTGGTGTGGAGGTCAGCCCGTCATGCGACGGCTTCCTCACGCGTCCACCGGAACTCAGTGCCGTCCGTCCAAATGCGATGCATGACGATCGCCAGCTTGCGCGCGACTGCCACGATGGCCCTGCGCAGCCCGCGCCGCTTCGCGACGGCCATGCCCCACGCCTTCAGCGTCGACCGCCGCTTCGATCGCGTAAGCAGCGCCAGCGACGCCTGGTAAAGCGTCGTGCGCATCAGTGCGTCGCCTGTTTTGGAGATCGAGCCGTTCCGATCCGTCTCGCCGCTGGCATACTTCCTCGGCGTCATGCCGAGGTGAGCACCTACGTCGCGCGGGTGCTGGAAGCGGCTTGGGTCGTCAATGACAGCGAGAAAGGTGACAGCCGTGACCGCGCCAACGCCCGGCACGGTCATGAGGCGTCGGCAGGTGTCGTCACGGGCGACCGCATCGAGCAGCATCTTGTGCAGCACGGCGGACTGCTCGCGAAGCGCGGATCGCGCGATGAGCATGGGCCTCACCATGGCCGCGAGCCTCGGTCGGTTCTCGACCAGCTCCATGGCACGCTGCTCGAACTGCCGCGACGCGATCCGCCCTGACAGCTTCAGCCCGAAGGCGCGGAGTGTACCGCGAACCTCGTTCTCGATGTCGCCGTACTTGACCAGAAGGGTCTTGCGGTTGGCGAGCAGCATCCGCAGCTCCTGATCTACCGGGCTCTTGATGTGGACCGGGCGATACCAGCCGACGCGGATCACCTGAGCGATGGCACGCGCGTCATTTCGATCGGTCTTCACCGGCATGGTCTTGGTCAGCGCGCGAAGTCGGCGCGGGTCGATGCAGATCATGGGCAGCCCACGGGCGGTCAGCTCGGCGTACAGCCAGCGCGCCAAGCCACCGATCTCCAGGCCGACCTTCTCAGGATGAACGTCGCGTTCGAGCAGCCAGTCGGCGATGGCGTCGGGTTCGGAAGGCGCCGTGCCTTCAAACTCGATCGTTCCATCCTCGTCGACCACACAGATCGCCACCTCGGCCAGCGAGACGTCGAGCCCAACATACTGCAACATGGCACCACTCCGCGTCTGCCGGCCCCATGCCGGCCCAGATCAACGGTGCGCGTCGAAGAGTGTGGACCGCAATCATCCCATCTATCGGCTCACGGCCAAGCAGGCCGAGGTGATGGCGACGTTCGGCATCCGGCCGCCCTATGAACCCGATGAAACTTTCCCCGTCGGTGACATCTTCCCGACGGGCAACAAGACGCCCTTCTACGGTGCTGTGATCGTGAAGGACGGCGACGATCGCCGCCTCGAGCGCATGGAGTGGGGCGTACCGACCCAGGTGCCCAGCAAACGCGATCCAGCGGTGAAGCTGACGAAGTACGTGACCAACGTCCGGAACCTCAATTCGAGCTTCTGGCGATCGATGTTGACCACGCCGGCGCGTCGCTGCCTCGTGCCGGTCACGTCGTTCTCCGAGTACGGGATCGCGCCCGGGGAGGACGGCAAGAAGCCGCTGCACTGGTTCGACGTGCCGAGCCGCCCGATCTTCGCGTTCGCGGGCATCTGGCGGCCAACTGAGCGCGGCAACGCCTATGGATTTCTGACGACTGAGCCGAACGCGATCGTGGCCCCTATCCACCCTAAAGCCATGCCGGTGATCCTGCACGACGACGATTACGATCGCTGGTTGACCGCACCCTGGGAGGAGCTCAGCAAGCTTGTCTCCCCTTATCCTTCTCAGTTGATGACTATCTCGTGTGATTAGCGTCAGGAGGTTGGCTAACGTGCTTATGGTCCCTCCGTCGATTTCACCACTGACCGGTTCCCTAAGACGCGGGCGCGCAGGAACATAACGAGATCCATCCGGCTAAGGGCGTGACCAAGGATACCAAGACGCTACCTTCGCAAACGGGAAGGTGACGTTCACTCGTCTCCGAACAGCTGCCACCGTGAAAGGCCCAGCCCCTTCATCGCTGCAGGCACAATTGCTAGAAGCAGACGTTCCTCGCGATCCTTGTCCTCCTCAATCATCTCTTCGTAAGAGTCCGGATGGCTCTGCTCACGGCTTCGATCTGTCTCTGCGACGTAGGACGAAAGCAATCTCGCGACCTCAGGAGGCAAGGCTAGTTCGCCAAGGTCGGCGTAGCGTCTCAATAAGCGAGAAGCGTCAGCGCCGCGATCTGAAGCCCGTTTTCGCCAATCTTCATCATATCTGGATTTTAGGAAGGTCTCACGCCAGTGTATCTCCGATAGGCGCTGCATATCGTGGATCGCCTCTATGACCGCTGCACAGCCGTCGAAACGTCTTTGCCACCACCGCTCCCTGTAAAATCGCTTTAAGGAAAGCCACATAGTCGCGAGGCTTGCGGACACGCCGCTGAGGACGGCAACTATTAGCGATTGATACCACGTCATCGATCCTGATCCTAACTCGCGAGAAGCCGATCGCCGCTCTCCTGGTCAAAGCCGTAGACGTTGGCACGGGAAATCGTGAGCTTGCGGGCAAGATGGGCCCGACGAACTCCTCCGGCGAGTAGCGCGAGGACGATGTACCGATCAATGCGTCCGTTCCCGCCGGTGCGTCATCAATGGGTGCCTGCCTCAGCTTGGTGCGCTGAGCAGCGCCGTGTGACGACAACGCTGACCTCGTGCCTCTTGCGCCCATGGACCCGCTGCGACAGCAACGAGCTCGGACCGTCGGCAAACGGCCGCTCACGCCCAATCCCGGACGCCAAACCCATAATTGCCTCGCCGAACTGCGGTCGTCCGTTCACCCGCGTGAAGGCAGTTCCATCAAGCTAGTGACCTTGCAGTCTGCACCATTTATCGGCTGAAGCATGATCGTTCGAGAATATGCTTCATGCGATGAGTGCGGAACCGTCCACGTGCTGCGCATCGGGATGAGTGGTGAGCCGATCCAGGCGCACCATTTCGAGTGCCGGAATTGCGGGCAGGAAATGGGGATCACGCTCGAAGACAAGGTTGGCATGACGTTTGGTCCGAATGCCACTAGGGCCACGCATGATGATAGTGGGCCCGTCGTCAATCTTCACCCGAGCTTCGTATTCACAAAGGAGGACATCGGACGCGCCGATGCCTTTCCTAGCGTCGAGCTTGGTAGCAAGCTCGTGGGCGCCATGCTCGAGGCACGCGCAAGGGTAGGGCTGCCAGGGGAGCTTCCACCTCGCCCTGAATTGCCGGAGCGCGCTCGTGTCACCGAGGAATGGCCGCCGTTGCGTGCGGCTTGGTCCCTATCCCGAAACGGCAAGGCGGAACTGGCGCAAAAGCGGATTGACTCCTTCGTCAGCACCGCCGGCTATGAGGACACACCGACGTCCATCCAGGACTGGCTTTTCCAGTTTATCGGCGACCTGACGCGTCCTTATTTCGAACGGCTCTGGGAAGGATTGTTTGAGCAGCTTCGCGTGGCGGTCCAGAAGGCCGACTTTCGGCGCTTTGTCGCGTTTTACGATACCGAACTCAGCACGGCGCATAGCCGCCGCTACTTCGAGATATGCAAGGCTTATCTCGGGGCCTTTTCCGAATTCTCGCAGGTCCATCAGCTCGTCGCCTCCGACATTCCCGTTGACAACGGCCACGTCGCCGCGTCGTCGAACTTCGACCTGACGCGAATGTTTTACGGCAATGCTTTCGAAGCCTTTGGCGACAACGTGGAGATCCTGACCGCGATTAACAATTTGATCGAGGACCGCCCGTTCGACCAACTGGCATCGATCACATTCGAGAAGTACCGGTCGACCGACAAAGCCGGCCGCACGCGCGCCTTCGGCGACAATCCGGCGCTTTCGGCGGTCGCAGCCGAGTTCGACAATCGGCTGCGCAATGCGTCGCACCACGGTGGCATGACATTCGACCGGGCATCGGGCCTGATTGAGTATCGCGCCGGCAAGGGTGCACAGGCCGACGCCGAGAACATCAGCTACGCGGCCTATCTGGCGCGCAGCTCCCGGCTGTTCATCCAGCTGATGTTGGTCTTCAGGCTGGAAATACTGATCGCGAACAAGTTTGGCGCACGGCTGCCAATCTGAACTCGCGTCAGCAGGCGAACGGTGATCGCCCGTTACCAGGGCGCCATTTTGAACAGCCGGCCGCTTTCGCCCTCATCATGGAGCAGCAGCACAATTTCCTCCTTTTCGAAGAATGGCTGGTCGGCCGGGCGCTTCGGCAGATCGGAATCGATCAGCGTGGCGATCGATTGGATCCCCATCCCGGTGTAGCGCCGCAGCACGGAGATCAGCAGCTCCTTCTTGCGGTCGTCGAGCGATTCCAGCACTCCGTCATGATAGGCGAAGCGTGGGAAGGCCTCGCCCAGGTGCGCTCGGATTAGCGCCAGATCGAACGCGACGCAGAGCAGCTTTCGGTAGCTGTGGCCGCGATCGGCGCTGGTGGCGTTTCCAGCCTCGTCGAGTAGTTCGGCCTTGAACTCGAGATGCCCCAGCCGGTTGACTGAGACGTTGAGCAGGGCCTTACTATCAATGACCTCCTCGACGATCTCGTTGAAGTAGAGCCGGATCGCTGAGAACAGGCTGTCAGGACTCGCGCTCTTTGTCTCGACATCGGCCTCGATAGCGCTCTGCAGGTGGATCTTTTCCTCCTGCAGCGAACGAATATCGGTGCGCAGCTGCTGCAGGCGGTGGACGAAATCCCGTTGACGCTGGAGCGACTGGATGTCCGCGCGCAAGGTAACCAGCTCGCTGGTGAAGCGGCGGTATTTGGCGAAGGTGTCCGTCTCGCTCAGGAAGGCAAGCATCTCGGCCCGGCGTTTGCCGGCGGTGTTGAGTTCGGCGTTCACCGCCTTCAGCTCGGCGTCGATGTCGGCGCGCTCCTCGACCAAATAGCCTTGGCGCTCCTCGGTGATCGCCTTGTTGAATTCGATCAGCTGCTGGAAGTCGCGCTTGATCTGCCCGCCGAAGAGCACGCCTGCCTCCTCAAACAACTCGGCGGCCTCGTCGGGGTTGAAGAGAATCTGGTCGTCCTGCAGCGAAGCCACGATCTTCTTGCGGTTGGCCATCAGCGAATAGCGGCGCGCGTTCAGCACGGCGATCCGCTCGTCCACTTTGTCGACGAGCATCTTGGTTTCGGATTTGTCTTCGCTACGGAAATCGAAGCCATCGAGCAGCGCCTGCTTCTTCTCGACCTCCTGCGTTTTCAACAGAAGGATGCCATCGATCTTGCCCGCATCCTCGATATCTCCGCCACCGAGCTCCTGCCGGATGGTGACGGACTTCGCTTCCAGGTCCATCAGTTCTGACTCTTTGGCGTAATGTTGGCTGATCAGCGCCGCATCGAACCCGAGGATGTGGGCCAGGAACGGCTTCCAGTCGGCATGCGAGTTCGCGAATCGTCGTAGTTGGAAGACGTCGCCGAAATCCTCTTGCGATCGAAGGAAATAGCCGAGGCCTTTGCGGTAGCGCCATGGCTTGAGCGCCCGCCAGTCCAGATAGCTGTCGAGAAGCTCCCTTGCCCGCTCGAATGGCACATTCACATGATCCCACTCGCGCTCGGCGAGGTCGGAAAAATCCTGGTGGCGAGCGGCGTGCTTCTTGAAGGCGATCCGGCTTTGGTCGGCGACACCGCGACGCACGGTCACGTAGGTGCCGTCGAGCAGTTCGATCTCGAGGAAGAACACGAAATCTGCGAAGCGGTCCTCATGCCGGTACAGGAAGAATTTGGGGTCCCTGCCAGCGAGGTAGCCGAAATCGAGCAGCCGACCTAGCGTCGTCTTGCCCAGGTTGTGCGTATCGCGGTTTTGGTTCTCCGGCAGGCGGATCTCGGCGAGCACCACGTTGAGCTCGGGCGTAAACTCGATCGCCGCGAAGCGATCCGGTTGATCGGTGTAGAGCTTAGACGGCTTCATTCAGGCCAACATATTCGAACGAGTCTGTTTTCGGATGGTAGATGACCAGCCCGAGCAGGAACAGGAAGTTGAGCGAGGGCAGGAACAGCACGTCGCCCCCCGAGACGGCCTTGCGCGCATAGGCGAGCAGCGAGCTGTAGTCCGCCAGCCGCTTGTCCTTCAGCCGTTTGAGCAAAAGCATGGCGACGTTGACGACCGTCCGATCGGGGTGGGCATGTTTGCTAGGCCTCAACATCGTCTGCTCCCAGCCCAATGTCGCAATTCCAGTACATGTAGAAGACGACCGCGCGCGTCAGCCGCTTGTGCTGGCGGAGCACCGGGTCGCGGTCGAACAGCAGATCGACGAGGTAGTTCATCACCGCGTCGAAGTTCTGATGGTCTTTCCGCTTCGCGATAATCTTGAGCTCGAATTCTTCGACTGCCGCCTCGTACCGCTTGAGGATGTGCAGGTTTTCCGGCGCGGCGAGGAAGGCGCGGATCTGGGCGGTGTCCTTCAGATACAGCCTCCGCTGCAGCTTCGCGTATTCCGGTGTCATCTGGTTGAGGACGTTCTTCACCTCATAGGGCGTTCGCGCTTCGGGTGGCGCGTCAACCGCCTCGGTGACAAGCGCACTATGAGCTACGAATGCCTCGACGACTTCGGCCAACTCGTCGGGCGAGACTATAAGCGGAGAATCGATAGGATCGAGCTTGGCGAGCTTGGCGACCTCCGGGAATTGCTTCAGCCAGGACTCGAGCTGCTCGATGCCGCAGAGATAGATCGAGCCCTCGGGTAGGCCGGTATTCTTCGCGAGGTAGGTGGTGATCGTCTGCTCGGCATTGCCGGCGAGCCGTCGGTTTGAGAACAGCATGTAATGGTCGAGCTGCTTGGCATTACGCAGCTTTTTGACGCGCAGCACCTCCTCGCCGATCACCGTCTTCTCGGATTTCAAGCTATAGAATTCCGTTTCTGAGAAGCTCTTGTTGTAGCCGTTGGTATGCTTTGCTTGGACGATGACCGTGCCTGTCCAGGGAGCCGCGGTGCTCGGCATAAGCTGCGCAGTGCCGACGAACTTCGCGTCACGGCCGCCGTCCGGGCCCTTCGCGAAGCCCTTGACGCCGGCGCCGAGCAGGTAGCGACACAAGAAGACGATCAACGCCTCGAATTGATCGTCGCCCAGATCCTCATAACGGTACATCATACCGACGCGTACAGCCGGTGCGGCTTCTCAAGCTCGCCCGCCTTGCAGAAATGATGGCCCGCGCTATCCATAGATCGTCCTTCTATCTGAACCTCACGCTGCGCCAAGCGTGGAAATCAGGCGAGTGTAGCGCCGCTCGGCCCACACCAGCCTCGCTGGACGGGTGGAGCAGGCTAGACGCGGCGTGAGGCCCAGACACGGCCGCTTCGAGGTGAGCGAGGAGGACTGCGCTGACATAGATAAGTTGGCCCCGCTCGTGACCTCGCGCTGATTAGCCGGACGGTCATGATTGGACGGCGGCTACGTGCCAGCCGCGCGTCGATGCGGCGAGCCGCTCTTCACCAGCAACCAGCAGTCAGGCCTCTTGCTCAATCACGTGAACGAATCAGCGTTTTGCAGCCTCGCTATCCGAAAGCGGCCGTTCCGGTTTCCTGCCACAGTTTGGTGGTCGGCAGCCTCACCAAGCGCGCGGGGCTCCCCCGACCCTCTTAGCTGCGGCCGCTTCCACGTCGTTCAGATCGGCCTGCGTCAGTACGCCAGCGGCGAGAACCTTTCGCATAAGCTCGTCCAGAAGGGCGGCCAAAAAGTGAACCTCCGCGCTCTCTGACTCGGTGTCTTCACCTTCTGAGTTCACGTGCGTGCCACAACACCTCCCGCGATAAACTCGCCGGAATGATGATCGCCGCCTGGGACGGACGAAGCAACAGGGATGCTGGAGTCTGCGGACGCGGCCTACGCTATGACGCGCCATATGTGCCGCCAGTCCATTGGGTAGAGGAAGGCGTGCTCAGGACGGATCGGCAGCCGTCCCCTCCCCTGCACCGGCCGCCGGCGCCTCGCCCGCGCTCGATCGCTGCGGCGGTTGGCTTCGCATGAAGCGGTACACGGTTCCGCGGGATATCCCGAGCTGACGCGCAATGTGCGACGGTCGAACGCCCTCAGCAGCCAGTCTGCGCACGGCCTCCGGATCGATGCGCGGCTTGCCTCCCTTGTAGGCGCCTCTCGCCTTCGCTGCCTGTATGCCCTCCGCCTGGCGCTCCTTGCGCAAGTTCGTCTCAAACTCGGCGAAGACTCCGAGCATGTCGAGGAAGGCCTTCCCAGCTGCCGTCCCGGTGTCGATCGGCTGCTCTGTCGCCTTCAGCGACACTCCCCTGCCCTTCAGCTCGTGAACAATATCCTGCAGGTCCTTCATCGAGCGGGCGAGCCGGTCGATGCGCGTCACCACGAGCGTGTCGCCATCGCGGAGGAAGTCGAGCAGGATCTGGAGCTCGGGTCGTGACCCACGCTCGACGCCGGACTTTTTCTCCGATCGGATCGTCTGGCATCCCGCTTCGCGCAGCGCCGCAACCTGGATGCCGAGGTCCTGATCGATCGTTGAGACCCGCGCGTAGCCGAACAGCGTCATGATACCCCTTTCTGTTCGACCAGCTTCTAGACCCGCTCGGCCAACTGTCCAATATAGCTGCGAACAACCCTGATTGAACGGCAAAGCTGTTCTAGCGGCGGTGTACCGCCAGGGTATGCTCAGATGAACGCTCGCGATGCGCTTGATTGGAAAGAGTGTCACTCCTGCGCTTGAGCCACCACGACGACGATGTCATATGTAGTCAGCGTAGCGCTTAGAAGGAGCATGCACGTGGCCTCACAGTCCATGGACATAAGGGTGGCTGGAAACGGCCGTATGGTTCTGCCAGCATCAGTCCGCCAGGCGATGGGCTTGCATGGAGACACAAAGGTCATATTGACGGTCGAGAACGACCAGGTCCGATTGTCTCCTATCGGCCACGGGGTGTCACGCGCGCAGGCGCTCTACCGGGAGCATGCCAAGCAGCCCCGTACGATCGATGACTTCCTTGCTGATCGCAAGGCAGAGGCTGCCACAGAGGCAAGTGAGGCTGGCTCGTCGGACCCGCACCTAGATCCGGCATGACATCCGTGGTGTTCGATGCGTCAGCCGTGCTGGCGCTGGTTCGGGACGAACCCGGCGCTGACAAGGTCAGCCCTCATGTTGGTCGGGCTGCAATCTCGGCTGTCAATCTCCAGGAGGTGGTCAAGGAGCTGCTGCTGAGCGGCTTAGATGCCGGCACTATCCGGGAGCTGCTCGACGAGCTTCGTCTAGACGTTCGGTCCCATGATGTGGGAGCCGCTTTCGCGGCTGCCGAGCTCCACGCTTATACACGGGAGTTCGGACGTGGGCTCGGCGATCGGTCGTGCCTCGCACTGGCGATGCAACTGGGCGTGCCTGCCCTCACCGCGGATCGCGAGTGGAAGAAGGTGAAGGTCAAGGGACTCAAGGTCGAGCACATCCGCTAGCGATCGGTCGTGCGCTATGTTGCCGCCTTCGTGTGTGCTCGCTAGGGGACGCCTTACGTCTTCGTGATCTCAGGCAGGCGGGCGATCTCGGGCCTAGCGTACCAGAAGCCCTGATGGAAGCGTACGCCTAGTTGGCGAAGCGCACGGGCCTCCGCCTCCGTTTCAATCCCTTCCGCGATGAGGAGAGTGTCGAGTTCCTCGCACATTCTCACCATCGATCGCACGATGGCGCGGCGACGCAGGTCCGTGTCGATCCCGCGGATCAGGCTCATGTCCAGCTTGACCTCGTCCGGAGCGAACCGGGCGAACATATCGAGGCCGGAGTGACCTGCGCCGAAATCGTCGATCGCGACCGAGAACCCAACGCTCTTGTATGTCTCGATGATGCTCATGACGTGCTGGGGCGAGCCCATCTCCTGGTTCTCGGTGAACTCGAAGATCAGCCGGTCACGCGGCAGCCCCGCCTGCTCGGCAGTGCGTAGCGTCAGCTGAATACACGCGAGCGGTGAGTAGACCGCATTCGGAAGAAAGTTGATGGATAGACGCGCGTCGGCGTCGAGCAGCCCTGCGTTCAGCGCACCCTCGATTGCCTTGACGCGGCACGCCTGATCGAAGGCGTAGCGGTTGGTCTCATTCACACGGGCCAGGACCGAGAGAGCGCCCGAGCCGTCTACTCCGCGGATCAACGCCTCATAGGCGAACGCTCGTCCGAGCTCCACGTCGACGATCGGCTGGTAGGCCATCGTGAACGGTACGTCGAAGTCAACGCCATCGCGGCAACCGGAGCAGATCCTGCGCATCTCCATGCCGGCTTAGCTACCTTAGCAATCTTAAAACAGCCTGAAAACAGCGCTTTGCTTCTCCTGCAAGCCCCAAAAGAGTTGCGCCTATCAGGCGAGAGGGTTGAGAGCGCGCCGTAGCCTTGCTGCGGTCCGCCGAGGCATCGCTAGTAGCTCCGAAGGACGTTCAGCCGATCCACTTAGCACGTGACCACCTCATTCTGCATCGTTGGCGGGCAAGCGCTCGACGCGCAATACCGCTCGCGACGCTCGCATCAGCCTGGCTGCAAGGGCCGCAGCCTCCCTCTTTGTAAGCGGCACCAAGAAGGTAGCGCCTTCAAGCCAAACCTTCTCGCGATCGGAATCGACCCTCAGGACCATCGCACGTCCTCCATTCAGTGGCGAACATAGCGAATGCAGGCTTTGGCATCCTCAACGTGAGATAGGAGAGCGGCCAAGGCCGCCGCTGTCCGTTGCGGGCACGCGGTGGGCATGCAATGCCGGGATTAAATCAAGTTGATCCACTTTCCCAGCTGACAGCTCGCGGCTCCCTTTGCTCATCGCGCGGTACGCGCGGCGATGAGCGAGTGGAAGTCAGGTTCTCGGAGGTGCGAGACGTGCGATGCTGGATGCAAGCTCGGCGCTTCTGAATGGCTTAACGAGGCGCGGCAGGTCGGTGGCGAGGCCTTCTACGTCTGCGTAACCTGAGACGATAAGGATCGGCAGGCCGGGGAACGTCTCGCGCAGCGCTGAAGCCAGCTCCACCCCGGTCATGCCCGGCATCAGGTGGTCGGTTACAAGCAGGTCAGGGTACAGCCCGTCCCCGACGAGCGCCAAAGCGTCTTCTGCTGAGGCGGCCTCGCGCACCTTGTACCCGAGTTCCTCGAGCATGTCCGCCGTGCTGGCCCGCACCACGCCCTCGTCGTCGACGAGTAGTGCGAGGCCACGAGCTGTCTGGTCTGCCGAGGCGGAGGTAAGCTCAACATCGGCGATTGGAACGAGCGCGCTGACCGGTAGCCAGAGCTCAACTGTCGTGCCGGCACCCTCCCGGCTCTGGATGGTCAGCACGCCACCAAGCTGAGCCGCCAGGCCGTGCACCATAGAGAGGCCGAGACCGGTGCCTTTGCCAATCCCTTTGGTCGAGAAGAAGGGTTCGACCGCCCGCGAGAGCGTCGCTTCATCCATCCCCGCCCCGGTGTCGGCGACGGAAAGTCGCACATAGTGGCCACGCTTTAGCGTGCCGTCGGTCGTGCGGACGCTTTCGCGTGTTGCGCTGATCCTCAGCGTGCCACCATGCGGCATCGCGTCGCGTGCGTTCACACCAAGGTTGAGGATCGCCATCTCGAGCTGGCTAGGATCTGCTTGAGCGGGCGGCAAGTTGTCTGCCACATCGACAATCACGCGAGTTTGTGGACCGGTCGTCGTCGCGAGAAGATCAGCCATGCCCTCCACGAGCCTGGCGATATCTACTGCTACGGTCTTAAGTGGCTGACGCCTGGCGAAGGCAAGGAGGCGTTGCACCAACGTCGTTGCCCGATCCGCGGCCTGAATTGCACCGGCGATGAGTCGCTGCTCGCGTTCTCCCCCTACGCGCTTGCGTTGGAGAAGGTCCAGGGATCCAACGATTGGCGTGAGCAGGTTGTTGAAGTCGTGAGCTACTCCGCCCGTCAGCTGACCCATGGCTTCCATCTTCTGGCTCTGACGCAGCGCGTCCTGGGCGCGCGCGAGCTCCTCGGCGGCCTCTTTCTCGTGGGTGACATCTCGCCCGACGGCGTAGAAGACCTCGCCCTCGGGCACGAGCGTCCAAGAGATCCAGCGCCATGAGCCGTCCGCATGCGCCAGCCGGTCCTCGAAGCGCTCGATCGTCTCACCGCGCAGAAGCTTGGCGACCGCCTTTATCACCGCCTCGTGGTCGTCAGGGTGAACCTGCTCGCGAAAGGAGAGACCGAGCAGCGTCGCGGTGTCGCGGCCGAGCGTCGTCTCCCACGCTGGGTTGATCGCCTTCAGAAAGCCGTCAAAGCCCATGACCGCGAGCAGGTCCCGGCTCATCTCCCAAACCCGGTTGCGCTCGGAGGTTTGTGTTGTGACCTCCTGCTCCAGGCGCTCGTTGAGCTGCTGGAGCCGGATCTCGTCAGCCTTCCGCGCGGTGATGTCGATCGCGGTGCCGATCACCCGGAAGCACGTGCCCTGCGCGTCGAATAAGCCGCGCCCCTTTGCCGCGACCCAGCGGATGATGCCATCCTCTTTCCCGACCGTCCGGTACTCAACATTGTACAGCGCGCGTCGATCGGGGTCGCTCGCGGACTCGTAGGCGAGCCGGGTCTTTTCACGATCATCTGGGTGGACACCATTATAGAAGTCGTCCAGCGTGACCGGCACATCCGGCGAGATGCCGAACATTGCCTTGACCCGCGGCGGCCAGAACATCGTTCCGCTGGCCTGGTCGACATCCCACAGGCCTACTTCTGCGACGCCGGTAGCAAGCCGCAGCTGCTCCTCGCTCAGCGTCAGCCTCTCCTCTGCCTCGCGCCGCTCGTCGATGTCGATGACGGAGCCGACATAGCCCAGATACTCGCCGTCGTCGCTGAAGCGCGGGCTTGCAGCATCGATCGCCCAACGATACGCACCTGACGCACTACGCAGGCGGTACTCCACCCGAAAGGACGCCTGATTGGCGTTGGCCGCGACGAAGGCTTCCTCGGCTCGTTGGCGGTCATCCGGGTGCGTGGCCTCCAGCCAACCGTAACCCTCCGCCTCCTCGGCGGTCTGGCCGGTGAACTCGTACCATTTACGGTTGAGATAGGTGCAATAGCCAGTGGGATCTGTCACCCACATCATGACCGGCGAATGGTCCGCCAGGTTGCGGAAACGACTTTCACTTTCGGTCAGCGCTGCCTGGCGCGCCACCTCTTGTGTAAGGTCGCGTACTTCGATGATCGTGCCGACAGGCTGTCCATCATCGCCAGCGATCGGTGAGGCCGTGAAGGCTACCGGGAAGAAATGGCCATCCTTGTGGACGAGGACCTCCTCGCCTTGGGTTCGGTACTGCGCAGGGAAGACCCGGTCTATCGGACATTCTTCGGCCGGATACGGGCTGCCGTCGGGGCGCTGATGATGCACCAGGTCGTGCAGCGGCCGGTGCAGCGCTTCTGCAAGGCGATACCCTGTTAGCTCCTCCGCAGCATGGTTCATGAAGACGCAGCGCTGCTGCTCATCCATCAGGAAGATAGCCATCATCGTGTTGTCGACGATGGCGTTCAGGCGGCGTTCGATCGAGTTCAAGAGCGGTTGCCTCTCACGTCCCTGCGTTGCTCCGGTATGCCCTCAGCGTTTTGGCCGCAGTGTCCTAAGCGCAACGCCTGCCATAGGCCGCGCCAGCAGAGGCTCCAACAGGTTCCTAGTGAGCGTCGTGACACCTCATGCTGATGTTCACGTTCTAGTGAGAACGAAAGAAGATCAATAGGTTCCGCTTGTGGCGGCCAGGGTCTCGAGGGCAGCAGCTATGGCCTCCGGCGCCTCGATCATGGCTTCGCACGCGAACGTAAACGCGAGATCACGGTAAGCCGGCCTCAGCTCGCAAGTGAGCCGGATTTTTGAGTCATCTTCCCGTTTGAGTTGAAGGAGCGGAGGAATAGGCGTTGGCACCGAACCCTGTTGTAGCGAACGCTGATTGTTTTTGATCTCGGTTTCAAACAGTTCGATCCGGATTACAGCCAGTTCGGATATCAAATTGGCAAACTGCTCGCTTTTGCGGCGGTGATCGAAGCAGCCGTGAAATCAGCCGAGGCACAACGCGGAGCTTTGATTTCGAGCAATAACATAGGCCATTCACTGAGCTAGACGGCCGAGGGGAGAACCGGGAATGCTTGAGCTTTTTCAACAGATGCTGGCGGAGCGAGGCCTCCCACCTCATGGCTACTGCCTCCTCTGGGATCCCGCCCTGATCTGGACACACGCTGTTTCAGATGTCCTGATCGGATTATCTTACTTCTCTATCCCAATTGTGATTGCGCGCTTTCTCACGCACCGCTCCGATGTCCAATTCAGCTGGGTGATATGGATGTTCGCAGCCTTCATTATGGCATGCGGTACGACGCACTTCTTTTCGATCCTGACCCTGTGGATACCAGCCTACGGCATCGAAGGGCTTATCAAGGTCATAACGGCCGTGGTTTCAGTCATAACCGCGACTGCGTTGTGGCCTCTTCTCCCGCGCGCCCTAGCTCTTCCCTCCCCGGCCCAACTTAGCGCTGCGAATGCGGAGCTGAACTCTCTCGTCGAGCAAAGAGATCGAGCTTACGTCGATCTGCAGCGGGCGAGTGAGGAACGGCAGTTTGCCCAGGACATGCTTCGACAATCTCAGAAGATGGAGGCGGTCGGCCAGCTAACGAGCGGCGTAGCTCACGACTTCAACAATCTCCTCACCGTGGTCATCGCCAACCTAGATCGCGCTGAGCGGCTGCTCGGTGACGCTCCTCGTGCGAAGATCGCAATTACGTCGGCGTTGGAGGGCGCAGAGCAAGCGTCAAAGCTTGTGGATCAGCTACTATCCTTTGCACGGAAGCAGCCTCTGCAGAACACGGCATGTGATCTCAACAGCATCGTTCTTGACACGAGTAATCTCGTAGAGCGGACAATCGGAGAAAAGGCTACCGTTCAGTACGACCTTGAGCCTAATCTGCCCTTTGTCTCGATAGACCTCAACCAGGCCCAGAACGCAATTCTGAACCTTGTTGTGAACGCACGAGACGCCGTCTCTCCGGGCGGCCACATCACAATCAAAACGTGGCATGACCATCGCCGCTTGGTGCTCTTGTCTGTCACCGACGACGGCGAGGGAATGCCTTCGGAGGTGGCGGATAGAGCATTTGAGCCATTCTTTACAATGAAAGAACCCGGGAAAGGTACCGGTCTCGGATTAAGCCAGGTCTACGGATTTGCGAGGCAGTCACTCGGAGATGTTACGATTACGACTGAACTGGGCAGCGGGACAACCGTGTGCATACAGTTTCCCGCAACCAACCCAGAAAGTTAAAGCAATGTCGCCTTTTGATCCACTTGCTCCGAAAGTTCTCCTTGTCGAAGACGAGCCGCTAGTGCGGGCAATAGCGGCACAAGAGCTGGAGGACTACGGCTTTACCATTGTAGCTGCTAGCAACGGCGACGAGGCGATAGCTCGTCTGATGAACGGCGAACAATTCGATTTAATTTTTACGGACATCCGCATGCCTGGAAATAACGACGGTTGGCAGGTAGCGTCCTATGCGAGGAAGAAGATCCCTGGTGTTGCTGTTATATACGCGACGGGCTACTCGGAAAAGCCGGAAAACCTAGTAGAGGGCTCGCTGTTTTTTAAGAAGCCCTATCGCTTGGGTGCAATCTGTTCGGGAGCTGCCTCGCTCGGCATCAAGCCGAGGAGTGTCAATTGATGATGCCTGCTTGAGCTCAGCCTATCGATTTAGGCGTTCCGACGCCTTCTTTGTCACTGACGTCGAATGAACGGGCAATTAGCAGATGAGATGACGGGGAGGCGTCGTCATGCGGCACAGGCCTGACCGGTTCCCCGCACGCGTCCGGCCTGGCCGCTCAACTGGAAGCGTGAGACGTGCGCGGCGAGGTGCGAGGCCTCTCCCGCGAGGTCTCGCGCGGCCGCAGTAGCCTGCTCCACCATGGCGGCATTCCGCTGTGTGACGCTGTCCATCTCAGACACCGCCGTATTGACCTGTTCCAGCCCAACCGCCTGCTGCTTTGCCGAGGCAGCAATCGTGGCAACGCGCGAGCTCACCTCTGCGACCCGCGCCAAGATGCGCTCGAGCGCCTCGCCCGTCTCGCTCACCAACCGCACGCCTGACTCCACCTGCTGGCCTGAAGCGTTGATTTTATTTTTGACGTCCTTCGCCGCTTCAGCCGTGCGCAATGCAAGGGCGCGCACCTCGCTTGCCACGACTGCGAAGCCTTTGCCGGCTTCGCCGGCGCGCGCAGCCTCCACCCCGGCGTTAAGCGCCAAAAGATTCGTCTGGAAGGCGATGCCGTCGATGACGCTGATGATCTCACCAATCTCTGCCGATGCCCGCTCAATTCCGCTCATCGCCTCGATGGCGCGGCCGACCACCCCGCTTGATCGCTGCGCCTCCTCGCGCGCCTGGCTCGCCGCCGCATCGGCTTGACAGCCCTCTGCGCGGTGTCTCGTACCGTGGTGGTGATTTGCACCATTGCGGCCGCCGTTTCCTCGAGACTAGCGGCCTGTTGCTCGATGCGCAGCGATAGGTCGTCCGGGGCCTGCCGGATATCGGCGGCGCCATGGTTGATGCCCGCGCTGGTTCCAGCCACCAAAGCAACGGTCGCTTCCACGCGCCCATGGCGCGGTTGAAGTCGATCCGCAGTTGCTCATAGACCGACGCGAACGGCGTGACGATGCGATGGCTCAGATCGTTCGCGGCGAGGCGCGCGAGCCCTTCGCCCAGCGCCTTCACGACCTGGATCTGGCTTCCCGAGGCGGCTGCGAGTGCCTCACCGTTGCGCCGAAAGATGCCCATTGCCCGGGCCATCCGACCAACGCAGTCCTGGAAATAGCCGAAGTCGATGGGCGTCGCAAAATCGCCTTGGGCGAGACGCTCCATTCGCACCAAGGTGGACACGTAGGGATCGCAAATCAGCTTGCGAGCGCACAGGGTAAGAGCGCCGATCAGCACGAGCGCGACAACGGCCATCAACGTGAGAGTGGCTGCCTGCTCCGGCTTCATCGCTGCCGCAGCAGTGGTAGCTACCGGCACGGCTCCGAGTGCGACATAGAGGCAGAACAGCGTCGAAAACTTCTTCCTGATCGGCGCGTCGCCTTGAAACCAGCGGATCATTTTAGCCGTCCGTCGCTTGTTCTTCCGAGCTTTCAGCCACGCCAGCAATTCGCTAACGGCGCTCTAAGAGGGTCTCACGGCAACGAAGCAATCCCCGGCTCGCCAGCGCAATCACCTGCCCTTTGCGCGGCTAGTATGACCTTCCTGCCTCCGCAGGATAAGGGCGAGAGAGGCGAGGACGCGAGCGCCCTCGCAAAATACGCTTCAACGCCCTGCACGAAGTCAGCGCATCAACGCCGATCTGGCAACCCATGCTCCACAACATGATCGACGATGGCTTGCAAAGCCTCCGCATAGCTACGCAACTCGAGCACATCGTATTGTAAGCAGGCCCATGACGCGGCGTCCTGAGCGCTGCGCACACGCGCCTCTTTCAGCTCAGCCTCACTCCGAGTCAGGTGACCTTGGTTCGCCATAGCGCGTGCCCTCAAAAGCTCGACCAGTCATCCTGAGCCACAGCGACGGCCGCGTTGCTCCGGTTCGCGCGGGCGCTAGCAGCAATCCGAGCACCTGCCTGCGCCGCTCGGTCCTGAAGCTGGTGAACAGGAGAGGCAGGACGACGCTCCATCACCTCAGCCGATAGCCGGAAGCGGGCGACCTGTCGCGACATGTTCTCCGTCTCTTCGGCGAGGCTTCGCGCCGCGGCTGTGGCTTCTTCCACCATCGCGGCATTCTGCTGGGTCACGCCGTCCATCTCGGAGACTGCCGTGTTAACCTGCTGCAGGCCAATCGACTGCTGCTCCGCGGCAGAGGCGATATCGGACACGAGCGTGCTGATCTCGCCGATCCTGCCCGAAATGCGGGTCAAGGCCTCGCCAGTCTGCCCAACCAGGGCCACGCCGACGTCAACCTGGTCGGTTGATGCCGTGATCTTGGCTTTGACGTCCTTCGCCGCCTCAGCAGAGCGCTGAGCAAGGGCTCGAACCTCGCTCGCAACCACCGCGAAGCCCTTGCCCGCGTCACCCGCACGCGCGGCTTCGACGCCGGCATTCAGTGCGAGCAGGTTGGTCTGGAAGGCGATCCCGTCGATCACGGCGATGATGTCGCTGATCTCGCCTGATGACCGTTCGATGTCGGTCATGGCAGCCACGGCTCGCTGCACCACGTCCGCCGACTGCACCGCGTCCGCGCGAGCCTCCAGAACGACGCCGTTCGCGCGCGTCGCGTTGTCGGCGGTCTCCCGAACGGTGGTGGTAATCTGATGCATCGCCGCGGCCGTCTCTTCGAGGCTCGCAGCCTGCTGCTCGGTGCGGCGGGAAAGGTCGTCGGACGCCTGGCGGATATCACCGGCTCCGTTGGTGATCCCGGCGGCGCTCGCATTAACCGCCTGCAGCGTTCCCGAGACCGCCTCCATAGCGGCGTTGAAGTCGCCCTTCAGCTTCGCGAAGGGACCCGTCAGGTCGGCCTCGATTCGGGTGGTGAGGTCACCTTGCGCGAGCGCCGAGAGGCCGCTGCCGACACTCTCAACGATCAGCGCGGTCTGCTCCTGCTTGGCACGCTCCGCGGCGATCAGCTGATCGCGCAGAAGGGTAACAGACGACGCGAGCTTGCCCACCTCATCGCGCCGGTCATCCTTGCCAAGCGTGACATCGAGCTTGCCGCCCGCCATCTGGGCGATGGCGATGTTCAGGTCACGGAGGGGCCGCGACACCAGCTTCACCATGAGGAACAAGGTCAGGAGGATCACGGCTAGCGCTATACCGACTGCCGCTGCGATGACGAGCTTGGAGCTTGCGAAATTCGCTGCCGCAGCGCTCTTCGCGTCCGCCTCCTGCGCCTGGAAGAGGGTCCGAAGAGCCGCGATTTCGTGGGCGAGCTTATTGCTATCGCTCCGTACGCCGAGAAGGGCCTGCGACGCTCCCATGTCGTCTCCGCCGCGCGACATTTCGATCACGCGATCGTCACGTCCGGTGATCGCCGGCAGGATCGTATCGATGCGCGAAACAGCCGCCTTCGCCTCGGGCGCGGTTACAAGAGCACCAAGCTCCTGACTTGCCTTGATGGTAGCCTGCCGTGCCTGATCTACCGCCTCATCCGCTTCCCGAAGATTGTCCGGCGATGCAGCGATATGCCGGTACATCGACGTACGATAAGCGGCAAACTTGCCCTCCAGCTGCCCGAGCGCGACGGCCTTCGGCAGCCGATTGTCTGCGAACGCGCTGACGTCATCGTTCATGGTCGACAGTTTGGAGAGCGCGACTGCGCTCAGACCCAGCACGATCAGCATGCAGCAGCCGAAAGCTACCAAAAGCTTGTTCAACAGCGACAGGTTCTTCATACGTCCCCCGTACTAGTCCGATGGCACCGACAACGGCGGAAAACCTCCGCCCTCATGTGCTGAGCGGCAACTGCCGCGATCGAAGATGGTTTTTTTACTCACCGCCGGCTGAGAAGCTGCCTCTCAGCATTGGTTCTCCGAACGACGATGCCGGTCTTTTTCAGCACCGAAGTAGCTGCAGCTCGGTACTCGTTCCACCGTGACCCATTATCACCGGCGCTCCACCGCGCGACGTGATCTCGTATCTCTGCGTGGAGCTCGTCCACTTCCGTGATAAGACGAGATTGCGAAGGCTTTGATGCTCCCTCCGCGGAACCCAAAGCGGCTTTGAGGAACCAGCGGTAGTTGCAGAACGCCTTCGTGAGCTGCCATCGCAGGCAGGCGAGCGCGGACAGGTCCGACGGCGCTCCCGCTGACTGTAGGAGAGCCATCGTAGACTCGATAATGCATTCGATGCTGGCCGCCAAAGACGTCAGCCGATCCTCTCTCGCCCCGCTCTCCATGCATCAATCGGTACGGGAATCTGCTTACCAAATTATGGGCAAGGCGCTGTTTACGCCCGAATATATGCGCGATCTGGATCAAGGATAGGCATCGATGACCTGAGCAGCCGCCGTAAAGGCAGTGAGCGCCGGCCGCTAAGCTGGTCGGCAGGTGCACCTCTGGCCCACCTGCCCAAACCATTCGCGCCGGCTATCTCTCAGCTCGCCGATGAAGGGCAGCGACGAGGGTCGAACCGTCTCTGCGAAGAACAGCCGGTTGCCACCTGTCGCCCTCAGCAGGGTCGAATAGCGTTTCTGCCCGCCTGCTTCGCTGCGTATAGCATGATATCAGCTGCCTTTAGCCAGTCGTTGAACGAGGTGATGGCCTGGCTCAAAGGCGCTATACCCAAACTCGCCGTGACCGGGAGAAGCGCCAGGTCAGACAGAGTTGGCGGATGCGCTTCGATCGCGCGTCGGATGCGCTCCGCTGCGATAAAGGCATCTTCTGGTCCAGCCTCGGGCAGCAGGATGCCGAACTCCTCTCCGCCGAGCCGCCCCATAACATCGCTCGGCCGCACCGTAGCCTTGATCACCTCGGCAACGTGCCGGAGAACCTTGTCTCCCGTAGCGTGGCCATGCTCATCGTTGATCGCCTTGAAGTGGTCGAGGTCGAGCATGATGAGCGAGCCCGGTCGTTGGTACCTGGCGTACCGAGCTATTTCGAGCTCGACCTGTTCAACAAACCCGCGGCGGGTTAGCGCTCCGGTCAGGTAATCGCTCTGCGCGATGAGCCTGAGCTCAAGCTCGTCGCAGACGATGTTGGCGAAATTGGACAGGATGCCGATATCAGCCGGACTGAACCGTCGGGGGCGAGTGTCCATAGCGCAGAGCGACCCTACGTTGTAACCGTCGGGCGTGCGCAACGGTACGCCGGCATAGCTGCGGATGTATGGCGGCCCAGCCACAAGGGGACTGCCGGCAAAGCGCGGATCAGCTTCCGCGTCTTCGACAATCAACGGATCGCGCTGCTGGATCGTGTGAGTACAAAAGGAGACGGAGCGAGCCGTCTCGCTTGCGTCGACGCCAAGCTTCGCCTTGAACCACTGCCGATCACGATCAACGAGTGTGACCGTCGCGATGGGCACCGCCAGAACTGTTCTGACGAGCGTCACGATCTTCTCGAACGGCTGCTCGATCGGCGTGTCAAGAACGTTGAGACGGCGCAGTGCAGCGAGCCTGGCGTCATCGTCATGGAGAAGCGGGTCAGTCACGGACATCCCCCTTAAGCACTTGCCTTACTGCCGAGGTAAGTTCCGCGGCATAACTATCAACCAGTCCGCGAATGCTGGCTTCAACCGTCGCTTCGTCAACACCCGCTGCTCGCAAGCTCTCGATCAGCGCGGCGAGATGCGCTTGATGGCGCCGCACGCTGCTCAGGAGCGCGTCCGGTATAACAAGCGCCGGTGCATCGGTCGGCGTCGTCTCGAGCTCATCGATACGCAATGGGTAACTCCGTCATGGGCGGCCGCACCTAACCATAGATCCTTATCGTTGCATTAACCGGTTGCCAGATGCGCGCGAAACGGGGCCAGCAGCGCTTTGAAGGCGGCCGGCCGATACAAAGGCACGATCGAACAACGCCCGCAACGCCGCCTTCTCCTCGTTACTGAGCGACGGACGCAGCTGGCGCGGATCTATGAACGCGATCGGGTGCAGTCGCACCCTTCTTGCAAAGATCGCTTGCGATCACCGGTTGCTCACGACCGCACGAGCAATCGGTACAAGCGGTTAGGTCGCAACCGTCTCATCTCCCCTGCCCGTCCCGCGTCCTCATAGCGCGCCGCTAGATCGATGTCTGATCTGGGTAGCCCCAATGTGACATGTGCAATGGGTTCGCTAATCAGCCAAAAGCACCTTTGTCAGGCAGGGTATACCCTGACTACCACTCTTTAGCGCGTCTTAGCTCTTTCCATAATGCGAGGTTATGGAAAGTGGCCGCTAGCGCCGTGACAAAGGGGAGAGGGCGTGTCACAGGCACGCTGCTGTACCTTGCGGCGTTGGGCGTTGATCGTCTGCGCCTCCGAGACTATCTGCTGGCGCGAGCCCATCAGGCGTCGGAGTGCCCGCATGACCGTGCAAGTCAACATCACGCCGAACGGACGAATGAGTCTACCCGCCGACATCCGAAAGCGGCTTGGACTCACTTCCGGCGGCGCGGTCTACCTCGACGAGACGGAGGACGGCGTGGTGCTGCGCACCGCTGCCCAGGCAGTGGCTCGCGCGCAGGCGCTTGCCAGGCAGTTCACCGGCGGCAACCCCGAGGCGAGCGTGGAGGCGTTCCTCGCCCGGCGCCGCGAGGATAGCGGCGAATGACTGAGGTGGTTCTCGACGCCTCCGCGCTGATCGCCATGGTCAAGGGCGAGAAGGGAGCGGTCAAGGTCGCCGGCGCGATCGCGGGAGCGCGGATCAGCAGCGTCAACTACGCGGAGGTCGTCAGCCACTTCGTTCATGCGGGCATGCCGACCGGCGAGGTCGACGCCATGCTTCAGCCGCTGCCGTTGGTCGTGGTCTCAGCCGATCGCACGCTCGCGACTCTGGCGGGTCGATTGCGCCGCCTGACGGCGGAGGCCGGACTCAGCCTCGGCGACCGGTTCTGCCTCGCGCTGGCGCAACGCGACGGTCTGCCGGCCTGGACCAGCGATCAGAACTGGAAGAAGGTGGCCGATGCGGCCGGAGTAAAGGTCGTAGCCATCCGGTAGAAGCGTAGTCGAGCCGGGTGGCGATGGAGCTCGTCGCCGGCCTATGATCAGCGAGTGCGTCGGCGCGAACGGCCGGTCGCTTCATCGCGAAAGCTTGAGAGCACCACGTACCTCCTCGGTAAGCGTGTACACGGCGACGCGCCGGCCGCCGCGATTTTGGTGATCGACCTTATACCCTTCGTAGTGCCGCCGTACGAAGCCGGCTCGGACGAGCTCGGAGACCGCTCGGCTCACGTTCGTGCGTCCAGACTGCATCACTCTCCGTCGGACCTGATCGTCGATCAGCTTCGCGGCGGCGTCGGTCTCCGCAGGAAGGGCGCTGCCCTTCAGGAGTTCGGACCTGACCTTGTCCGCGAGGCCGATCCTTCTGGGATCGCGCTGCGCAACGGGTACCAGCGCATCGCACAGCCAGTCACGTATGGACACTCTCTGCCCGCCTTCGAAGACGTACGGCCCGGCCGACCCTGTGCGAGTGCTGGCCTGGGCTATCAGATTGAGAACCATGAAGCTGTAGCGCGGGCGCTCGCACGTCGCCGTGAGCCGCTCGATGACGCCAGCGAGGTCCAGCGGTCGGGCACGAGCCTGCGCCTCCTCGCGCTTGGTAGCAGGTTCGACTGAGAAGAGGTCGGGTTGGAACATGTCGTGATCAGAGAGCACAGTAGCGCCGGAAGGTGAATCCCCTTTCGACTTCAACTGTCGATTGCCCGCTCGTGGCACTTTACCCGGGGCAAAGTGCCACGAGCGGGTATGTACGGCGAACCTTTGCGCAGACATGGTCGCGACCTAATCGAAGATGAGGCTGATCCCTGTCGGAAGAGCGAGATCCACACCTGTCATCCAAGAGGACACGCGCGCCGCGACTATTGGCGGCGATGGTAGCTGGAGCTGGCTCGGTCCCGTCAGCTTAGCCTAACGCAGCGGGAGGAACCGATCCGCCAAGTACACTTTTGCCGCACTCGACCGCCGGCGATCGTTCCAACGCTCCGATGATCTGCTGAGAACACGGTTCTCGGCCGTTCCGAAGATCGCTGCCGCCGGCGATCAGCCATTGAAAGGTCGCCTGATCGCGTCGGCCTCAGCGCTTAGCGATAAGCGGTCCGACGGGCCTCACCGGCGCTACCGTCCGGAGCTCCCGCCGTCCGTCAGCTGGATCGGATCCGACGCGTCCATCGTCTCGTCGAGTGCCTCATCCAGCCGTGCATCGACGTTCTCCGGATCAGCCGCCAGGCGGTCCGATAGAGTCCTGTCACCGCCAGCGTCGCCGCGCTCCGACAAGCCGACGTCGCGATCTCTACTCGGTCGAAATTGGTCGGTCATCGTCCAATGCTCCTACGCACGGTCGCTGTTTCCAGGAAGTCATGTCTGATGAGACTTCTTGGAGCCATGATACGTCCGTATGGCTCATACGAGGCTCTCCAAAGATCCGCCAGGCGATCGATCGGATTGCGGGCCGCCAGCGGGTGCGGGGCGTACAGATCGTCTAATATCGATGGGGATCGTCCTCCAATCGCCTGCAAAGCGCTTGCGAGGCCGACGCCAATATGACGGCGCATCGCACGGACACCCTATTAGCGCTGATCAGTCTTGCCGGACGACTCGTGAACGACAAGGAAGAATCGAATTCTCTTCGCTCGAGCCGCTCGCCGGGGTGAAAGGAGCCGTGCACATGCTTCGGCCGTTTCCGCATCATTGGCTCGGGAGTCCTGCAGGGAATCTTCGCTGCGACGAGGCGACAAACTTCCTCTGCGCGGCTCTCAACTGACAATAGCGCTACTTGAAGCGTCGCGGCTCGGAGTAGCCTGCCGCAACCATCGGGTAGTCGGCTTGGGATCGGACATGCGCATACGCGAGTATGGGACGGCACTCCCGTCCGTCTGATCGCCCACGACGTACTCTTCTCGCATCCTGCGTCCGTCAACGGGAGCCGAGACGCATGTACGAGCCGACCATCAGCCACTTCGCGGAGGTGGCCCGCGAGAAGGCTGAGGGGCTTGGCCGATCGCCCTTCGGCTTTCTCGTAGGAGCCATGTTCGCCGGCGCCTACATCGGCATCGCCATGATCCTTGCGCTAAGCGTGGCGGCAGGCCTTCCCGCCGGAGCCCGCCCACTCGCCATGGGTGCCGTGTTCGGCGTCGGTCTGATCCTGACGATCTTCGCCGGTGCCGAACTCTTCACAGGCTACGCCATGTATCTCGGCTTCGGTCTTGCCCGAGGCAGCGTAAGCATCCGCAGCGCGCTAAGCCTTCTCATCGTCGTATGGGTCGGCAACGCGGCCGGAGCTCTGATCCTGTCGCTCCTCTTCAAGGCGGGTGGCGGCGGCGCGATCTTCGCCGGTTCCGCCGAGCAGCTACACGTCTACGTCGCTCACAAGGTAGACAGCGACGCGCTCGCGCTTCTCGCACGGGGCGTGTTGTGCAACTGGCTGGTCTGTCTGGCAATCTGGACGGCGGTCCGCGTCCACGGCGACGCCGCGAAATGCATCGTGCTTGGCTGGATACTGATGGCCTTCGTGGCGTCGGGCTTCGAGCATTCGGTGGCGAACATGACCGCGCTGACGCTCGGTGTTCTCGTCTCCGATCCGAGCATCGGCTTGGCCGGAGCGGCGCGGAACCTGACGATCGTCACCGTAGCAAACGTGCTCGGCGGGCTCGTCTTCGTCGTCGGCGGCTACCTCGCCGCCGCCCGGGCGGACCCTTCGGGCGAAGCCCGGCACGACACCGGACCGCTGCCCTCGACGATGAGGACGCAGGCTTCGACGCCTCCGAAAGCGGCCGATGCATCCGCCTGCTGAGACTTCCCTAGACTGCCGCTGCATCCTGCACGGCTGCGTCCCAGGGCGTGGGATTTCGGAACAGCTCCTCGATGAAGGCGAGGAAGGCTCGGACGTTGGGACTTGCGCGGCGACTCTGCGGCCAGAGCGCCGTCACGTCGAAGAGATCGACTGCGTGCTTCGCCAGGACCGGGACGATCTCGCCGCGCAGCACGTAGGGCGCGGCCATGTAGGTCGGCGACATGCCGATCCCTGCTCCTGCGGCCACTGCGGCGATCACCGCGTCGCTGACGTCGACCACGATGTTCGCCCGGGGAACGATCTCCACGGTCCTGTCGCCTACCCTGAAAGGCCAGCGAAGCACCTGTCCAGTGCTCTGGTAGCGGAAGTTGACGCAGTCGTGCCCGTCCAATTCTTCGGGGATGGCGGGTCTGCCCCTCGCTTCGAGGTAGGATGGTGCAGCGAACGCGCAGAGGCGATGCGGTGCAAGGCTCCTGGAGATCAGCCGGGAGTCTGGAAGATCGCCTACCCTGATGGCGACGTCGACGCCCTCGTCGACGATGTCGATGACCTGGTCGCCCAGCCGGAGATCCACCGTCACCCCGGGATGAAGCGAGCGGAAACGCGTCAGAGCCGGCGCGAGGACGTGTACACCGATCGGAAGCGGCGCGGCGATCTTGAGGGTGCCGGACGGCTCCGCTCTTGCCGCGATCGCGACCTGCTCGATCTCCTCCGCCTCGCGCAGCAGCCGAAGCGCGCGCTCGTGCAGGTCGCGCCCCTCGGGCGTCAGCACGAGGGACCTTGTCGTGCGGGTGAAGAGCGTCAGTCCAAGCCGGCTCTCGAGCCGCATTACGCTCTTGCTGACCGCCGACGGCGACAGGGACAGCGATCGCGCCGCCGCCGAGTAGCTTCCCAACGAGGCCGCGCGCGCGAACGCGGTCAGGCCCGTCATTCTCTCGATACCGATCTGTTCCATCATGACCGCATTGAAGCGCCATTCAGGCTGATTATCAATGCCGCGTCGGTGGGATACCTGAAGCTCAACGGCGCCGTGGTGGCGCTCGAACGGAGGCACAAATGACCACCAACGTCTCTCGCCCTTCCTTCATCGAGACCAGTCTGGCGGGCAAGACGGTCCTCATCGTCGGGGGCACCTCCGGCATCGGCCTCGCTGCCGCAGTGCAGGCGAAGGACGCGGGCGCCAACGTGATCGTGTTCGGGCACGATCGCGAGCGCGCAGGCGAGGTGGCGGCGGAGCACGGCTTCGCCGGCTACGGCGCAGCCGACGTGACGAACGCGGAGGAGTTCTCGGCGGCGCTCATGGACGTCCCGCACGTCGACCACCTCGTTCTGCTCGCCGGCTCGTTCGTGGCCGGCAAGGTGCTGGAGACCGACGTGTCCCATCTGCGTCGTGCCTTCGACGAGCGGATCTGGGCGTCGATCACCGCCATACAGGCGCTTGGTGGCCGGCTCGCCCCCAACGGCACGGTGACGCTCATCTCCGGCGCGCTCGCCGACCGGCCGAACGGATTCGGGACGGCCGTGCTCGCAGCCGCGTCGGCTGCGATGGAGGCGCTTGCCCGTGGCCTGGTGCTCGAGCTGGCCCCGCGCCGGATCAACACCCTCTCTCCGGGCCCGATTGACACGCCTCTGCTCGCCAAGACGCTAGGCGACGGACGCGAAGCGTATGTGGAGCGGCTGAAGAACACGCTGCCGCTGCATCGCATGGGGACGGCGGAGGAGGCCGGTGCGGCCGTCGTCTTCCTGATGGCCAACGGCTGGATGAACGGTGCGGTGCTCAACGTCGACGGCGGCTCCCGCCTGGTCTGAACTGCCGCAACAGCGCCCGCGGCCCAGCTCGCCGCGGATGCTCCTTCTTCTACGGAGAACCAAGATGCCCAACCTGTTCGATCCCATTGATCTCGGAGCGCTGAGACTGCCGAACCGCATTCTGATGGCGCCGATGACACGCGCGCGCGGAACGCGAGAGCACGTGCCCACGCCCAAGATGGAGAGGTACTATGCCGATCGCGCCTCGGCCGGCCTGATCATCTCGGAAGCCGTCGGCATCAGCCAGCAGGGGCTCGGCTGGCCGTATGCCACCGGCCTGTGGACGCCCGAGCAGATCGCTGGCTGGCGTCGCGTCACGGATGCCGTGCATGAGCAGGGCGGTCGCATCATCGTGCAGCTGTGGCACATGGGCCGGGTGGTGCACTCGAGCTTCAACAACGGGGAGCGGCCCGTGTCGGCCTCCGCGACCACCGCACCGAGCCACGCGCATACCTATGACGGCCGACAGCCATACGAGCAGGCGCGTCATCTGCATCCGCACGAAATACAGGAGATCCTGGGCGACTTCCGCCGCGGCGCTCTAAACGCTATCGAGGCCGGCTTCGACGGCGCGCAGATCCACGCCGCGAATGGCTATCTCATCGACCAGTTCCTTCGCGACAACGCCAACCACCGCGACGACGACTACGGCGGTTCGATCGAGAACAGGATCCGCGTGCTCAAGGAGGCGACTCAGGTAGTCGCCGACGCGATCGGCGCCGACCGCACCGGCGTGCGGCTGTCGCCGAACGGGGAGACGCAGGGAGTCGCCGACAGCGATCCCCTTCCGCTGTTCGCCCAAGCGCTAGAAACGATGTCGGCCATCGGGATCGCCCATCTGGAGCTGCGTGAGCCTCCGTTGGACGGATCCTTCGGCAAGGGCGACATCGACCCGCTGGCAAGCGCGCTGAAGCCCCACTTTAAGGGGCCTCTCATCCTCAACTCCGACTTCGACGCCGCGCGGGCCGAGGCCGAGCTTGCGCAAGGGATCGGCGACACGGTGGCCTTCGGCCGCCCCTTCATCTCGAACCCCGATCTGCCGCGTCGCATCGCGGAGGGCATCCCGCTCTCGGCCGACGACCCGGACACGTGGTTTACGCAGGGTGAGAGCGGGTACAACGACTACCCGGCCGCGGCTCCGGTGGAGACGCACTCCGCGGCCTGAGGCCCAAGGCCCGTGCGACCGTCGACGCTTCCGATCGCCGATCGTCGGTCGCCGGTCGCCGGAGCCGTATGGAGCCTGCCGATGACGTCGGCCACGCCGGCGGAGCGATCCGGCGCTGCTGGCGCCGCCGACGGCGCGCGTCTCAGCCGTCAGGGGCGATCAGACGTGGTCGAGCGCGCCGTCGCGGAGCGCAGCCACGAAGGCTGCCGCGGCCGGGGTGGCCCAGTGGCTCCGCCCCTTCGGCCCCGGAGATACCCCATTTCCTATGCTTCGTCCTCTCACGCGACCGCTGCTGTCGATGACCAGGTTGCAAGGAATCGAGATGTGAGGCGGCTCCTCCACCGCAAGCGCGAGACCGACCTGGCGGCCGTTCCTCGGCTCGACCCATGTCGGAAGCCCGCCCGCGCCGACCTGCCTGAGCCGCGCAACGGCCTGCTGGGGCGTCGGATTGGAACGACCCGCCGTCAGGACCGCAAGGATGTCGAACCCCGGTCCGCCAAATCGCGAGCGCAGCGCAGCTAGGTTCTTCGCCTCCACTAGGCACGGAAGGCACCGTTCCGCCCAAAGCGACACGATCCGGGTCCGCCCCTTCAGCTGTGCGAAGCCGTGCCTGCCGTCCAGGCCCAGCAGCTCGATCGCGGGCGCCTCCACACCTCAACGGGCAACGAACCGTGCTCCATGCTGGCCAACGTTTATTTCAATCCCGGCGACGAGGGTGCCGCATTCGGTTTCGGCTACCGTGGCTTACCATGCCGGATCCACCTTGGCTTTGACGCTTCGGCTGATTTCCATGCCTATGCTATCGAATGGTCTCCGGGTCGCATCACGTGGTTGGTTGACGGCGTACCGGTTCACGAGCGTCGTAGCTGGGACCCAACACCGATCCCACACCTTCCGATGCGCCTCCACGCTAATCTCTGGGCGCCTCGATCTGTGGAGCTTGCAGGACGCATGGATCAGAGCACGCTGCCAGCGGTAGCTGAGTTCCGGAGGTTGCTATGCCTTGCCAAGGACGAAGCCTGAAGTACAGGCAAGCGAGAACTGCGCCCGCGTTTATAAAACGAGGGTCGAATAAGCCGGCTTTCAAGCCCCCTTGCATGCCTCCAAAGCAAACGTCCGACTTCCCGGGCGTCTGCCCGAAAGCAGCCAAATCGCTATCAACCCCTGACTAGCACCTCGCTCCGCGTCGCAAAAGAATGGTTTAGTCCACCGTCTGCCCTCAGCGCCGAGGATTATCCCTCCTCGAGTGACTTACCGTAGACCTGATAAACCTTGTTAACCTTGCTGCCGATCGCCTCGGCAATGGCGTTCATTCCTTGATTGTCGTCAAGAATCCAGCCGATCTCTCCGCGCGTCGCGCCGTAGTTCCTGACGGAGGACTGGCGGATCTGATCGATCATCATGAAGGCAAGCTGGCTTGCCATCCGAGACGACTGCAGTCGTCGGACGACGCCCATGAGCGGCACGCGCATCGTGCGGACCTTGGGCCGTCTCAGCCACAGCAGTAGCCGCGCCCAGCCGAACGGCAGAAGCGAGCCCCTAAGCGGCTTGAGCGCCTCGTTGAGATCGGGAAGCGTCATCATAAAGGCCACCGGCTCCTCGTCGACCTCGGCGATCAGGATGAGATCCTCGAACACGATCGGCTTCAGCTTCTTGCCCGTGAACTCGACCTCCTCGTCGGTGATAGGCACGAAGCCCCAGTTGCGGCCCCACGCGTCGTTGAGGATGGCCATGATGATAGCCGCCTCGTCCTCGAAGCGCGACTTGTCGACCTGCCTGATCCGGATTCGCGGGTTCCGGTGACCCGAGTCGATCACCCGCTGCAGCAGCGGCGAGAAGCTGCGGGTGATGTCCAGGTCCCAGGTCTTGAGCTGCTTGACCGGTTCGTAACCTGCGGCCTCAATCCACGGTCGATAGGCGGCGCTGTCGTGCCCCATCATCACGGTCGGCGGATGGTCGTGTCCCTCGATCAGCAGCCCGGGCTCCTCCCAGATCGAAAGAGACACAGGCCCCAGGACGCGGGTCATGCCCTTGCCGCGAAGCCAGTCCTCGGCGGCGGCGATGAGCGCGAGCGAGCTCTCCTCGTCTGTCGCCTCGAAGAGGCCGAAGAAGCCGGTTCCCGGCCCCATGCCCTGTTCGGGCGGCATGGTCAGGGCGAGATGATCTATATGGGCCGAGATCCGGCCGACGACTTGCCCGTCGCGTCGCGCGAGGAAGTACTGAGCATCGGCATGCGAGAAGAACGGGTTGCCGCCCGGCGTGATGAGGTCGCGCGCCTCTCCCCTGAGCGGCGCCACCCAATTCGGATCGTTGCGATAGATCGACCATGGCAGGTCCAGAAAGATCTTCCTGTCGGCCTTGCCGACGACGGGGGTGACTTCGACTGACATGCTGATCCTTTCAGATCCACGGCACGCCCGCGGGCGGCTTTTGCAAAGTGAGTGGTCGCCCGCGTCGTGCGGGTCGGCTTCCTGCCGCCTGGGCCGTAGCGCGCGAACCCAGCTTTCTCCCTCAGTAGGCGGCGAACGTGGTCTTCATGACCTGCTCCTCCTCACGGATCCGTACGACGAGCGGGACCAGGTAGACGGCGAGGCCGACGACCAGGGCCACGAAGGCGTGGAGCGTCACAGCGAACCCGATCAGTTCAGGGAGGATGTTGAGGTAGTAGTTGGGATGGCGCACCCGCCGGAAGAGCGGGTGCACGACCAGGCGATGATCCCGTGCGATGATCAGCTTGACGGTCCAGAACCGCCCGAGAAGCCTCGAGACGACAAGCAGCATGACGGCTCCGAACAGATAGAGGGCAAGTCCGACGGCCGAAACAGCGTCGAACGGCATCGATCTGACGAGTCCCTCCGCCGACGCGGCCAGGTAGAAGAGGACGTGCGCGCCAGCGAGCAGCCGGGAGTTCGCGCTCCCGTGCTCAACCGCGCCGGCGGCCTTGAGCGCCTTCTCGTTGCGTATGGACACGCCGAGCATCCAGAACCGGTACGCGAACGCGACGACGATGAAGACAAGTAGCACCAGTCGAACTCCCATTGCTTAGAATCTTGCATCCGCTTGGCGCAAGCGCATTCCGCGCCAACCGAAGATGTCGGCTTCGGAGGTAGGGTCCTTCAAGCATTCGCGCCGCGATAGACGGATTTCTCCGAGTTCCCGCATCGACGCTGCAACTCGGGTGGCGGGTGCTCTCCGCCTGGACTTCGATCCATCATCCACGCGTATGACTGTGCGAGGCATCGGTCTGCTGCATACCGGATCAGTCGGTCGTCCAGACAGGTGCCTGATGCAGAACACGAACTCGTACGCGACACGGGCCTTGCCTCATGACTGAGAAGCGTCCGGACGGCATCCGCGCCTACGACGAACCGGCCGGGGGCTGGGGCGCGCTTAAGGCGGTCGCGACCACGCTGAAGAGGCAGCAGCTCTCCATTGCCGGGCCCGCCACGCTCCTGCACGCCAACCAGCCGACCGGGTTCGACTGCCCCGGGTGCGCGTGGCCTGACCCGAAGCACACCTCCTCGTTCGAGTTCTGCGAGAACGGCGCCAAGGCGATATCCTGGGAGTCGACCGCTCGCCGGGCGGGCAGCGAAGTCTTCGCCGAAAACACCATCTCGGACCTCTGGGAGAAGACCGACCACTGGCTGGAGATGCAGGGCCGCCTGACGCAGCCGCTGCGCTACGATCAGGCGTCCGACAGGTTCGTGCCGGTGACCTGGGAAGACGCCTTCGAGGACATCGGCCAGCATCTGCGGCGGCTCGACCAAGCGGATCAGGCCGAGTTCTACACTTCCGGTCGCGCCTCCAACGAGGCCGCCTTCCTGTACCAGCTCTTCGTCCGCCGGTACGGCACGAACAACTTTCCCGACTGCTCGAACATGTGCCACGAGCCGACCAGTGTCGGCCTTCCGCAGGCGATCGGTGTCGGCAAGGGTACGGTGACCCTCGATGACTTCGACGAAGCCGATTTCATCCTTTCCATCGGCCACAATCCGGGGACCAATCATCCGCGGATGATGACCTCGCTTCACGACGCCTCGAAGCGCGGAGCGCGCATCGTCGTCGTGAATCCGTTCCGCGAACGCGCGCTCGAGCGCTTCGAGGCACCGCAGGCGCCGGTCGAGATGGCGACCATGACCTCGGTGCCGATCGCCAGCTCCTACCTCCAAGTGCGGATCGGCGGCGACGCGGCCGCGCTGAAGGGCATCTGCAAGTCGCTGGTGGAGATGGACGAGGCGGCCGTCGCCGCAGGCCTGCCGGCCGTCCTCGACCACGCCTTCATCGCCGGACACACGGCGGGGTTCGAAGCCCTACGCGACGACCTGCGTACGAGCACGTGGGACGCCATCGAGAAGGCAAGCGGGCTGACGCGCGGGCAGCTCGAGGGTGTCGCTCGGGAGTACGCCGCGGCCGAGCGGGCGATCGTCTGCTACGGCATGGGCATCACGCAGCATCGTACCGGCACGGCGAACGTGCAGCAGATCACCAACCTGCTGCTGCTCAGGGGCAACATTGGTCGGCCGGGGGCCGGCGTCTGCCCGCTGCGGGGTCACTCGAACGTTCAAGGCGACCGCACGGTCGGGATCACCGAGCGGCCCTCGCCGGAGTTCCTTGACCGCCTCGGAACGGCCTTCGGCTTCGATCCGCCGCGCCGCGCCGGCCACTCGGTCGTAGAGAGCATCGCGGCGATGCGCGACGGACGATCGAAGGCGGTCATATGTCTCGGCGGCAACCTGGCAGTCGCCGCGCCGGACCCGCAGGCCTGCCATCAGGCGTTCCGGTCGGTGGACCTCGCCGTGCATATCGCCACCAAGCTCAACCGCACGCACCTGCTCACGGCGCGATCCGCCACCTACATCCTGCCGTGTCTCGGCCGCACCGACCTCGACGTGCAGGCGTCGGGTCCGCAGACGGTCACGGTCGAGGACTCGATGTCGATGGTCCACGGCTCGCGCGGCTTCCTCAACCCGCCCTCGCCAGACCTGCGTTCCGAGCCGGCCATCGTCGCCGGCATCGCCAAAACCGCGCTCGAGGGTGGCGGAGGCATCGACTGGGACGCCATGATCGCGGACTACGCCGTCATCCGCGACCGGATCGAGGCGGTCTTCCCCGACTTCCAGGCGTTCAACGAGCGCGTGAGAAAACCGGGCGGGTTCCGTCTGCCCAATGCCGCCGCCGAGCGCGTTTGGAAGACAGCGACGGGCAAGGCGAACTTCATGATCTTTCCCGGACTCGAGGAGGACATGGTGTCGTCGGATCCCGCCGTTCTCCGGTTGGCATCCATGCGCAGTCACGACCAGTACAACACGACCGTCTACGGGATGGACGACCGGTACCGCGGCGTATTCGGCCGGCGCGACGTGCTGTTCGTCGGCGAACGCGACCTCGATCGGCTAGGCCTCGCCGACGGCGACTCGGTCGATGTCGAGACCGCGTTCGACGACGGCGAGGGCGTCCGGGTCGTGGCGGGGCTCACCGCTGTGCGCTACGATCTGCCCGAGGGCTCGTGCGGCGCATACTACCCCGAGTGCCAGGCGCTCATCGCGCTCGGTCATCACGATCCGGCGAGCCTTACGCCCTCCTACAAGTCGGTGCCGGTCCGGGTACGGAGAGCGGCGTCGAGTGTTGCGCGGCCCGGCGTGTTCGAGCGCCCCGCCCAGCCGACGGAGGCCTGACGGCCATGGACACCTTCATCCTCTCGCGGCTGCAGTTCGCGTTCACGATCGGCTACCACATCCTATGGCCGGCCTTCACCATCGGGCTCGCCTGGTTCATCGTCCTTCTGAACGCCACCTGGCTCAGGACCCGCAAGCCGGTCTACCGGCAGCTCATGCGGTTCTGGATCCGCATCTTCGCCCTGGCCTTCGGCATGGGCGTCGTCACCGGCGTCGTGATCTCGTATCAGCTGGGCCTGAACTGGTCGGGCTACGCTCGTGCCACCGCGGACGTGCTCAGCCCACTCTTCGTCCTGGAGGTCGTGACCGCCTTCTTCCTTGAGGCGGGTTTCATCGGGATCATGCTCTTCGGTCAGGAGCGCGTGGGAGAGCGCGTCCATCTCGCCGCTTGCGTCATCGTCGCCACCGGGACCGTCATCTCCGCCTTCTGGATCATCGCGGCCAACAGCTGGATGCAGACGCCCGTCGCGTTCGCCAGCGAGGGTCCCGGCCGCTTCGTGGCGACGGACTTCTGGGGCGTCGTCTTCAATCCGTCCATGCCGTACCGCTTCGCGCACATGGTCATGGCGAGCTTCGTCACCGGCGCCTTCGTCGTCACGGGCGTGTCGGCGTTCTGGATCTGGCGCGGTCGCAGCGATGAGCAGGGGCCGGCCCGTACGGCCTTCTCGATCTCGCTCGGGCTGCTGGCCGTACTGGTGCCGATGCAGATCATGATTGGCGACCAGCACGGGCTCAACACGCGCGAGCACCAGCCGGCCAAGATAGCTGCGATCGAAGCTAGGTGGGAGACTGCCAGGCGCGTGCCGATCACGGCGATCGGCTGGCCCGACGAGAAGAACGAGCGCACAGCCGGAGCAATCGAGATCCCCCTCGTCGGATCTCTGATCCTCACGCACGAACTCGACGGTGAGGTGAAGGGGCTGAAGGACTTTCCGCGGAGCGAGCGTCCCCCCGTCCTGCCCGTCTTCTTCGCCTTCCGCATCATGGTGGGCTGCGGAATGATCCTGCTGGCGGTCGCATGGACCGGGCTATGGCTGCGCTGGCGCGGCGCGCTGTACGACCGCAGGTGGTTCCTGCTCGCGTGCATGGCGGCGACGCCCCTGGGCTTCGTGGCCACGCTCGCAGGGTGGACCGTCACCGAGGTTGGACGGCAGCCGTACGTCATCTACGGACAGCTCCGCACCGTCGACGCGGTGTCGCCGATCGCGGGCGGGGCGGTCGCGGGATCGCTGGCCATCGCTCTGGTCCTGTACAATCTTCTTCTGGTGGGTTTCCTCTGGTTCGCCGGGCGCCTCGCATGGCGCGGCCCCGGGACCTCGGCGCCCCTGCCGCCCGTCACCCGACCGGCGGCCGCACGCGGGCTCGCCGCATGATCCCTCCAGTCACGACGAGGGCGGTGCTCCGATGCCGACGCTAGACTACACCCTCTTCTACGCAGCCGTCGCAGCCTTCGCGGTCGGCCTGTACGTCGTGCTCGACGGCTTCGATCTCGGAGTGGGCATCCTCTTCCCGTTCGCGCCGAAGTCGGAGAACCGGGACATGATGATCGCGTCGCTCGCGCCCATCTGGGACGGCAACGAGACATGGCTCGTGCTCGGCGGGATGGTCCTCCTAGCTGGATTTCCTGTCGCCTTCGCGGTGCTTCTTCCAGCCTTCTACGTGCCGCTCGCTCTCATGCTTCTCGGGCTCGTTCTCCGCGGCGTGGCGTTCGAGTTCCGCTCGCAGAGCGGCCGGAGCAGGCTCGCATGGTCGGCGGCGTTCACCGCGGGATCCGTGACCGCGGCCTTCTGCCAAGGAGCGATCCTGGCGGCGCTGGTGAGCGGCAGGATCGCGGTGTCGGACGAGCGGTTCGCGGGCGGTCCGTTCGACTGGCTCGGGCTGTTCCCCGTCGCGGTCGGCCTCGGCGTCGTCGCGGGGTATGCGCTGCTGGGAGCCTGCTGGCTGGTCTGGCGGACCGAGGGACCGACGCAGGTGTTCGCAAGGGAGATCGCGCGCCCCGCGCTGCTCGCGACTGGGGCGGCGGTGCTGCTCGTCAGCGGCTGGACGCCCGTCGCGGTGCCGAGCATCTGGACCAGGTGGTTCACTTGGCCCGGCGTGCTGTGGCTGGCGCCCCTTCCCGTCCTCGCCTTCGCCGCGTGGCTGGCCACGTGGCGCAGCCTGTGGAACACGCGTGACTCTCGCCCCTTCCTCTACGCCTGCGCACTCGTGGTCACCGCGCTGATCGGGCTGGGCGTCAGCATGTGGCCGGACGCGATCCCCGGCGTATTGCCGCTTCGTGCAGCCGGGTCCGCTCCGCGCACTCAGGCCATCGTGGCCGGCGTGCTGGTCTGCATCCTGCCCATCATCCTCGCGTACGTCGGCTTCGCCTACTGGGTGTTCAGAGGCAAGGTCCGGCTCGAGGACGATCAGCGTTCCACCAGATCGGGCGGCATCCCTGCTCCTTGATCGTTCACGCAAGGTCTTGGGTAGCGCCTTCCGCATTTGATGAACCGGTTCTGCGCCGATCAGCGGAAGGTGGAACGCGAGAGTTCTCGTCCGAGCGGTCAGTAGCCGCCGCTCTGCGCCGCTGACTGGTCCGACAACGCAGAGGCCGTGAGCAACGCTCGCGTCGTGCGCACCCTCGGGCGAAGACCACGTCTCCAGCGCCGCCTACGGCGTCATACGCAGGGATGAGCAGTTCGGCACATGCGTTCAATCGCGCGGCCTCACCGGTTCTGCGATCCATGCATCCGCTGCAGCACGATCTCTTCGTCGATGATGAGGGCAGGCTGCCACAGGTCTGTGCGGGAAGCGTTTCGGCAACGTTCCGCCGTTTGTCAGGCGCGCTGCAGAACTCATCCAAGTGCAGGCCGCGAAATATTTTGGAAGTTCGTAGAAAGTGCCACAAGGCGCCTCGCCCGTCTTCTATCTTGCATTTCGATAAACCAGCAACGTCTTCCACATACGCAGGTATACTGATGCCCACGCGCGATCTGTGGAAACAATCCGGCACTTCCAGATGGAAAGCGCAAACCGCCATGATACGTCGGCTTCACTTCCCCCTTTTCGCTCTGCCGTCGGCGGCTGTACTCGCCAGCCTTGCGGCATGCTCGAGCGCTCCCCCGCCTCCGCCCCCGGCCAAGCCGCACGTGACGGTCGCGGTGCCTCTGCAGCGCGACGTCGTAGACTGGGACGAGTACGTCGGTCGCTTTCAGGCGATCGAGGACGTCGAACTCCGGCCTCGCGTGTCGGGCACGATCGACCGTGTGCTGTTCGCCGATGGCCAGACCGTCCGCAAGGGCGAGGCGGTGTTCGTCATCGATCCGCGGCCCTACGCCGCAGCACTCGCGCAGGCGCAGGCGCAGGTCGCGCGTGCCCGCGCGTCGCTCGTCAACGCCCGGAGCGAGTTCACCAGGGCAAACAGCCTTCTTGGGGCCAGCGCCATTTCGCGCGAGGAGTTCGAGCAGAAGCAGGCGACCGTCGGAACTGCGGCCGCGGACGTCGCCGCCGCCGAGGCGAACGTGCGCAATGCGCGTCTGAACCTCGACTTCGCGACGGTGCGGGCTCCCACTGCCGGGCGCATCTCCGACCGCCGGGTCAGCGCTGGCAACTATGCGACCGCCGGCGAGACGGTGCTCAGCCGCGTTGTTTCGACGGACCCAATGTGGTTCTCGTTCGAGGGCGCGGAGAGCCTCTACCTGAAGTACATGCGACAAGCGAAGGCGGGCACGCGCGGTTCGTCGCGCACGGCTGCCAACCCAGTGGACATACAGCTCGCCGACGAGGCCGGGTACCGCTGGAAGGGCTCGATGAGCTTCGTGGACAACACGATCGACACCAACTCGGGCACTATCCGCGCGCATGCCGTAGTCCGCAATCCCGACGGCTTCCTGACCCCCGGCCTCTTCGGCCGCGCACGGCTCCTGGGATCAGGACACTACCGCGCGATGCTCGTCCCCGACGAGGCGATCCTGACCGATCAGACCCGCAAGCTCGTCTACGTCGTCGGTGGCGACGGCAAGGCGCAGAGCAAGCCAGTCGAGACCGGACCGCTGGTCCAGGGGCTGCGGGTGATCCGCACGGGCATCTCTCCCAGGGAGCGCGTCGTCGTCGAGGGCATGACGATGATCCAGCCGGGAGCCGTCGTGGATGCGCAGCAAATCCAGCTGAAGCCGCGGGCTGCGGACACGTCGCCGACCGCACAGCCGGAGACGGCTCCCCCCGCCAACGAAGCCACGGTGAGCTGACCCATGAAGTTTCCGCACTTCTTCATCGAGCGCCCGATCTTCGCGGCGGTCCTTTCCATCCTCATCATGGTCTTCGGCCTGGTCGCCTATCCCAGCCTGCCCGTGGCGCAGTATCCTGAGATCGCGCCGCCGACCGTCGTGGTGAACGCCAGCTATCCAGGCTCCACCGCGGAGACGCTCGCCGAGACCGTGGCAGCTCCGCTCGAGGAGTCGATCAACGGCGTGGAGGGCATGATCTACATGTCGTCATCGTCCACCGGCGACGGCAATCTCGCGATCACGATCACGTTCAAGCAGGGCGTCAGCGTCGATCAGGCGCAGGTGCTCGTCCAGAACCGCGTGTCCACCGCGGAGCCGCGGCTTCCCGAGCAGGTCCGCCAGATCGGCGTAACCGTCCAGAAGGACTCGCCCGACATCCTCATGGCCATCGCGCTGACGTCCCCAGACAACAGCCTGAGCCAGCAGTACGTCTCCAACTACGCCACCACGCAGGTCATCGATCGCCTGAAGCGCATCGAAGGCGTCGGCGGCGTCCGAGCATTCGGCGCCCGCGAGTTCAACATGCGCGTCTGGATCGATCCGGACCGCGCGTCCTCCCGCAACCTGACGGTGGACGAGATCGTCACGGCCATTCGCGGGCAGAACGCCCAGGTGGCCGTCGGCTCGGTGGGTCAGCCGCCCTTCAACCAGGGTGGCACCGCCTTCCAGCTGGGCATCCAGACGAAGGGTCGCCTTTCGTCGCCGCAGGAGTTCGGCGACATCATCGTCAAGCGCGATGCCGAGGGCAGGCTCACCCGGCTGCGCGACGTGGCCCGCCTCGAGCTCGGCGCACGCGAGTACGGCATCAACGCCGCGCTCGACGGCAAGCCGATGATCGCGCTCGCGGTCACACAGCTGCCCGGCTCCAACGCGCTCACGACCGCCGACGCCGTCCGCGCCGAGATAGCCGACATCGCAAAGACCTTCCCGCCGGGAATGACCTACACGATCCCCTACAATCCCACGGAGTACATCTCGGCGTCGATCGAGGAGGTCTATCACACGCTTTTCGAGGCGATCCTCCTCGTGGCGTTCGTCGTTATTCTCTTCCTGCAGAGCTGGCGCGCGGCGATCATCCCTCTGGTGGCAGTGCCCGTCTCGCTGATCGGATCGCTCGCGCTGATGGCCCTGTTCGGCTTCAGCCTCAACAACCTTTCGCTCTTCGGACTCATCCTGGCGGTTGGCATCGTCGTAGACGACGCGATCGTCGTCGTGGAGAACGTCGAGCGCCTCATGGAGGAGAAAGGCCTGACCCCGCGTCAGGCGGCACACGAGACTATGGACGAGGTCGGCGGAGCGCTCATCGCGATCGCGCTGGTCCTCAGCGGCGTGTTCATCCCAACGTCCTTCATCCCGGGCATCTCGGGCGCGTTCTACCAGCAGTTCGCACTGACGATCGTGGCTGCGGCCGTGCTGTCGGCCATCGTCTCGCTCACCCTCTCGCCGGCGCTTGCTGCCATCATCCTGAAGCCCAAGAACGTAGGGGGCGCCAGGACCGGTGTCGCAGGCCTGCCGGGACGCTTCGCTCGCGGCTTCAACCAGGGCTTCGACCGGCTCGCGCGTCGCTTCGGGCGGTTCACCGCCCGAGCGGTCCGCAGCCTGGCGGTCGTCGGCATCGTCTATGCCGGCCTCATCGGTCTCGCGGGCTGGCGCTTCTCGGAGACTCCCACAGGCTTCATCCCAAGCCAGGACCAGAGCTACCTCATCGCCGCGATCCAGCTGCCGCCTGGGGCGTCGCTGCAGCGCACGAGCGAGGTGATGGGAGAGGTCAACCGCATCGCCCTCGCCAATCCCGCCACGGAGCACACAGTGGCCTTCGCGGGCCTGGACGGCGCCACGCTCACCAACGCCCCGAACGGCGCCACGATGTTCATCACGCTCCGGAAGATCGGCGAGCGTCCCGACGCGAACTCTGTCGCCGCCGAGATCCGGCAGAAGCTGGCAGCGATCCGCGGCGGCAACGTTCTGCTGATCCCGCCGCCGCCCGTGCGCGGCATCGGTACCGGCGGTGGCTGGAAGATGATGATCGAGGACAGGACGGGTCTGGGCTATCAGGCGCTGCAGGCCGCGACCTTCAACATGATGGCGCAGGCGAACAGGACCGAGGGGCTCGCGAGCACCTTCACCATCTTCAACACCGGCACACCGCGACTGTACGCCGACGTGGATCGGGAACGGGCGGAGCAGCTGGGCGTGCCTGTCGAGAACGTCTTCTCGACGATGGGCACCTATCTCGGGTCGACCTACATCAACGACTTCAACCTGCTCGGTCGCACCTTCCGGGTGACCGCACAGGCAGACGCCCCCTACCGTGACAGCGTATCAGACGTGGGACGGCTCAAGACCCGCTCCGCCTCCGGCGCGATGGTCCCGCTCGACGCGGTGCTGACGCTCAAGAACGACAGCGGGCCATATCGCGTTGTGCGTTACAACCTTTACCCGTCGGCGGAACTGCAGGGGGACACGGCGCCCGGCTTCTCGAGCGGACAGTCGCTTCAGACGATGACCCGCCTGGCAGAAGCCTACCTGCCCAAGGGCATGAGCTTCGAGTGGACCGAGCTGGCGTATCAGCAGCAGCAGGCCGGCAACACGGGTATCATCGCCTTCGGTCTCGCGGTCCTCTTCGTCTTCCTGCTGCTGGCAGCGAACTACGAGAGCGTCGTCCTACCCTTCGCGGTCGTTCTGATCGTGCCGATGTGCCTCCTGGCGGCGATCCTCGGCATCAACGTCATGGGAATGGACAACAACATCCTGACGCAGATCGGATTGATCGTGCTGATCGGTCTGGCGGCGAAGAACGCGATCCTCATCGTCGAGTTCTCCAAGCAGAACGAGGACGCCGGGATGGAGATGCACGAGGCCGCCAAGCATGCGGCCGAGCAGCGCCTCCGACCCATCGTCATGACCTCGATCGCCTTCATCCTCGGCGTGCTGCCGCTGGTGATCGGCACCGGTCCCGGCGCCGAGATGCGCCGCGCTCTCGGCGTGGCCGTGTTCTTCGGCATGATCGGAGTGACCACCTTCGGTCTGCTCTTCACGCCGAGCTTCTACGTCATCAGCCGCAAGGGAGGCGACTGGATCGCCACCCGCTTAAGTCGCCGGCGCGCTACGGCCACCCCCGCAATTGAAAGCTCCGAGGCGAACGCATCATGAAGAAGCTAGCGCTGCTCCCAGGCTTCCTGCTCGCCGGCTGCGTCGTCGGGCCCGACTACAGGAATCCGCTTCCCTCCGGCGCACCGCCGCAGGCATCCGGCGCGTTCGTCGAGCTGGGCAGGACGACGGCCGTGACCGGCGCCCCTCTCCCGGACAGGTGGTGGGAACTCTACCAGGACGCGAACCTGGATCGGCTCGTAACCGACGCTCTGGCGCACAATACCGACGTGCGCACCGCCGCCGCCAACCTCGCGCTCGCGCGCGCGGTGCTTTCGGAGCAGAAAGGAGCCCGACTGCCGGAGGCCACGGTCGGAGCGTCGGGCACCTACAACCGGGTGGCTCCGGGCGCCAACGTCGCGACGGCGGGTGCCGGTGCAGCGACCGGCGGACGAGCGTTCGAGACCGACTTCTACTCGTTCGGGTTCGACGCCTCGTACGAGGTGGATCTGTTCGGCGGCATCTCTCGCGCGATCGAGGCCGCACGCGGCGACACCGAGGCGGCGGCGGCGCAGGTGGATACGGTCCGCGTGTCCGTGGCAGCCGAAACCGCCCGCGCCTACGTGCTCGCGTGCGGCAACGCGTCGCAGCGTGACGTCGCCGTCGACTCGGCGCGTCTTCAGAGGCAGACGCTCGACCTCACCCGTACGCTCTTCCAGCGTGGCCGCGGGACGGAGCGGGACGTCGACCGCGCGGACGTGCTGCTCGCACAGGTCGAGGCCACGATCCCGACGTTCGAGGCCGAGCGGCGCGCCTCTCTCTACGCGCTGGCGACGCTTACCGGACGCACTCCGGGCGAGATCGACGAGGCGGCGGCCGGCTGCGCACGCACCCCGGTCCTTCAACAGCCCCTCCCGTCCGGCGACGGCGCGGCGCTGCTCGGTCGCCGTCCTGACGTCCGCGCGGCGGAGCGCACGCTCGCTGCGAACACGGCCCGGATCGGCGTCGCCACAGCGGACCTCTACCCGTCGATCCGACTTCTCGGCAGCCTAGGCTTCGGAGGCACGACCCCCGGAAATGCCGTCAAGAAGTCAGGATTCTCGTTCTCGCTCGGGCCCCTCATCTCCTGGAATTTTCCGAACCAGACGGTGGCCCGCGCCCGTGTGAGGCAGGCGCGGGCTGGCGCCGACGCGTCGCTCGCCCGCTTCGACGGCGTCGTCCTTGGCGCGCTGCGCGAGACGGAGCAGGCGCTGGCTCGCTACTCCGGCGCGCTCGAGCGCACGTCCGTCCTGACGCGAGCGGAGGACTCGAGCGAGAAGGCGGCGCGCCTATCCAAGCTGCGCTTCGACTACGGGGCCGAGAGCTTCCTCTTGCTGATCCAGGCGGAACGCGACCGCGCCGACGCGCGGGCGCAGCTGGCGCAGTCCCAGCTTGCAGTCGCCAACGCCCAGATCAGCCTCTTCAAGGCCCTCGGGGGCGGCTGGCAGACGGCACCCGAGCCGTCGCGCCGGGATCTCGCGGCGGCGAGCGCCAACTGAGACGCAAGGCTCGATCTGCTCTTCCGATCCTTTCGGGCGAACACGCTGCAGAAGCGGCCGTGACACGCTGCGACGCCATCTCGAGCTGCGCCTCGGGTCGTTGACGCACTCCAATGCATAGTCGATCTGCGCGGCGAGCAGCAAAAGCGAGACATCGACGGCTATCGACGAAGCCACCCGCTTCATCGATAGCCGTTATTCCGGCCGATCAGGGCCGGTACGCGGCTTCACGTGAAGTATCGCAAAGGAGCTCTCATTGAGGCATCGAAGGCTCAGCGCGACGATCGCGATCTTGCTGCCTGTGGCGGCTGCAGGTCCGAGCTGGGCTGGCCAGATCGTGGACAACGGACGACCACCCCCGCGCTCCGGCGCTGTCGCGACCGAGACCCACCACATCAGAGATGGCGTGATCAGGATCGACCAGCGCACTCGCGAAGGCAGCGCGCAGGTCGCACTGCTGCGGCAGCAGTATACCCGTCCGGGCCAGCCCTTCGTGTTCGAGACTGTGCGCTCTCTCGATGGACGGCTGCTCGGGGTTCAGGCGATGGACGATCCCCTCTCGGCGCCACCGCTGAGCGAGCTGCGACACGAGACCGGAAAGGTCGAGACGCATCTGGGCCGCAAGTGTCGAGTGTGGGAGGCAGTCCGGCCTACCAGCTAGCAGCAAACCTTCGTGCAGTCGGGCTGCTCGACCGCCGCAGGTGTCGAACTCTGGCGCAAGCAGGCCAACATCGACACCATCATAACCGAGCGTCTTCGCGAGTCGGTGGTGACGGCGGAGGACGTCCGACCGCCGCTTGAGGCGCTCGACACGGCGTCGTTGATGCGGGAGACGGCCGGGTCTGATCACCGGAAAGATTATGAGGTCAAGCTCGAGGGAGACGATCAAAACAGCGCGCTGTATCGCAGGAGCGGCAACTGGCGGTACGTCGAGGAGGAGGGGGACGGCTTCCAGCTTGTGAAGATCGACAACCTGCGGACAGGGGTCTCCATCAGCTATTCGCGTGAGAAGGACGGCACGCGTCGGCTTGGGTGGTCCCGGCCACCTTGGGCGCTCCAACCCAGGAAGGAGCAGTTCAGCGGTAGGTCGCTCCGCGGCGAACCTGCGAAGACGATCCTGGGCGAGCGGTGCTCGATGTACGACATGATGCCTGGCGTGATGGACGCGGGGCGCCTCGACTGTCTAACGAGGGATGGCGTACCGCTGATCAGCAACAGGAGTTCTTGGGGACGCTTGCGCTCGTGGAAAGCCGTCCGACTGTCGCGAAAGTCACAGCCTTTACCGCAAGTAACTCTCACGCATGACATCACCGATCCCCTTGAAGCTGCGCCCATCACGTGTACCTCCTTTCGACGAGACCTGCCGCCGCGAACGGCCGCTTACGCCCAATTGCGAACATTCGATGTCGGTTGCACGATGCCGCTTATGCCGCAGTTACGTCTCACAAGCCGTGTCGTTGGCCTAATCGTGGGAGGTGCGGCTTGTGCGGCAGCCGGATACGCCTTCGCGCTAATGAGGCAGTATCGCGTTACAATGGAACAGCCGCACACTACCGCGCAGGCGGCGATCGATCAATCTCGCAAGCGGTTCGGGGGCTCCCCCATGGTGCAAGACGCAATTCGTCGATGGACGCCAAGAAACGGTGGGATTGTCGCAAAGGCAGTGTCGGGGTATCAAATTCAAGTGGTGGATACGCCTTCGCTGTCCTGCGTGAAGTTCACTGCCATCGCATACGACGTGGGCGGAGAGCCGACCTACTGCTACGAGCCACATACTGCCCGGTTGGTATGGGAGAACAGCGACGTCGAGTGAGCGTCCGCTTTCCTGCCACTTGCGGAGATTCAGCGCCACGAATAGCGTGCGGGGCGACGGAGTTTAGATGACGGATCGAGAGCAGGTTGGAGTCGGGCGGACGAAAGCTCGGCACGGTTGGTTACGTTGGCTTGCTGCTTTCGTACCACTTGCTGCAGTTGCTGCCGCAGCGAGCTATTTCCTCGGTTTCAATCCAGTCGTCATGGCGATACTCGTCCTTCTCGGGGCGCAACTACTGCGGCAAAGATACCTGTCCGGACGCAGTTGGCAGTCGATCCTCTGTGGCGTCCATTCCGAGCCGAACGACCGCTAACCTGCCATTGCAGACAAGCGTTAAGCAAGGAGCCTCGCTAAGCCGCGTCCGTCACGGCCGGTTGCCAAGCGCGCGCGATCAGACCGATGCCCACAAATCTGACACGTGACGCAGACCTACGACTTGAGGCCGTGGGTCGTTGGCATTCAGAGGAGCGCCTGCTCATCAGGGCCACCGTTCCAATAGCCATACGCCGCGGCGGTAGCGAGGAAATGGCCAAGCCGTTCCTCTGACATGTCCGGAGGGCTGCCCGCAGCCAGCGCGATCTTGGCCAGCTGATAGGGCTGGTGGTCGATGAGGACGAGAACCGAGTCCTCCGGACGAAGAAGCGACGAAAGTCCATTGCGGGGCACGACAGGCATCCTCTCTGCTGCTGATGCCGCTAATTTTGTCGTTGCCGCCGGCAGGCCGACATCGTCCGCGGGGCACAAAGGATCATACGTCGATATAGGGTGCCCCTCGCCGGAGCCCGATTCGACGCGGGTCGACGGAGCGGACCGTCGGGCCGGACGTACGATACGCCAGACGCACAGGCTCACGTGCGCGCCCGACCGAGCACGACGCGGCGGCGGATCAGGATCTGGCAGAGCACAAGGGCGATCCGGATAGCCGTCAGTCGCGCTCCGCACGAGCGCGCAGTCAGCGCGAGAGAGCACGCTCCACGCACGTCGCGAGATCGTCGCCGTTGAAGGGCTTGCGCAGGGTGCAGTAGGCGCCTGCATGCTCTGCCTCGAGCCTCGATTCCGCGGCGGTGAAGGCGGATATGAGGATCACGGGAACGCCGTTGGGCCAGTTTCGCACCTGCGACAGCAGTTCGATGCCCGTCATGCCGCCGGGCATCTGCACGTCGCTGACGATGACCTGGCTGTGGCGCGCCTCGTCCGACGCGAGGAAGCGCTCGGCGCTCTCGAAGACCGCGACACGGTAGCCCATGCTCCTCATCAATCCGTCGAGGGACGAACGCATCCCCTCGTCGTCGTCGACGATCGATACAAGCGGGTGATCGGTCAAGCTCGGCGCCCCTGAGATCCGGTCGGTCCGGGCCGACCCCATCCCTCCCCTCTCGCACAGCTTTCCACGCAATCGATATTATACCCGGGGTTGATCCAGCCGATCCTCCCGCCACCGTGCGGCACGATTGCGACGGCTGCCCGGTGCACGTGGACAGCGCTTAGCATGGCGCAGCTTCCGCAGCGAACGCACGATTGCATGCCGCAGAGGTTGGCGCTCAAGTCCGCATTAAAAGAAGCGGGGGATCGGCCCGTCCTGGGGCGTGATATCGTCTCCCAGGTCGAGGAAGACGTCGTCGACGTAGCAGTAGCCCCAGCCCTCGGGCGGATCGTAGCCCTCGATGATGGGATGTGCCGTCGCATGGTAATGTGCCGTGGCATGCTTGTTGGGCGACTGGTCGCAGCAGCCCACGTGCCCGCACGTCCGGCAGATCCTGAGATGAAGCCACCACGACCCCGTCTTCAGGCACTCCTCGCAACCCTTGGCGCTTGGCGTCACGGTCACGATGGAAGGAACATGGCGGCATTCTGGCATCACGGGTTCTCCTGCAGGGAGGCGATGTACTGATGGATGGCGGAGACCACCACGGATCCCTCGCCGACCGACGAGGCTACCCGCTTGATCGATCCGGCGCGCACGTCGCCGACGGCGTACACGCCGTTCAGGGACGTCAGGAACGGGCTGGCTCCGGCGGCGGTCGTCCTCATGCCGGCATGCACGAAGCCGCGCTCGTCGAGATCCACGCATCCCTCCAGCCACGCGGTGTTCGGGTCGGCGCCGACCATGACGAAGAGATTGGACGCGGCGACGGTGCCGCGCTCGCCCGTGCCGCGATCGCGCCACGAGACGCGTGCCAGGTGCCCCTCTCCTTCGAGGGCGGACACCTCGGTATGTACCCGAAGGGCGATGCGATGGGACGAGCGGATGCGCTGCACCAGGTAGTCCGACATGGTCGCGGATAGATCGGGACCGCGTACCAGCATGTGGACCCTGGACGCGTAGCGCGAGAGGAATACGGCGGCCTGCCCGGCCGAGTTCCCGCCCCCGACGACGACGATCTCCTCGTCACGGCATAGCGCCGCCTCCATCGCGGTGGCCGCATAGTGGATACCTCGTCCCTCGAAGCGGTCGTAGTCCGAGGCCTCGAGCCGCCGGTACCGGGCGCCCGTCGCCACAACCACCGACCGCGTCTGCACGACCCGGCCGTCGTCGAGCTCGATGCGGTAGACCGCGCCCGTGCAGTCAAGCCTCGTCGCCTCCCGCGAGATGGCCAGCCGCGCGCCGAACTTCTGTGCCTGGACGTGCGCGCGCCCCGCGAGCGCACGTCCAGAGATGCCGGTCGGGAAGCCGAGATAGTTCTCGATGTGGCTGCTGGTGCCCGCCTGACCCCCAGGCGCCATTCCTTCGATGACGAGCGTGTCGAGACCTTCAGAGGCGGCGTACACGGCTGCTGCCAGCCCGCCGGGTCCGGCGCCTACGATGATCACGTCGTGGACGTGGTCGGGCTCCAGCCGTTCGGTGAGGCCGATCGCGTCCGCCAGATCGCGGTTGCCAGGATTGACGAGAGCTGGCTGCCCGGGCCGTAGCACGAGCGGCAGCTCGCCAGCCATCGGGCCGCCGCCGGTCGCCTCCGCGATCTCGGAGAACGTGTCCGGATCGATCACGCGGACCGGATATCCGTTTCTGGTGAGGAAGCGCTGGATGCGCAGGGTGTCGCCGTCGCCAGGTGCGCCTACGATCGTCAGGCCGCTCTGCTGGTGGGCGATCACGCCCACGCGCCGCAGGATGAAGGCGCGAACGACGACCTCCGCGACGTCGGGCTCGCCGACGAGCATCTGCTTGAACGCCGATCTCGAGAGACGGACGACGCGCGTCGGACCGATCGCGCGGGCGCTCACGAGGATAGAGCGATCGTTCAGCAGGTCCAGCTCGCCCGTGAACTGCCACCGGTCGTGAAGGACGATCAGGGCTCCCTCGCCGGCAAGCTCCGCTCCGAAGATGCCGATCGTGCCCTCCAAAACGACCATGAAGTCCACGCCGCGCTGGCCCGGCGACGCGAGGACGGTACAGTCGGGCACGTCCTCCTCCGCTCCGTAGCCGCCGATCCTGGCGACCTGATCAGCCGTCAGGTGCGGGAAGGTCTGATCCGATCGCAGGTACGGGTCGGAGGGATCGGCCGTAGCGGCCGGAGCGAGCATCTGCTCCATGTCAGCAGCCTCCACGAACGGCCGACATGTCGCTTGGGCCGCGGTCAGCCCGGTCAGTTCCGCTGAGCTCGGAAGACTCTCGGCCTGTGGACTCGACAATCCCACGTCCGTCGCTCGTGTTCGCTGATCTGGCAACCACTTCGCCGCCGCGGCGGAGGCAATCCGGACCCTCGATCAGCGAGGCCGCGAGACGCCTGCCGGCATCAGCTCCGACCAGCGCGTGCGCGATGTGCCCTGCGGCAGTCTCGTCGTCGCCTACGGCACACCAGAGAAGCATGAGATGACTGGTCGCCAGGTCGAGCGTGACGCTGATCTCCTGCGCCGTTTGTTTCGTGATCGGAGCGAGCGGCGGTCGGCGGCGAGGATACCGGCAGGCGCCAGCCCGCTCCTGCCGCTGCAAGATTGGTTCGATCCGCATGACCGGCGCTCCAAGAATGACGCCGGCGGGTCACCGGTCCTGACCTTCCTGGCCTGACTCGCTTCCACCTGCCACTATACGAGGGGATGGCCGCAAGTCTCCGCGAGAACTGTTGAGAGCGACGGAGGTGCCGTGACTGACCGGCTTAGTCGCGGCAGTATCCCTCTCCGGCCTTCACCACGAGGCAGTCCTTCTTGCCTGCAAGGCCGGTCAGCTCGGTCGCTGCGCCGCTCTCGTGCACGAGCCGCAGCGTCTTGCCGCCCCGCTCGAAGTCGATGCCCTCCGGCGTCACGATGCCGCGGTAGGTTCCCCTGTTGTCGAGATCCCACTGCATCTCGAGCTCGACGCCGTCGGACCGGCGCGAGACCAGGAGATACATGCCCTCAACCCCTTTCCATCGCCCGACGTAGGCAGAAGCGTCCTCCGGCTTTCCGCGCACGTCCGGATCGTGCGCCTTCACCTTCGTCATCGCGGCGGCGGGTGCAGGACGTGCATCGGCTTCGCGGTCCGACCGTGCATCCTGCTGCTTCGTGCAGCCGGCCAGTACCAGCAGCACCGTGATCGTCAGCCTCTTCATGTTCTTACCGTCTTCCATGTTGTCGTACGCGACTGGATCCGCGAGCAGGTGACCACGGGACACAGCCACCGCCTCCTCTCGCCAGCTACCCTTTCAGGTTCAGTTGCCGCACCGGGTCAGATCGCCACAGGAGTTGCCGCCACCCGTCATGTTGGCCCGCGTCGTGGCGCGTTCGGCCTCCCACTCGGCCTTCGCCCTGCAGATGCGGTACCCCTTCACCAGCGAACCAGTCTCGGTGAAGCCCTGCAGATCACCTTTTCGCGCGCGTCGGCCGCCTTCCCGACGCCGCTGCGTCCCGGCGCCGAACCGGATGACGACGTGTTCGCGGCGCCGAGCGCCACGACTAGAACGAATGCAAGCATGTCTTTTTCCTCATGTCTGGAGCTGGTTGGCCGCCTCTGACGATCCTCCACGCGGGAGGCGCACTCCGGCAGCCGATCAAGCAGTTCGAAGATCGCAAGCCGGGCGGCGGGCGGGATCGTCGACGCCCTGCCCGGCGGGAAGCTCGATCCTGAAGCGCGTACCGTCGCCCGGAACGGAACGGACGGTGATTGTCCCTCCGTGCGCACGCACGATCGACTTCGAGATCGAAAGCCCCATCCCCATGCCGTCCGCCTTGGTCGAGAAGAAGGCGTCGAAGACACGCTCGCACATGTCGGCCGAGAGTCCCGGACCACTGTCCGACACGTCCACGACCAGCCAGCCGATGGAGCGCGTGACGCGAACGTGGATGCTGCGCCGGCCCTCCTGCCCCGCCATCGCCTGCGCCGCGTTGACAATGAGGTTGATGACGACCTGCTGCAGCTGGATCCGGTCGCCGACGATCTCCGGCAGATCCGGATCGTAGTGGACGCCCAGCGAGGCGCCGAGAGAGGAGACCTGCCGCCGCGTGATGTCCACGGCGTCGTCGATCATTTCCTCGATCGAGAGAGGGGCTCGGGTCTCCTCGCTCTTCGTCGCCATTCGGCGCGTGCGCGCGATGACCTCGGACGCACGCGCGCCTTCGCTGATCATTCGGGACAGCGCCGCAAGCGCCTCCGCGATGTCAGGCTCGTTCCGGCGAAGCCATCTCACCGCGGCGTTGCCGTTGGCGAGTACGGCGGCCAACGGCTGGTTCACCTCGTGCGCTATGGAGGCCATGAGTTCGCCAAGGGTGGCGACCCTGGCCGCATGCGCAAGATGAGCCTGGACGCGAGCGAGCTCCTGTTCCTTGCTGATCCTGGCGCTGATGTCGACGATGCCGACGATGACGATAACCTGCTCTTCGGGCTGCTTTGGGAAGGCGCAGCTGAGCATGACGTCGATGAGGCTCCCGTCCTGCCGGCGCATGACTGTCTCTGCCTCGAAGCTCTCGGCTCCGCTCAGGTACGCGATGAGGTTGCGGTTCCATGCGGCGAGACCTGCATCCGGCACCCAGTCGCCCAGCGGTCTTCCTATCGCGGAAGAGCGGTCGACGCCGAACATGCCTCCTGCCTTGGCGTTGAGATCCAGCACCGGCGTGAGGTCGAGCGCCCGCCGCACGATCGAGAGGTCCGTGGACGCGAGCTGCGCCAGCTGTTTCGGCTCGGTCGACAGCCCCGACAGCATAGCCCGCATGTCGCTGAGATCCACCTCCCAGAAGGCGACCGCAGTGCCGTCGAACACGCTGTGGAAGCGGTGCTGCTCGCGCGACAGGTCGAAGACGAGCGTGTGGAAGCCCTCGAAGCCCTCCGGCCCCATCCTGGGCACGTAGCGGATCGCCGCTTCCCGCCAGCCGCCGAGACGATGCGGGACCTTGGCCTCGAACGAGACCTGCTGTCCCTCGGCCACCCGCCGCAGGAACGGCATGCGCTCCAGATAGGCCTCGGTGCCGAGGAAGTCGCGCATGTGGACGCCGACGAGGCTCTCGGGCGAGCGTCCGTACCATGTCAGATGATGATCGTTGGCGTAGCGGCAGACGTGCTCGGCGTCGAAGAAGGAGATCAGCGCCGGCACCGCGTTCGCCGTCAGCTGCACGCTCTCGTCGTCTAGGCGGCTGACGCCATGAGGCGCTTCGACGAGTGCTGACGTCCGGGAAACATCGGTGCGGACCTGGCGTCCATCCATCCGGTCATCTCCGCTTTCGTCTCGGCTCGCCGACCCAGCGCAATCGGAGCCTTCGTACGGGATCACGAGTCCACCTCCGGCTGCCACAGAGCGGCGCCGTGCTCGGCTGCCTGCACGACCTCGACTGTCCCGTGCTCGACTTCGGTGACGAGCAGGTCGGTTCCTCCGCACACGAAGGCGACGTTCGTGGGCCTGTCGCCGTTAATCGGGATCGACGGCAGGTTGAAGCCGCGCTCGTCTACGACGGCGACCCGTCGCTCGCCGTAAACGGCGCAGTAGAGGCGTCCCGACGCCGAGAACGCCATTCCGTCGGGTCCGCAGAACCTGTCGGTCGGCCCCAGACGGTCCAGCTCCACGAAGGGCGTCGCCTGCCGTCCGATCTCCTGCCGGTGGATCACGCCGGTGAGCGTCTCGGCGTAGTAGAGGGCGTCGTCAGGTCCGAATGCGATGCCGTTGGCGAAGCGGATGCCTTCGGCGAGCTGCGCCGTCACCTCGCCGCTGCGCGGGTCGATCTGGAAGACCCGTCCGTCGTAGCTGGCGGTCGAGAAGTCGGATCGAATCGTCAATCCGCGGATCAGATCCTTGGGCTTCATGCCGGAGTCCGTCATGTAGAGCATGCCGTCCGGCCCGAACGCGAGATCGTTCGGGAACAGGAACGGCTCGCCGCGATGCCCTTCCACGACGAGCGTCGTGCGCCCCTCGGGTGACAGGCGCACCAGCGAGTTGTTTGCGCCGCCCGCTACCCAGATCCAGCCATCCCCATCGATGGCGAGCCCGGTCGGCCTTCCGCCCGGCCGTGCCACGATCGTCCGCCCTTTCGGGGACAGCCGCGTGACGCAGGCGCTCTCTTCGCCCATCTCGACGAGCAGCAGGTCGCCGTTTACGAGAGCCACCGGCCCTTCCGGCTGGTCGAGATGCGTAGCAAGCAGCCGGTTGCGGACGGCCACATCGGCAGTCACCATGACGGCCTCCAGTCAGACGATGAACGGCGCGGGAACATTGAGGCCACTTCGGTTTTGCACGGAACAAGGAGGAGCTTACCGCGTTTCGCCACTCCCGCCTTGATCGGCCTTGCGACGTTTTGTCTGGTTTTGCAGATGCGCGGCCTTAGTTCTTGTATCGGACGCCCATCGCGGTGGCGCTTGCCTCTTCCCTGGCTAAGAGGTGCAGGCCCGGCACGCGCCGTCACACGATGGTCGTCTAGCTCCGCCGATGCGCACGCCGCCAGGCTCCTGGCGACGTACCTGCCAGGCGGCTGAAGGTTCTCGTGAAGTGGCTCTGATCGGCGAAGCCACTGCGGATCGCGACATCGACGAGAGGCAGGCTCGAGCCGCGAAGCATGTCCTTCGCCCGCTGGATGCGATGCTGCTGCAGCCAGGCACTCGGGCTGAGGCCGGTCGCCGCCCTGAACGCTCTCGAAAGATGGCTGGGAGACATGTCGACCGTCCGCGCGACGTCGGCGATGGCGGGGGTGGCGAACGGATCGGCCGAGAGCAGGTCCTTGATTCGCTCGACCTGAGAAGGAGCAAGAGAGCCGCGCATGCTCGCCGCCGGGCTTCCCATGCCGCCATACGTCGAGGCGACATGCGCGAGCAGCGCGAGCAGCAGATGGTCCGCCACAAGCGGATCCAGCAGGTCCGGCTCATCGAATGCGCGGAGCAGGCTGACGCTGAGAGCCTCGAAGATCGGGTCGCGGGTCTCCCACGGCTCAGGGACGGCAAGCGATCGCGCCGGCGATCTGCCGATCTGGTCGGCGAGGACGGCTAGTGCGCTTCGCGGTATGCTGACGTGCAGATTGTCGAAGGTGCTCTCGAACCTGCTTCTCGCACCGCCGCGGAGGTCGACGATCTGGAGGGTGCCGCGCGCCGTCGGCGGCACGCGGGTGAAGCCGTCGTCGTTCCAGAAGTCGTGCTCGGCCATGTCCGACAGTCGATACACGAGAGCGAAGCCGTCCTCGGAAGCGGCCCCCAGGACCGCATCGGGATCGAAGTGTGCCGACGACGTGTGGCTGACCGTCAGTGACGAGCCGGACATGTCAGTCGAGAGACGACGCGGCAGCCGGGCGAACACGTCGAGTTCCGGTTTGAGCGGCATCGATAGATCCTGATTTCGCTCCGATGACCCCGAAGGCGGTTCCATGCGTCTCGTGGCCAGAACTAACGAAGTCCAACCTTCGATACCATGGATCTGCAACGCAGGATCGGCGATGGTGAGTCATTCGGCAGGGTGCATGGGTCAACATGTCGGGAAGAGGTGAGCTCAAGGATCAGGCGAGACAGGGCGAGGTGCCCTCGCCCTGGCGACGGAAGGGCGCTCCGACGCCCGGCCTCAGCCGCGACGAAAGGGCTTCCGGCCTGCTTGGCCTCGACCGGATCGTCGCCAGCCATTCGCGAGGAGCGACAGACGGTCCCTCGGACGTGCGCATCCCCGTTCAGGACGGGTTCTCGCTCGTCTACATGATGGCGCCGATGGAGCGGCACCGGTTCTGGTCGGACGAGGGTCGCGTCGAGTTGCCGCACCTGCCCGCCGGATCGATGCAGATCCTGGACCTTGCGGCAGGCGGCAACGCCCGCCTGCCCGCGTCGTTCGCTTCGATGAACGTCACGATACCTCGCCATGCCCTTTCCTCGCTCGTGGAACGCGCGGGTGGACCCATCCCCGAGAACCTGCGGGTTCCGAAGGCCTGGGAGTGGCGCGACGGGCTCGTTGACGGGCTTGTCCGAAGCATAGCCGCGTCGATAGCCCCCAAAGCACAGGTCGACGATCTGACCTACGACCATCTACTTCTTGCCCTCGCGACGCATCTTGCCGTCCGGTACGGCGGCATGCGCTCCGTCGAGCTGGCAGCGAGGCCTGTCATGTCCGCTGCCCAGCTCGGGCGCGCTCAGGAGGCGATCGTGCAGAGCCTGGAACATCCGGTCAGCCTGGCGGAGATCGCCGGGCGATGCGATCTTTCGCCGAGCGCCTTCACCCGCGCGTTCAAGCAGGCGACCGGCAGGACAACCAGCGCATGGAGGCTCGACCGCAGGATCGAGCTCGCCAAGAGACTCCTGCGCGCGGACGAGCACGCCATCGCCGAAGTCGCCGTGAGAGCGGGCTTCGCCGACCAGAGCCACTTCACCCGGACGTTCTCGAAGATGGTCGGCACGCCGCCTGGCAGATGGCTGAGCACGTCCCGGCGGAGTTCCTGATCGGGGAGGCGGACCCGACACGGTCTACGTGGACCTCGGCGCCACGAAGTGGCGCAAGATCGGCGGTTCGGCGCCGACGTGGAAGCCCATGACCGCAGACTGCACCGGAACGTCGTCGCGGGTTCGCCGCTCGTGCTGTCGCAGGTGCTCCGTCCAGCTCGCCACCAGGAACATCTCCACGACCGTTCCGGGTGCAGTCGTGTCCTCGAACACGCCCCACTCGAAGGCACCGTCGCGGCGTCGCGCCAGCTCCAGGTGCCGCGCTGCCACCCAGAACTCAGAAAGCCTGGCAGGATCGATGATGTATTCAATGGTGATCATCACCGGGCCACGTTCAGCCGCGGCGTCGATTCTCACGGGCGGCATATGCCAGTCCGCCGCCGGAGTCAGGTCGGGATGTTCAGAGATCGGCAGCGTGAAGCGGAGCGGGATCGTGGTGACGAGACCCACGGCTGCGATCGTGATGGCCGTGGCTACGCCGAGATGCGATGCGACGGAGCCCCAGAGAAGTGCGCCGAGCGCCATCGCGCCCTGAAAGAAGACTAGGTAGACGGCCAGCGAGCGCGCCCGGACCCAGCCTGCGGTCGCGTTCTGCGCCGCCCCGTTCAATGTGGTCAGTATGACGATCCAGGCTCCGCCGGCGAGCGCCATCGCGCAGCAGGCCAACGCGAGCCCGCGCGAATGGGCGACGCCCATCATGGCAAGGCCGAGAACGATGCTGCCCACCCCTAATAGCGTGTCGGGAGCTGCAGCGGCCAGTCGTCGTCTGAGAGTCAGGGCGACGAGCAGGGCTCCCAGCCCCATGGCCCCGAGCAGGAGGCCGTACCGGCTCGCGTCTAGGCCAAGGCTAATCCGCCCAACCAAGGGAAGCAGCGCGAGGAGGGCGCTCGAGAACAGGAAGGTCGCGAAGGTGCGGATGAGGACCGCCCTGAGCAGTGGCGCGCTTCGAGCGTAGCGTAGCCCCGCAACGACCGCTCCTGAGAACCGCTCGGGAGGCAGTGCGGAGCGGCCGGCTTCCCGTCTCCACCGGAAGAGGACCACGGCCACGCTTGCCGTGAGCACCGCGTTGGCGGCGAACACGGCGGCTGGACCGAACGCGGCGATGGTCAGTCCGCCGAGCGCCGGCCCGACCGCACGCGAGATGTTCACGCCCACGCTGTTGAGGGCGATCGCGCGGGGCAGGACGGAGGCGGGCACCAGCTCCGGCGTGATGGCCTGGAAGGCAGGGCCGCTGAGACCTGCCGCAAGCCCCAGTACCGACGCCGCACAGAGAAGCGACAGAGCCCCCGTCAGTCCCAACGCGGTGACGAGTGCCAGCGATGCAGCCGCGCCCACGGCCAGGATCTGGGAGGCGATGAGAAGCCTGCGCCGGTCCACGATGTCCGCCAGCGCTCCCGCCGGGAGCGCGAACAGGAAGATCGGCATCGTCGTCGCGACCTGTATAAGCGCCACCAGAAGCGGGCTGGACGTGAGCGAGGTCATGAGCCAGCCCGAACCGGCATCTTGCATCCACGTGCCCACGTTCGACGCCACGCCTGCGATCCAGAGCGCGCGGAAGACGGAATGACTGAGCGGCCCGGGCTCGTCGCGCGGAAAAGCAATCCTCGCGTCCGACACGTCTATGCGCCCTTTGCTGGAAGCTGCCGGGCTGCGGGGCTCCCTGGCGACTTGGCAAAAAGCCCGGACACACCGGCATCACCGCGCCGCATCGCGGCGAAGGCGAACGGACGGTGCGGTGGAGCTGGAGCTGTCAACGCAGGTGCAGCTTCTTCAGCTCGTTCAGATACCAAATGATGATCGGCTTGGCCTTCTGGGCCTCGAGCGATCCCCAGTCGCGGAACAGCTCGGCGCTGAGGCCGAGGACCGAGTTGGGTAGTGCGCCCGCCTGCGTGATGCGCGAGATCGCGGCCTTGTGAGACACCGGCGACTGGCCACCGACCATGTCCTCGACGAACATGACCTCGTATCCTTCTTTCATCGCGTCGACCGCCGGAAAGGCTAGGCACACCTCGGTGAAGAGAGCGGCGAAGATCAGGCGCTTTCGGCCTGTCGCCTTCACTGCGGCCAAAAAGCCGGGGTGTTCCCAGGCGTCCATGGTGCCGCGGTCGATCGCTTTCACGCCCGGAAGTTCGGCAGCGATGGCGGGTGCCGTGGGCGAGTTCACGCCGAGTTCCACGCCTACCGAGCTGAGCACGATCGGGATGTTCAGCGCCTTGGCGATCCGCAGCATGTAGATGGTGTTGAGCTGGATCATGTCGGCCGGCGTCTCCGACCGGATCGCCGCCAACATCTCCGGCTGATAGTCGATGATGAGCAGCGCGACCTGATCGTGGTTCCACACCGCGTTCTGCGGCGACGGAGGCTGGGACCTCTCACCGCCTCCGACCGCCGCCGCTGCATGCGCCGCGCTGGGCGCGGCGAGCGCCGCGCCAGCTGCGGCCATCGAGATGAGAGACCGACGGTTCATTTCCACTGGACCCACGACTTGCACTCCGACACCGCTCCGGAGCACCATGCCCCGCCCCGAGATGTTCTCAGGTGGGTGGCAGGAGCGTAATCGCCCGCGCAGGTGGACCTGGCATACGTCCGTATGACGCGTGCGAACCGGCACTCTTCGCGAGATCAGGTCGAAACTCTCACGGAACCGAACGCCCGACGCATCTCCTGAGTGAAGAGCTGCGGCTGCTCGAACGCGGCGAAGTGACCGCCGCGATCGACCTCGTTCCAGTAAAACAGGTTGGGCCAGTGCTGCTCCGCCCACTTCCTCGGCGCGCGAAAGATCTCGTGCGGGAAGACCGTCGCCGCCATCGGCAGCTCGATACGACCGGCGTCGTAGGTGTGGGTCGCGTTCTCCCAGTAGATGCGCGCCGAGGACGCCGCCGTGTCGGTGAACCAGTAGAGCGATATGTTGTCGAGCATCTCGTCGAGCGACAATGCGTCCTCCGCCGAGCCTCCATTGTCCGTCCAGGCCTGGAACTTCTCGTAGATCCACGTGGCTTGTCCGATCGGCGAGTCGGCGAGACCGTACGCTATCGTCTGCGGCCGCGTGGCCTGCTGCCGATAGTAGCCGGACTGGTCGGCGACGAAGCGTCCGGCCGCCGCGAAGGCCGCCTTCTCCTCGTCCGTCGGCTGCTCCGGGGGCGTGGCCGGGAAGACGAAGGGCCAGTTCACGTGAGCAGCGACAAGTCCCTCGGGCCTCTCGCGCCCAAGCGCATGCGTCACGCCGGATCCCCAGTCTCCGCCTTGTGCCACCCAGCGCCGGTACCCGAGGCGCTTCATCAGCACGCCCCATGCACGCGCGGTCCGATCGACGTTCCAGCCGGTCGTGCGCGGCTTGTCCGACCAGCCGAACCCCGGCATCGAGGGAACGACGACGTGGAAGGCGTCCTCCGGCCTTCCGCCGTGGGCAGTGGGATCGGTCAGTGGGCCGACGACCTTCATGAACTCGACGATCGAGCCCGGCCAGCCATGCGTCAGGATGATCGGCAGCGCGTCGACGTGGCGCGATCGCACGTGGATGAAGTGGATGCCCACCCCGTCTATGGTCGTGCGGAACTGAGGAAGCGCGTTCAGGCGCCGCTCAAAATCGTACCAGTCGTAGCCGTACGACCAGCGGTCGATAAGCCGCCGCGCACTCTCGATCGGTACTCCCTGCGTCCACCCCTCGGTCGTGCCGCGGTCGGGGAGCCGCGTCGATCGCAGCCGATCCTTCAGGTCCGCCACCGCCGCTGCCGGTACGCTCACCCGGAAAGGTACGATCGCGTCACCGTAAGCAGGGGAGGACTCGGCATCGGCGTTTGCCGAGGAGAGAACACCCGGAACGGCCGCCGCCGCGTACCGCGGAAGCACCATGCCGAGCGCGCCTCTGCGTGTCTTTCCTTTCGTGCGGCGCGCGATCGCAACGTCGTCCATTTCCTGCTCCCTAAGGTGTGGACCTGGACTGCTCCGCTCGCCCTGCAGCCTCCATCCTACGACGGTCTGGGAAGTTAATCCGCCGGTATGGTGACGCCTCCGACCGTTCGAGGCGACCCGGTCAGCGCCGCGGCGGCGATCCTATGAACCTCAGGATCGCCGATGCGGTCTCGGCTGGCTGGTTCTCCGAAATCGCGTGCCCGCTGTCCCTGATGTACCCTGCCGTCACGTTCGCGGCGACCTGCCTGACGCCGGGCAGGAGAAGATCCTGCGGGATGCCGCGATCGCCGTTGAGGACAAGTACGGGCATGCGCAGCGGCCCGTCGCGTCGAAACTGCTCCCGGTTGTAGCGTCCGTCGTCGTAGAGCGTGCTGTAGACGCCGAAGCTCGCCTTCATGCCGCCCGGCGCTCCGAAGGTACGCATGTAGACCGCCTTGTCGGCGTCGGTGACCCCCGCATTGCCGGAGCCGTATGTCCAGGCGATCGTGTTCAGGTAGATGAGCTCGCTAGCAGTCGACCACTGACGATGAAAGCCGAAGTGCCAGAAGCCGGCCACGTCGGGATCCATGCTGCGCTCGAGCCCGAAGCCGGGCAGCAGCGACTCCGACAGCACCAGTCGGCGCAGGCTCTGCGGGTATGCGGCTGCGTAGGCGTACGACACCATCGCCCCGATGTCTGTGCCGACGAGGTCGAGACGCCTCACGCCGAGCTGATCCAGCAGCTGGTGGATGTCCTCGGCGATCGCCCTCTTCTCGTAGCCCTTCTCCGGCCAGTCGGTGTCGCCGTAGCCCGGCATGTCGATCGCGATGGCGCGGTATCCGGCGTTAGCAAAGGCCGGCATGACGTCCTTCCACTCGTACCAGCTGTATGGCCAGCCGTGCACGAACAGGACCATCGGACCGGAGCCGCCAGACACGTAGTGCAGCCTGACGCCGTTCACCCGTGCATAGTGGTGCGTAAAGCCGGTAGCTCGGCGACAGGCGACGCCTCGGTGGGCGGGTCGGGCGCCTGCGCGCGGGCGGACGGGACGCCGAATGTCGCGAGGGCCAGCGACGCGGTGATCAGTAGCGGACGCATGTCCGTGCTCCTTCCCTTCCGGGACGGCGTCGCAGCGCCGCCACGACCTGCGTCACGCAATGGCGACGGGAATGCCGGCGAGCCGGCGGGCAGCCAGATCCGCGTGGGCGCGGGCGATCTCGACCAGCGGATATCGCGAGACCTCGAGATCATCGAACGTACCCGCCCGGTACGCGGCCCAGAGCTCGCCGGTGGCGATCGGGACGGTCTGGCCGCGCACGAACTGCGGCATGCCGCCGCCGCGGATCTGGACGCCCCTGCGCGACAGCTCGGCCGACGCGGCGGAACCGCCTGACGCCTGCCCGATCGCGGCGATGATCCCTCCGTCCCTGACGCTTCCGGACGCGAGATCGAAGGTGGCGTTGCCGACGAAGTCGTAGACCACGTCGACACCGTCCGGCGCGTAGTCCCTGATCTGTCGCAGCGCGTCCGGATCGGAAGCGAGGACGCCGTGAGTGGCGCCGGCACGCACCCTGTCGAGCTTGCCGGCCGAGCCGGCGACGCCGATGACGTTCGCGCCGAGAGCGCGCGCCCATCGCGAGATGATCGAGCCCACGCTTCCCGAGGCTCCCAGGACCAAGACGTGATCCTCGTCCGTGACCTGGTGAAGGGCGCGCAAACCCATCCATGCCGTGAGCCCTTTGGCCAAGAAGGTGCCGGCGACCTCGGTGGTGATGTCGTCGGGCAGGCGCACGAGCGAGGCCGCGTCGACGATGCTCTGCGTGGCGTAGCCGCCTTCGGCGAAGAAGTAGGCGACACGGTCACCCGGCGAGAAGCTGGACACGTTTGCGCCCACCTCCTCGACGGTCCCCGCGGCCTCGAACCCGGGGATGGCGGGCAGCCCCATCGGATACGCCCCCCTGCGCACGAGGGCGTCCACGGCGTTGATGCCGATCGCCTCCTGTTTCAGCCGCACCGTGCCGGTGCCGGGACTGCCGACCACCTGCTCCTCGACGCGGAGAACGTCAGGACCGCCGTGTTCCCTGATGCGAATGACCGTCGCCATCTTACCATACCTTTCTGAAGACCGCCGAGGCGGCAGGGACCCGGACCGGATCAGGCGATCTGGCCGCCGTCGACGTTGAGCGTGGCGCCAGTGACGTAGCCGGCGTCCGGTCCGACGAGGAAGGCGACCGCGGCCGCGATGTCCTCGGGCTGCCCGTAGCGGCCGAGCGACGTCAGGGCGCGCAGCGCGTCCGCGTGGCCGGCATCCTCGGGATTCATCTCGGTGTTGATCGCGCCGGGCTGCACCACGTTCACCGTGATGTTGCGGCCGCCCAGGTCGCGCGACCAGCCGCGCGTGTAGGCCTGCACCGCCGCCTTGGTGGCGATGTAGTCGCCGACGCCCGGGAAGGCGATGCGGTCGGCGCCGGTCGTGCCGATTGAGACGATGCGTCCGCCATCGCTGAGAAGCGGGGCGGCGGCACGCACTGCGGTCACCACGCCCTTGACGTTGATGTCGATCTGACGGTCGAATGCGGCGATGTCCGCCGCCTCGTCGGCGACATGCCCGGTCACGAACACGCCGGCCGAGTTCACCAGGATGTCGAGGCGGCCGAACGTCTCGTGCACCTTCTTCACCAGGGCGGTCACCTCGGCGGGCATCGCCTGGTCGGCGCGCACCGCCAGCGCACGGCGGCCGAGCGCTTCGACCTTCGCGACGATCTGGTCGGCGCGCTCCCTCGAGTTCGAATAGCTGAAGGCGACGTCCGCGCCGTCACGGGCGAGCCGCTCGACGATGGCGGCGCCGATACCGCGCGAGCCGCCGGTGACGAGGGCTGTCTTGCCTGCGAGGGGGAGAGTCATGCTGCTTCCTTTCGACTTGTGTAGGTCCGACTACAGATATGAGGGTGGACGTAACCTGTCAAGAGGCTTATGTAGCCTCGGCTACAGAAAAGCGGAGGCCTACATGGCGATGGGACGACCGAGATCCTTCGATCGCGACGAAGCAGTGTCGGCGGTGCTGCCGATTTTCATGGCGAAAGGTTACGAGGGCGCGGCCTTCGGCGAGCTGATCGAGGCCATGGGCATCAGGCCGCCGAGCTTCTACGCCGCGTTCGGGAGCAAGAAGGAGCTCTTCGACGAGGTCGTAGCGCTCTACGCCAGGCGTGGAGCGACGATCGTCGCGACGGCGCTGGAGCGGCCCACGGCCTTCGAGGCGGTCGAGACCCTCCTGCGCGGTACGGCGGACGCTGACACCGACCCGTCCCGCCCGAGCGGCTGCCTCTTCGTGCAGGGAGCCCTCACCTGCAGCGACAAGGCCGAGGGCGTTAGAAGCGACCTCGCCAGTCGCCGCGCCGCCATAGAGCCGGTTCTCGAGGAACGGCTGGCACGAGGCAGGTCCGAGGGGGACGACAGCGTCAGGGGCGAGCCTGCGAAGGTAGCGAGGTTCCTCTCGACCGTGATCCAGGGTCTTGCCGTACAGGCAGCCGGCGGCGCCGGGCGACCGGCGCTGCACGAGATCGTGGACGTCACGCTCGACGGACTGAGAGGATAGGGACGTCCGTGAACCCGCCGTCTGGCCGGGACGTGTGCTGACGCATGCTGCGGCGGGCGTCATGCGGCGCGACGGAACTGCCGGAAGCCGGCCCGGACCTCTTGCACGAAGATCTCCGGCTGCTCGAACGCCGCGAAGTGGCCGCCCCGGGCGACGCGGTTGTAGTAGCTCAGCTTCGGAAACGCCTGTTCGCACCAGCTTCGTGGCGCCTGGTAGATCTCAGCCGGGAAGATGCTGACCGCGACAGGGATGTCGATGCCGCCGAACTGGTCGTAGCTGATCCCGGGATTCTCGAAGTACATCCGCCCCGAGGACGCCGACGGGTCGGCGAGCCAGTAGAACATGATGTCGTCGAGCATCTCGTCGGCGGTGAGAACGCGTTCCGGCACTCCGCCGCTGTCGGTCCATGCGATGAACTTGTCGTAGATCCACGCGGCCTGCCCAGCCGGCGAGTCGGCGAGGGCGTAGCCAAGCGTCTGCGGCCGCGTGAACATCATCAGCGCGTAGGCGGAGCCGCTCGCGAAGAACGCGTCGATCTGCCTTGCCGCGGCGGTCTCCTCGGCGGTCATCGTCGCCGGGAGCTGCTTCGGCCTGGTCGCCGGCATGTTGACGTGGATTGCGACCAATCCCCTTGGCGCCTGCTGGGCCATGGTCTGGGAGATGATCGATCCCCAGTCGCCGCCCTGTGCCACGTACCTCCCGTAGCCCAGCCGGCTCATGAGGGTCGCCCAGGCCCTCGCGATGCGTTTGCGCCCCCAGCCCTTCTCCGTCGGCTTGCCCGAGAAGCCGAAGCCGGGGATGCTCGGCAGGACGAGATGGAACGCGTCCGACGCCTTTCCTCCGTACGCGGTTGGATCGGTCAGCGGACCGATGACCTTCAGCATCTCGACGATGGAGCCCGGCCAGCCATGCGTCATGACGAGCGGCAGCGCGTCGGCGTGCTTGGAGCGGATGTGGAGGAAGTGGATGTCGACGCCGTCGATATTCGTCATGAACTGGGGATACGAGTTGATCCGACGTTCGACCTTCCGCCAGTCGTAGCGGTCCTGCCAATGGTCCACGAGGACCCGCATGCGCGCGAGGGGCACCCCTTGCGAGAGATCGTCGACCACCTCCCTGTCCGGCCACCGCGTGCGGCGGAGCCGACGCCGCAGGTCCTCGAGATCGGCCTCTGGCACTTCGATCCTGAACGGCCTGATGTCGGCCGAGGGCGAAGCTGCCTGCACTGCACCGGCAACACCCGCCTCCGCCGACAGAACGGCCGCCGCGACGCCGCCGGCGACGATCTCGCGTCTGGAAAAGCCTTCATCGTGCATCGCCACCCTCCTGATCCTTGTCGCTAAGGATCTAGTCGGAGCGTCTCGAGGACCAATCAGCCGCGCGGCTCCTCGTACTATCCCGGCGTATAGCCGAATGCGGCTGCGCGGCCCTCCCGGCCGACTGCCGCGGCCGGACCGGCACGCTCCCAGCCGCGCGTATAATGGTCTGGGAGCCAGGCGAGACAGTACCATCCACAACTGACGACCGAGGCGGCGCATGACTACCGGCAGACGAACGAGGCGGACTACGCCTGTCATGAGGCTCGCGCCAGCGGCGCTGTGCCAGGCAGCACTTCATCTTGCTGCCATGCCCGCGTGCGCGCAGACGACGGATCCGTCGCGTCCGCCGACGCTGACCGTGGAGCGCTACGACGAGGACTGGTCGGTGCTCGCCGATCCGGAGCGCCGAACCGGCCGCTGGACTGAAAAGGCCAAGTACATTGCCTTGGACAACTCCGGCTCGGACTATCTCACCACGGGTCTCGAGGCCCGCTCCCGCTACGAGGGATACGAGAACACCAACTGGGGCTCGGCGCCCGACCAGGGCTACGTCTGGCACCGGCTCATGCCGTACGCCGACCTGCACCTCGGCGGCTTCCGGGTCTTCGCACAGCCGATCCTCTCCGCAATTTCCGGTGGCGACGCGCCTAGGCGCCCCGTCGACACGACCGGCGCGGACATCTCGCAGGCGTTCGCGGAAGCCGCGCTGGAACTGCCTGGCGACACGAGGCTGTCGGTCGCCGCAGGACGTCGCCTCGTCAGTCTGGGTGCGGGACGCTTCATCGACGACCGGTACGGTCCTGGCGTGCCGCTGCCGTTCGACGGGGTGAGCACGACTGCGACCGGGCGGCGGGCTCAGCTCACGTTGCTCTATCTCAGACCCGTCGACACTATCCCTGGCGACTTCAACGACCACACGTCGCGGCAGCGGGCGACATGGGGGGCGTACGGAACGCGGTGGCTCGACGATGGCCACCGCGTCGGCTTCGACCTGTTCTATCTCGGCTACAGGGATCGCCGCGCCGTCTTCGACCAGGGCACGGGCCGCGAAATCGCACATACCTTCGGCACGCGCGTGTTCGGAGACACGGGAGCATGGTTCTGGAACCTCGAGGGAGTGATCCAGCGCGGCAGGTTTGTCCGAAGGCCGGTGCGCGCGTGGGGCATCGGCGGCGAGATCGGCCGGCGCTTCCCGCATGCACCCCTCATGCCGGAGCTGACGCTTACGACAGACGTCGCATCGGGCGATCACGATCCGGACGACGGTTCGCTACAGACGCTCAATCCCCTCTTCCCGCGAGGCAAGTACTTCGGCGCTCTCACTCCGGTCGGTCCCCGCAATCTGATCCACCTGCGGCCCTCCGTCGCGATTCATCCCATGCGAGCGGTGGCGGTGTCGCTGACCGGCGTCGCCTACTGGAGGGAGAGCCGCCGGGACGGGATCTACAACATTCCGGGTTTTCTCGTGAGGAGCGGACAGGACGCGTCAGCGCGCTTCATCGGCAAGCAGGCCGAGTTCGGGATCGCCTGGCAGGCAACGCCGGAACTGAACCTCTCGGCCCAGCTCAGCGCCTTCGTGCCAGGTGGGTTCATCCGGGAGACGGGGCCTGCGAGGGTAATCCGCATGGCTGGCGCTGCCGCCAACTTCAGGTTCTGAACGCGGCGTAGGCGGCTTCTGACTGATCCGTGCAGAGGATACCGACCTCGCCGCCATATTCGGAAACGTCCAGCTGGTTCTGCCACCGGTTGACGTTATGGCCACGCACCTTCGAGGACGTGAGCGGCGGGACCGTGGCGGGGCTGCGAGCGACCAGAGTTCTCGCGTCAGCCGTGGAGCGCCTTGCCCATCCTGACGAGTGGAACGGCCGCGTCGCCAGCCTCTGCCGCGATCGGCTCGTCCAGCCGGACATAGCCGCACGAGCGGTAAAGCGGCTCGCCCGCCATCGTTGCCATCATCTCCGTTCGCCGGAACCCAGCATCGCAGGCTGCACGCTCGCACAGCTCCAGCACGCGTCGGCCGATGCCGCGACGGATAAAATCAGGGTCGGTGTACATCGCCCGGATGCGCGCCGCATCGATCGATGGATCCAGCTCCCCCGGCTCGCGCGCGAACACGCTGGCGTCGCCGCCGAACAGCGTCCGACGGTAGCTCCGCCCGCCGCAGCCGGTTATCCGGTCACCCGCGAGGAGAAGGATGTAGGTGCCGTCACGCAGCAGCTGCGTGTCCACGCCAATCACCTGGTGGCTGGCCGCGATCTGCTCGGGCGTGAGGAAGTCGGACTGCAGCTGCTCGATCGCGCGGCGCACGACGACGCGGATGGCGTCAAGATCGTCGAGCGTTGCGACGCGGTGGGTGAGTTCAATCGTGCGATCCTCGCCGGTTCGGGCGGGGCGGGCAAGCCGCCCCGCCGCGTGCCGTCAGTATTTCACCCGCAGGCGCGTGATGCATAGAACGCTCATGCCCCGCGACATCGCACAGTGGGAACTCACCCAGATCAGATGATGACCCGACTTCTGTTGCTGATCTGCCGCAGAAGCCGGTGGACGACGGTCGATCTTGGTGCCCCGCCCCCCGCCGGAGCATCTACTGTCCATGAAGCTGCAGCACCCGTCAGATCGGCTGCGGCCCCGAACCGGTCCGCCACAATGCCATGAGCATCGCCGTCGATAATGCCGCTACCGCTCCGACCAGGAGCGCGCCATCAATCCCCACGTGATCGACCAATGCGCCGCCGACGAGCGCTCCCGCTCCGATAGCGGCCTGGGCTACAGTGGTGAAGAGCGCCTGCATTCCCTCGACCCTGTCCTCGGCAGTCGCGAAGAGGTAGCTCTGCATCGAGATCGGGAGCAGGCCGAAGCCGAACCCCCAGACGATGACCGCGCCGGCGGCTGCGACCGGCGAGCTACCGAAGAGCGCTAGCGCGAGCACCGATCCTCCCAGAATCACGCCCATCCAGATGACCGCGACCCTCGGGCTGCGCGCCGCAAGCCAGCCACCGATCACGTTGCCGAAGAAGCCCGCAGCTCCGTTCGCGAGCAGCACGGCGCTGAGCAGCGTGCCCTCGATGCCCGTCCGGTCCTTCAGGAATGGCGCGACGTACGTATAGGCAGCGAACTGACCCACGAACACGAGCACGGCGGCGCACAGCCCGATTCTGGAGGCCGGCCTGCGCAGTATCGTCGGAAAGTCGGAAAGTTTGCCCGGCGCTCCCGGAGCGACCGAAGGGAGGTTGATCAGGACAGCAAGCATCGCGGCGGCGGCGAGTGCCCCGCCCGCCTCGAACGCCACCCTCCATCCGAACAGGTTGCCGAGAAGCGCTCCGGCGGGAACTCCCGCAACGGTGCCGATCGACACGCCGGACAGGATCAGGGCGCTCGCCCTGATCCCCTCCGCCCCCGGCCTCAGTCGAGGTCCGAGCGAGCCGGCTATCGTCCAGAAGCTACCCACCGCCACGCCGAGCAGCACGCGTCCGAAGATCAACTGCGGGAGACCCCCTGCGGTCGCGACGACCAGATTGGAGGCGAGAAGCAGGGCGAGAAGCCCGATCAGTACCCGGCGTCGGTCGACGCTGCCCGCCAGGACGATGCTGAGCGGCGCCGCCACGGCGGCGAGGAAGCCGGGCATCGTCACCATCAGTCCGGCCTGACCGGTGGTCACGCCCAGGTCCTCCGCGATCTGGGGCAGCAGCCCTACGGGAAGGAACTCGCTGGTGACGAGCGCGAACGCGCCCACCGCCAGCGATCCCACGGCCAGCCACGAAGCCGACCTCTGGGCCGAAGCGCCCTGCTGCGAAACCATCTGCATCGAACCTGCCCTTCAGACTTCAGGAGCGATCACCCGAACCTGACGAGGTTCAGAGCGGGGAGTGGACCGCCTGGGAACTGGACCAGGCGGCTGCCGACCGCGAGCGAGCCGAGGTCGACGCCGAAGAAACCCAGCCGACCGATCAGCGACGACACGGCAGACTTGGCTCCGGCATGATCGCCCGAGTAGAAGAGGACGCGGTCGCCTCCCTCGGCGTGCGGGTCGCCCGAGAGCAGCTGAGGCTGCAGGTGGTTGAACGCCTTGACCACATGGGCCCCGGGGACGAGGTCTGCAAAGACCTCGCTCGAGGTACGCCCGCCCAGATCGACCGGCTGGAAGAGGGGCGCCTCGATGGAGTTGTTGGCATCCACCACCGTCCTGCCGGCGAGGTCGAGGCCGCTCAGCGCGCCTGGGATCTTAGACCAAGGCACCGCCACGATGACGAGGTCCTGCGAGGCCGCGTCCGCGACCGTGCCCGCAACGATCTTCGCTCCAAGTCTCGCGACGAGCGGAGCCAGACTTGCCGGTCCGCTACGGTTGGCGATGACGGCGTCGATGCCGCTCCTCGAAAGCGCCGTGGCGACTGCCGAGCCGATGTTGCCGGCGCCGATGATGCCGATACTCATGTCCGCTGTCCTTTCTTTCTCTCTGAGCCGCAGGGCATCAGGCCGTCAGGCCGCCGTCCGCGATGATCTCGGCCCCGGTGACGAACGAGGCGTCCTCGCGGGCGAGGAAGGCGACCACGCTGGCGATCTCGCGGCTCTCGCCGTACCGGCCGAGGGCGATCAGACCGTTCAGCGCTTCCGAGTACGGCCCGTCCTTGGGGTTCATGTCGGTGTCCGTCGGTCCGGGGTGCACGGTGTTGACCGTGATGCCCTTGGGCCCGAGGTCGCGGACGAGGCTGCGGTTGAAGCCAGCGACGGCACCTTTCGTGAGCGTGTAGACCGAGCAGGCGCCCCAGGCCGCGTAGCGCGTCATCGAGGATCCGATGTGGACGATGCGACCGCCCGCCTTCATATGGCGCGCCGCCTCCTGCGTGGCGACGAACACGCCGGTGACGTTGACTGCCAGCATCCGCTCGTAGTCCTCGAACTTGTAGTCCTCGATGGGCGCGTTGAGGGCGATGCCTGCGTTGTTCACGAGGATGTCCAGCGCACCGAGCGTCTCCACCGTCCGCGCGACCGCTGCCCGCACCGCCGCGGGCGACCCGGCGTCGGCTTCGATCGCGAGCGCGGTCCCGCCTGACTGCTCGATCTCCGAAACGACCTGCGCCGCGCGATCGGGGGACGAGCTGTAGGTCAGCGCCACTGAGGCGCCGTCCGCGGCGAGGCGCTTCGCGATCGCGGCTCCGATGGAACGCGATCCGCCGGTGACGAGTGCTACCTTGCCTGCGAGCGGAAGGTTCGTGTCGGTCATTCCAATCTCCGTGGCTTCAATTGACAAAGGGCATATGCGCGATTGATTACCCGCGGATAAGCCAGCTATACCTTGTTGCACTTTCAACGTTTGCTTGAAGAAGCTCGACGGTATGGAGTCGCTTGCCAATCTCGAGGCGTTCGCTCGAAGCGCGGAGACGGGCAGCTTCTCGGCGGCTGCGCGTCGTCTTTCGCTGACCCCTGCAGCGGTCAGCCGGAACGTGGCGACCCTGGAGAGGAATCTGGGCACGCGACTGTTTCATCGATCGACGCGCAAGCTGACCCTCACCGAGGCAGGCGACGCCTTTCTTGCAGGCATGGGCGGAAGCCTCGAGGCGCTTCAGAACGCCATTGCGGACGCCGCGAGGACACAGGGGCAGGCAGCAGGCGTGCTGAAGGTGAGCATGAGCCCGTCCTTCGGCATCCAGTACGTGCTTCCGATCCTGCCCGAGTTTCTCGCGAGGTTTCCCGGCGTACGTCCGGATTGGCACTTCGACAGTCGCAGGGTGGATCTCGTCGCCGACGGCTTCGATGCGGCCATCGGCGGCGGCATTCCTCTCAGTGCCGGTACGGTGGCCCTCACGCTCGGACCGGCACATATCGTCGCGGTCTCCTCGCCCGGCTACCTTGCAGGCAGGAAGTCGCCCGAGCGACCGGCGGATCTCGAGAGTCTTGACGGCATCGTCATGAGATCGTCCAACTCTGGGCGCGTGGGACACTGGGCCATGCGGAACGGCAGCGGCGAGGAGGAGAATGCGCTTCTGCGCGAAGCGGTGGTCATGAGCGATCCGGCGCCCATGTGCGACGCGGCGCTGCGGGGACTCGGCATAGCGCTCCTTGCGGTTCCGGATGTCCTCCATCACCTCGAGAGCGGCGCTTTGGTGCGGGTGCTCCCGGACTGGTTCGCCGATGCAGGCAGCATATACCTTTATCACCGCGGAAGGACCCATCAGCCCCTCAAAGTTCGCGTCTTCATCGACTTTCTGACGGACCGCTTCAGAAGCGAGCGGTTCGCCGAGCGCTTCCGCGCCGACCTGGCCTGACCCTGGTGGGAGGACGAGCTCGTCCTCTGCCTGCGACGTGATCACAGAAAGGCCCGAAGACGGGCGAGAAGCTCGTCCGGTCTTTCCTCCTGAATGACATGGCCGCAATTCGCGATCCGACCACCCTGCACCTTGTCCGCGACGGCGGTCATCTGCCGATGGAGGACGTCACCCACTAGGTCTCCGCCCAGGGCGAGGACGGGCATCGCAAGCCTATGCTGGGACGCTTCACGGCCCTGCTCGGTCGTAAGTGGAAACGCTCTGTAGTGCTCGAAGCCGCCCCTGAGAGCCGCCGGCCCCGTGTAGGCGGCAACATGCTGATCGCGGGCGGTGCGGCTGATCCCAGCCCGCTTGAAGGTCAGGTTGCGGTAGAACCAGTCGAGATAGCAACCCTCGCTCCCAGCGACGACATGCTCGGGCAGGTCAGGTACGTTGTGCCATGCGACCCACCACGGCGGCGTATTCATAAACATCTCGGCCTGCGGCGCACCGAGCACGATGCTTTCGGTCAGGACGAGCCTGCGGACCAGGCCGGAGTGGCGTGCGGCAAGCTGGAATGCCACCCCGACGCCGAGGTCGTGACCAAGCACGTTCGCCTCGGTGAAGCCTTCGGCCGTAAGTATCGCTGCTACGTCCGACGCGAGATTGAGCACGTCGTACCCGCCGAACGGCTTCTGGCTCATGCCGATCCCGCGCATGTCTGGCGCGATCACCGTAAAGTTGCGGGCAAGCGTCGGAAGCACCCTGTGCCAGGTGTACCAGGTGAACGGCCAGCCATGGAGGAGAACCATCGCGGGCCCACGTCCGGCGACCACGTACCCCAGATCTACTCCGTCGCGCCTCGTCCGTCGCAGCGACACGCCGGGTAGCGGCGGCACCGAGACGGGAGCCTGGGTCTCGGCGCTCGCCTCCGAGCGCCCGAGCCCCGCCAGCGCTCCAGCCATGCCCAGTCCGCCAAGCAGCCCGCTCCCCAGTAGGTCGCGACGTGATGCGTCCATGTCGAAGCTCCTGACGGCGGCGGAACAGCCCCTCCCCGTCCTTTTCGGGTCCGCGCGTTAGTCGAGGAATCAGACCTGAAGGTCTGGTCGTCATGCCGACGTATGAGCAGCTGACCGTGATCGGCAGATTCACTCCGTTCGAGTTGCACCTGCGCCTGGTCGGCTCTGCCATACCGCCGATCTCAGGCTGCTGGGCCAGTCACCAGGTGATCAAAGGACCGGCGAGTACGCGGTTGACGGCGTCCAGCGCGTTCGACTCCATGAAGGCAGCTCTTCTCGGGTGAGGCCTCTCGACGATCCGGCCATTTCTCCTGAGGGTCGCCAGCGTCCTCGACCCATCAATGTGAACGGCAAGCTCGTCTCGAGCGAAGTGGCCTAGAAGCAGGTAAACGGGAGGTCCGCCCTCCCGCGCCGCGAGGCGCTCGTGCAGGCGCCGCATGAACGGCCGCCACATGGCGAGATGTCCGTCGCGGGCACGGACCCTATCCTTCCCCAGGTGTATCGTGAGCGTCAGGGCGGCGTTGGCGAACAGCACACCTTGGCTCGCCACCCGATCGAACCATTCCTTCATCGTCTCCGCATTCAGCGGATCATCCCTTTCGCGCGCCTCCTTAAACTCGGACCAGGGAAGCGAGGCCTCACCTAACAGCTCGGGGTTGCCGAGGCGTGAGGCGACGGCCGCTCTCCGTAGTCGACGAAGACTGGGCGCGATGTAGCCGTCCCATCCTTCGAACAGTTCGTCCTCGAAAGACCGCCCGTTGCGCGGCGAGGAGCTGGATAGGGGTCCTGACCGACCACGACGACCCTGACGCTCGGCGGCGGCACCTCCGAGAAGGCCCGGAAGATGGCGGCTTTGCCCAACCCGGCTTCGTACCGGCGAACTGGTGGTGTTAGGTAGGACTGACCTGCCAGGGAGAGATCCTGGGAAAAATGCCGGCGAAGTTCAGCTGGACGTCGCCTAGAAACCGAACCCATTCGTCGGGTAGCAGCCGGCTCCAGCCGTCGAGCTCGCCTGTCAGAAAGGGTTGAAGCCGCATCGGATTGCATCGCCTCCAGGTCCCATCGCCTCGACCTGCATGGCGAAGCCGTGCGATGGGGTCATACTCCACCGGCTCGAAGACAAGGGACCCTTGGCGCCACCCCGTGGTCCGGCACGCCGAACGCCTGCGTCTACCCGCATCAGGCCTCTAGCTTCAGGTCCTGCGCCATCGTCACGAATTCGGCCAGATTGCGGGCGCCGAGCTTCTTCATGCCGGTGCCGCGATGGATCTTGACCGTGATCTCGCTCAGGTCGAGCTCGAAGGCGATCTGCTTGTTCATAAGGCCTTTCGCCACGCGGGAGAGCACCTCGCGTTCCCGCGTCGTCAGGCTGTCCGCGCGACCGCGAAGATCCTCGTCGTGGCGGCGCTCCTGTCTTGTCGCCGCGTCCTTGGCGAGAGCGGATGCGACCGCGTCGAGCATGTCCTGCTCGCGGAACGGCTTGGGCAGGAAGTCGATGGCGCCGGCCTTCATGCCGCGCACGCTCATCGGGATGTCCCCGTGACCCGTCATCAGGATCACCGGCATCGTGACGTCGGCGGCCGCGAGCTGATCCTGCAGGTCGAGACCGCTCAGCCCGGGCAGCCTCACGTCGAGCACGAGGCAGCCCGCGCTGCGGCTACGACCAGAGCTCAGGAAGTCGGCGGCGGAGCCGAAGGTGTAGGTGCGATACCCGACCGATCTGAACAGACCGTCGATCGCCTCGCGCAGCCCCGCATCGTCGTCGACGATGTGGACGGCGGGCTCGTCGTCAGCGGATGCGTTCTTCTTTTCAACCATGGTGCATGACAGGGTGGTCGGCGGCTCCCCGCTCGTCAACACCGACTATACGCAGGGATGATCGCGTAACCGGCAAGTGTGCCCGACAGCCACCATGCTCGGATCGCGCGTCATCCCGCCGGGGCACGTGACGCAGCGCACTCGGGGAACGCTGCCATGGCCGTCGCCAGGGTCGCGGAGCGATCCCGGTCGGACTTGCCGGAAACTTCACAGCATACTCAGGTATGGTGCTCCGCACCCGTCGTCTGATGTCGGCCGTCCGGCGATGCGATCAGAGACAGATCGTTCTCGGGAGACGATCGATGCAGACACTCCGCCCATCCCACAGCCAGACCTATCCACAGAGGCTTCTCGTCGCTTCCGTGGGCGTGTCGGGCCTGTTTGCCGCCATGGCGATCTGCAGCCTTTCCGGAAGCGCTTCTGCGGCGGTTCCAGTCGTCGCTCTCGCCGCCATCGCAGTCATGGTCCTGAGCGGATGGTGCGCGCTCTCGACGTCCCGGGATCAGCGCATCGCTTGAGCGAGGAGCGGCGAGCCGACATCAAAAGGCCGCCGCGGAAACGATACAGGTCGACGCGTCGCGTCTGCGATCATCGGCGGACCTGTCCACGAACGAGGAACGCAAGTGCCTTCAACGGAAGCAGCTGTCGCCACGGCGAGATACCTGTCCGCCATTCCCCCGCAGGCGCTGGCGCAGGCGGTCGCGTACACGCATGCGCAGCACTGGCTCTACGCGGGCTCGAAGATCCTTACCCTGGCCGCCTGCCTGCTGATCCTTCGCCTGGGCATTCTGGACCGCATCTCCGCCCGCATGTCGCGCACGACGCCGCGGCCCTTCATCACGGCGTTCGCGTGCACCGTCGCCTTCCTCGCATGTCGATGGCTGATCCTCTCTCCGTACGAGGTCTACGCGGGATGGTACACGGAAAGCCGGTTCGGGCAGCTTCGGCAGTCGCTGCCGGAATGGATCGGAGCGACTGTCGGCCAGGAACTCGTCAACGCCGTTTTCACGGGGCTTCTGGCGGGCGTTCTCTACTGGCTGATCCGCAGAACGGGGCGTAAATGGTGGATACTGGGGGCGACGGTGGCGGGCCTCGTCGGCTTCGTCACGATCGCCATCGTTCCCGCAGTTCTTCCGACGTCATCGAGCTACAGGGAGCTTCCCGCGGGCCGCGTCCGCGCCGAGGTCCAGGCACTTGCCGACGCCGCTCGCGTGCGGGGGGCGGACATCAAGGTCTTCGACGATCCGGACCACCCCGACTTCTACACCGCCAACGTGAGCGGGGTGGGCCCGCTGCGCACGATTTCGCTGAGCCGAGCCGTCCTCAGAGACCCGCTTGACGCCCATGCGCTCAGGGCCGTCGTCGCGCACGAGCTGGGACACTATGTCGAGGCCGACCCCATGAAGCTCGGCCTAGCCGTGGCGGCGATCGTCTTCGTCGGCCTCTTCCTGGCCGATCGATGCTTCCCCGCGCTCGCGAGAACGATGCGGCCGGCCGCGCCGCCCGCGATCTCCGATCCCGTTGGGCTGCCAGTCTTCTCCGCGTTCGCGATCCTCTTCTCGCTCGTGACGCTGCCGGTCGTTCTCGCGGTGCAGCGCGGTATCGAGACGCGTGCAGACGCCTATGGTCTCGATCTCGCCGGAGAGCCCGACGGTGCGGCACGAGGACTCGTCGCCACTGCGGGATATCGCGCTCCCAGCCCGACGCCGCTCGAGGAGGCGCTGTTCTATGATCACCCCAGCATCGAGCGGCGCGTCCGCGCGGCCATGGACTGGAAGGCGTCTCATCAGCGAGGACCTGCCGGACCGACCGACGACGGCTACCCGACTTCGCAGGCGCGATGATCCGCGCCAGCGATCCCCGATCGTATCAGTGCCTCGCGCAGAACCTCACGAGGCCTCCATCTCTGTTGAGACGAAGCTTCCGGCGTCTACGGGGATGTTACAGGCTCGGCAAGGTCAGGAGAAAGCGCGCACCGCTTGTACAGCCCGGATCGAGCATCAGTGTTCCGCCGTGGGCCTCTGCGATGGACTTTGATATGGAGAGCCCGATACCCATCCCGTCCGGCTTGGTGGAGAAGAAGGGATCGAACAGACGCTGTCTTACATCCTCTGGTACGCCGGGGCCGGTGTCTTCGACGGATATGCGGACCAGATCGCCTTCGACGGCAGTTGTGACCCGGGTACGCCGCTCCCGCGCCTCTGCCTGAGCCATTGCCTGCCCGGCATTGAGCAGGAGGTTCACCAGCACCTGCTGGATCTGCACGCGATCCGCCATGACTTCCGGCAGTGCCGCCGACGTATCGATGTCGAGCGACACCGCCAGGGTTCGAAGCTGCGGGCGCAGAAGCAGAGCTGACTCGGTGAGGAGACCAGCGATGTCCACGCGATCGCGAGCCGTATCCTGACGATTCGCCATGGACCTGACCCGGGAGATGATCTCGGAAGCGCGCCGGGCCTCACCGCTAATACGATCCAGCGCTCCCGCGACCTCCGGGAGCCCGGTCTCGGGCCTCTTCAGCCATCGCTTGCCGGCGTTGGCGTTGGTGGCGATGGCGGCAAGCGGCTGACTTACTTCGTGCGCGATCGAGGCCGTCAGTTCACCCAGCATCGCGATCCGGCTCGCATGTGCCAGATCCTGCTGCGCCTTCGACTGGGTTCGAAGCGCAGTGATATTGTGTCCGGTTCCGTAGTTCGTGCCGTCGAAGCGCGTGATGATCCAAGAGATCCAGACATGATCGCCGTTCTTGCACATGAGACGGTTCTCGAAGCGGGATCGGTCCCCATCAGCCTTAAGCATCTGGAGCCACTCGAACGTCGCCGCCCTGTCGTTCGGATGGATGAAGGCTTCTGCCTTCATGGACAGGATATCGGAGTCGGTCCAGCCGAGCATCTCCGTCCAGGCGGGATTGACCCGGAACACGGAGAGATCGGGCGTCGTGACGGTGAATAAATCGCTGGACGTCTTCCAGATGAGGTCGCGTTCCTGAGTACGTTGCTGCACTTCACGTTCGAGATCGCGATTGAGGCGTGCGAGCTCCTCCTCCGCGCACCGCTGATCATGGATGTCGGTCGTCGTACCGACGTAGCGGACGATCTTGCCCTGCTCGTTCCGGATGGGACTGCTGCGACACAGAAACCACCGGTACACGCCGTCGGCGCGCAGGATGCGAAACGTGCTTTCGTGCCCGGTTCCGGCGGCCAGCGCCGCGTACCATGCCTCCATGGCCGCCGGCATGTCGTCCGGGTGGAAGATCTTCTGATATCCGACGCCGTCGAGTTCCTCCTCGGTGATCCCGGCATAGGTGAACACGGCGCGGTTGTGCCAGTAAACCATGCCCTGCTCGTCAGCGAGCCACGCCATGGTGGGTATCGCCTCGACGATGTTCATCTGCGGCTCGTGCGCCTCGCGCTGCCTGCGCTCGGAACGAACGTCCGCAAGGGCCGATCGGATGAGTTCGGCCACCGAAGCGGCTACGCCGAGCTCGGCGTCCGTCCAGTCCTGGGGTGCGGCGCTCTGCACATATACGAACGCGACGACCTTGCCTTGCTCGAGAACGGGCACGACGGCGAAGGCTTCGACGTCGCTTCCATAGGCGGAGTCCTGGCTGCCGAAGAGACCGTCGGGGTGATGACGGTCGTTGACGAGCGTGGACGATGCGGCCTGCAGGACGGCAACGGAGGTGCCGAACGCCCTTACGCGCCATGGCCCATCTGCCAGTGCCCTTCCCCAGCGGCTCTTCTCGAGGACATCGCCCGTCGTGACGTCGAGCATCATGTACCCGGCCGCGTCGGCGCCGATCCAGGACCCGAGCGCCGCAAGCGCCTTCGCTGCTATTTGGTCGCCGTCGGAAAGTCCCTCGATGTCGCGCGCGATCAGGCGAACGATGTCGGTGTCCACGTCGGAACAGGATAGTGCCATCTGTTTCACTTGTTCATTCAGGTGAGGCCTAGCGCAGCGGTCGAGATACTGTCTGGATCTTCACGACTTCTTGGACCGGCCGCATACCCAAGGGTCGACCATCCCTCGCGCTCCCGGCTTCTCTACCCGACCTGGATGTCATCCACGGCCAGGCAGGATCCTATCTCGGCAGTGGAAAGCCCCGTTCAGCGCTGGAACCCTATCAGCCCTCCTCGTCCGATTATTGAACGTAATTGCTCAGTTTTGCCTCAAACCGCTCGGCGGGATTGCACCGTGAAGGGCGACGTGAACCTGTCCTTGGTACTGGCGAGGCTCAGCCAGGTCGTGACGCCGAGAGGCGAGGCTATCGCCCGCGGACTGCGACCGAGCTGATAGGACTTAGTCGTCCGGACCAGCTGACAGCTGACACCAGTCTCCAGGTCTGACCCATCGCATCTCGCCGTGACGTTCGCGGCGAAACTCCAAGCCGCCTGCGACCGATCGCCCGCCCATCTTGGCAGAGGATCACCGCCTGCGCGCGGACGCCGCGACACGGCTCAAACCTTCCATACGTGAGTATGATTGCTGATGGCGCTCCGCCCGTAGCCATTGTCTCTCGAGGTTCTCGCCTGTGATCTGGAGGTAGCGGACGTTGCGACTGGTGGCTTTCCCCGCAGCGGGTCTGCTCGCGCCGAGCGCGACCGTGAGTTCGAGCCGATGTACCCGAGCAGCCGAAGATGCGTACCTTCCCCTCAAGCAGCCTTCCTGCTCCGGCCCTCTTCCGCAAGGGCGACGAACAAGAACGAGGCGTAGATGAGCGCGTACAGAAAGGCGCCTTCGTAGACAAGGATCGCGGCTTGTGAGCACCGTCGGCTGATTACAGGCAGCGATCGCCGCACCTAGGCGGTTGCGATCCCGACGTCGTCTCCCGGCACCGCAGCATCTTCCGATCGCATCCACGTCAGGACGGCTTCATCCAAAATGAACCGAAATGGCTTGCCTGTGCCGGACCGCGGGATACTCGCTTTATAAAGTTGCTTTACAACGCGTCTTAATCAGGACACACATCAGCAACGTACCCGCCCGACACCGTTCGGACGGTGATATGAAACATAGCTTCGCGCGACATGGTCGCCAAAGAAGCAGCCATGGAAAGGGGAACACTGTTGAACGCTGATCGCAAGATTCTGCGCGCGGCTCTGCTTGCCACCACCGGCCTGTTCGCCTTCGCGCCTTCGGCGTGGGCTCAGGATTCGACGAGTACCCAGACCGGATCCTTGTCGGCACCGTCGACCCCTGCCGATCAGGACATCCGGCAGCAGACCACCGATCCGAGCACGCCGAGCGCTGCCGCGACGACGCAGGAGGCCGGCGGCGACGTGGTCGTCACCGGAACGCTCTTCCGCACCAGCACCGAGACGCCCTCGCCGGTCACGACGCTTACCGCGGAGACGCTCGCCAGAGGCGGCGTGACGAGCATCAACGAGGCGATCCGCTCGGTGTCGGCCGACAGCGCCGGCTCAATCCCGACCGGCTTCCAAGGCGGCTTCTCGGCGGGCGGCTCGGCGGTCTCGCTGCGCGGTCTGGGCGTCTCCTCGACGCTGGTGCTGATCGACGGGCTACGCTCGACAAACTTCCCGCTCAACGACGACGGCCACAACTCCTACGTCGACCTGAACTCGATCCCGTTCAGCGTCGTCGAGCGCGTCGACGTGCTCAAGGACGGCGCCTCGAGCACCTACGGCGCCGACGCGATCGGCGGCGTGGTCAACATCATCCTGCGCAAGCAGTTCCAGGGGGTTGACGGCACTGTCGAGGGCGGCATCGGCGAGAAGGGCTATGCTTCGCGCTACCGTGCCAACCTCACCGTCGGATACGGCGACTACGAGGAGAAGGGCTGGAACGTCTACGTCAACGGCGAATACCAGCGCGACGGTGCCGTATCCGTCCGCGACGTCGGCTTCCCCTTCAACACCACCGATCTCAGCTCGATCGGTCTGCTGGACAACAACACCGCAGACAGCTCGCTGGTGACCGCCACGACAAACGCCGTGGTGGTGCGGGCAAACGCCAACGATCCCAACAACCCTTTCGCCGGCGGAACGCTCGTCCGTAGCGGAAGCCAGGCGGACGGCTCCGCGTTCTACAACTACCAGCTTCTGAACGCGAACTGTCCCGGCGCCACCTACACGGTGAGCACCGGCACCAACCGGGGGATCGGCTGCGCCCGGGACCTCACCACAGACTACGCGCAGGTCCAGCCCGAGCAGGAGCGCTACTCGTTCACGAGCCGCCTGAGCGTCCGCCTGAACGACGCGATCGAGGCCTACGCGCTGGGCTCGTACTCGCACAGCCAGGTCAACATCCTGGGCACGCCCGCAGCGATCCGGCTGCAGCAGCCCTACGGCGCCTCTCCCACCACCTCGTCGCTCAATCCCGGGATCGTGCTGCCGGTCTACGTCTGCTCGGCAGGCGTGAACTGCTCTACGGCGACCGATGGCCGGCTCAACCCAAACAACCCGTTCGCCGCTGAGGGCAATGCGGCACGCATCTACTACCGCTTCGGCGATATTCCAGTCGGCTCAAGGCGCGGCAACGAGCTGATCCGGGGCGCGATTGGCCTCAACGGCCGGATCGGCGATGACACGAACTGGCGGGTCGAGGCCGTCGGGGCGCGGGACAACATCAACTTCGAGAGCTACGGCGTCCTCAACATTGCAGGTCTGCGGCAGGCCGTGGCCACGGGCGCCTACAACTTCGTGAACCCGGAGCAGAACAGCCAGGCGGTCCGCGCTGCCGTGTCGCCGGATCTCGTGGCCCGGGGCTACACTTCGCTCGCCTCTCTGGATGGGTCGGTCTCGACGAAGCTGTTCGATCTCCCGGGCGGCCCGCTCCAGGCCGCGGTCGGAGGTCAGGTGCGGCGCGAGACGCTGAACTATCCCGGCCTCAACCCCGACCTGGTGAACTACGCCAACACCGCGGCCGCCTTCGGCCGGCACACCGTCTCAGCGGCCTACTTCGAGCTGGACGCACCTGTTGTCGACAAGCTGCGCATCAACGCCGCCGGCCGCTACGACCACTACTCGGAGGGCTTCAGCCACTTCTCACCGAAGATCGGCGCGACGTTCACGCCGGTACGGCAGCTGCTGATCCGCGGCACCTACTCGGAGGGCTTCCGCGCGCCGACCTTCGCCGAAAGCAACCCGCGCTCGAGCTATCCCGGCTTCGTGACCTACACGCCGCCTGCCAGCTTCCAGCAGGCGCACGGCGGGCTGATCACCGCGGGGAACACCAATCCCTACGCACAGGCCTACTCGGTCGGCGGCGGCTTCTCTGGCAATCCGGACCTTAAGCCGGAGACCTCGCGCAGCTTCACGGCCGGGATCGTGGTCGAGCCGGTGCGCTGGTTCAGCTTCACCGTCGACTTCTACAACGTTAAGAAGAAGGACGTTATCGTCGCCGGCCCGAACGCCGGCGCGGCACGCGCCGCCTACTTTGCGGGTCAGCCGCTGCCGGAGGGCTACACCGCCGCGATCGTCGACGCGCCGGATCCGCTGTTTCCGAACGCCCTGCCTCGCGTGCTGGTCATCAACGGCCCTTACGTGAACTCAGGCTACTTCAAGACGCAGGGCCTCGACTTCTCCGCAACGATCCGTGCGCCGATCACGGACGACATCCGCTTCATCAGCCGTCTTGACGCCAACTACGTCGACAAGTTCGACGTGGACTTCGGCGACGGCGCGATCCGCCGGTATGTCGGGACGCTTGGTCCGTACGAGCTGTCGTCGGGCGCCGGGACCCCGCGCTGGCGGGGCAACTGGCAGAACACGCTCGAGTTCGGCGCGTTCTCGGTGACGGCGACGGCGTACTACGTGTCGCGCATCAAGTCCGTCGCGGCCGACGAGGTCGATCCCGACGATGCCGGCAACATCGATCTTTCCTGCGGGCAGAACCTCTACGGCACCGGCGACGACGCCTGTTACATCAAGCGTTTCATCTACGCCGATCTGAACGCGTCTGTGAAGATCAACGACAGCTATACGTTCTTCGTGAACGTCAACAACGTCACGAACGAGCGCGCGCCGATCGCACCGGCCTCCTACTCGGGCACCAACTATCTGCCGACCTGGCACTACGCAGGTGTCATCGGCCGAGTGTTCCGGGCGGGCGCCAGCTTCAAGTTCTGAGCGGCGCGGACCGGCGAAAGGGAGACGCAGCCTTCCTTCGCCGGTCTCCGGAACGTTCGAGTTCACCGCCGCAGCCGTCTCCAGCTTCCCGGCGGAAGGCCGACGCTGCGCGAGAAGGAACGGGTGAAGTGGCTCTGGTCGGCGAAGCCGCACCTGTAGGCGATGTCGGTCAGCGACAGCTCGCCCCGCAGCAGAAGATCCTTCGCCCGGGCGACCCGCTGCTGAGCGAGCCATGCGGACGGTGACTTCCCCGTGGCGCGCTTGAAAGCACGGGAGAAGTGGCTCGGGGACAGGTCGCAGACCCTCGCCAGCTCGGCAAGGGAGGTGACCGGACCGATTTCGTCCATCAGGAGCGCCTGTGCCATCCTCAGCTTCTCGGGGGCGAGTGCGCCGACGATCGCGCCTCGTCCAGGCGACATGCCTCCGTACGTAATCGCCAGATGGTACAACAGGCTGAGGATTAGGTGCTCCGCCGTCAGCGAGCCCATGCCGGAGCCCTCTTCCAGCGCGTATAGAAGCGCCGGCTCGAAGCTCTTGATGAAGGGGTCCTGAGTGATCCAAGGATCCGGGACGCGTAGTTCCCGGGCCGCGATCGAACCGCTCCGTTCCGCGATCTCGCGCAGCGCGCCCATCGGCACGCCGACGTTGAGGGAATCGAAGCCGGTATCGGCGAAGCGTACGGTGCCGCCGGCCCTCATGTCGGCGATATGGATGCTGCCGCGGTCGATGGCCGGTAGCCGCATGTAGCCGTCATCGTTCCAGAACTCGTCGCCGCCCATCGGCGCAAGCTGATATGCGAAGCCGAAGGTCTCGTCGCGCGGGGCGCTGACGGTACCGCATCGTCCGATCATCTCCGATGTCGTGCGGCTGGCGATGAGCTCGACCTCTCCGAGCCGGGTTACCAAGCGGCGGTATGGTTCGCTGTATACGTTGTGGCCAGCCGGCTCGGACACATCAAGCCTCCGTGATCGAACCCTGATCATACCACAGGATCACGCCTGGGTCCTGCGTGTATCCGTACAAACCCGGGCGGAGTAGTGTCGCGCGCACGCGTCTGCTCCGAAAAGGACTGCGACGGGTTCGGGGACGGCAGCCTCGATGCAGTTCGCCCTGCCCTCTACTGAGCTCCCGGCTTGACCGCCTGCTTCTGGTCGGTACCACGTGCAACGGCCTAGGTCGCCCTGGCAGCCTCCCTGCATACCGTCGCGGAGAAGTCTCGCCCGTCTACGTCCTTCGTGGACGTGTTCGTCACGCTACGAGCACTCTCGACCATCACGACATTGCTCTTCGCGTGGTTGCATGCCTGTCGTGAGACGGCGCGTCGATCGGTGCTGCCTCATGGCGCGCGGAAGCTCCAGCGGCCCGCGTGGCCGGCCGGATCTAAGTGCACGAGCGCAGGAGTGCTGCGGCCGATCGCTACCAGCGCCAGTGGCGCACGAGCGTCCCGCTGCTGCCGCGGCATGATGCGGTAGCTGCCGTCGGTGAGCTGGTCGATCCGCCACAACTGCTCGGGCGCGCCTGTGAAGCGTGGCACGGCCTGCAGCCGGTCGCCGGGCGCGACCGCGAGCACCCGCTCGGTGCCTGCCACCGCGATGCGGTAATAAGGTGCTCCCATGGCGCCGCCTGCACCCTCGACGGGCATGACGGTCCACTGCTGCTGCGGGCGGATCAGATAGTCGCCGAGATCGACCTCGATCTCGCCCACCGGCCAGGTCGCGCGGCTCTCGTCCAGCGTCTGGTTGGCGATGGGCGCGACCGGGTCGCTCGGCTTCGCCATGAAGCTGCGCCGGGGGTCGAACGCGATCCGCACCGGGTCGACGGCGAGTTGCAGCGCGGTGCCGGCGCGCTCCGACTGGATCTCATAGGTGCCCGGCGTGACATTCTCGCCCGCGATCGGCCAGCCGTCCTGCCAGCGTAGCGGCTGGATGCCGAGCACGCTCCGCCCGCTGCGGTCCATGTCGGCCTCATAGTGCATCGAGAACTTCTCGACGCCGTCGCCGAGGTCGATCAGCCCGAAATGCCCGGGACCATAGACACGCCCCCGCCCCGCCACGACGAGCTTGCCCCCGCCCATCAGCAGCGGCACGCCCATTTGATCGACGAAGGGTCCGGTCGGCTGGCGCGCGCGACCGACGCGGATGTTGTAGGAGGAGTTCGGCCCGTCGCAGCAGGTGCCGTGCGTGCCGAGCAGGTAATACCAGCCGTCGCGATGCAGCAGCGCGGTCGCCTCCATGTCGATTGCGACGTCGACGGGCTGGTTGCCCGGCAGTCGCGCGCCGCTGCGCGGGTCCAGTTCGACCATGCGGATGAAGCCGAAATAGGTGCCATAGCTCAGCCAAAGCCGCCCCTCGGCGTAGAGGAAGGCGGGATCGATCGCGTCGGCGAGCTCGATGCCGTCGGTCTGCGCGACGACACCGACCTCGTGATAGCCGAAGACTGGCGACTTCGGATCGAGCGAGCGGGTCCACATGACCTTGACCTGGCTCGCGTGGCCGCCGTTCATTCCGCCGCCGCCGACGGCATAGGCGACATAGAACCGATCGCCGATCTTGACCACGTCCGGCGCGACGCCGCCGCCGGGACGCTCGCCGCCGCTGTGCCAGGTCCAGCCATCGTCGGAGACGAGCCCGCCCCCGCGCGTGCCGAAGGTCCACCAGCGCCCGTCCGAGTAGGTGACGGTCGAGGGATCATGGATGAATGGCTCGCCGGCGAGCTGCGCGTCGACCGAGGCGAAGGGTGCGACGGCGAGCGCGAGCGCCGTGGCGGTGCGGAGCAGGGTCTTCCTCATCGTACGTCCACCGTGATGTCGCGCAGCGGCTGTCCGGCCGAGTCGAGGAACCGCAGGCAGAAGTCGCTCATGCCCGGCCCGTTGATCACCGCGCCGCGCAGCAGGTTGCGGCCGCGGCGCAGCCGCAGCGGCGCGGAGACGACGTCGTCACTCACCATGCGCCGGTCGCCGTAGAGCCCCACTGCCTCCGCGCCGTTGAGCCACCAGCGCGACGCCGAGTTGGAGCCGACCGCCAGTCGCACGTCGTCATAGTCGCGCGGGCTGTCGATGACCGTCACCGCCCAGAAGATCACGCCATAGGTCGGCTTGCCGAGCCCCTGTGCGAACTTAAACAATTTGACGTCGAACGGCGCGGCGTCGAGCGCGTGCCAGCGCGGCCGGTCCGGTGCCGGGGCCACCTCGCCATCGCGGGGCAGCCGGTCGGTGCGGCCGGGATAGCGCCCGAGCGCGAGCTTCCCGCGCACGTAGCTGGGGGTGAAGCCGGCGTTGGTGCGATTGGGCTCGACGAGCGGCTCGAGCAGCAGCCAACGCTGCACGAAGCCGTCCGCACCGGGCTTCGCCGGTCCGCCGGTCACCGGCACGAAATAGGGCGCGAGGCCGGTCGGGGGCGGCAGCGCCTCCCTCACGTTGCCGGCGGTCTGCGCGAGTACCGGCACCGTGAGCGACAGCAGCGCGACTGCCGCACACGACGCCACGCCACATCCTATCTTCAAGGCCATGCCGCCCTCCTCCCCGAGCGACTCCGCTCTGTTATCGGTATCAGCAGGTCGGGGATGTGACAGATCGGGCAAACCGGTCAAGCAGGCGTCGTGGCCCCGCTTCAAGTCGTGTTAGCGCTAAGATTGTCCGAATCCGTGCCTGAGGCTTTTGCCGTTTCAGCCGCCAGGCTGTTCGAGGTCGTCACCGATGCAAGCCAGCGGGCGGATCGTAGGCGCGTCATCCTCAGGTCTGATTGTCGGCCGCAGGAGCGTACCGCCATTCCTATGTCATGACGGCGCGCCCACCCCACGACGAACCCGAGGCTTGTCCTAAGGCGCAGCAATGCGCGTCGGCGGTCTGGCGCGCGCTGGTATGTTTCCAGTGAGCGAGCCTGGAACGCCATCGTTCGACTCGCTGAGGATCTTCCTCGCCGTGGCCGAGGCCGGCAGTCTCGCCGGAGCAGGACGGCGGCTTGGCAGGGCGGTCTCCGTGGTGAGCTACGGTGTCGACAGCCTCGAGGCTCAGCTCGGCCTTGCCCTGTTCGAACGTGACGCCTCGAAGCGGCTGCAGCTGACGAGCGACGGTCGTGCGATCATGGCAGAGGCGCGCGCAGTCACGATCGGGATGGACGCGCTTCGGGCGATGGCCAGAGGACTGATCAACGGTCTCGAAGCGGAGCTGGTCCTCGCTGTCGACGTGCTTCTTCCTCCCGCGAGGCTGGGATCGCTTCTGCGCGATCTCGCCGCGAACTACCCGACGGTACGTCTCAGACTTCATGTCGAGGCGCTAGGCGGAGTGGCTGACCTCGTCCTGTCGGGCAGAGCCGACCTCGGCGTGTCGGGCCCGCTCGCGACGGATCACAGTGAACTGGCTGCACTGCACGCCGGCGAGGTGACGATGGTACCCGTGGCCGCGCCCGGACACACGCTTGCTTCCGGACGGATCAGCCCCGGCGCCGCCCGCGATCATGTCCAGCTGGTCCTCAGCGACCGGTCGCCACTGACGCAGGGGCGTGACTTCGCTGTGATGAGCGATCGCACGTGGCGGCTGGCCGATCTCGGCGCGAAGCACCAGCTGCTCAGGGAGGGCATCGGGTGGGGAAACATGCCTCTTCCTCTGGTCGAGGAGGATCTCGAGAGCGGACGCCTGCGACTGCTCGACGTGCCGGACCATCCGGGCGGCTCGTACGGCTTCTACATCATCCGCCGCCATGACCGGAGACCGGGTCCCGCCGGTGCATGGCTGATCGAACGGATCCTGGCCACGGCCGGCCACCGAGATAACGATGAGGTCGGCGTCGGCTGACCCGCCTCCATCTTTCGAGAAAGTCGAACGGGACCAGCCACTTTATTCCACTTCATCCGCGCTCTTCCAAGGTCCAGATCAAACACCTGAACTTCTCGCGAACAATCGCCAAAACTGGAGGCGTACGATGGCATCTCTACCGCTGATTGCAGCCAACACGAACTCGCATGCCGGCGTCCTGCCGGTCATCGGGCGCATCGGGATCGCTGCGATCTTCGTCCTGAGCGGACTGTCCAAGGTCGCGGCGCCTGCCGCGACGATCGGCTACATCCAGGCATCCGGCCTCCCGCTGCCGCAGCTCGCGTACGCGCTCGCCGTCCTCGTAGAGCTGGGCGGCGGCATCGCTCTCGTCCTCGGCTACCGGACGCGCATCGTCGCCGCGGCGCTCGCCGCCTTTGCGGTCGTTACGGCGGTCGCCTTCCATGCGGCGCTGGGCGACCAGAACCAGTTCATCCACTTCTTCAAGAACGTCGCCATCGCCGGAGGCCTTCTGAACGTCGTTGCGTTCGGAGCGGGAGCCTATAGCGTCGATGGACGACGTGAGCGGTTGAGCGCCGTACGTTAAACCGAGCTCCTGCGTGTCGTGCCCGTTACTCGATGATCGCTGTCGCAAAGCGCTTGTGACCGATTCGACGGGCGGTCTGTGACGATCAGGAAGAGGCTAACACGATGATGCGTGAGGTCATCGCCGAGGCGGAGGTCAATCCGCCTTCGGCGAGCGCCTGCTGCTGGCTCTCGGCGGAGAGGAGAAGGGCGCCGGTAGCTCGTCCGACCGGCGGCGAACAAAGGCCCAAGAACCGGCGGACGCCGGCTGTCATCGATCCGGTGCAGCTCGCCCCCGAGGGCGAGCCGATCCTTCGGCAAGCACTCGCGCGCCTCGACGTCGAGCAGCTTCGCGACGTGGTCGCGGGCTATGGCATGGATCCCGGCAAGCTCGTGATGAAGTGGCGAGACGCCGGACGCACCTCCAACCGAACCGTAAGGTCGCGAGAGGCCGGGCACAAAAGGGCAGCGCGTTCCTTCCTCCCGCGGGAGCCTCCGACGCAAGGAGCCGCGAGGCCGCCTCGACCGTGCCGGACGACCTTAGGCGACGGTCCTGCGAGCCCGAGCGCTCGGTCGGCGTCGAACCTCCGCCTGCTTACTCCCGACTGTCGCATCTGCTCCGTCAGGGGATCCGACGTCAGGTCGGTCAGAGCTCGTCGCGTACTGTCCGTTCTTGCCTTCAGGTCGGGACGCCCCACTCGCCCAGGCCTTCTCGGCCGTTTTCGCCACGCCACTTGAGGAGGCACATCGAGCCACGCCTTCGCGCGCCCGAGGTCGTCGCCGACTCATCTCGCTCCCGATGCGTCACCATACCTGCGCATTAGGCCGGCAATCCCAGAGCTGGGTGCGGGCGGATCTTGCCGACGCCAGAACTGCTCCGGACGGCGTCGCCCTGAAGCGGATCGCCGCGAATTGTCGATCGGAGACGAAGATGGCGAAGGTGCTGGTTCTCTACTATTCCACGTATGGCCACGTCGAGGCGATGGCGAACGCGGTGGCGGAAGGCGCCCGACGCACGGGCGCCACCGTCGACGTCAGGCGTGTGCCCGAGACCGTGCCCGAGGACATCGCCCGCGCCGGCTACTTCAAGCTGGATCAGGAAGCGCCGATCGCGACGGTCGCCGACCTCGAGCACTACGACGCGATCGTCGTCGGAACGGGCACCCGGTTCGGCCGCCTGTCGAGCCAGATGGCCACGTTCTTCGACCAGGCGGGCGGCCTTTGGGCACGCGGCGCCCTTAACGGGAAGGTCGGCGCCGCCTTCACGTCGTCCGCCACGCAGCACGGGGGAAACGAGACGACGCTCTTCTCCATCATCACCAACCTGCTGCATTTCGGCATGACGATCGTGGGTTTGCCGTACAGCCACGCCGGACAGATGTCGCTCGAGGACGTCGTCGGTGGTGCACCGTACGGTGCCACGACCATCGCAGGCGGCGATGGCTCGCGTCAGCCGTCCGAGATCGAACTCGACGGGGCGCGTCATCAAGGAGAGCTTGTGGCACGTACCGCGGCCAAGCTGTTCGGCTGACGACGAGCCCGCCGGAGCGATCACGCTCCGGCAGGTCCGTAGGACAGGTCTGCGTCGCCGACGAAGGTCGGAGGCGGGTCGCGCGTGAACCAGGGTACAGGCACCCCCTCTTATTCGGGGCGGGGTGCGGGCTTAGCGGTAGACCGGAACGTTGCCCGTGTCGGTGCGACGGTCGCCTGCCGCGCTCATCTCCCTGCCGAGTTCGGCGATGCGACGCTCGCCAGCCGCCAGCGCCTCGGCCGAGGTATGCACCGAATAGTAGCCGAGATGCAGCTCGTGATCGTGCGGCACCGCCGACCCGATCACGAACGACGCTCCCTCGTCACCCGCATGGACCACCACGTCCTGCTCGCCCTCCTCGAAGATGACAATCTGGCCGCCGTCCACCTGACGGCCGACGTCGATGCGGCCCTTGGCGACCGCAAGCCAGCCGACGGTGTGCCCGGACGGCGGCGAGTACGTCCAGCGCTCGCCGGGCTCGAGCGTCACCAGCAGGTAGTTCATGCCTTCGGGCGCACGAACGGTGCTCGAGGCGTCGCCGTACGTGCCGAGGATGAGCCTCGCCGGCCCGACGATCGGCGTATCCGACGCTTCCACGTACTGGCTCTCGACTGCGCCGTTCTCCAGCTCGGGCGGCAGCGCCACCCACAGCTGAAATCCCTGCATGCGGTCCGAGCCGCCGGCGGAGAGCTCCTTGCCGTGCCAGACGCCGCCGCCGGCCCGCATCCACTCCACGCCGCCGAAGCCGAGGGTGCCGGAGCCGATCTCGGGATCATCGTAGCGGACGTCGCCTTCGGTGAAGACGGTCACCGTCGCGATTCCCGAATGCGGATGGACCGGCATCGCGTCCTGCATCAGCCGCATATCGCCAGCGAACAGATCGAGGAAGACGAACGGTTTCAGATGCTCACCGAGATCGGACGGACTCATCAGGCGCATGATCTCGCCATGCCCGCGACCGCCTGCATGATAGACGATCCGGCGTTCGGTCGCCTGCGCATCCGTCTGGTTCAGCGTCGTGCTCATCGTCAAAGCTCCTGTCGCCCCACATGGGCCTGACCACGAAGGTGGCCATCCGCCTGGCCTCCGTGCAGGGCGAAAAAGTACTCGGCGACGTTCAGCTTTTCCGAACGTCGCCGCTGCTGCACGGTCTTCAGGCGGCCGCCGGCGGATCGAAAAAGAAGTAGTGGGCGATCAGTCTCCCCTCCTCGACGCGGACCGAGTCCGAGCCGCTGACGGTCACCTCTCCAGGAGGTCCGCCCTGCCACCGCGTCACGGCGACACCGTGATGCCCGAGGGTCGGTCCGGTCTCGACGAAGCGGAAGCCGGGCGGCATGTCCGCCAGCACGCCGGCGACCACCTGCGAGATGGCCTCGTGCCCGGTGATCGCCCGCGCCGGCTCGAAGATGGTCGCGTCAGGGTGGTAGATGTCGGCGATGGCGGCGAGACGCCGCTCGTCATCGCGCTCGTTCCAAACCCGCTCGATGCTCGCCTTCAGAAGCTCGACTTCGATCGGCTCCGCCATATGTGCCTCCAGGATGCCCGGCGCGGCTCAGTCGCCTCGCCATGTGTCGTCCGTCTGCGCGCGCACCGTCGCTTGCACAATCATACGCGTGGGTACGGCTCCTCGGTCGAGGATGTCGGGAAGCCGAGGCTCGGGCGACGATCCCGTCAGTGCGGCTGCTGCCGCTTCGGACGGAGATGCATCTGCAGGATCGTACCGCCGCTGCGGTCGATGCCGTACAGCATGCCGGACGCAGACTCGTCCCAATCGATCGCCTGGCCGGCAGCCTCGATCCCGAATGTCCCGAGATGGTCGAGCACGGCGCCATCGAACGGGAGCTGCACGGCGTAGAGCTCCGGCCGGTCGTGCCCGGTCAGGTAGAGACGTCCGTCCGGGCCCCACCCACCGCCCGAGATGCTCATGGGCGCGATGCGCTCGAGGATGGAGGAAGGAAGCGTCCAGCTCTGCGTCCGACGCCACTGCTCGTCGAAGCGGACGAGGATCGTGTGCCGGTGGTCCCGCCCGGGCTCCCCGCCCCTTCCGTCATAGTTGGCGAACATCGCCCACCAAGCGCCCGCGTGACGATCCACCCATGTCAGCGAGCCGATCCCCTGCCCCAACGACACCGTGCGTCGGTGCGCCAGCGTGACGGGATCGAAGAACTCGACGGAGCTCCACTGCGGCACGGCCGGAAAGTTCGACAGCGCACAGACAAGATCGCGGCCGATCACCGCGCAGCTGTTGAGATGGGGAAAACGCGTCTTGTCCCCTTCCCAGCTCGCGCGCTTCTCGCCGGTGCGCTTGTCGTAGCGCGCGATCCGGTAGTTCGCGACCGCGTAGAGGTCGCGAGGTCCCGCTGCGACGCCTTGGCGCGCCTCGGGCGCCGGTAGCCTGCGGACGGTCACGGCGCTGCCGCCAATGGTTGTCGTTGCAGCTGCGAGCAGGAGGAGGAGGCGCATCAGAAGCTCGCCGTCACGCCGGCCCAGAAGGTCCGGCCATACTCGGCGGACTCCTGAAGGTAGGTCCGACCGGGACCGGTCAGCTCGCGCCGGCCTGCGTTCGAGAGGTTCTGCCCTTCGGCGTAGAGCGTCAGCCTTCGCGTGATGCGGTAGCTGAGGTTCGCATCGAAGGTGGAGCGCTCCTTCCAGTACTGGTCGGCGTTGGCGATCGTGTCGTTGATCGTTTCGAGGAACCCTCCGATGTAGTTCCACGAGACACGCCCCTCGAAGCGCCCCCCCTGATAGTAGACGGTCGCGTTCGCCGTCGCGTCCGGCTGGAGGTAGAGCCCCGTCTCCCGCGGTCCGGCGCTCGTCAGGAAGGTGAACTCCGTGTCCAGGAAGGTGGCGTTCGCTGAAAGGCCAAGGCCGGACAGCGGGCCCGGCAGGAAGGTCAGCGCCTGCTGCAGGTTCAGCTCGACCCCGCGGATCCTGGCCGTGTTGGCGTTGCGCGGCGTGGTCACGATGACCGGCTCGGCGCCGCGGCCGACATCGAGCGTCTCCACGCTCGTGAGCGAGAAGATCTCGTCCTTGATGTCCTTCGAAAAGACCGCGATCGAGACCACGCCGTCGCGCGGGTACCACTCGAGCGATGCATCGAAGCCGCGGCTCCTGCGCGGTCGCAGATCGGGATTGCCGCGCGTCAGCGTCGGTTGGCTCCCGTCGAACGTCAGGTTCTCGCTGGCCGCAAGCTGGGAATAGTCGGGGCGGCCGATGGTGTTCGTGTAGGCGACGCGGACGACGACGTCCGGCAACGCGTCCCAGCGCAGATGCACGCCAGGGAGCCAGTTGCCGTAGCCACCTTCATTCGCGACGGGCGTCAGCGCCTGCCCCACCGCGCGAACGGCGCGCGAGGACACGTCGGTGCGTTCGTAGCGCAGCCCCGCAAGCAGGGTCAGCGTATCCAGCTTGTAGCTCGCCTGGAGGTAGCCGGCGTACACGTCCTCCTGCACACGGTAGTCGCCGGTCGGCAGCGCGAGCGAGGTGACGAAGCGGTCGCGATTGGCCGCGAAGAAGTCCATCGCCTTGTCCGCGTCGATCCGGGGCGTGAGCAGGTAGCGGTCGCGGATCAGCTTGTCGGGACCATCCGCGTCCACCTCGTCCAGCGTATAGGTGAAGCCGCTCGCGGCCGTGTAGTTGGTCTGGCCGTTTTCATAGCTTCGCCGCGTCGTCCGGGCCACGCCGCCCGCCTTCACCCTTACGCCTGCGCCGTCGTCATAGGTCGCGTTCAGCCGCAGCTGACCGCTCTTCTCGAGCGTCCGCACCGTCGCATCGCGCTGCTGCTGAAGGTAGAAGTTCGCTGGATTGCGGTTCTGGGTCGCATCGACGGGCGTGAAGATGGGATAGAAGTCGGAAGTGTCGTAGCTGAAGGCGTAGTTGGAGCCCTGCGCGTCCCGCGTGCGGAACTCGACCGACGTGTTCGGCGTGTAGAGCCGCCCCTGCGAGTAGATGGCGTCGCCATCGAGCGTCCATGCATCGGCTGCCTTCCAGTCGAAGGCGGTGCGCCCCACGACGATCTCGCGATTGGTGATCGGCTGATTGAGCTGGATGATGTTGCGACCGCGCGCGAAGCTGCCGCTGGTGGGCGTCT
>NZ_JBLFFI010000006.1:0-172960 GCF_051400595.1 Sphingomonas larreae
CGTACCTGTCCCATATGGCATCCTTCCATTCCAACGAAAGGATCGCACCATTAAACCGTGGGATCAAACACCTAGGGCTCATGTTTGTGCTCGGACTGCGGCATGGCCTCGATCCCGATCACGTCGCCGTGATCGACAACATCGTGTTCCAAACGGTGGACGTACGCCCTCGCGTCGCGCTCTGGATCGGCACGTGGTTGCGCTGGGACACAGCTTCGCCGTCGCCGCGGTCGCAGTCGGCGTCTCGTTGGCCGCAGGCGCCTTTGCAATGCCGGGTTGGACCTTGTCGATGGTCGACGTCGCCGTGATCGCGCTGCTGCTACTCGTCGGCACGCTTAACCTGCGTGCGCTGCGGCGTAGCAGCGATTACGCGCCGGCCGGATGGCGGGCGCGGCTCGTCCCCCGTCGGTTGCGCGACAGCACCCATCCGCTTGCAGCGGTGGCGATCGGCGCGATCTTCGGGCTGGTGTTCGATACCGCAACGCAGGCGGCTGCTTGGGGTGCGGCCGCCGCGGCCACTGGCGGCACGGTCGCTGCCCTGATGATCTCCGTCGCTTTCGCGCTCGGCATGATCCTCGCCGACACGCTGGACAGCCAGATTGTCGGCCGACTGCTCCGCTCGAGCGGCGGCGCGGCGAACCTAGTCCGTCGCTACCGGCGCGCCGTGGGCTGGCTCGTCGTTGCGCTGAGCTTTGGCACCGCGGGCTATGCGCTCGCTGAGATGGCGGGGGTCGATGTCGCGCTCTCGGACGAAGCGATCACCGCCGTTGGTGTCGGCGCGGCAGGCGCGATCGTGCTCCTTCTCATTTCGATCCGGGTCTTCGATCGCTCTGCGGAGAACGCCTGATCGGCGCGGCTTGGCTTCTGCCTTCGCGCGCCCGCGCCAGCGAGACCGCTGGGTAGGAACCGAAGTTTGGGAGCTTCTCCTTGCCGGCGACGCGGTACTCTCACCGCCACGGGCGATAGCCGCCCGGCGTGACGTAGAGGAAGAGGCCTAAGCGGCGCTTAGCCTTATATGGCGACGCTCGCCCGGCAGCGCGACGACAGGCGAGACCGGTTGGCAACCGATAGCGTAAGTGGCCCGCTCAACACCCCGAAATACCCCCACGAACGCCCGCGTTGGCCCGGGTAGCGGAGGGTCCGGCCGGAACTCGCGACAAGACGCTAAGCCGAGAGGATGTCACCAGCTCGGGAGCCGTTGCAACATCGTGGGGAAAAGGAGAATGGTGCCCAAGGGCGGGATCGAACCACCGACACTACGATTTTCAGTCGTATGCTCTACCAACTGAGCTACTTGGGCGCACTGCTCGTCGAGCAGTGAGGCGCGGTCCCTAAGCGGTGTCGCCGGGCTTGTCCAGCCCCTCGCGCATTTCATCGTCGAGTGATGGGCCGGGAAGACGATAGCCCTCGCCGAGCCAGCGCAGCAGGTCGCGATCCTTGCAGCCGCGGCTGCAGAACGGAGCATGGTCGGGGCGCGCCGGGGCGGCGCAGATCGGGCAGAGCTGAGTCATCGATCGAAAATAGGAAGCCGTCCGGTGCGGCGCAGCAGCGCGTCTGTCCATGCCGGCGTTGCCTCGATCCGCGCGCGTACCGCCTCGGGCAGCCGGTGGCGGTTGGGCGTGCCCGGCGGGTCGCGCTCGATCTGGCGCAGCGCGGCGCGGGCGGCGGCGCCGACCGGATCCTCGCGCACCCGCTCGGGCAGCGATGCGCGAGGACGCGGGCGCACGATCTGGAGGAAGCCGAAGCCGTTCACGGCGGTGCGCTCGAACGGCGGGGGCAGCGCGGTGTCGAGCGCCGCGGCCACTGCCTGGCGCGTCGCCTTGCCCGTCACCGTGGGAAAATCCACCCCGATCGAGCCGCCGATCCCGTGGCGCCGGATCGCCAGCGCCACGGCGGTGGCGGCGCGCAGCGCCAGCGCGTCGGGCGTATCGTCACCGTCGACGTCGAACAGCGTCATTGCGGGCGTGGGCGACATCCGCAGCGCGCCGCAGGCGAAGGCGATCTCGCCGTTGCGCGCTTCCTCCAGCGCTTCGGACCAGCCCGCCGCCTCAAGCGCGTCCGGCTCATGCGCGCGCATCTCCAGGACCGGCACGCCGGTGGCGGCGATCCGTTCGCGCAGCGTCGGCCCCGCCGCGGGCGGCGCGTCGCTGACGCGGCCGCGCGCGCGCTTGGCGCGGCCGGGCTCGGGGATCGCCTCGCGCGTCACCTCCACCGTCAGCCGCGCCCCCAAAGTGACGCCGCTCGGGGCCCGGTCCAGCAGCAGCTCGCGCCCGTCATCCAGCGAGGCGATCTGCCGCTCGATCAGCCGCGCGGGCGCGATCGTGCCGACGCGAAGCGTATCGGACAGCTCGATCCGGGCCGCGAGGATCCGGTCACCGTCGACCAGCGCGGCGCGTGCCTCGCCGATCCCGTCCTCGTACAGCCACTCAGCCAACGGCCACGCCCGCGGCGGCGAGCAGTGCGCGGGTCTCGAACAAGGGCAGGCCGATCACGCCCGAATGGCTGCCCGCGAGAAAGCGGACGAACGCCTCGGCACGACCCTGGATGGCGTAACCGCCGGCCTTGCCGAGCCCTTCGCCGCCCGCGACATAGGCGTCGATCTCCGCCTCGGACAATGGCTTGAACGCGACGATCGTGTCCGCGAGGCGGGTGCGCGCGCGGCCGTCGGGCGCGATCACGCACACCGCGGACAGCGCATGGTGGCGACGACCCGAGAGCAGCCGCAATAGCGTGCGCTGGACGTCAGGGTCGGTCGCGGGCGGCAGGATACGACGGCCGAGCGCGATCGTGGTGTCGCCCGCGAGCACCGCCTCCGTCGGCGCGCGTGCCACCGCGCGGGCTTTCTCCTCGGCGAGCCGCAGCGCATAGGCGCGCGGCAACTCGCGCGGCCGCGGCGTTTCGTCGATGTCGGGGGATTCCACCCGCGCGGGGACGACGCCGATGCGCGCGAGCAGGTCGCGGCGGCGCGGGGAGGAGGAGGCGAGCACCAGCGGCGCGGCGCCATCGGCGGGCGTCACGCGGTCACCATCATCGGCATCGGGCCGGTCGTCCGGCAGTTGGCTCAGGACGGGCCGGGGCCGCCGCGGCCGGGCATGAAGCGATAGGTGATGCGCCCCTTGGTGAGGTCGTACGGGGTCAGCTCGACCAGCACCTCGTCGCCGACGAGCACGCGGATGCGGTTCTTGCGCATCTTGCCCGCGGTATGACCGAGGATCTCATGATCGTTCTCGAGCCGGACGCGGAACATCGCGTTGGGCAGCAGCTCCACCACCTGCCCGCGCATCTCGAGGAGTTCTTCTTTCGCCAAACGGTGTCTCTTTCGCGCTGAATGCGCGCGCCCTTAGCCGAGACGGCGGAAAAAGGAAAGGCGAGCGCGTGGATCGCGCGGCGACCCCAAGGGCGCGGCGCGACTGCTATATGGACGCAGGCGCGCGAATCGGCAAGCGGGCGTGTCGCACAGGCGTGGCATGTCTTCCTGGGTTGCCGCCAAAGGGGGGCGCAGTGGCGTGCCGATGGACGAACGTGACGCCGTTCCCGGTGCAGCGCTGTCCTATAAGGGAAGATGGGCGCCGCCACCTTCACCATCCGCTACGAAGACCTGCTCGCGGCGACCCGCCTCGGCGCGGGGGAGGGGCGCTGGCGTCGCCGCCTGGCTTGGGCCGCGCTGCCGGGTGTCGCGCTCGCTACCGTGATCGCGGTCAGCGGCCTGCGCCCTGATGTCGCGGCGGAGACGGCGCTGTCGCTCGGGGCGGTCGGGTGGATGGCAGCGGTGTTCGGGCTCTTGCCGCTGCTGGCGGGGTGGCGGCTGCCGCGGCGAGTGCGGCGCCAGTTCGCGCGCCAGCCGGAGACCGCGCTGCTGACCACGCTGGCGTGGCGCGAGGCCGGGCTGGTGCTGGCGTCGCCGCGTGGCACGGTAAGGTTGGGCTGGGACGAGGTCTCCGTGGTCGAACGCGGCGAGCTGCTGCTGTTCCGGCGTCGCGACGGGGGCACGCCGCTGTTCGTGCCGCTGCATCGGCTGTCCGCGGCCCAGCGCGGCGAACTGCGCACGCTGGGCGAGCCGTCGCGGGCGCGATGACGCTCTCCCGGCGTCTCCGGTTCTCACGTCTACAGCAGCGAGCCCTGGCCGCCGCGATCCTCCCGCAATGCGCGGCGGAAGGCGGCGTCGGCATCGACGTGCGGCAGCTCGGGGCGGCGCCCCGCGATCAGCTCGGCGAGCGTAAGGATCTGCAGCCGCGGATAGGTGCGCCCGGTCGCGCTGCTCGCGAAGCGGCCCAGCGCTGCGGCCTCGCGCACCATCGGCTCGGTCGCGGCGGCCCGGGTGACGAACACGCCCGCACACGCGCGCTCGCGCTCCATCACCGCCTGTAGCTCGCGGATCATCGCAACGCCTACCTGCTCACCGCTCTTCACGGAGACGAGCGCGCGCTCGACCGTGCGCCCGTCGGGCCGGAAATAGATCAGCCCGTCGACTCCGCCGTCCGCGCCCTTGCGCCGGCCGCCGTTCGGCATCGCGCCGATCAGGAACACCACCCACCATTGGAACTGGTAGCGGTCGCGTCGGGCGAGATCCTCGGCGGAGGCGAGGTCGCGCGGCGTGCCTTCGACGCTGAAGCGCGCATCGGGGAAGGCAGCGCGCAGCCGCTTCTCAATCAGCGCGATGGCGAGTTGGGTCACGTCGATCCCGATCCAGCGCCGCTCCAGCTTTTGCGCGGCATGCACCGCGGTGCCGCAGCCGCAGAAGGGATCGAGCACGACATCGCCGGGCCGGGACGAGGCGGCGATGATGCGCTCGAGCAGCGCGACCGGCTTCTGCGTTGGATAGCCCAGTTTCTCCGCGGAGAAGGACTTGATGTTGGGCGAGTAGAGCGCGGGATCGTCCCACACGTCGTCGATCGGCTTGCCCAGCGGGTTGGCGCCACCGCCGCGGCGGACATAATCCTCCGCATGCGCGACATATTGCTTGTTGAAGGTCCAGTCGCCCGCGGGATCACGGACATAGTAGAAGATCGTGTCGTGGTTGCGCACCCAATTGCTGGTGCGCGTCTTGAAGCCGCTGACCCAGCCCGAGCGCCACACGATCTCGCGGCGGAAGGCGCGCGGCGCGAACACGCCGTCGAGAAGCAGCTTGAGATAATGGCCCGCGGTGGGATCGCAGTGGAGATAAAGGCTGCCGCTGGGCTTGAGTACGCGGCGCAGCTCGATCAGCCGTATCGTCATCATCGCAAGATAGGCGAGCATGTCATTTTCGCCGAGAAAGCGGCGCAGCGCATCAAGCAGCGCGAAGGCGTCCTGGTGGCCGCTGCGAGCGACCTGGTCGAAGGCGTCAGCGGCGGCCTCGTTCCAATGCCAGCTGTCGTGAAAGGCCTCGATCTGCGCGTCGGCGCCGGCGCCGTCGGGCGCGCGGAAGAGGATGTTGTAGCTCGCGTTCGAGTTGAACGGCGGGTCGAGGTAGATCAGGTCGACGCTGGCGTCGCCGATCTTGCGCCGCAGCACGTCCAGATTGTCGCCATAGAAGAGGTGGTTCGCCGGTCGATTGATGCCCATGCGCGCGAACGGAGCGTGGTTGTCACGCTGCCGTCACGACATGGTTGGTCCGGAACGGATCGGCGCGGCGCGGCGCGAGGGGCGGGAGGTCCGTTATGGATCAATTTGGGGAGCGGGAGGGCTGGGAGAAGGACCGCCGCGCAGCGTGGCGGCGGAGGGGCTCTCCTCGCGGCACAGCGTCTTCGGAAGACCCCCTCCACCGGCCACGCCGGCGGTCCCGCTCCCCACCATGCGGGAAGGATCGAGGACACGCCCGCCTCAGCCCCCGCCGCCCGCCAGCGCGGCGAGCAGCAGCAGGGCGACGATATTGGTGATCTTGATCATCGGGTTGACCGCCGGCCCGGCGGTGTCCTTGTACGGGTCCCCGACCGTGTCGCCGGTCACCGCGGCCTTGTGCGCCTCCGATCCCTTGCCGCCGTGGTTGCCGTCCTCGATGAACTTCTTGGCATTGTCCCAGGCGCCGCCGCCCGAGGTCATCGACAAGGCGACGAACAGCCCCGAGACGATCACGCCGAGCAGCATCGCGCCCAGCGCAGCGAAGCCGCTCGCCTGCCCGTCCACCGCGGTGACGATGAAATAAAGCGCGATCGGCGACAGCACCGGCAGCAGCGAGGGCACGATCATCTCGCGGATCGCGGCGCGGGTGACGAGGTCGACGGTACGGCCGTAGTTCGGGCGGCTGGTCCCCTGCATGATGCCGGGATTGTCGCGGAACTGCTGGCGCACCTCCTCGACCACCGCGCCCGCCGCGCGGCCCACCGCGGTCATCCCGAACGCACCGAAGAGATAGGGCAGCAGCGCGCCGAGCAGCAGCCCGACGATCACATAAGGGTTGCTGAGCGAGAAGTTGACCGACAGGTCGGGAAAATAGGTCTGCAAATCGGTGGTGTAGGCGCCGAACAGCACCAAAGCGGCGAGGCCCGCCGAGCCGATCGCATAGCCTTTGGTCACCGCCTTGGTGGTATTGCCGACCGCGTCAAGCGCGTCGGTGCGCTCGCGCACCTCGTCTTCCAGCCCCGCCATTTCGGCGATGCCGCCGGCATTGTCGGTCACCGGGCCGTAGGCGTCGAGCGCGACGACCATGCCCGCCTGCGCCAGCATCGCGGTCGCGGCGAAGGCGATGCCGATGATCCCGGCGAGCTTGTAGGCGGCGACCACCGCGACCACGATCACCAGCGTCGGCAACGCGGTCGCCTCGAGGCTGACCGCGAGCCCCTGGATCACGTTGGTGCCGTGGCCGGTCTCGCTCGCCTTGGCGATCGACTTGACCGGGCGGTAGTTGGTGCCGGTGTAATATTCGGTGATCCACACGATCAGCCCGGTCACCGCCAGCCCGATCAGCATCGAGAAAAACAGGTCGTAGCCGGTGAAGGCGCTCGCCGCGGGCACCCCCGCTACCGCACTGGCGGCATGACTGGTCGCGCCCGCGTCGGGCACCGCGCCGCTGCCGGCGTCGAGGAAGCCGGCGCCGCCGATCACGCGGTGCAGGTCGCCCAAGGTCCACTGCGTCACCGCCCAGATCGCGGGGATCGACAGCAACGCCGAGGCCCAGAAGCCCTTGTACAACGCCCCCATGATCGAGCCGCCGCCGAGCCGCACCATATAGGTGCCGATGATCGAGGTAATGATGCACACGCCCCCGACCGCGAGCGGCAGGCTCATCAGCCGCATCAGCTCGGCCGCATCGGCCTGGATCAGCAGCGCGATCGACACCATGGTGACGCCGAGCGTGACGACATAGGTCTCGAACAGGTCGGCCGCCATGCCGGCGCAGTCGCCCACGTTGTCGCCGACATTGTCCGCGATCACCGCGGGGTTGCGCGGATCGTCCTCGGGGATGCCGGCCTCGACCTTGCCGACCAGGTCGGCGCCGACGTCGGCGGCCTTGGTGAAGATGCCCCCGCCCAGCCGCGCGAAGATCGAGATCAGCGAGGCGCCGAACGCCAGCGCGGTGAGCGCCTCGACGATCGCGCGGTCGTTGGGCAGCAGCCCGGCCGGGCCGGTGAGATACCAGAAGAAGAGGGCAATGGAGAGCAGCCCCAGCCCGGCGACGAGCATCCCCGTCACCGCGCCCGAGCGGAACGCCATCGTCAGCCCGCGCTGGAGCGTGTGGCGCGCCGCCTCGGCGGTGCGGACGTTGGCGCGCACCGAGATCGTCATGCCGACGAAACCCGCGACGCCCGAGAGCAGCGCGCCGATGACGAAGCCGATCGTCGACAGCAGCCCGAGCGTGACCGCGAGCACGACCGCGACGATCGCGCCGACCATGGCGATGGTGGTGTACTGCCGCCCGAGATAGGCCTTGGCCCCCTCCTGAATCGCGCTGGCGATATCCTGCATCCGCTCATTGCCCGGCGACGCGGCGAGCACCTGGCGGCTGGTGACGAAGCCATAGAGTACGGCGATGACGCCGCAGACGATGGCAAGGTAGACGATCGTCATGCCTCACATCCTTCCTGTTGCGCGCCCGGTCTGATGCCGGGAGGTGTCGCGCGGGAAGCGAGGCTAACATGCGCTGGCGTCAGCGCAAACCGTGCTCATACCCGAGCCGGGGAGGCAGCGGCTCGGGCGCGCCGTCACGGGTGAGACGCAGCCCCGCGCCCAGCGCGAAATGACCGACGCGCGTGGCCGGCACGGGGGGCACGAAGCCGGTGGGCGCGGCGAACAGCAGCTCGTAATCGTCGCCCGCGGTCGCGGCGGCGAGCGCATCGGTGACGCCCGGCGCGCGCGGGACATCGGCGAGCTCGACCGTCGCCGCGAGACCGCTCGCCGCCGCCATCCGCGCCGCGTCGATCAGCAGCCCGTCGGAGACGTCCATCATCGCGGCCACCAGCGGCGCCAGCGCGCGCCCCTCGGCCAGTCGCGGCACCGGGCGGCGGTAGCGCGCCAGCAGCGCGAGGTCGCCGTGGCCGGCGCGCGCGATCGCCAGCCCCGCGCCGGCGTCGCCGATGGTGCCGGTCACCCAGAGCGAGTCGCCCGCGCGCGCGCCGTCGCGGGGAGGGGCGGCGGCGTCGCGCCCGATCGCGGTGAGCGTCAGCACGCGCGGCGCGCCCGCGGGCAGCGTCACCGTGTCGCCGCCGAGCAGCGCGCCGCCGAGCGCGCGCAGCGCGGCGTCGAGCCCGTCGAGGAAGGCGCTGTCCCAGTCGGCGTCGCGCAGCGGGTAGTTGAGCAGCACGCCCTCGACCAGCGCGCCCTTGGCGGCGAGGTCGGAGTAATTGGTTGCGAGCAGCTTCCACGCGACGTCGGCGGCGGGATCGTCGGGGAGGAAGTGGACGCCCTCCACCAGCGTGTCGGTGGTGAGCGTGTAGCCGCCCAGCCCCGCGGTGTCGTCCGCCAGCCCGCGCGCGCCGGGGTGGAGCGGCAAGCGGCGCAGCCGCGCGAGAAAATCCGCCTCGTTCATCGCTGGCGCATAGCGGCGCGCCGGCGCGATGTCGCGTCGGCTACGCGAAGCGAGTGGACCAGATCAGCGCCGAGAAGCCGACCCGCCTGCCGCATGCCTCATTCGTCGCGCTTGGCCCCGTCGAGCACCGCCTCTTGCCGCGCGCGCTCCTGCCGCTCGGCCTGCTTCTCCGCCTTGGTACGACCGTGCGCGGTGCGGTTGGCCGCCGCCTGTGCCGCGTCCTTTGCTCGCCGCTTGGCCTTGCGAGCCCGGCTCAGCGAGACCAGATCGCCCATCTCAGGCGCGCACGTCCTTGGCGATATTGTCGAGCAGCCCGTTGACGAAGCCCGCCTCACGCTTCTGGTAGAAGGCGTGCGCGACGTCGACATAGGAGCTGATCGCCGCGCCCACCGGCACGTCGTTGCGGGCGAGCAGCTCGTAGCAGCCGGCGCGGAGGATCGCCTTCATCGGCTTGTCGAGCCGCTCCAGCGTCCAGCCGCTGCTCAGCTTCTTGCCGATCAGCAGGTCGATCTCGCCCTGACGCGCGTTGGCCCCGGTGACGAGGTCGTCGAAGAAGGCGACGTCGGCCTCGGCATATTGCGCCTCCTCGATCTCGGCGCCGAGGCGGTGATGGTGGAATTCGTGAAGCAATGCGGGGATCGCGGTGCCTTCCATCTCGTGCTGATACAGCGCCTGGACGGCGGCGAGGCGAGCGGCGGCGCGGGCCTTGGTGCGAGCGGCGGTGCGGGACATAAGCGGCGCCCTAGTACGCGCGTGCGCGCGGTTCGTCACCCCTGTGCCGCGTCTGATCGAGATCAGGCGCTTCGCGTACTGATCTGGCGCAACGTCCCGGCGCGCACGTCGTTAAGGCAGCATTCCCGTTCACGCACCAGAGGAGCACGACCATGGGCCTGTTCACCAAGGACATTGCGACGCTGCACGACCTGTTCCTGCACACGCTCCAGGACATCTACTATGCCGAGAACCAGATCACCAAGGCGCTGCCCAAGATGATCGAGAAGGCAACCGCGCCCGAGCTCAAACAGGGCTTCGAGACGCACCTGCGCGAGACCGAGGGCCAGATCGCGCGGCTGGAGCAGGCGTTCGACGCGCTGGGCGAGAAAGCCAAGGCGGTAACCTGCCCCGCGATCGACGGCATCATCAAGGAGGCCAATGAGGTCGCCGGCGACATCTCCGACAAGTCGGTGCTCGACGCCGCGCTGATCGCCTCGGCGCAGGCGGTCGAACATTATGAGATCACGCGCTACGGCACGCTGATCGCCTGGGCCAAGCAGATGGGCCACGACCAAGTGGTCACGCTGCTGCAGGCAACGCTCGACGAGGAGAAGGCGACCGACGACAAGCTCACCACGCTGGCCGAGAGCAAGGCCAACGCCAAGGCCGAGCTGGCGACGGCGTGAGGTGAGGGGAGCCGCCCCGCACGGGCGGCTCCGTCTGCCGGGTCGGCGCGCCGGGTCGATGATCAGCCGGGCCTCACCCCTCATCGCCCCGGCGGAGGCCGGGGACCGGGTGGGGACGCTGCCGGGGGGGAGGCGGGAGTCACGCCCACGGCTCTGTATAGGGCTGAACTGAGCAAGCATGTGACGCCGGTCGCGCGTTCTCCCGATGGACATCCCAACTAGGACCCGGCCTTCGTCGGGCTACGCGGGGCGGGTGTCGGATGAGATAACGGACGCCGCGTTCCCGACGCCGCTCCCCCTTCATCCCGCCCGCGCCGCCCGCTAGGGCGAGCAGCGTGACCCCGACGCTGCCGATCCACGCCGTCCTCCCCGAGTTGCTCGCCGCGCTTTGCGCGCAGAGCGGGGCGGTGCTCGTTGCGCCGCCGGGCGCAGGCAAGACCACCGCGGTCGCGCCCGCTCTGCTTGCCGAGCCGTGGTGCGACGGTGAGATCATCGTCACCTCGCCGCGCCGCCTCGCCGCGCGCGCCGCGGCCGAGCGGATGGCGCAGCTCGCCGGCGAGCCGGTCGGCCAGACGTTCGGCTATGCCACCCGGCTCGACTCCAAAAGGTCCGCCGCCACCCGCGTCACCGTGTTTACGGAGGGCATCCTTACCGCGCGGCTGCAGCATGACCCAGAGCTCGCCGGCGTGTCCGCGATCCTGTTCGACGAGGTGCACGAGCGCAGTCTCGACGGGGACTTCGGGCTGGCGCTCGCGCTCGACGCGCAGGAAGCGCTGCGTCCCGACCTCCGCCTCGTCGCGATGTCCGCGACGCTCGACGGCGCGCGCTTTGCTGCGCTGATGGCGGGCGCGCCGGTGATCGAGAGCGAGGGGCGCAGCTACCCGCTCGAGCTGCGCCACCTCGGCCGCGCCGCCGAGGCGCGGCTGGAGGATTCGATCGCGGCGGCCGTGCGCCAGGCGCTCCGCGAGGAGGAAGGCGGCGTGCTCGCCTTTCTTCCCGGCGTCGCCGAGATCGAGCGCACCGCCGAGCGCGTCGGTGACCTGCCCGGCGTGCGGCTCCACCGGCTCCACGGCAGCCTCGACCCCGCCGCCCAGCGCGCCGCGATCCGGGCCGAGCCGGACGGCGCGCGCAAGCTGGTGCTTGCCACCAGCATCGCCGAGACCAGCCTGACGCTCGACGGCATCCGCGTGGTGGTCGATAGCGGCATGGCGCGGCGCCCGCGCTACGATCGCGCCGCGGGGATGACGCGGCTGGTCACCGAGCGCGCCAGCCAGGCCGCGGCGACGCAGCGGGCCGGCCGCGCCGCGCGGCAGGGGCCGGGGGTGGCCTATCGTTTGTGGGAAGCGGCGGCGACCGCCGGCATGCCGCGCTTCGACCCGCCCGAGATCCTTGAGGCGGACCTGTCGGCGCTGGTGCTCGCCTGCGCGCTGTGGGGAGTGAGCGACCCGCGCGCACTGCGCTGGCTCGACGCGCCGCCCGAGGCCGCGGTGGCGGAGGCGCGCGCGCGGCTCGCCGCTTTGGGCGCGCTCGACGCCGACTCGCGGCCGACCGCGCACGGCCGCGCGATCGCAGCGCTGCCCATGCCGCCGCGGCTCGCGCACATGCTGCTCGCCGCGCCCGACCCGCGCCGCGCCGCCGAGGTGGCGGTGCTGCTGCAGGAACGCGGGCTGGGCGGGCCGGACGCCGACCTCGAGCTGCGGTGGCGGCGCTGGCGCGGCGACCGCTCGGCCAAGGCGGAGGGCGCGCGCGGGCTGGCGAAACGCTGGGCGGGGCTGGTGAAGCGCGCAAGTAAGGAGGGCATGCCCGACTCGATCGGCGCCTGTGTCGCGCTCGGCTTTCCCGATCGCGTGGCGCGGCGGCGTGACTCCAGCGGCGAGCGCTGGGTGTCCGCCGGCGGGCGCGGCTTCAAGCTCGACCCGACCTCCCCGCTCGCCAGCGCCGAGTGGCTCGCGGTGGCGGAAACGCAGGGCATGGCGGCCGGCGCGCGCATCCTCGCCGCCGCACCGATCGCCGCGGATGAAGTGGAGGCGCTGTTCGCGGACCGGATCGACACACGCCGCACCGCAGACTTCGATCCCTCGACCGGCGCGGTGCAGCCGCTGCGCGAGCGCCGGCTCGGCGCGATCCGGCTGTCGAGCGGTCCCGACGCCGGCGCGGAGGCGGCGACGATCGAGGCGGCGCTGGTGGAGGGAGTGCGCGCGCACGGCCTTGGGCTGCTGCCGTGGTCGCACGCGGCGGAGGCGCTGCGCACGCGCGCCGCTTATGCCGGCGTTCCGCTCGACGATGCCGCGCTGATCGAGCGGCTTGACGATTGGCTGCCCGCGCTGGTGGCGGGCAAGCGCCGGCTCGACGCAGTGGCGCCGGGCGCGCTGGTGGAGGCGCTGCGCACGCTTCTTGGCTGGGACGCGCTCCGCGCGATCGACCGGGTCGCGCCGGCGGTGTTCACCAGCCCCGCGGGCTCGACCCACCCGATCGACTATGGCGCGGAGGCGGGGCCTACCGTGGAGCTGCGCGTGCAGGCGCTGTTCGGGCTCGACCAGCATCCGACCCTGGGGACGGCACGCGTGCCGCTGGTGCTGTCGCTGACCTCGCCCGCGGGGCGGCCGATCCAGACGACGCGCGACCTGCCCGGCTTCTGGCGTGGCAGCTGGCACGCGGTGGCGAAAGAGATGCGCGGCCGCTACCCGCGCCACCCCTGGCCCGACGATCCCGCCGGCGCGGCGGCAACGTTGCGGACGAAGAACGCGGATGCGCGGCGGGGCGCGGGGTGAGGACTTATCCGCTTCCTCCCGAAGCGATCGACAAGCTCGTCATCCCGGACTTGGTCCGGGATGACCGAAGGTAAGCGGCAGTTTGCGGTTCGGATTTCCGCCCGCAACAGGACATCAAGCACAGGACGAGCTCTCGCCGGGTCTGCCTCCCCGCAGGACGTACCTCACCTCACGCAGCCCTGCGCTGCCCCGGCTGGTTGAGCCACTCCAGATCGAACGTCTCCTCGAACTGCACGCCGGCGCGGCCCTCCTCGCCGACCCAGCGGAGCGTGGCGGCCAGCGCCAGCTCGTCGTCGAGCACCAGCGTCACCGCATGGCCGATCGCGGCGACGGGTAGGTCGACCCCGTCGATCATCGCGCCCGAGGCCGAAATGTTGCGCACCCGCACTTCGCCGCGCTCGCCCGCCAGCTCGAGCCGTGCCGAGCGCAACACCCGGTGACGCGCGGCGCGGCTGGTCTTGTGCCCGATCGGCACGGCATAGCCTGCGGCCGCGGCGAGCTGCGCGCGCACCTCGTCCGCGCGCTCCGGGCGACCATAGACATAGCCCTGGATATGGCTGCACCCCAGCCCGCGGATCAGCACGATCTCGTCCTGCTGCTCCACCCCCTCGGCGGTGGTCTCCATGCCGAGCGTCTCGGCGAGGCTGACGATGGCGCGGATGATCGCGGCATTGCGATTGCCCGGCTGGATCGCGCCGCGCACGAAGCTCTGGTCGATCTTGATCTTGTCGAACGGCGCCTTGCGCAGATAGCCGAGGCTGGAATAGCCGGTGCCGAAATCGTCGAGCGCGAGCCGTACGCCGATCGCCTTGAGCGCGCGAAACATCTGCTCCGACGAGGCATCCTCGTTGAGGAAAACGCCCTCGGTGATCTCCAGCTCGAGCCGGTGCGCCGGCAGCCCCGTGGCGGCGAGCGCGGCAGTCACCAGCGCCGGCAACCGCGGATTGGCGAACTGGATCGGCGAGACGTTGACCGCGACACGGACATGGTCGGGCCAACTCACCGCCTCCGCGCAGGCGGTATCGAGCACCCAGCCGCCGATCGCCTCGATCAGTCCGCACTCCTCGGCCACGGGGATGAACTCGGCGGGGCTGACCAGCCCGCGCTGCGGATGGTCCCAGCGCACCAGCGCCTCATAGCCCATGATGCGCGCGTCCGCGGTGGACACCACCGGCTGATAGGCGAGGTGGAACTGGCCCGCGGCGAGCGCCTGGCGCAGGTCGTCCTCCAGCCGCTTGCGCTTCTGCGCGCCGTGGAGCAGCTCCTCGCGGTAGAAGCGGTGGACGCCGCGCCCGTCCGCCTTGGCGGCGTAGAGCGCGAGATCGGCGTTGCGCACCAGCTCCTCCTGCACCGCGCCGTCGCCGGGCGCGACCGCGATGCCGACCGAGCAGCCGATCGACAGCGTCGAGCGGTCGATGTGATAGGGTAGCGACAGCGCCGCGATCACGCGCTGCGCCAGCGCGGCGAGCCGGTCGCGATCGCCCTCATTGGGCACGATCACCTTGAACTCGTCGCCGCCGAGCCGCCCGACGAGCCCGGCCTCGCCGATCGTGCGCTGCAGCCGCTGCGCCACTTCCTTAAGCAGCTCGTCGCCGACCTGGTGGCCGAGCGTATCGTTGACCGCCTTGAACCGGTCGAGGTCGAGCAGGAACAGCCCGGTCGGATGCGTGCCGCCGGACTGCGCCTGCGCCAGCGTCTGCTCGAGCGCGAGCCGCATGCGCTGGCGATTGGCGATGCCGGTCAGCGCGTCGAACAGGGCGAGCCGCTTGATCTCGGCCTCGGCGCGTCGCTGCTCGGTCAGATCCGAGCCGGCGCCGATGAAGCCCTGGAAGCGGTCGAGTTCGTCGCGCGCGGGGCGCCCCGAGATCGACCACCAGCGCTCGGCGCCGCTGCCCCCGGCGGCGGGGCGGACCGAATAATCGGTGAAGGAGGTGCGCGACGAAAGGTGGAAGCTCAGCGTGCGCTCGGTCTCGACCCATGCCGAGTCGACGCGGAAGACATCGGTGAGCGGCGCGCCGATCGGCTCGATGCCGAGACCGCGCAGCTCGCGCGCGACCTTCTCGGACAGATAGGTGAGCCGGCCGCGCCGGTCGCTCTGCCAGAACCAGCCGGGACCGTGCGTCTCGAACTCGGCGACGAGCTGGCTGTCGCGGCGCTCGGCGGCGCGCTGCTGCCGTCGCTCGAGCAGGGCGTGCTGGCGGGTGCGCGCGGCGCGGATCACCGCCGCGGCGAGCAGCGCGGCGCTGGCCAGCGCTATCACAGCGGGCAGCGGCGCCGCGCGCGTCACCGTCACCGCGGCGAGCGCCAGCGTCGCCACCAGTGCGAGCGCGGCCGCGCGCAGGGGTTGCAGCGCCAGCGCCAGCGCCACCATTGCCGCGCCCGCCAAGATCGTGATCGCAGGGTGCAGCGCCTCCGGCAGCGCCGCCGCCGCCTCGATCCCGAGCGCGAAGCAGAGCGCGATCGCGGCGCCGCCCGCCGCGAGCGTGGCGACGCGGAGCTGGGTCGCGCTCGCCGCGGCGCGCGGGTGCGCCGCCACGGCCCAGCAGCCCAGCGCCAGCAGCGCGCCGGCACCGGTGCGCCACCCCAGAGACAACGCCAGCGCGCGATCGCCTGTTCCCAGCGCCAGCAGCGCGAGCGTGACCGCGGCGAGCAGCAGCACTGCCGCGCTCGCGGGCCACATCGCCGCACTCGCGGCGAGCGCGGCGCGACGCGATTCGTCCACCAGCGCGTCCGACGCGGCGGTCAGCCCCAGCGCCTCGCCGAGCGCACGGGTGCCGCTGAGCGGTTCATCCTGATCGGTGACGGGCAGGCGCATGCCGCTGTCCTAGCGCGACATCCTTGCGTATTCCTTGCGTCCCGCCGGCGCGGGAGCGTGGCAGGCGCCGCCGCCGTTGGCATGACCTGTCGCCGCGCGAAGACGGGAAACCACGGCTGAGCAGAACGACGACAAGCGACGGCCGGGCACCCTCGGCGGTCGGTACAGCGTCGGGCTCCGCCCGCGCGACGGTCCCCGCAGTTGCTCCGCTTCCGACGGCGTCGTACAGCCGCGCGCATGACGACGATCCGTGAAGCCGACCTGATCGAGAGCGTGGCCGACGCGCTCCAGTTCATCAGTTACTATCACCCGATGGATTACATCCGGGCGCTGGGCGAGGCTTATGCCGCGGAGCAGAGCCCCGCCGCCAAGGACGCGATGGCGCAGATCCTGACCAACAGCCGGATGTGCGCCGAGGGGCACCGTCCGATCTGCCAGGACACCGGGATCGTCACCGTGTTCGTCAAATGGGGCCAGGACTGCCGGCTGGAGAGCCAGCGCTCGCTCCAGGAGGTCGTCGACGAAGGCGTGCGCCGCGCCTATCTCCACCCCGAGAACAAGCTGCGCGCCTCGATCCTGGCCGATCCGGCCTTCACCCGCCGCAACACGCGCGACAACACGCCGAGCGTGCTCCACGTCGAGATGGTGCCCGGCGACAAGGTCCATGTCGATGTCGCGGCCAAGGGCGGCGGCAGCGAGAACAAGACCAAGTTCAAGATGATGAACCCGAGCGACTCGATCGTTGACTGGGTCCTGGAGATGCTGCCGCAGATGGGCGCGGGCTGGTGCCCGCCGGGCATGCTCGGCATCGGCATCGGCGGCACCGCGGAGAAGGCGATGGTGCTCGCGAAGGAATCGCTGATGGGCCAGATCGACATGGCCCAGCTCAAGGCGCGCGGGCCGCGCAACGATCTGGAGGCGCTGCGGATCGAGCTGTTCGACAGGGTCAACGCGCTCGGCATCGGTGCGCAGGGGCTCGGCGGGCTCTCGACCATCCTCGACGTCAAGATCCTCGACTGGCCGACCCATGCCGCGTCCAAGCCGGTGGCGATGATCCCGAACTGCGCCGCCACGCGCCATGCGCATTTCACGCTCGACGGTTCGGGGCCGGTGTACCTCGAGGCGCCGAAGCTGGCCGACTGGCCCAAGGTCGACTGGCAGCCCGACAGCGCCGCGATCCGGGTCGATCTCGACACGCTCACGCCCGAGGTGGTGCGGACGTGGAAGCACGGCGACCGGCTGCTGCTCAACGGCAAGATGCTGACCGGTCGCGACGCCGCGCACAAGCGCATCGCCGACATGCTCGCGCGTGGCGAGGAACTGCCGGTCGAGTTCAAGGGCCGCGTGATCTATTATGTCGGGCCGGTCGATCCGGTCGGCGAGGAAGTGGTCGGGCCGGCAGGGCCAACCACGGCGACGCGGATGGACAAGTTCACGCGCATGATGCTGGAGCAGGGCCTGCTCGCGATGGTCGGCAAGGCCGAGCGCGGCCCGGCCGCGACCGAGGCGATCCGCGATCACCGAAGCGCCTATCTGATGGCGGTCGGCGGCGCGGCCTATCTGGTCGCGCGCGCGATCAAGGGCAGCAAAGTGGTGGGCTTCGCCGATCTCGGCATGGAGGCGATCTACGAGTTTGAGGTGAGCGACTTCCCCGTCACCGTCGCGGTCGACGCCGAGGGGCAGAACGTCCACCAGCTCGCGCCGCTGGTGTGGCGCGAGAAGATCGCGCGCGCGAAGGAAGCCGGCGGGGGGCTGCTCGTCGACGCGTGAGCCCGCCAGCCCAGGGCGGCGGCGTTACCCCGCGCGCGCGCGGGGTGCGCTGCGGCGCAGCGCGGCGCCGGTCAGCGCGAAGCTGAGGATCATCGTTGCCCAGGTCGCCGGCTCGGGCACGCTCGAGATCAGCTGGAACCCGCTCAGCACTGCGCTGATGCCGCCCGGCGCGCCCCCGGCGATGGTGTCCTGGCTATAACTCTCGCCGTCCTTGACCCAGCGATACGTGTATCAGCCGGTGCCGAACTCGACCGGCTTGCCGACCTGCAGCGTGAGGAAATCGGCGAGACGGTCCGGCGTCATGTAGAGGTTGCTGTCGATCAGCGACGCGGGCGTGTCGCAGCAGAGCGACAGGCGGGTGTAATAGCTCCAGCCGATCACGTCGTCGCTGCTATCGAGGTGCTGCGCTAGCGTGGATCGCGACGAATAGCCGCCGTGGCCGAAGGTCTGCACGATCGCCTGTGCGCTGGAATAGCCAGGCAGATCGGCAAGGCCGTTGCCAACGGATCGGGACCCATCTCGGCCGCGAACGGCGTGGCAATGCTGAGCTGGCTCGGATCATAGTCGGTATAGACCTCGGGCGACGTCGACCCGAGCGGGGTGAGCATCAACGGCAGGTGGCGACCGCGGTGAAGGCGCGCGGCGCGAACGTCTCGACCGTGCCGGTCGCTCCGTCATGGTGGGTCGAATAGGTGCCGGTGACCGTCAGCTGGATCGTGGTCGCCGCCTCGGCAGGCACGCCGAGCAGCGCCGCCAGCGCCGCCATGATCCATTGGACTCGCCGCATGTCGCGCTCTCCCTCGAGGCTAAGCGTCTCGTGCAGCGGGTAAATTGTAAAGCGCGGCCGATCCGGGGACGGACCGGAACGCCGCGGCGCCCGGTCGCCACGAGGACCGGCAGATATGAGAAGAGGTTGCCGGACACCGCCGAAACGGCGCCCGACAACCCCTCAACATGGTCAGCGGCCGGAGAGCTCCAGCCCGGGAGACCATGCGGACCTCCGAAAGCCCGATCTACCTCGTTGTCTGGGAGACGATCCTCCCCGAGGCGGACCGTTCCCTCAGAAGCGCGTCCCCCGAACGAACTGAACCGACCCCCTTGCTGAACCATGAGACATCGGATCACCTCCTTTCGCTGGTTGATAACGACGCGGCCCTGCCGGACCGCATCCGCAATGTGTGCGCAGCGTGACGGCGATACAAGTCTTGTGTTGCGTGCCGGATTGTACGATTCTCGCGGGCCGCGTCGGGAGCAGGGCGCGCGGCGGGTTCGCCCCTTTTCGTCAGCCGCGGCAATCCTCGATCACGCGCGCCAGCTCGGCCCAGGGCGGCAGCACCAGCGGCGCCGCGCCGGACTGTTCGAGCGTGAACCGGCCGCGACTGAACACCATCGCGTCGAGCAGCCGATCGTTGACCGCGAGCGTCGCCGCGGCGCCGGTCGCGACTTGCGTCGCGGGCAGGACGCGGCTCATCGCGCTGGTGCGGATGGTGAAGGGCGCGGCCACCCCGCCGATCCGGGTCAGCGTCACCGCGCGGGCGGCGCGATCGCAGCGGACCGTAAGCGCCGCGGCGGCGCCGGTGCCGAACGACGCCGTGCTGCCGCCAGCCTCGCGCGCGTAGCGCCACGTTCCGGGCGTGCGCGGCCAGTCCTGCCAGTCGACCGGCAGCGGCGCCGGCGCGGGTGCGGGCAACCGGGCCGGCGTCGGCGCGGGAGCAGGCGGGGGCGGCGTCACCTGCGGCACGCAGCCGGCGACCAGTGCGAGCGCGGTGAGGAGCGGCGCGCGACGCGCGCGATCGGTAAAGTTTCGAGCCACGACCGGGGCTATGCCGGAAGCCGCGGGCGCGCTCAACCGCGTGCGGAACCGCGGCGCGGCGCGGACGGTTCTCGCTGCCGACCTACGTTGATGGAGTTTCCGATGGCCGACGACGCGCCCACCCAGATCCTCGTCCAGTCGAACCTGGCCGAGACGATGAAGGTGGACAGCCGGGACGGCGATCATCTCGGCGCGGTGCACGCCTTCATGGTGCACAAGGCGTCGGGGCGCGCCACCCATGCGGTGCTCAGCCTGGGCGGTTTCCTCGGCATGGGGAAGAGCTTCTACCCGCTTCCGTTCGCGCTGCTCCAGTTCGATCCGGTGCGCGACCGCTACGTGGTAACGATCGACCGTCGGTTGCTGGAGGGTGGCCCGAGCTGGGCGAACAACGCGCCGGTGTTCGACCAGGCCTATGCCGATCGGGTCGCCAGTTATTACCAGGTGCGCGGCGAAAATCTCGCGGCGGAGTGAGGGAGAGTGAGCGTGAGCGAGCGTGAACGCGACGACGCGGTGGAGGAAACGGTCGAGGAGCTGCTGACCGATCCGGACGCGCCCGAGCACGGCCGGCACCCGCGTCCGCCGCAGACCACCGACGCCGAGCCGAGCGGGCCGGCGCAGGACCGCTGATCGCGCGCGCCGCTTCCCGCATCGGGGTGGTGGCGCCGCGCCTCTAAAGGTCGAGCGCCCAGCCGTCGCGCCCGCGCGGATCGGGCGCGCGCTCGGGCACGTAGCGGGTGGCGCCCGCGCTGAGCCGCAGGATCGTCCAGTCTCCGCGCCGATCAATCGCGTCGAGCGCGCAGCCGCAGGCGGCGAAGGCGGCGACCACTTCGGCGCGCTGCGTCTCCAGCAGCCCCGCTAACACGATCGCGGCGCCAGGCGCGGCGATCGCCGCCACCTCGGGCGCCATCGAGATCAGCGGCCCGGCCAGGATGTTGGCGATTACCAGATCATAGGGCGCTTGTGCCGCGATCGCGTCAGACAAGGCGCCGTCCGCCACCACCAGCGCGACGCGATCGATCGCATTCGCTTCCATGTTCTCGCGCGTCACCGCGATCGCCGCGGGATCGATGTCGGTCGCGGTGACCTGCGCGTCCGGCCACAGGTGGCGCACCGCAAAGGCGAGCAGTCCGGTGCCGGTGCCGAGATCGATCGCATTGGTCACGGCGCGGTCGGCCAGCGAGTCGAGCATCGCCAGGCAGCCCGAGGTGGTGGCGTGATGCCCGGTGCCGAACGCCTGGCCCGCATCGATCAGGAAGGCGCGCCCGCCAGGCGGCGCGGCGACCGGGTGCGCGCTGGTGTGGACGACGAACCGCCCCTCGCTGATCGGCTCCAGCCCGGCCTGGCTCAGCGTTACCCAGTCCTGCGCGGTGAGCGGCGTAACCGTTGGCTCCGTCGCCGCCGCGCTCGGCACCAGGGCGCGCAGCGCGGCAAGCATCGCCGCGTCGGGCTCGTGCTCCATGTACGCGTCGAGCCGCCAGTGCTCGCGATCGTCCTCCACCTCCTCGCTCGTCATCAGCACCGCATCGATCACCAGATCGTCGGCGGCGTCGATCGCCTCGGCCTCGGCGCGGGTGCAGGGCAGAGTGACGCGCCAGCTGTCGATCGCCTCAGCGGACATAGCTGGCCCCGTTGACGTCGAGCACCGCCCCGGTCATCGACGGCGGCGCCGTGAGCGCGAGGAAGCGCGCCACTTCGGCCACTTCCTCGGGCTGCGCGACGCGGCCGAGCGGAATGTCGGCGAGCAGTTTGTCGCCGCCGCGGCTGGCGAGATAGTCGTCCGCCATGCCGGTCATGGTGAAGCCGGGGCAGATCGCGAAGGCGAGGATCTCGTCGCGGGCGTAGCCGCGCGCGATCGTCTTGGTCATCGCCACCATGCCCGCCTTGGCGGCGGCATAATGCCAGTGCGCGGGACTGTCGCCGCGATAGGCGGCGCGGCTGGCGACATTGACCAGCCGACCGCCGCGCCCGCCCGCCTGCCAGTGGCGCACCGCGAGCCGGCTGAGCTCGGCCGCCGCGGTGAGGTTGATCCGCAGCGTGCGCTCCCAATTGGCGACCCAGTCCTCCGAGTCGAGCGGGTTTGCCTCGAACACGCCGGCGTTGTTGATCAGCACGTCGATGCGGCCGCCGAGCTGCGCAAGCGCCGCGTCCCACAAACGCGCGGGCGCGGCGGGGTCGGCGAAGTCGGCGGCGAGACCGCTCGCGGTGGCGTGGCGCGCGAGCGTGACGCCCGGGGTGGCGTCGAGCGCGGTGGCGATGGCGGCGCCGATGCCACGGCTCGCGCCGGTGAGGAGGATGTTGACCATGCGCGCGGCGATAGGACGGAAGCGGGGTCGGGGACCAGAGGGGTTGAGCGCACGACGCGTGTGGGTCGGCGACCGTTGCGCTGTTCCGTTCACTTCGGGGAGCCGTCGAGCATGGCGGGACGGCGCGTCGAGAAGGTGCCGCGGTGGCGTGCTCTCGACAGGCTCAGCTGCTGCCCGAGCCGAACGGGTGTGGGAAGGCGCGGGAGCGATGGCGCAACGCGCTACCTCGCCGCCGTCGGGCTCACCCCTCAGCCGCGGAGAAGGTCTCCGCCGCGGCGCGCAGCGCATCGAAACGGTCGCCGATCTGCCCGAAGGCGTGGCCGAGCGACTCGATCTCGCCCGTGACCGCATTGGTGTCCTCGCGGATCGCCGCGATCGTGTGCGACATCGAGTCGGCGGCGAGCGCGGTCTCGTCGACCGCGGCGGTGATCGCGGTGACGGTCTGCGCCTGCACCTGCATCGCCGCATTCACCTGCCCGGCCGAGCGCCGCACCTTGCCGACGGTGTCCTTGATCGAAGCCGAGGTGTCGACCGTCACGCGCGTGGCGGCCTGGATCGCGGCGATCTTGGCGGCGATGTCGTCGGTGGCGCGCGCAGTCTGGCTGGCGAGGCTTTTCACCTCCTGTGCCACCACCGCGAACCCGCGACCCGCGTCGCCCGCCCTCGCGGCCTCGATCGTGGCGTTGAGCGCGAGCAGGTTGGTCTGCCCCGCGATGTCGCGGATCAGCCCCAGAATCGACTCGATCGATTTGGTGTGGTCGCTCAGCGCGGTGCTGGCGCTCACCGCGTCCTCGGCCTGGGCGGAGGCGTCCGCCAGCGTCGTGGTGCAGGCGTTCATATCGCGCTGTACCGCGTCGATTGCGCGGATCAGCCCGGCGGCGGTTGCGGCGGCATCGCGCATCGCCAGTGCGGATTGTTCGGCCGCGGTCGCGACCTCGCTGGTCTTGTCGAGCATGCCGCGGGTTGAGCCCGCCGCGGCGCTCGCCTTGTCGCGCACCACCTCGCCCCGCGTCGCGATAGCGCCAATGCCGTCGCTGATGCTGGTGCGAAACGCCGCCGAGCGCGCCTCCCGAGCTGCGCTCTGCGCGGCCAGCGAGAGTTCGCCGAGCCGCGACGCCATGAGGTCCGACTCCATCATCGCGAGACGCAGCACGACATCGCTCAGCCGCTGGAAGCGGCAGGTGTCATCGCCGCAGCCGGTGCCCAGAAGCATCAGCGTGTGGCTGTGCGCGCGGCTCAGCGAAGCCAGCAGCAGCGTGAGCGGCACGCCGTTGGCCTGCGACAGGTCGACCTGCCCGATGACCATCGCATGCCAGCGATCGCTGAACGGCTCGGTGTAGCGCAACCGCATGTAATGCGTCGCGCGGCCCACCTGTTCGTCGAGTCGGCCCCCGGCCATGTCGCGCATCGCCGCGGGCAGCGTTGGCAGTGCGAGCAGATGGTCCCAGAAGGTCGTCGCCACCGCGCGCCACCCCTCGGCAGCGTCGAGCAGCTCAGCGATCTCGCGGCAGGCGGGGAGGATGCTGCGGTCCCAGTCGAAATCGGCGACGCGATCGATCAGGCAGCGCTCATCGTGGTGGATCATCCGCGTCGATGCTCGTCAGAGGCCAGGGGCAGGGATCAGGCCGCAACCTTGCTGGCGAAGTCACCGGCATGGCCGTCGAGCGCGCCGAGCCGGCCCGCGAGCGAGTCGAAGCCGGCGCCGAGCCGATCGATTTCGGTCGCGACCGTCTCGGTGTCCTCACGGATCGCGGCGATCGTGTGCGACATCGAGTCGGCGGCGAGCGCGGTCTCGTCCACCGCGGCGGTGATCGCGGTGACGGTCTGCGCCTGCGATTCCATCGCGTGGCGGATCCGCGTCGCCGAGTCCTGCACCTCGGCGACGGTGGTGCGGATCGAGGCCGAGGTGTCAACCGTCACGCGCGTCGCGGCCTGGATCGCCGCAATCTTGGCGGCGATGTCGTCGGTGGCGCGGGCAGTCTGGCTGGCGAGGCTCTTCACCTCCTGCGCCACCACTGCGAAGCCGCGCCCGGCGTCGCCCGCGCGCGCCGCCTCGATCGTGGCGTTGAGCGCGAGCAGGTTGGTCTGCCCCGCGATGTCGCGGATCAGCCCCAGGATCGACTCGATCGACTTGGCATGGTCGCTCAGCGCGCCCGAGACGTTGACTGCGTCACCGGCCTGGCCGGCGGCACGAGTCGCGATGTCGGCGGCGACCTCGACCTCGGCGCGCGCGTCCTCGATCGCGCGGATGAGCCCCGCGGCGGTCGAGGCGGCGTCGCGCATCGCCATGGCGGACTGTTCGGCTGCGGCGGCCACTTCGCTGGTCTTGCCGAGCATGCCGCGCGCCGCGGACGATGCGTGATAGGCCTGCGCGCGCAGGTTGTGACCCTCGCGGGTCGTGTCTTCCACCGTTACCGCGATGCCGTCGCGGAACTCGAGCGCGAGCCGGTCGCGCGCCACCTGTGCGCGATGCTCGCGATAGGAGGCGTACATCTCGACGGTGATCTCGCCCTCCAGAGCGGAGAGCCGCATCAGCGTATCGAGCATCTCGGGCAGGCGCGGATCGTCACGCGCCACCGACGTCATCAGCACCTCCAGCGCGGCGCGGTCGCTCGCGCTGATCATCGACAGCAGCGCCATCGGCGTGACGTCGGCGGCATAAGCGCCCGCCACCGACTGCTCGATCGACTCGATCCACGACCGCTCGCGCGTGCGGAGGAAACGGTTCTCGAGGAAGGTGCAGCCGATGTCGATCATCCGCTCGCTCTCGTGCTGTGCCCACGAGCGCCGATCGGCAAAGCAGCGCTGCCACTGCTCCCAATAGGCCTGCGCGACCTCGCGACGGCGCGGCTCCAGCGCGCTCCACACATCACGCGCGGCCTGCGTCAGCCGGCCGTCACCGTCGAACACGCGGAAGCGGGCGGTAAGGTCGAAGGCGGCGGCAACCGATCCGATCGGCGGCAGGTCGTGGGGCAAGGCGCGGCTCCCGCTAGGGTCAGAGTCGAGGCTGTAGCTAGCGCTCCCGGGTTAACAGTGAGTTAGGCAACCCCCGCCGAATGGCGCGGCAAACCCGGCACCAAGCTTGCATCGCGGCGCCGCTGGACGCATAGACCGCGCCAAATCGATCTGCCGTATCTGTTACCTGAGGAACCCAGCGCTTGGCCTCCAAACCCGCCCGCCCGCGCAGCCCGCATCTGTTCAGCGGTCCGCTGCGGCTGCACTATCGCTGGACCCCGGCGATGACCGCCTCGATCTTCCACCGCATCACCGGCGACGGCATGGCGACGGTGGGAACGCTGCTGCTAGTGTGGTGGCTCGCCGCGATCGCCGCTGGGCCGCAGGCTTATGGCGTGTTCCTCCACGTCTTCACCACCGCGAGCGGCGCGCTCAACCCGCTTGGCTGGATCGTCGGCGTCGGGCTGACCTGGTCGCTGTTCCAGCACATGATGAGCGGCATCCGCCACCTTATCCTCGACACCGGCGCGGCATTCGAGCTGAAGGTCAACCGCACGCTGGCGGTGCTCACCTTCGTCATGTCGGTGCTGCTCACCGCGGGCTTCTGGTTTCTCCTCGTGGGGATCAAGTAAATGACGACCGAGATCGGCCGCGTCCGCGGGCTGGGCAGCGCGCATGCCGGCGCGCATCACTGGTGGCACCACAAGATCACCGCCGGCACCAATTTCCTGCTGCTGGTGTGGTTCCTGGCGTCGATCGCCATGCTGCCGTCCTATGATCACACCACGGTGCGGCTGTGGCTCTCCTCGGCCTGGGCGGCGGTGCCGATGGCGCTGCTGATCGCCTCGGTGTTCTACCACTTCCGCCTCGGCCTGCAGACGGTGATCGAGGATTATTCGCACAAAGAGAACCGCTTCGTGCTGACGATCCTGCTCAACGTGTTCACCGCGGTGACCGCCGGCACCGCCATCTTCTCGATCCTCAAGGTCGCTTTCGGAGCCGCCGCCTGATGTCCGACGCGTATAAGATCATCGACCACACCTATGACGCGGTGGTCGTCGGCGCGGGCGGCTCGGGGCTGCGCGCGACCATGGGGATCGCCGAGAGCGGGTTGAAGACCGCCTGCATCACCAAGGTGTTCCCCACCCGCAGCCACACCGTCGCGGCGCAGGGCGGGATTGCCGCCTCGCTTGGCAACAACTCGCCCGATCACTGGTCGTGGCACATGTTCGACACGGTCAAGGGCTCCGACTGGCTCGGCGACCAGGACGCGATCGAATATATGGTGCGCGAGGCGCCCGCCGCAGTCTACGAGCTGGAGCACGCCGGCGTGCCGTTCAGCCGCAACGACAATGGCACGATCTACCAGCGCCCGTTCGGCGGCCACATGCAGAACATGGGCGAGGGCCCGCCGGTGCAGCGCACCTGCGCCGCGGCGGACCGCACCGGCCATGCCATGCTCCACGCGCTATACCAGCAGAGCCTGAAGTATGACGCGGACTTCTACGTCGAATATTTCGCGCTCGACCTGATCATGGAAAACGGCGCCTGCCGCGGCGTCATCGCTCTGTGCATGGAGGACGGCTCGATCCACCGCTTCCGCGCGCACGCGGTGGTGCTCGCCACGGGGGGCGGCGGTCGCGTCTACCAGTCGGCCACCTCGGCACACACCTGCACGGGCGACGGCAACGGCATGGCGCTGCGCGCCGGCCTGCCGCTGCAGGACATGGAGTTCGTCCAGTTCCATCCGACCGGCATCTACGGCGCGGGCGTGCTGATCACCGAGGGCGCGCGCGGCGAGGGCGGCTATCTCACCAACTCCGAGGGCGAGCGCTTCATGGAGCGCTACGCCCCCAGCGCCAAGGACCTCGCCAGCCGCGACGTGGTGGCACGCTCGATGGCGATGGAGATGCGCGAGGGCCGCGGCGTCGGCAAGGAGAAGGATCATATCTTCCTCCACCTCGACCATATCGACCCCAAGGTGCTGCACGAGCGGCTGCCCGGCATCACCGAGACCGGCAAGATCTTCGCCGGCGTCGATCTCACGCGCCAGCCGCTGCCGGTGACCCCGACGGTCCATTACAACATGGGCGGCGTGCCGTGTAACTATCACGGCGAGGTCGTGCGGCTGAAGGACGGGAACCCCGACTCGGTCGTCCCCGGACTGTTCGCGGTGGGCGAGGCGGCGTGCGTTTCGGTCCACGGTGCCAACCGGCTCGGCTCCAACTCGCTGATCGACCTCGTCGTGTTCGGCCGCGCCACCGGGCTGCGGCTCAAGGAGACGCTCAAGCCCGACACGCCGCACAATCCGCTGCCCAAGGGCTCGGAAGAGATGGCGCTGAGCCGGCTCGACCATTTCCGCCACGCGTCGGGAAGCACGCCGACCGCCAAGCTACGCGGCGAGATGCAGCGGACGATGCAGCGCCACTGCGCGGTGTTCCGCGACTCGGCGCTGCTGGCGGAGGGCGTCGAGAAGATCGAGGCGATCTACCAGGGCGTGCAGGACGTCGGCGTGACCGACCGCTCGCTGATCTGGAACACCGATCTGGTGGAGACGCTCGAGCTCGACAATCTGATCGGCCAGGCGGTGGTGACGATGAAGAGCGCGGCCAACCGCAAGGAGAGCCGCGGCGCGCACATGCACGAGGACTTCCCTGAGCGCGACGACGCCAACTGGATGAAGCACACGATCACGACCTTCGAGGGCTGGGGCGGCAAGGGCGGCGCCACCGCAATCGATTATCGCCCGGTGCACGATTATACGCTCACCGACGACGTCGAATACATCAAGCCGAAGAAGCGCGTGTACTGAGTCCGGGCCGCTTGGCCGGGCGCGCGCCGCAGGCGGGCGCTGGGTCAGGCGGCGCCGCCGAGCCGTTCGGCGAGCCAGCGCGCGATCAGCGCCTGACGCGTGGTGCCGCTCTCGGCGGCGAGCTGGTCGAGCCGGCGGACACGCCACGCGGGCAGGTCGAGCGCGACACGTTCGATGTCGTTGATCCGCTGTGCCGAGACCCGCTCGATCAGGTCGCTAATGTCTTCGCCCGCGTTGAAGCGCCGGTCGACCTCCTCATTGCTCATCTGCCCGCTCAAAGACGCTCGCTTGCTCCGGTGTCGCGCGGGGCACCGAGATGATCCGGGTCCGCTCATCGCGCTCGGTTGCCACGGCGTACAAGTCGCTCGATGACGCGGCCGATGGCGAGCCGGCGCGGCTCGCCCAGTGCCGATCGGTTACCGGAATGCGCAACGCTTGCGGGCCATGCCACAGCGCCTGCGCCGTAGGAACGTCGATGCCGTGCTGGAGTCGGTTCGCGGCACTCTTCGCGGCGTCGAAGACGAACACACTCGATCGTAGATAAGCGGAGCGCGCCGCCTCTGCCGCGACCGTCTTTTCTTGCCGCCGACGCGGAACCCTCGTCCGCCTTGTCGCTTACCGCCGCCATGACCGACAGCAACGCGGCGCGCTATCCGCTTCTCGCCACTCCGCACATCCAGCTTCACGGCACCGTGGACGACTCCATGTACGCCCGCTTCAAGGAGCAACTTGCCGTCGCGCCGGCGGACGGCCCGCTGGTCGTGTCGCTCACCACGCTCGGCGGCGACCCCGAGATGGCGCGCGCCATGGGTGATACGATCCGGTTGTTGCGCGAATATACCGGCCGCGACGCGCTGTTCCTCGGCAAGGTCGCGGTCTATTCCGCCGGCGCCACCTTCATGTCCGCCTTCCCGGTCGAGAACCGCTTCCTGACGCGCAACTCGCGCCTGATGATCCACGAGCGCAGCATGACGAGTACGCTCCAGCTCTCCGGCCCGCTCAACACGATCCCGCCGGTCCTCAAGGCCAAGCTCAACGAGATCGCCGACTCGATCCGCATCCAGGAGGAGGGCTTTGCCGACCTCGTCCGCGGTAGCCAGGTGACGCTCGACCAACTCAAGCAACGCGCCCCCGACAATTGGTACATCGAGGCCAATGAGGCGCGCGAGCTCGGCCTCGTGCTCGACGTCATATGACGTCGGCGTCGTGCGGTCAGCCTCCGCGCTGAGCCATCGCGCCGAGCGTCACGCGAACGCCGGCGCCTGGCGGAGCTGGTGATAGGCGCTGATCACCTTGGCCAGCATCGCCTCGTGGCTGCGGTCGCCGCCGTTGCGGTCGGGGTGGTAGCGGCGCACCAGCTCGGAATAACGGCGGCGCAGCGCGGCGCGGTCCGCGTCCGCCGCCAGCCCCAACGTCTCGAGATTGCGCCGGTCCTCGCCTGACAGCGGCTTGCCGTCGGTCCGCTCGGGCGCGGTCGTGCGGCGGAAGCGTGCGCCGATCGCATCGAGCGGGTCGGTAAAATCGGCCCAGCGCGGTCCCTGGTCGCCACTGCCCGCGCGCGCAAAGGCGCGGGTCTCGCGCTCCCATCCCGCCAGCGGGCGCTGGGCGTGGTGGATCTCCTCCGCGGTCATGCCGTCGAAGTAATTGTAGCCGGCGTTGAACGCGCGGATGTGATCGAGGCAGAACCAGCGAAAGCGCGGCGGGCCCTCGCCGTTGCCCGCGCCCTCGAGCGGGGGCGCGCGGAACTCGCCCGCCTCGGTACAACCGGGGTGGACGCACGCCTGCGCCGCGCCTTCAACGCGACCGTGGAACCGGGTATGGGGTCGATCCTTACTGGGCTTCACTTGACTGCCGTCGCTTCCCGGACAAAGGACTGTATATGGGAGCGATGACCGACGCTTCCACTGGGCCGATCGCGGCCGAGATCACGGCCCGTCTCACCGCGGCGCTCGCCCCGTCGCGGCTCGAGGTGATCAACGAGAGCGCGCTCCATCGCGGCCATGCCGGCGACGACGGTAGCGGCGAGAGCCATTTCCGCGTCGTGGTGGAGAGCGCGGCGTTCGCGGGCCGGTCGCGGGTCGAGCGCCAGCGGCTGGTCAACCACGCGCTCGCCGAGCTGCTGACCGAACATATCCACGCGCTCGCGATCCGCGCCACGGCGCCCGGCGAGCCGGCGTGAGCGGCTACAAGCTCTGGTATTGGCCGACGATCCAGGGGCGCGGCGAGTTCGTCCGGCTCGCGCTCGAAGCCCGCGGCATCCCCTATGAGGATAGCGCGCGCGACCAGGGTGTCGAGGCGATGCTGGCGGACATGGCGGCGCGGCAACCGCGCGCGCCGTTCGCACCGCCCTATCTCGCGCTCGACGGCCATGCGGTGGCGCAGGTCGCGGACATCCTGCTGTATCTCGGCGACCGCCACGGGCTGGCGCCGTCCAACATCGCCGACCGTTATTGGGTCCACCAGCTCCAGCTCACCGTCGCGGACCTCGTCGCCGAGGTGCACAACGTCCACCACCCGGTCGCGGCGATGGCCTATTACGACGAGCAGAAGCCCGAGGCGGCGCGCGCCGCGGCCTCCTTCCGCGACGAGCGGCTGCCCAAGTTCCTCGACCATTTCGAGGCGGCCACGCGCGCCAGCAGCGGGGAATGGGTCGCGGGCGGGCAGTGGAGCTATATCGACACCTCGCTGTTCCAGCTGATCGCCGGGCTGCGCTACGCGTACCCACGGCGGATGGCGACGCTGGCGCCGCGTTACCCCGGGCTGGCGGCGCTGCACGACTCGGTCGCCGCGCTTGCCGGGGTGAGCGCCTATCTCGCCAGCCCGCGCCGGCTGCGCTTCAGCGAGGAAGGCATCTTCCGCCATTATCCCGAGCTCGACGGCGCATAACGCGAGACGCTTGCGGCGGGTGACCGGGCGCGCAATGGTGCTGTAGCTGGACGATGGGAGCCTCCTGCTGCTTCGAGCTGGAAGGGGCGCCGGCGTGCCGATCCCCCGCGGGCGGGGCGATCGCATATGACGCGGTGACGCACCGACGCGTTGCGCCCTTCCGTCATCCCGGACCCGCTCGGGGATCCATGTTTCCGCAAGAACAACGACGTGAGCGCGCGCGGCACCATGGATCCCGGCTCAAGGCCGGGATGACGAAACAGACGGAGCGTGCCAGAGCTGAACCGACTGCCCCTGTTTCGCTTTTCCCATCCCGACAAGGCTCCACCCCGCCGCTCACGCGCGCAGCGCCGCGGAGACGATGGCGCCGCTCTGCTCCAGCGCGCGCATCACCGCGCGGTGGAGCCAGACGTTCATCTCGGCCGAGCCGTCGAGCGGGCCGGTATAGCCCAGCTCGGTGGCGAGCGCCTTGCGTGCGGCGAGGCTCGCGTCGAGATCGAGCAAGGTCAGCAGGTCGACGATCGAGGTGCGCCAGGCGAGCGGGGGAGCGCCCCTGCGTCGCTCGATCGCGCCGAGCGCCTGCTCGACGTCGACCGCCGCGGCGGGCGTCGCCGCGATCGCGGCCCAGTCGCGCACGCGGGGCGCCGGCGCGGTCGCGTCTCCGCCGGGCTGCTCGTCCGTGGACGCGCCGGGCGCGCCGGACCCATCGTCCGCGCCGGGCGACCGCGGATCGCCGAGGATCGCCGCGCTGATCGCGGCGAAGAGACCGAACGCGTCCGGCGCCTGCTCCTCCGCGGCGATCCGAGGCGTTGACGGCGCGCCCTCGCATTCCGCCAGCAGCGCGCGACTGTCCTCCACGGTGAACTCGCTCACGTCGCGCTCGTCGGCCGGGAAGAGCTCGGGCGCGCGCGCCCCGACGCGCAGCCGATGGATCAGCTCGATCGCGGCGGCGCTCAGCGGCGTGCGCGCGATCCGCGCGTCCCAGGCGCCGGCTTCCTGCTCGGCACGCGTGCTGCGCGCGGTGGGCGGCGCGGGCACCCGCGCGCGCTCGGCCGCGGCGGTGAACCAGGCGTCGCGCGAGTCGATCAGCGCATCCCACGCCTCGTCGTCATAATGGTTCGGGCCGGGCCCCATCACGCGCTCCTCGGCGGGGGTGAGCGCGCGCGCATAGGCGCGCTCGCCGGGGAGCCCCTCCTCCGCGCCGTGGAAGGCATAAGGCGGCGGAAAGTGCGTCCGCCACGCCCGCGCCGTCTCGTCCCACCATACCGGCGCGCGCGAATGTTGAGAAAGTTGAGACTCGGGCGCATCGGCATCGTCGGGCGCGGCCGCGTCCGCGCGCGGTGCGGCGAGCGTGACCAGCCCCGCCGCCTCGGCGCGCGCCCATTGCGCCGCGGTCCAATCCTGCCGGTTGGCCGCGTCGAGATCGGCGACATCGACCTCCTCCGCGCGCGCGGCGCCGGTGCGCGCGAAGCGATCCGCCGCGGCGAGCGCGAGGATCGGGGCGAACTCGCGCGCGAGCGCGTCGGCGACGGCGGGGTCGGGTGAAGCGGTGGCGGCGGCGGTGTCCGGCGCGGCGGAGTCGGCGGGGGCAGCGCCGCCGAGCAGCGCCTGTAGCGCGCCGCTGCGCCGCGCCAGGAACAGCCCGGCGCGCGCGGCGCCGCCCTCGGCCGCGACGCAGTCGAGGAAGGCGTCGAACTCCTGCGCGACCAGCCGCGCCGCCTGCGCGTCCGCCGCGGGGGCGGACTCGACCTGGCGGTCGAGCCGGTGGAGCAGCCCGAGCGCGAGCCGGTTGTCGTGGCGGTGGCGCGTGACGGTGCTGCCGTCGGCGCGGACGTAGCTGTCGGTCTGGCCTTCGAGCGCGCGCACCATCAGCGTCTCGGCGACGGCCTCGCGCGCGACCAACGTGGCGGCGCGCCAGCCGAGCGCGAAGGCGCTGCCCTTGGCCGAGCGGCGGAAGGCGAAGGCCGAGGTGGCGGAGAGCCCGACGCGCGCGGCGGCGCGCTCGACGCCATGGCCCTCCGCGATCGCCTCGAGGAAGGCGCGCTGGCGCTCGGCGGACCAGCCGTCGGCGCGGCGCGAGGCGGTGAACGGGGCGGCGAGCGGGTCGGGGGCGGGGGCGGGGGGCGTCTCGGCCCGGCGGGCGGGGGCGGTGATGCCTTCCATCGGGGTCATGACGGTCATGGACGCGGCTCGCTGCGGCTGGGGGAGGCGGCAAGGGTGCGCGGTGTTGGACGGTGTAGGACAGCGGGCGCCGCGTTGGGTCGGCGAAAGATGAGCTCAGGGCTTGTCGCGGATTGTGTAGCTACATAATGTAGGGATGGAGATCAGCTTCGATCCGGAGAAGCGACGGAGGACGCTCGAGCGCCGCGGACTCGACTTCGCGGACGCGGGCATGGTGTTCGCCGGTCCGGTGATCGAGTTCGAGGACGTCCGCTTCGTCTATCCGGAGCGCCGCTTCGCCACCTACGGTCTGCTCGATGGCCGCATGGTGGCGCTGGTGTGGACCGAGGCGGCGAATGGACGCCGCGTGATCTCGATGAGGAAGGCCAATGAGCGAGAACGCGCCCACTACGGACCCCGCCTGGCTCGACCCGGCGGATGACGCGCCCGAGCTGACCGACGAGCTGTTCGAGATCGCCGAACTCTCGATCGGCGGAAAGGTCATCCGCCCGGCGACGGGCTATCTCGGCCCGAACGGCGTGGTGCGCGGCCGACCGCCACAACGCGCGCGCGCCAAGCAGCAGGTGACGCTGCGGCTCGACCCCGACGTCGTCGAGCGCTTCCGCGCCGACGGGCCGGGGTGGCAGGGGCGGATCAACGACGCGCTGCGGAAGGCGGCGGGGTTGTGAGGTAGAGTAGAAGAAAGTACCACATTAGAGGTTAACTTCCGGCTGGCTTAGAGTGGCCGAACACGAAGGTATTTAACACAAGTATCACAATAACGACTGCGCAAAGGTGCGGTATGATCCATGCCCATGCCTCAATCCGATATCTAAGATGATCGCTCAACCTTTGTGTCCAGTAGATCCAACGCTTTCCAGAGTAATGTCGGCCGTGGAAAAGGCGTGGCTTCTGTAGACGGGCCTTCAGGTAATCGACATTATCGTGATTGACTGGGCAATCATCTAATATTTTCTGATAGCGTTGCTTTAGTAAGTCAAGAAGATCGAAAAAGCTGTTGCTTTCTGTGTCCAATACACGCGCCTCTTTTAGGACGGTCTCGGTGCCGCGGGCGCATACATGAAGTAACTCGCCACGATGCATGAATTTGCTAGAACTATCCAGGAGGCTCGTAAATATTATAAAAACACTTAGAATAATGGAGCATGCAAGAAGAAGTTGCGACTGGAACGTGGTGAGGGATAAGAAGTTGGGTATAAGCGACAGGAATATAACTAAGGTGGATAATAGGGCGATGACATAGCTAGACGAGCGATCCCGCATGCTTAGCCGGATATTAGCTTGGAAGCGTGCGTCCCGCGTAATTTCCATGCTTCTGCAGAAGTCCGCGAGAATAGTCTTTTTATCGATCATCAGGATGTAAGCCTAGCCAGAGCCTCGGCGCATGCTAACGGAGTTTCGACTGAAAGGGCAAGAGTAGCTCGCTCCGCTCCTTCGCCTCGATCTCCGCCTCCATCCTACCAATAACCCTCAACCCGATCTATCGCCTTGAGGAGCGCCCGCTTGCTTGCGGTGCGGCGATTGCCAGCGTTGCGCGGCATCGTCGCCGGCTCGCCGATCTCTTCGCGTCGCGCAGCGAGGCCCGAGGCGAGGCCGTTGTGTTCGATCACGCGACCCTGCCAGTCGGCGAAGGTGTCAGTCTTCGAGGTCGGCGAGGCCATGATCGTCTCCAGCTTCGTGGCGAATACGCTCTTTCAGGTAGGCTTGATCGAGGTCGGAATGAAGCCGGAACAAGGTCCGCGCCTGCGTTAGCATCTCGGGTGCGGTGCCGGAGCCATATTGACCCATGCGATCGGCTTCAGTCATTGGCGCCGCCGAACGGCGTGGCGGCCACCACCTCGACGCAGTGCCGCCGCTCAGGATGCAGCGAGCCGAGCGTATGACCCACACCGGCCGGTCTTTCAGAACCGAGGCGTATCAGCTCCCAAGGAGGCGAAATCCGACTCGCTTCCACTGGGTCACGTGATTATATTTCTTCTCCGATCAGGATGGAAGGTCAGGCAGCGGCTTGCAGTCTAAAAGGATCTCGTCTGCTATCAGGCTCTGGTGTGAAGTGGAGAGGGCTAGTGGCTTTAGACAAGGTCCATTTAAGGAAATTGCTCCAGCTCTTTCTTCTGAGTGAGAAGCGGAGAGCGTCGGCGATCCGCAGCGACGCCCTTCAGGCAATGAGGCGACGTGATGAAGGGCCAAAGCCGGGCGGCGATTTTCACGTTCCATTTTGGCGGGATGCAAAGGATCATGCTGCTGGGAGACGTGATTTGCGCGATTCAACCCCTGAAACAATCAAACTATCTAAACCGCGTGAACGGCTCTATCCGCTGCTGCAAAATGGTTTTCTCCTGTGGTGGAACGAGAAACGGCGATGGGTGAACGAGCCAATTACGGCCTTGCCCAGAGCCATTAAGTCCTCAGTCGGCTTTGCTGAGATCGAAGGAGTCGTTAAAGTAGAAAATCTGCTGTCCCTCCAGATAGGAGAGGGAAATTTTCGGTATGTCTATCCGTACTTTTGCGAACGGCCGCCGATGGAGGGAGTTGTAGCTAGGTTGGGCTTGTGGCTCATGAGCGAAGCGCTTCCTGATCTTAAGCCGGAAGAAATGAGAATACTCGATGTGCTGCGAGGCGAAGCCTACTCAATCGATAAATTTCCGCTGACAGGCACTGAGGAAGAACAGTTCGTGTTACAATACCGACGGATCTTACGCGAGTGGCGGCGACATATGACTTAAAGGGAAAGGCGTCCTCTTGGAAGCTCCAATCCCTTTCACTCCGCCGCCTCAGCCTCCGCCGTTACCCCCGCTGCGCGCTTCCCCAGCAGCGGCGCGAGATACCGCCCGGTATAGCTCCGCTTCTCCTTCACCACCTCTTCCGGCGTGCCGACCGCGACGATCTCGCCGCCCTTGACGCCGCCCTCCGGCCCCAGGTCGATGATCCAGTCGGCGGTCTTGATCACGTCGAGGTTGTGCTCGATCACCACTACGGTGTTGCCCTGCTCCACCAGCGCGTGGAGCACCTCGAGCAGTTTGCGCACGTCCTCGAAGTGCAGCCCCGTCGTCGGCTCGTCGAGGATGTACAACGTGTTCCCCGTCGCGCGGCGCGACAGTTCCTTGGCGAGCTTGACGCGCTGCGCCTCGCCGCCCGAGAGCGTCGTCGCCTGCTGGCCGACCTTGACGTAGCCGAGCCCGACCTCGACCAGCATCGCCATCTTGTCGCGGATCGGCGGCACGTTGGCGAAGAAGCCCGCGGCGTCCTCCACCGTCATGTCGAGCACGTCGGCGATCGAGTGGCCCTTGAACTTCACCTCCAGCGTCTCGCGATTGTAGCGCGCGCCGTGGCACACGTCGCAGGTGACGTAGACGTCGGGGAGGAAGTGCATCTCGATCTTGAGCACGCCGTCGCCCTGGCACGCCTCGCAGCGCCCGCCCTTGACGTTGAAGCTGAACCGCCCCGGCTTGTAGCCGCGCGCGAGGGACTCAGGGAGCCCGGCGAACCAGTCGCGGATCTGGGTGAAGGCGCCCGTGTAGGTCGCCGGGTTCGAGCGCGGGGTGCGGCCGATCGGCGACTGGTCGATGTCGATCACCTTGTCGAGGTGCTGCAGCCCGGTGATCTTGTCGTGCTTGCCCGCCAGCACGCGCGCGCCGTTGAGCTGGCGCGCCGCCCCCGCGAACAGCGTGTCGATGGTGAAGCTCGACTTGCCCGAGCCCGACACGCCGGTCACGCAGGTGAAGGTGCCGAGCGGGATCGAGGCGGTCACGCCGGTGAGGTTGTTGGCGCGCGCATTGTGCACCGTCAGCTTCTTGCCCGAGCCTTTGCGGCGCTTGGCCGGCACCGGCACCTCGCGCACGCCGTTGAGATAGTCGGCGGTGACCGATCCCTCGCTCGCCAGCAGCTCGGGCAGGGTCCCCTGCGCCACCACCTGGCCGCCGCGCACGCCCGCGCCCGGCCCCATGTCGATGACGTAATCGGCGGTGCGGATCGCGTCCTCGTCATGCTCGACCACCAGCACGGTGTTGCCGAGGTCGCGCAGCCGGCGCAGCGTGGCGAGCAGCATGTCGTTGTCGCGCTGGTGCAGCCCGATCGAGGGCTCGTCGAGCACGTACAGCACCCCCGACAGCCCGCTGCCGATCTGCGAGGCGAGGCGGATGCGCTGGCTCTCGCCGCCCGAGAGCGTGCCCGAGGTGCGGTCGAGGTTCAGATAGTCGAGCCCGACGTTGTTGAGGAAGCCGAGCCGCTCGATGATCTCCTTGAGGATCCGCTCGGCGATCGCGCGCTGCTGGTCGCCGAGATGCTCGGGCAGCTGCGTGAAGAAGGCGAGCGCGTCGACCACGCTCAGCCGCGTGGCGTGGCTGATGTCCTCGTTCGCGATCTTGACCGCGAGCGCCTCGGGCTTGAGCCGCGCGCCGTGGCAGGTCTCGCACGCCTGCGACGACTGGTATTTGGCGAGCTCCTCCTTGATCCACGCGCTCTCGGTGGAGAGCATGCGGCGGTTGAGATTGCCGATCACGCCCTCGAACGGCTTCTTGACGTCGTAGCTCTTCTTGCCGTCGATGAAGGTGAGGGTCACGGGCACGCCTTCGGTGCCGTAGAGGATCTTGTCCGCCACCTCGGGGTGGAGCTCGCCCCAGGGCGTGTCGAGCGAGAAGCCGAACTCGCGCGCCAGGCTCGCCATCACCTGCATGTAATAAGGCGAGGGCGGGTTGCTCTTGGCCCAGGGCACCACCGCCCCCTTCTTGATGCTGAGCTCGTGGTTGGGGACGATCAGGTCCTCGTCGAACACCAGTTTCTCGCCGAGCCCGTCGCACGCCGGGCAGGCGCCCTGCGGCGCGTTGAACGAGAAGAGGCGCGGCTCGATCTCGGCGATGGTGAAGCCGCTCACCGGACAGGCGAACTTCTCGGAGAAGACGATCCGCCCCGGCGGCGCGTGGTCGCCGAGCACGACGCTCTCGGGCGTGCGCGGCTCGACGGGGTCGGCCGGGTCGACATAGGCGAGCCCGTCGGCGAGCTTGAGCGCGGTCTCGAAACTGTCGGCGAGGCGCGTGGCGACGTCCTCGCGCACCACCAGGCGATCGACCACCACCTCGATGTCGTGCTTGTACTTCTTGTCGAGCGCGGGGGCCTCGTCGATCTCATGCACCTCGCCGTCGATGCGGACGCGGGTGAAGCCCGCTTTCTGCCACTCGGCCAGCTCCTTGCGATACTCGCCCTTGCGCCCGCGCACGACCGGCGCGAGCAGGTACAGCCGCGTCCCCTCGGGCAGCGCCATCACGCGGTCGACCATCTGGCTGACCGTCTGCGCCGCGATCGGCAGCCCGGTGACGGGCGAGTAAGGCACGCCGACGCGCGCCCACAGCAGGCGCATGTAATCGTAGATCTCGGTGACGGTGGCGACGGTCGAGCGCGGGTTGCGGCTGGTCGTCTTCTGCTCGATCGAGATCGCGGGGGAGAGGCCCTCGATATGGTCGACGTCGGGCTTCTGCATCAGCTCGAGGAACTGGCGCGCATAGGCCGACAGCGACTCGACGTAGCGGCGCTGGCCCTCGGCGTAGATCGTGTCGAACGCGAGGCTCGACTTGCCCGAGCCCGACAGGCCCGTGATCACGGTGAGCGTGTCGCGCGGGATGTCGACCGACACGTCCTTGAGATTGTGCTCGCGCGCGCCGCGGACGGAGAGGGTGGTAAGGGCCATGCGGTTGTTTGTTCCAGATTTGTTCGGGCAGGTCCAGCGCCGGGCGCTTGCCGGCGCGATGTGGGACGCTAGGCTGCGGGCGACAAGGCGCGTGGGGCACGCGCCGGGGCAGGGGCGAGCGATGGGGCGGGGCGATTGGGGGAGCAAGCGTGAGCGCGGGCGAGCGGACCGGCGCGCACGGCGGCACGGGGTGACGGCAGCGGGCGGCGCGGCGCTGCTGGGGAGCGCGCTCGCGCTCGCCGCCGCGGCGCCGCCCCGGCCCGCGCAGGCGCCCGCGCAGGCGCCGGCACCAACCCCGCTCGAGCCCTCGGGCAAATGGGTCGTCAACTACGGCGAGAACGGCTGCGCGATGGCGCGCGCCTTCGGCGAGGCCGGCGCCTCGGTGATCGTGGCGTGGCGCGCGCTGCCGTTCAGCGACAAGGTCGAGCTGAGCGTCCAGCGCGGCCTGCCCGACCGCGGCCTGCGCCGCGGCGTGCTGCGCGTGGCGGTGGCCGCGCGCGCCGACGAGTTCCGCTACGAGGCGTTCACCGGCCAGGGCGAGAAGCTGCGCCTGCTGCGCGCCTTCGTCGACCCGGCCGCCTTCGAGCAATTGCCCGAGCGCGCGGTGCTGACGCTGACGCCATCGAGCGAGCCCGCGCTGGCAGTGACGCTGGTCGGCACCGCGCGCGCGCTGGCGGCGCTGGCGCGCTGCAACGACGAGATCGCGCGCGGCTGGGGCATCGCGCCGGGCGAGCGCGAGGCGGTGGCCACCACGGCGACGCCGGTCGGTCCGCCACACCGCTTCCTCGACGCCCTCGGCTATGACCGTGACGCGATCCGCCGCGGCGAGCTCGGCACCTCGGCGCAGCTGTGGACGGTCGGCACCGACGGGCGCGTCAGCGAATGCCGCACCGTGATCGCGAGCGGCAGCCCCACGCTCGACAAGAGCGGCTGCGACGCGGCGCTGGCGCGGGCGCGCTTCACCCCCGCGACCGGGCGCGACGGCCGGCCGATAGTGAGCCACATCACCCAGGTGATCAAATGGGAGCTGGCCGGCGCCTGGCAGGACGATGCCGCCTATCGCGCACTCGTGCGCCGGCAGCGGGCGGAGGAGCGCACCGAGGGTTGATCACCCGCGCACGTGTCTTACCTTGCTGGCACACAGGAGGTGCGCATGGGCAAGAAGAAGCAGGCCGACGGCAACAGTGACAGTGCGGCGAAGGGCGCGGGCAAGCGCGGCGCAGGCCGCTCGGCCAAGCTGCCCAAGGAGCTGTTCGGGATGAAGCTGCCCAAGGAGCTGCGCCGCCAGGGCGAGGCGTGGATCGAGCGCGCCCAGTCGCCCGCGGGCAAGCAGGCGATCGCAAGCGCGCTGACCGCGGTGGCGGGCATGGCGGCGAGCGCGGTCGCGGCCAAGGCGGCGGAGAAGGCCACGAAGAGCGCGGCGCCGGCGGGCGGCGCGGAGGAGGCGCAGGGTGCGGGCGCGGGTGACGCGGCGGCGGGCGCCGGCGGCGGTGGCCAGCGCACGCGCGAGCAGGAGATCGGGGACGCGGTGTCGCGGGTCGCGACGGCGTTCTTCGGTGGGTTGAAGGGGCGGGGGTGAGGTCCTCTTGATCGATCGTCTTGCGGAAGTGCCGCTCGGATGATTAGCTTTCCGTATAGCTCCCGTGCCGTAAGGATTGCTTCTTGACCGTCGATATAATGAATATCTTCACCCCGGCTCTAGCCATCGGTGATCCGGCTCGTTTCGCGGGAAGACAAGAGCAGCTTGATGCGGTCGCGATGGCCCTTCAGTCTGATGGAACTCAGATTGTTATCTATGGAAATCGGGGGTAGGAAAAACATCTCTAGCGAGACAACTGAGTAGTTTAGCTCAAGGGGATATGACCGTAATTGATAAGCTTCGGCTACGACCATCGATAATCCCTGATTACCTAGTGGTCAGTATTGAATGTGACGACAGCATCACGGACATGAGAGCCCTCGTTTTACGGCTCCTTACTGACGATGAGGCGCTGGCTCCTTGGATTCCGTTCAAAATAGAGAAAGCTACAACCTCAGGCGAGTTGGGTGCTGGCCTCAATGTGAAAGTTCTCAACGTAACGGGCAAGTTGGGTAAGTCCGACGTCTTGGAGCGTGATTCGGTAGAGCAAGATCTCTACGCAACATTTGGCAACGCTATTTCTCAGATTCTCTCCACGGGGGTGGTGTCCGGTATTTTGTTCATTGTTGACGAGGTAGATCGGATTAAGAACAGGGAGGATCTGCCGTCGATAGTGAGGGCCCGCGGTGCAGATCCACGAGTGAAATTCGCGCTTGTTGGCGTCGGAACTACGCCGCAAGAGTTGATCGCCGGCCACGAATCTATCGTTCGGCAGATATCAGACGGCTGCGTTGAGATGCCGCCGATGAGCGATAGTGAACTTAAGGATATTTTTAATACCGCGGAGCCCGTTCTAGCCGAAGTAGGTATCAAGTTTTCTCAAGATGCTAAAGACTGGATTATCGGAATAGCTAAGGGGCATCCATACTATGTCCACCTGCTAGGTAAGCGTTCTTTAATACGTGCTGCGACTTCAGGCCAGAGCGAGGTTGACGAGGTAATGGCCCGAAGCGTGCTGGCCGAGATTGCCAACAAAGGCACAGCGAAAGTGCAGGAGGCTGCTTATCTTAAGGCCATCGGACACTCTTACGTGCGAGAGTTTGTTCTAAAAACATTTTCGGAGCAAGAGGCGGAGGAGGTAAACACAAGCGTCGTTTATCCGAAAATTGCCAGTGCTCGTGGTATGGATGCAAGTGCGATATCGGTCTACGTTGGTCATTTAGTGTCAGACAAATTTGGGGCGGTATTGGAGAAAACGCGGGAAAGGCACTATCGTTTCAAAGACAGCTTGTTCAAGGCTTATGCAGCGGCTCGGCCGTTCCAGTATACGCCCGATAAGTTGGACCTGGACGAGGCTTCTGTGGCGGTCGGCGGCGCCTAGTTAAATGTGTCACCATGAGGTGACTGGAGATCCCATGCCCAACGACAAACGCCTAGCCGCCGAAGCCGCCGTCGCCGAGGTCACCCCCGGCCTGCTCGTCGGGCTCGGCACCGGCTCCACCGTCGCCTATTTCATCGACGCGCTCGCCGCGCGCGTCCGCGACGGCCTCGTCGTCCGCGCCGTCGCCACCAGCATCGCCAGCGAAGAGCGCGCGCGCGCCGCGGGCATCCCGGTCGACGACTTCGCCGACGTCGCCCACGTCGATCTCACCGTCGACGGCGCCGACGAGCTCGACGCGCGCTTCTTCGCCATCAAGGGCGCGGGCGGGGCGCTGCTGCGCGAGAAGGTGGTCGCCGCCGCGTCCACACGGATGGTGGTCATCGCGGACGGGTCCAAGCAGGTCGCCGCGATCGGCGCCGCCAAGCTGCCGGTCGAGGTGATCCCGTTCGCGCGCGCCTTCGTCGCGGCGCGGCTCGTCGCGCTCGGCGCCACCGCCACGTTGCGCGACGGCCTCACGGACAATGGCAACCAGATCCTCGACGCGCGCTTCGCCGCTATCGCCGATCCGCGCGATCTCGCGCGCGCGCTCGACGCCACGCCCGGCGTGATGGGGCATGGACTGTTCCTCGATGAGGTGGATGCGGCGTACGTCGCGGCGGGTGGCGTCGTTACGCGGCTGGAACGCGCCGCGACGAACGGTTAAGGAGGCGCTGACTCGGGCAACCGGGATGGGGCAACCCGCCCCGTGCCGGTGCGTTCGACGGTGGACTGACCGGCGCGGTGACGCGCCCGGCACTCGGCTTCGCATTATCGTATCACGAAGGGGCTAGCATGACCGACACCGCCACCCTGCCCGCGGGCGTCCACGAGGACGGCAGCCCCGAGCGGCTCCAGATCGACACGATCCGCACGCTCTCGATGGATGCGGTCCAGAAGGCCAATTCGGGCCACCCCGGCACGCCGATGGCGCTCGCTCCGGTGGGCTGGACGCTCTGGACCAAGTTCCTCCGCTACGATCCGCGCCATGCCGACTGGCCCAACCGCGACCGCTTCGTGCTGTCGGTCGGCCACGCCTCGATGCTGCTCTACTCGTTGCTGTATCTCGCCGGGGTCGAGGAGATCGACGCCAGCGGCCAGAAGAGCGGCAAGCCCGCGGTGAGCCTCGAGGATATCGAGCAGTTCCGCCAGCTCAGCTCCAAGACCCCGGGCCACCCGGAATATCGCCACACCACCGGCGTGGAGACCACCACCGGCCCGCTCGGCGCGGGCTGCGGCAATTCGGTCGGCATGGCGATCGCGGAGCGCTGGCTCGCGGCGCGTTACAACCGCCCGGGTTACGCTTTGTTCGACCATGACGTCTATTCGCTGTGCGGCGACGGCGACATGATGGAGGGCGTCGCGGCCGAGGCGGCGAGCCTCGCCGGGCATCTGAAGCTCAGCAATCTGTGCTGGATCTACGACAGCAACCATATCTCGATCGAGGGCGGCACCGATCTGGCGTTCGACGAGGACGTCGGCGCGCGCTTCCAGGCCTATGGCTGGAACGTGATTCATGTCGACGATGCCAATGACGTCGGCGCGCTGTCGGCCGCGATCGAGTCGTTCAAGGCAACCGACGACAAGCCCACCTTCATCGTCGTCCATTCGGTGATCGGCTGGGGCAGCCCGCGCGCCGGCACCGAGAAGGCGCATGGCGAGCCGCTCGGCGCGGAGAACGTTGCCAAGACCAAGGAGGCCTATGGCTGGCCCGTCGACAAGGACTTCTACGTGCCGGAGGGCGTGAAGGAGGCGTTCGGCGAGGCGGTGGCGTCGCGCGGCAGCAAGGCGCGCGACGAGTGGGTGGCGCTGTTCGACCGCTATCGCGCGGAGTTTCCCGAGCAGGCGGGCGAGCTCGACCTGCTGCTCAAGGACAAGCTGCCCGACGGCTGGGACAGCGAGATCCCGGTGTTCGACGCCGACGCCAAGGGCGTGGCGAGCCGCGACGCGGGCGGCAAGGTGCTCAACGCGATCGTCAAGAAGGTGCCGTGGCTGATCGGCGGCTCGGCCGATCTCGCCCCCTCCACCAAGACCGACATCAAGGGCGCGCCCTCGTTCGAGCCGGGCAATTACGCCGGCACCAACTTCCACTTCGGCGTGCGCGAGCATGCGATGGGCGCGGTGGTCAACGGCATGGCGCTGTCGCACCTGCGCTCCTATGGCTCCACCTTCCTGGTGTTCCTCGATTACATGCGCGCGCCGGTGCGGCTGGCGGCGATCATGGAGATCGGCGCGGTCTACGTCTTCACGCACGATTCGATCGGCGTGGGCGAGGACGGCCCGACCCACCAGCCGATCGAGCATCTCGCGACGATGCGCGCGATCCCGGGGCTCGACACGATCCGCCCGGGCGACGCCAATGAGGTCGCCGCGGCGTGGCGCGCGGTGATGAAGTCGGCGGACCACCCGACCGCTCTGGTGCTGTCGCGCCAGGCGCTGCCGACGCTCGACCGCTCCAGATATGCGAGCGCGGACGGGTTGGAGCAGGGCGCCTATGTGCTGGCGGACGCGGCCGAGGGCGGCGTGCCCGAGGTGATCCTGATCGCGACCGGCTCGGAAGTAGGGCTTGCGGTGGCGGCCTATGAGCAGCTCGTCGGCGAGGGCGTGAAGGCGCGCGTCGTCTCGATGCCGAGCTGGTTCCGTTACGAGCGCCAGGACGCGGCGTACAAGGAGAGCGTGCTGCCCAAGGCGGTGACCGCGCGCGTCGCGATCGAGATGGCGGGCTCGCTCGGCTGGGACCGCTATGTCGGCTTCGAGGGGCGGCAGATCACCATGTCGACCTTCGGCGCCTCGGCCCCGCTGGCGAAGCTGCAGGACAAGTACGGCTTCACCGTCGAGAATGTCGTCAAGGTCGCCAAGGAGGTGATGGGGCGGTAATCCGGGCGGGGGGCGGGCGGCTGTCGCGACGGCGGCGGCCCACTTCCGTCATCCCGGCCTTGAGCCGGGATGACGAGGTTGGTTGGACCGTGTCCGCAACGAGCCGAGCGCCGCGACCGCCCGCACAGGCTTATTTGGCGCCCCCGCCGCTCCTATATCGGCGGGACGCGCGACGAGATGGAGGAAGGCGAATGAGCAAGCTACAGGACCTCAGCAAGGCGGGCACCGCGGTGTGGCTCGATTTCGTCGACCGCAAGTTCCTCGAGCAGGGCGGGCTGCAGAAGCTGGTCGACGAGGACGGCCTGACCGGCGTCACCTCCAACCCGACGATCTTCGAGAAGGCGATGGGCGCAGGCGACGCCTATGACGCCGGCTTTGCCGAGTTCGACCGCGCCAACCCCAGCGCCGAGCCGATGGCGCGCTACGAGGCGCAGGCGATCAAGGACATCCAGGCGGCGTGCGACACGCTGCTGCCGGTCTACCAGCGGCTCGACGCGGCGGACGGCTATGTCAGCCTCGAGGTCTCGCCCTATCTCGCGCTCAAGGGCCCCGAGACCGCCGAGGAGGCCGAGCGGCTGTGGCAGGCGGTCGACCGCCCCAATCTGATGATCAAGATCCCCGGCACCGACGACGGCGTCCGCGCGATCCGCGACACGATCGCCAAGGGGATCAACGTCAACGTGACGCTGCTGTTCGGCGTCGAGGCCTACAAGCAGGTCGCCTACGCCTATGTCGAGGGCCTCGAGGAGCGCGTGAGCAAGGGCCTGTCGATCGACAAGATCGCCAGCGTCGCCAGCTTCTTCGTCAGCCGCATCGACAGCAAGATCGACGACAAGATCGATGCCGGCGTCGGCGGCGAGGAGGCCAAGGCGCTCAAGGGCAAGGTCGCGATCGCCAACGCCAAGCTGGCCTATGCCTGGTATGAGGAGTTCGTCGCCTCCGAGCGCTGGCAGACGCTCGCCGCCAAGGGCGCGCGCCCGCAGCGGCTGCTGTGGGCCTCGACCGGCACCAAGAACCCCGATTACCCCGACACGCTCTACGTCGACCAGCTGATCGGGCCGGACACGGTCAACACCATGCCGCCCAAGACGATGGACGCCTTCCGCGAGCGCGGCACGGTGGCGCAGACGCTCCAGCAGGATGTCGACGACGCGCGCCACGTGATTGCCGAGCAGGCGCGGCTCGGGCTCGACCTCGACGGCGTCACCAAGGAGCTGGTCGAGGAGGGCGTGGCGAGCTTCTCCAAGTCGTTCGACGACCTGCTCGCGGTGATCAAGTCGAAGCAGCCCGCGGCGGCCTGAGGACATTTTCCCTCTCCTGACGGGGCGGGCGGGAGCGGGGCCTTGCGCGCGGGCCTGCACCCGGGGGAGCGGCCCATCCCGAACCCCTCCCCTGCCGGGGAGGGGTTTTCTGCGGGTTCCGCGCCGCCATCTTCCCTGCGACCTTCGCGCCACACTCGCGATTGTAAATTACCGTAACGTCAAGTTTAACGGGGCAGCACGACTGTCCCTCCTTGACACGCGCCCGTGCAGCGGCAAGACCACGTTCAGTAGTTAATTATATACGATGAACGGTGTCGCACGGGGCTTTGCACGGAATGTCTGACGACCAGCGCGCGCCAGTGATCCTGGTGGTGGACGATGAGCCGTTGGTGCGCAGCACCGTCTGCGAGCAGCTCCAGAATACCGGCTATGATGTCCGCACCGCCGCCTCGGGCGACGAGGCCTTTGACATGATCAACGGCGGGGTACGGTTCGACGTGCTGCTGACCGACATCCGCATGCCCGGATCGCTCGACGGCTTCGGGCTGATCCGCCGCGTGCTGGCGCTGGTGCCGAGCGCACGGACGATCGCGATGTCGGGCTATGTCGGCGATGACCATCTCGAGACCCGCGCCGCGGACCGCTTCATCGGCAAGCCCTTCACCATGGCGCGGCTCCAGCGCGAGCTGAGCGACCTGCTGCAGCCGGGAACGTGCTGAGCGGCGACGCTCTTTTTGCACGCGCCGCAGCTTGATTCACCCAAGCTGAACCGCGCTGCCGCGCATGCGGACGCCCGGAGCCACAGACGGTAACGTTGCCGGCCCTAAGCTCGGGCGTGCGCCGGAGCACGCTGGCGGTACGGATCAGGTGGATCATGCCTTGAGGCGATCTCCCTTCCTGAGAGGGAAAGGGTCGGTCTGCGACAGCCGCCCCGTTACGAAGAGGTCATCCCACCCGACTCGCGCCTGCAGGAGAGGAAGTCCTCGTTTCCCTGAGAGGTGGCGATCGGTCGCCAACGCCCGCCTCAGCCCTCCACCTTCTCCGCCAGCTCGAGCCAGCGCAGCTCGGCCGCCTCCTTTTCGTCGCGCAGCGCGGCGATGCCCTTGCTCAGCCGGTCGAACGCAGCGGCGTCGCGCGCATAAAGGCCGGGATCGGCCAGCGCCGCCTCGTCGCGCGCGATTCGAGCGTCGATCTCCTCGATCCGCTTGGGCAGCAGCTCATAGTCGCGCTGGTCCTTGTAGCTGAGCTTGGTCCGCGCCGGCGGGGGCGACGCCGGTGCCGCGGCGGCCGGCTTCGCCGCAGGCTTGCGCGCCGCCTCGACACGCGGGCGCCGCTGCCGCTCCCAATCCTCGTAGCCGCCCGCGACCACGTCGACATGGCCGCTCCCGTCGAGCCCCAGGGTCACCGTCACGGTGCGGTCGAGGAAGTCGCGGTCGTGGCTGACGATCAGCACCGTGCCCTCGTAATCAGCGATCACTTCCTGGAGCAGGTCGAGCGTCTCGAGGTCGAGGTCGTTGGTCGGCTCGTCGAGCACCAGCAGGTTGGAGCGCCGCGCGAACTCGCGCGCCAGCAGCAGCCGCGAGCGCTCGCCGCCCGACAGCGTCCCCACCTTGGCCTCGGCGAGCGAGGGATCGAACAGGAACTCCTTGAGATAGCCGTGGAGATGCTTGCGCGTGCCGAGTACGTCGATCCACTCGCCGCCGTCGGCGACGACGTCGCGCACGGTCTTCTCCGGCGCCATCAGGCTGCGCTGCTGGTCGATCACGATGCCGTCGAGCGTCTTGGCGCGCTTGATCGTGCCCTGATCGGGCTCGATCTCGCCGGTGAGGAGCCGCAGCAGCGTGGTCTTGCCCGCGCCGTTGCGCCCGACGATGCCGATCCGGTCGCCGCGCGCGACGCGCAACGTCAGGTCGCGGATGATCGCGCGCTCGCCGTAGCTCTTGGAGACATGCTCGACGTCGATCACCACCTTGGTCTTCACGTCGTCGCTCGCGATCGACAGCGCGGCGGCGCCTTGCGGCCCGGTCATCGCGGCGCGCTCGGCGCGCATCTCCTTGAGCTTGGCGAGCCGGCCCTGGTTGCGCCGCCGCCGCCCGGTGACGCCGCGCTGGAGCCAATGTTCCTCGATCTTGAGCTTGGCGTCGAGCCGCGCGGCGTTGCGTTCCTCCTCGGCATAGACCTGCTCGGTCCACGCCTCGAAGCCGCCGAAGCCGACCTCGGCGCGGCGCAGCTCGCCGCGGTCGAGCCACAAGGTCTGGCGCGTCAGCCGGGTGAGGAAGGTACGGTCGTGGCTGATGACGACGAAGGCGCCCTTGAAGCGCTTGAGCCAGTCCTCCAGCCACTCGATCGCGGCGACGTCGAGGTGGTTGGTCGGCTCGTCCAGCAGCAGCACGTCGGGGTCGAGCGCGAGCGCGCGCACGATCGCGGCGCGGCGGCGCTCGCCGCCCGAGGCGGACGGCGCCTCGCGCGTGAGATCGATCCCGAGCTGCCCCGCGATCGCCTCCGCCTCATAGGGTTGCGGCGGGTGTTCGCCGGAGAGGACATAGTCGGCGAGGGTGGCGAAGCCGGCGAGGTTCGGGTCCTGCTCGAGCATCACCACATTGGTGCCGGGCACGATTGTGCGGCGCCCCTCGTCGCTGTCGATCGCGCCCGCGATCAGCTTGAGCAGGGTGGACTTGCCAGCGCCGTTGCGCCCGATCAGCGCGAGCCGGTCGCGCTCGCCGATGAACAGGTCGAGGTGGCGGAACAGCCAGCCGGCGCCCTGCACCAGCCCGAAGTCTTCGTAGGAGAGGATGGGTGCGGCCATCGCGCGGACCTAGGTGGCGGGGGCGCGGCTGGCAATGGCGGCGGCGGTCGCCGCGGCTACACGCGAGGCTGGCGCATGCGGCGCGTCTTGCCGGGCGCCGCGGTGGCACCTACACCTCCCCGCGGAGGGATCTTGCGAGATGGCCACGTCCATGCGTTTCCTGACCGTGTTCCGGCGAACGCCGGAAACCAGGGTCAAGCAGGATAACGCCTCATGGCACGTGTAGCCCCGGGCTCCTGCATTCGCAGAAGCACAGAGAGGGAGTTCGCGACGACCCTCCGGCAGGAGACGAGAGTGACCGCACACCGCTGGACCTTCGCCGCACCGTTGCTCGCGGCCGGGTCGCTCGCCGCCTGCTCGGCGCAGCCATCGGCGCCGGTCGCGGGGGACGCCTATGTCCGGCTCGCGGCGGTGCCGGGCCGGCCGGCGGCGGCCTATTTCCTGCTTCACGGCGGCGCCACCGATGCGACGCTGGTGCAGATCGAGGCGCCCGGCGCGGCGCGGGTCGAGCTCCACACCAGCCGCATGACCGGCAACGGCATGGCGACGATGGATTCGCTGCCGAGCGTACGCGTGCCCGCGCGCGGCAGCGTCGCCTTTGCGCCGGGGGCGCAGCACGTCATGCTGTTCGGCTTGCCCGCGAGCGTGGTGGCAGGCGGTACGCTGCCGCTGACGCTTCGCTTCGCCGACGGCAGCGCGGTGCGGGCCGACGCGCGGGTGATCGCGGCGGGCGATGCCGCGCCGGAGTGAGCGGTGTGAGGGTCGGCGGATTTGGCGAGGACGGGTGTCGGCGCCGTCTCGTGCGGTGCCCCGGCGGAGGCCGGGGTCCAGCTGGGAAGGCTATAGTGCGAGTCACCAACGTTCCCCAACTGGGCCCCGGCTTTCGCCGGGGCACGAAAAGGGGGTGGGTTGCGCATCTCTTCTTCCGCGTCGCTTGTTTGACACGCGCATGACGCGCCCGCTCACTCCCGGCGAGATCGCCCTCGCGCGTTCGATCTATGGCGACGCGATCGACTATGCGCCGGTGCGGCTGGCGCGGCGCAAATGGGCCTTCTTCCAGCCGCGCGACGTGGTGATGGCGCCGCGCGGCACGATCCACTTCCACCCGAAGGGCGAATTGTGGCGTGACGATTTCGCCGCCGCGCCGCTCGGGCTTCAAGGGCTGTTCGTCCACGAATTGTGCCACGTCTGGCAGCACCAGCGCGGCGTGTGCCTGCCGCTGGCGCGTCATCCGATGTGCCGCTATCATTACACCATCCACCCGGGCTGGCCGCTCGAGCGCTACGGCCTCGAGCAGCAGGCCGAGATCGTCCGCCACGCCTTCCTGCTGCGCCGCGGCGCCACCGTCGCGGGCGCGCCCGCGCTCGCACGCTACGAGACGATTCTGCCGTTCGAGGCGGGGTAAGGGGAGCAGCGGCCGCGATCGTGTCAGCTCGGCCTTACACGGAGGGAGGTTGAGCGAGCGTCGCTCGCCCGCCCCGCTGTACCTCTACCTCGCCCACTCCCCAACCCGGGTCACCCGTCGCTTGTGACCGCGCCCGGCCCGCGCGTACATGCGAGCCGATCGCAATAATCACCAAGGGGGGACCATCCGCATGACTTCTCACGCGCGCGCGCTCGGCGCGGCGCTGCTCGCCGGCGCGTGCCTCGCTGCCGCGCCGGCGCAGGCGGGCGAGGGTATGTTCTCGCGGCTCTACACCACCGACCTCACGCCCAAGGGCCATGTCGAGGTAGAGCAGGTGGTGCGCGAGCGCGTCGGGCGTCGCTTCGGCCACTATGACGCCACCGACTTCCGCAGCGAGCTGGAAGTGGGCGTCACCGACGATCTCCAGGCCTCGCTCTACGTCAATTCGAACCGGATGCACGCCACCGGCGCGCCGGACGACGACGATCCGAACGGCGACACCGGCTTCACGCGCCATCGCTTCTCACCGCAGAGCGTCTCCGCCGAGTTCGTCTACCGCGCGCTCAGCCCGTACAAGAACAAGGGCGGCTGGGGGCTCGCGCTCTATCTCGAGCCGGAATATGACTTCCACGATCTCCATAACGGACTGCGCTACGCGCCGGGCACGTTCGAGCTGGAGACGCGCGCGATCGTCCAGAAGAACTTTGCCGAGGACCGCGTGGTGGTCGCGTATAACCTCGTGCTCGAGGCCGAATCGATCCGCTTCGCCGGGCGCGACGAGACCAACAGCGAACTCGACTGGAACAACGAGCTGGGCGTCACCGCGCGCGTCGCGCCCAAGCTGTTCCTTGGGGTGGAGGGGCGCAACCACAACGAATACGGCAACTTCACCCATCACGAACATTCGGTCTACTGGGTCGGCCCGACGCTCCATGTCGCCGGGCAGCATGGCTGGGCGACGCTCGGCTGGCTCCACCAGGTCGCGGGCAATCCCGGCTATGACGAGGACGGGCGCGACATCGGCCGCCACCTCTTCCTGCGCAGCCACGAGCGCGACGAGGTGACGCTTAAGTACGGCATCCCCTTCTGAGGCCCGGACCGATGCGCTGCCATTTCGTGCTGCTCGCCGCCGCGCCGCTCGCCGCGGCGCCGGCCTGTGCCACCACCTACATGACGGTCGATCAGGCCAAAGCGGCGCTGTTCCCCGGCGTGGCGCTGGTGCGCGACGATCGTGACCTGACCGACGCACAGGTGGCGGCGATCCGCGCCCGCGCCGGGGTGAGCGTGCCGTCGCGCACGGTGCACAGCTGGCGCGCACCCGATGGCGCGCGGCTGATCGTCGATCAGGTGCTGGGAAAGCACGAGAATATCACTTTCGCGCTCGCGCTCGATCGTGGCGGGGCGGTGCGCGCGCTGGAGATCCTCGACTATCGCGAGAGCTACGGCGGGCAGGTGCGCGACCCGGCGTGGCGCGCGCAATTCACCGGCAAGCGCGATGGCGCACCGCTCGCGCTGGGGCGCGACATCCGCAACAACTCGGGCGGCACGCTCTCGGCGCGCCACGTCACCGACGGGGTGCGCCGGCTGCTCGCAACCGATCGCCTCGTCTTTGCGCAGCCTTGAGCGCGCGCGGCCGCTGCTCGGCACGCTCGTCGCGGTGCGCGCGGAGGGGAAGGGCGACATGGCGGGCGCGGTGGAGGCGGCGTTCGCCGCGATTGCGCTGGTCGAGCGCCGGATGAGCGCGCATTGCGACGACAGCGACCTCGCCGCCATCGCGCGGCTCGGCGGGGGCGAGCGCGTGGCGGTGGACCCGCTGACCGCGCGTTGCCTCGCGCTCGCGCTCGGGCTGGCGCGCGCCAGCTGCGGTGCATTCGACCCGGTGGTGCCCGGCGGCGCCGCATCGTGGCGCGACCTGCGCGTGGCGGCGCGTGCGGTGACGGTGGCGCGCGCGTTGCGCGTCGATCTCGGCGGCGTCGCCAAGGGTTTCGCGGTGGATCGCGCCTGTCTCGTGCTCCAGCGCCGCGGCGCGGCGGCGGGAGCGGTGAATGCCGGGGGCGACCTGCGTCTGTTCGGCGCGGAGGAGTGGGTCGCTCTGACACCGCGCCACACCGCACCGCCCGCCGCGCTGCTGCTCGGCGATGGCGCGCTCGCCAGCAGCGACGTCGCCGCGGCGGCGGCGGACCGCGGCGCGCCGCAGCATCGCGATCCTTTCACCGGCGCGGCGCTCGCACCGGGGTTCGCCAGCGTCGCGGCGCCGCGCTGCGCGGTGGCGGACGCGCTGACCAAGGTGGTGCTGGCCCGCGGCGACAGGGCGGCGGGGTTGCTCCGGCGCTGCGGCGCGCGCGCGTATCTCCACCGCCCTGGCGCGGCGTGGCAGGCGATCGCGGCATGACCGGCACCCGGCGCCGCTGGACCCAGGCGGTGCTCGCCGCGGTGTGGGCGAGCGGCGCGGCGTGGTGGCTGCTGCATCATTTTTTCCAGCGCAACGGCGCGTTCGGTCCCGAGCCGAGCGCGGCGGAGCCTTGGGCGCTGCGCCTCCACGGTCTCGCCGCAATGGCGACGGTGGCGCTGCTCGGGTGGCTCGGCGGCGTCCATGTCGCGCCGGGCTGGCGGGCGCGGCGGCGGCGCCGGTCGGGCGGGGCCTTGTTCGGCGCGGGAGTGCTGCTCTCGCTGAGCGGCTACCTGCTGTACTATGTCGCGGACGAGGACGCGCGCGCGGCGGTGGCGCTGGCGCATTGGGTGGTGGGGCTGGCGGCGTTGCCGCTGTTCCTGGCGCATCGGTGGTGGCGCGGGTCGACGCGTGCTTCGCCGCCCACTTCGTCCTCCTGAGCTCGTTCCGGCCTCCACCGCGCCGCACGAGCTGCTGTCGCCGCGCCAGCCGCACCGTGGAGCCTGAGACGAGTTCAGGAGGACGGTAGGGTGAAGAAATTCGCCCGACCCCGGCCCCTCACCGCAGCAGCACCAGCTCCTCCGCCATGGTCGGGTGGAGCGCGACGGTGGCGTCGAACTGCGCCTTGGTCAGCCCCGCCTTCACCGCCACCGCGGCGGCCTGGATGATCTCGGGCACGTCCGGGCCGATCATGTGGATGCCGACGACACGGTCGGTCTCGCCGTCGCACACCATCTTGTAGAGCGCGCGCTCGTCGCGCCCCGCCAGCACGTTCTTCATCGGCCGGAAGTCCGACGAATAGACCTTCACCGAGCCGAGCTGCTGGCGCGCCTGGCTCTCCGTCAACCCCACGCCCGCGATCGGCGGATGGCTGAACACCGCGGACGGCACGCAGTCATAATCGACCCGCGTGTCCTTGCCGCCGAACATCCGGTCGGCGAAGGCCTGCCCCTCGCGGATCGCGATCGGGGTGAGCTGGATGCGGTTGGTCACGTCGCCCACAGCGAAGATCGAGGCGCAGGTCGAGCGATTGTCGTCGTCCACCTTGACCGCGCCCAGCTCGTCGAGCTCGACCCCGGCGCTCTCGAGCCCGAGCCCGGTGGTGTTGGGGCGGCGCCCGGTGGCGAACATCACGAGATCGACGATCGCGGGCTCGTGCCCGCTCATGCTCACCTTGAGGCAGCCGTCGTCCTTCCTTTCAATGCTCTCGAAATTGGCGTCGAAGCGGAACTCCAGCCCCTTCATCATGCTGATCTGCAGCAGCCGGTCACGGATCTGCAGGTCGTAGCCGCGCAAGATCTCCTTGGTGCGGTTCATCAGAATGACGTGGGCGCCGAGCTGGTGGAAGATGCCCGCGAACTCGTTGGCGATATAGCCCGCGCCCGCGATCAGCACGCGCTTGGGCACCGCTTCGAGGTGGAAGGCTTCGTTCGAGGTGATGCCGTGCTCATGCCCGGGAAAGGAGGGCACGGCCGGGTGCGCGCCGACCGCGATCAGGATCGTCCTGGCGCTGCGCGTGGTGCCGTCGCCGAGCGTCACCTTGTTGGGGCCCGAGACGGTGGCGCGCTGGTGGATGATCTCGGCGCCGGCATTCTCCAGCGTGTGGGTATAGGCGCCGTTGATGCGATCGACCTCGCGCAGCACATTGTCGCGCAGCCGCTGCCAGTCGAACGCGCAGTCGCTCGGCACGTCCCAGCCGAAATGGCGCGCGTCACGCAGGTCCTCGGCGAAGTGCGCGCCGTAGACGAGCAGCTTCTTGGGCACGCAGCCGCGGATCACGCAGGTGCCGCCGACGCGATATTCCTCCGCCACCGCCACCTTGGCGCCGTGCGCGGCGGCGACGCGCGCCGCGCGCGTGCCGCCCGAGCCCGCGCCGATGACGAACAGGTCATAGTCATAGTCGGACATGGCGCGGCTCCGGTGACGCGAATGTTGAGAAAGTTGAGACGCGCGCGGGGAGCGTCGATCCGCCGCGGGTCGGGTTACGGCGCTGCTAGCAGGCGGGGCCGCGGTAGGACAGAGGGGCTGTCCTCGCCGGGGGGTGTTATGAAGGAGGTGAGCTTGCGGTTCGTGTGTCGCGCGCAGGCCGTGGCGGGGCGGGCCGACGTGCGACGCCCCGGTGTGCCGGTGCGCTTTCCACCTCGGGTCCAGCTGTCGGCAGACCGTCGCCACCACTATTCGTCATCCCGAGCCTGTTCCGGGATCCACGGCTCCGTGAGAGCAACGCTGTGGAAGGACGCGGCACGATGGATTCCGGAATAAGTCCGGGATGACGGAAGAAGGCGAGCATCTGGATCGTCGCAGCGGAAGGACGGGACGTTCCAGCGGTCGCAGTGGAAGATCGGAAGCGCTCCGGATGCCGGCAGCAAGCGGATGCCCGTGCCGCCATGCCTCACCGGTACGGCGCTCGCGCGATGCCACGCCGTTCCGAACAGCGAGCGCGCCGCGCCGAGCTTGCATCGATGGGATACCAGCTTCAGCGGTTGACACCCGTCCGTTTGCTCACTCCGCCTCGTATTTGATCTCCAAATACCGCCGCCGCGTCGCCAGCGCGTCGAGGTCGCCCTGGGCGAGCTCCTCGCTGGTCGTCGCCAGCTCGCGCTCGATCACGCCGAGCCCCTCCACCAGCTGCTGGTCGGGGGTGCGGCCGCCCCGCGCGGTGCCGCGCAGCGCCGGGGGGACACGCGCATAATCGCGGACGAAGTCGGGGAGCTGCTCGCCGATCAGTCGGCGCAGGTCGGCCGCGGCGGAGCTCGCCTCGTCAAGCGCGGCGAATTGCACGCCTAGCGTATCGAGCCGCTGCTCGATCCGGTCGACCACCGCCAGCGCGGGCGCGGGCAGCGAGGGGCGCTGCGCGTCGAGCCAGCGCGCGGTCTGCGCCGGCAGCGCCTTGAGCTCGGAGCGCGCCAGCCGCTCGGGGGTCGGGACCGGGGTCGCGGGGGCGAAGGCGATCGCCAGCGTCGCCGCCAGCATCAGGGTGATCGCCGCCACGCCGCCGAACAGACCGACCCCGAGCAGCGCCGCCACCAGCAGGATTGCGCCGTCCACCGCCGCGATCACCGCCAGCCGCGCCTTCGCCCCGCCGCGCCCGCGCCGCGGCCGGCGCTGCACCGTCAGCACGCCGCGCCCGCTCACCCGATCCGCCGCGGCGCGCGCGCCCGCGATCGCGGCGTCGGTGTCGTGGCTCGGCGGCAGCGTCACAGCGCCTCCAGCTTGAACTGCTCGGCCGGGCTGGCGAGGCTGTTGCGCGCCGCGCCCTCGGCGCGCGCGATATAGCCGCGCGACTTGTCGACCTCGCGCCCGAGCGTCTCCACCGTGACCTTCATCGTGTCGAGCGACCTGAGCTTGAACGTGTCGATCGCGTCCATCGTATCGTAGATGTTCTGGAAGGCGCGCTGCAGCGTCTCCAGCGGGATGGTCGAGGCGGCGGCCTGCTCGTGGATCGCCGCGGTGTTCTGGCGCAGCAGCTTGCCGGTCGAGTCGATCAGCCCCGCGGTGGTGGCGTTGAGCTGGGTGACCTGCTCCAGCACCAGTTTCTGGTTCGTCAGCGCCTGCGCCACCGTCACCGCGGTCCGCAGCGCCGCCACCGTGGTGGTGCTGGCGCGGTCGACGCCCTTGATCAGCTCGACGTTGTTCTTCTTGACCAGATCGAGCGCGAGATAGCCCTGCACCGTCACCGCCATCTGGGTGAGCAGGTCCTGCGTGCGCTGGCGCGCGTAGAACAAGGCGGTCTCGCGGATCGCCTTGGCCTTGGCGGGATCGGTGGCGTCGAGCTCATTGGCCTTGTCCTCCAGCCGCGCGTCCATCGTGCGGGCGAGATGGATCATCTGCTCGAGCCGCCCCATCGACGCCCAAAGATTGGCGCGCTCGGTGTCGATCGCGGCATTGTCCATCAGCAGCTCGTCCTTGCCCGAGGACAGGCTGCGCAGGATCGCGGCAATATGCGTCTGGCTGCTCTTATAGCCGTCGAAATAGTCGCGCATCTTCGAGCCGAACGGGATCACGCCGAACAGCTTCTGCGGCTTGGAGAGATTGCCGCGGCGGCCGGGATCGAGCTGCTCGACGGTGCGGCGCAGCTCGGCGAGGTCCTTGCCGACGCCCGCCTCCTTGTCCATCGCGCGCACCGGGCGGTCGAGGAAGCGGTTGGACTGGCCCGCGGCGTCGCGGATCTCTTTCTGTCCCATCGCGGTGATCGCGTCGACGCGCTTGCCGAACTCGGGCGAGTTGACGTCCTCGGCGAGCAATTGGTCGACGAAGGCGTCGACGCGCTTCTCCAGCTCGCTGCGCGTGCCGGGATCGACGGGCACGAGCCCGGCGGCGCGCTCGCTCGAGACCGCGGGGACGGGATCGGGCGGGGTCAGCGTCAGCGCCGGCTCGGTGTCGGTACCGGGGGAGGTCGCCATGCTCGTCTCCTTCGTGCGTCGCGCGCTCTTGTCTCGCGGTGGCGCGCGCTGTTCAAGTGTGTTGTGTATGTAAGACGGTGCGGCGGGGTTGTCGAGGTGGTGGGGCGTGGATCTCACCGCCGTGGCGGGTAGCCCAGAGCGGCGTTGCGCCCTTCCTCGCGCCGCGTGTCTAGCTTACCTTGAGGGCGCGAGGACGGCGACATGCGGGTGAATTCGGACGAGGCGATCCGGCGCGGGATGCTGGTGCACCGGCGCTACGGCAGCTGGACGGCGGTTCGCGCGGCGATCGCCGAGCGCGAGCGGACGTTGCTCGGTAGCCAGGCCGCTGAGTCACAGATGAGCGAATCGGCGGGTTCGGCGCAGCGACGCGACTGATCTCGTGTGAACTGGGGCTATCCGCTCCTCGGCACGCTCGTTCTTTTGTTTCCTGGCCTCTGCGCGTGGCTGGGACTGCGCAGCGGCAGCCGGATCGATTATCTCAACCCCTTGCCCGACCGGCCGAACTCGACCTCTACCCTTTTCGTCATCCTCGTCGGCGCGCTACTCGCGCACGTGGTCGGCGCGAGCCTCTTCGCGGTACAGGAGCTTTATTGCCGTCGCGCGCCTTGCCTGCGCCTGCCGGTTGATCCGAACGTCTACAAGGCCATGCTACGGCATGACCAAGTGTTCGCCGGCACCAGCACAGCGATCGCGCTCGCGCTGCTGTTCTTCACGCTGCTCGGTCCCCCAGTGCCGCATCGTTTCAACGGGTCGCGCGCTCGGTGCCCTTGGCAGCAGTGATGCGCGCGGAGCTCCACGGCTGGGTCCGTGTGATCGCCGCCGGAGCGGCCGACCCGGACAGGCTGGTGATCGCCTCGGTGCTCACGAGGACGGGACACGATGGTCGCTTCGCCGGCTATGAAGGCATCGTGCACCAACTCACGCTCGACGAGGATGAGGTGGTGGCCATGATCGTCCTCGCCGAGGCAGGCCGCTTCCTCATCGAGATCGGCGACACCGCCACGTCGCGGCATCATATCGAGGCCCGGCCCATGTCGCTCGTCCAGCCTCAAAAGGCGGAGATCGCCAACGTCGCCTTCATCGACCTCACCACGATCGACCACCCCGCCTGACCCGTCCCATTCCCGCGACCCATGCTGCGGCCGCGAAGACTGGCGCCCGCGCTCACTTTCGGCTATGCGCGCCGGCGACATCGCCTGCGGCCGCCGCGGGCCACCTCAGGAATCCGTATGAACCTGCGCAACATCGCCATCATCGCGCACGTCGATCATGGCAAGACGACCCTCGTCGACCAGCTCTTCCGCCAGTCCGGCACGTTCCGCGACAACCAGCGCGTCGAAGAGCGCGCGATGGACTCGAACGATCTCGAGAAGGAGCGCGGGATCACCATTCTCGCCAAGCCGACCTCGATCGTGTGGAACGACACCCGCATCAACATCGTCGACACGCCCGGCCACGCCGACTTCGGCGGCGAGGTGGAGCGCATCCTCTCGATGGTCGACGGCGTGATCCTGCTGGTCGATTCGTCCGAGGGCGCGATGCCGCAAACCAAGTTCGTCACCGGCAAGGCGCTGGCGCTCGGCCTGCGCCCGATCGTGGTGGTCAACAAGATCGACCGCGCCGACGAGCGCACGCAGGAAGTGCTCGACGAGGTGTTCGACCTGTTCGTTTCGCTCGAGGCGAACGACGAGCAGCTCGACTTCCCCGTGCTGTTCGCCTCGGGCCGCAACGGCTATGCCTCGACCGATCCCAAGGCGCGCGAGGGCACGCTGACCCCGCTGTTCGAGAAGATCGTCGAGCACGTCCCCGCCCCCAAGGTCGACCTCGAGGCGCCCTTCACCTTCCTGGTGACGCTGCTCGACCGCGACAACTTCCTCGGCCGCATCCTCACCGGCCGGGTCAACTCGGGCGTGGTCAAGCTCAACCAGCCGATCCACGCGCTCGACAATGACGGCAATGTGGTCGAGGCGGGGCGTGCCTCCAAGCTGATGTCGTTCCACGGGCTGGAGCGCGTGCCGGTGGAAGAGGCGCGCGCGGGCGAGATCATCAGCCTCGCCGGCCTCACCGTCGCCACCGTGGCGAACACGATCGCGGACACTTCGGTAAGCGAGCCGCTCCACGCCCAGCCGATCGACCCGCCGACGCTGTCGATGCGCTTCGCGGTGAACGACTCGCCGATGGCGGGACGCGAGGGCAGCAAGGTGACCAGCCGCATGATCCGCGACCGGCTGCTGCGCGAGGCCGAGTCGAACGTCGCGATCAAGGTGACCGAGGCGGCCGACCGCGACAGCTTCGAGGTGGCGGGCCGCGGCGAGCTCCAGCTCGGCGTGCTGATTGAGACGATGCGCCGCGAGGGCTTCGAGCTCGGCATCAGCCGCCCGCGCGTGCTGTTCGGCGAGGACGAGAACGGCAAGAAGACCGAGCCGTACGAGACCGTGATCATCGACGTGGACGAGGAATATTCGGGCACGGTCGTCGAGAAGATGAACCTGCGCAAGGCCGAGCTGACCGACATGCGCCCGTCGGGCGGCGGCAAGACGCGCATCACCTTCTCCGCGCCGAGCCGCGGCATGATCGGCTATCACGGCGAGTTCCTGTCGGACACGCGCGGCACCGGCATCATGAACCGGCTGTTCGAGAAGTACGGCCCGCACAAGGGCGCGATCGAGGGCCGCAAGAACGGCGTGCTGATCTCGAACGGCGCGGGCGAGGCGCAGGGCTATGCGCTCGGCCCGCTCGAGGACCGCGGCATCCTCTTCGTCGGCCACGGCGAGGCGCTGTACGAGGGCATGATCATCGGTGAGAACGCCAAGACGGACGACCTCGAGGTCAATCCGATGAAGGCGAAGCAGCTCACCAACTTCCGCGCCTCGGGCGGCAAGGACGACGCGATCCGCCTGACCCCGCCGAAGAAGATGACGCTGGAGCAGGCGATCGCCTATATCGACGACGACGAGATGGTGGAGGTGACGCCCAAGTCGATCCGCCTGCGCAAGCGCTACCTCGATCCGCACGAGCGCAAGCGCGCCAGCCGCGCGAAGGTCGCCGCCTGAGGAAAACGGGGAGGTCGTCACGCCGGCCTCCCCGCCGGAGGATTGTCGCGTCGTCTCGGCTGCACCGTCATCTCGGATCAAATCCGGAATGACGGACAATCCGAGGCGACTGGTTCAGCGACAAACGGGATGTCGCGCCTCGTCCGTCAATCCCGCAGCACGTCTAAGCCACTAGCGGTGTTGCGAAGGTTCCTGCGGGAAAGCGTCCCCGCTCACACACCTAGGTTACCGACATCTTGCCGCGCCGCCCCCAATGCGGCTACCGCGCTTACATGTCAGACGATTCCGTCCCCTCCGATCCGGCCACCCACGACGACGTCGATCCCACCGGGCTCGCCGCGGGCAAACCGGCCGAGGGCACGATGGACACCGGCGCCAACGAGCCGATCGAGCGAAGCGGCCTGCACCACTGGCGCGAGAGCACGATCACCGATCCCGATCTGAACGACCGCGGCGGCGTCTTCTTCGCCGCGATCGAGATGACGCGGATGCCGATGATCCTCACCGATCCCAACCAGGACGACAATCCCATCGTCTTCGCCAACAAGGCCTTCCTCGACCTCACCGGTTACGAGGAGGACGAGGTGCTGGGGCGCAACTGCCGCTTCCTCCAGGGCTCGCAAACCGATCGCAATCAGGTCGCCGAGCTGCGCCATGCGGTCGAAAACAAGGCCGCGGTGGCGCTCGAACTGCTCAACTATCGCCGCGACGGCACGCCGTTCTGGAACGCGGTGTTTGTCGGCCCGGTGTATGATACGAAGGGCGAGCTCCGCTATTTCTTCGCCAGCCAGCTCGACGTCACGCGCCGCCGCAACACCGAGCAATCGTACCGTCAGGCGCAGAAGATGGAGTCGATCGGCCAGCTCACCGCGGGGCTAGCGCACGACTTCAACAACCTGCTCCAGGTGGTCAACGGCAACCTCGAGCTGGTCGCCACTGCCAAGGACCCGGCGCGCGCACAGCGTTACATCGTCGCGGCGCAATCCGCCGCGGAGCGCGGCGCCAAACTGACGCGCCAGCTGCTCGCCTTCGCGCGCAAGACGCGGCTGGAGCCGCGACCGCTTGACCTGACCCAGCTCGTCTCCGAGTTCAGCGACCTGATCGAGAGTTCGGTCAACAAGCAGGTCGATATCCATCTCAGCCTGCGCCGCGGGCTCGCGCCGGTGACGGTGGATCCCGACCAGCTCGAGATGGCGCTGCTCAACATCGTCAACAACGCGCGCGACGCCATGCCCGACGGCGGGCTGGTGACGATCGCGACCCGGCCGCTCAAGCTTCAGCCAGCCGAAGGCGGTGACAGCACCGGCGGCACCGCGCTGCGCGATGGGGTCGAGCTCGCCCCAGGTGACTATGTCGTGCTCGAGGTGCAGGACGAGGGGCACGGCATGGCGCCCGAGGTGATCGAGCGCGCCACCGAGCCGTTTTTCACCACCAAGGGCGTCGGCAGTGGTACCGGCCTGGGTCTCGCGATGGCGAGCGGCTTCGTGCGCCAGTCGGGCGGGCGGCTCGAGATCGAGAGCCGTCCGGGGCAGGGCACCACGGTGCGGATGCTGTTCCCAGGCAGTCGGGCCGAGCCGCGCGAGCCCGCGCCGCACGAGGAACACGTCCCCGCCAGTGCGATCGTCGACGACGGCGCGGCGCGTCACATCCTGGTGGTGGAGGACAGCGACGAGGTGCTGGCGATCGCGCGCGAGATCCTGGAGGGCGCGGGTTACAAGGTCTCGATCGCAGGCAATGGTGAGCAGGCGCTGCGCCTGTTCGAGGAGATCCACCCTGAAGATCGCGTCGACCTGCTGTTCACCGATCTGGTCATGCCCGGCGGAATGAACGGGCTGGTGCTGGCGGACGCGATCGTTGATCGCGACGCTTCGGTCTCGGTGCTGATGACCACCGGTTATAACGAGGAGCTGGTGATCAACGGCCCGCGCGCGCGCGCCACCGACGTGCTGAGCAAGCCCTATCGCCGCGCCGAGCTGCTCGATCGCGTCAGCCAGGCGCTCAACCGCCGCGGCGAGCGCGGCGCGCGGCGGCGCCGCTCGGATTTCGGGGCGGTGCAATCGTGACGCCGGCGGCACCTGCCAAGCTCTCCGATTGATGTCGATCAATCATTTTTGGGACAGTCGAGTTGCCAGGCGGCCTGCGGCACATGCCGCCAAGATAGCTGAGGGCGGCGATCGAGGAACATCACATCCAGCTGTTGCCGCTGCCACGCGCATTGCTTCAGCGGCATTGACGGATTATCTGTAATATACTCAGATCGGCCAAAAAACTCGCCGGAGCCGTAGCATTGCTATGGTTTCGTAAACTCTTGGTGCGAGGAAGGTGGGATGACCCTCGCCCCGTCATCCGCTGCCGCCCGTGAGCGCGACCGTCTCGACGCATTGGCGCGTCTCCAGATCCTCGACACGCCGGCTGAGTCGATCTTCGATGAGGTCACGCGGGTCGCGGCGTTGGCACTCGGCGTGCCGTACAGCGCGGTGACGCTGATCGATTCGGACCGCGCCTGGTTCAAGTCGCGCGTCGGCATCCCGCCCGCCGAGTGGACGCGTGACGAGTCCTTCTGCCGGTTGACGCTGGACTCGCTCGAGCTGCTGGAGGTGACCGATCTTGCCGCCGATGCGCGGTTCGCGACGCATCCGCTCGTGACCGGAGACGGGTTGCGCTATTATGCCGGCGCGCCGCTGGTCACGCGCGAGGGCCATCACCTGGGCGCGCTCTGCATCCTCGATACGCGCCCGCGCGACCCCCTGTCTGCCGCCGAACGGGAGCTGTTGTCCGCCCTGGCGACGCTGACGATGCGGATGATCGAGGCGCGGCACCTGCGCACGATCGGCAAGATCGCCTCGCAGGTGATCAACAACACGCCCAACAGCATCGTCTGCACCGATGCGGCAGGGCAGATCCTGTTCGCCAACGCCACATGCGAGCGCACCTTCGGCTGGTCCGCGGCGCAACTCGTCGGGCAGCCGCTGGACGCCCTGCTGCCGGGCTGGGAGGAGGCAACACGCGAGCCGCTCCAGCGCAGGGGCGCGGTGACCGGGGTGGAGCTGGATGCGCGCGGCGCCGACGGCAGCCTGTTGCCGGCCGATCTCACGCTGACGCGCTGCGGCCAGGGCGGGGCGCGCGGGCTGACCGTGATCATTCGCGACGACAGCACGCGCCGCACGCTGGAGCGCGAGAGCCGCGCCGCGCAAGAGCTGCTCGACATGGTGATCGAGCAGCTGCCCGCGATGCTGTTCGTCAAGGATGCCGAGACCGGTCGGTACCTGCTGATCAACCGCGCCGGCGAAGAGCTGGTCGGGCGTCCGCGCGAGGAGCTGATCGGGCGCACCGCGAGCGAACTCTACCCGCGGAACGGCGCCACCTACGAACAGCAGGACCGTGTCGTGCTCGAGCGCCCGCACGAGGCGCAGCGCTTCGATAACGAGTTCATCCGCCCCGATGGCGAGCGGATCAGTCTGCGCACCACCCGCATCGTGCTCGACGGTCCCGAGCGCCCGCAGCAATATGTGCTCGGCCTGTCGGAGGACGTGACCGAGATGCGGCGCGCCGAGGCGGCGGTGCTCAAGCTCGCGCATTTCGATTCGCTCACCGGGCTGGTCAACCGCCACAGCTATGTCGACCGGCTCAACGATCTGGTCGCCGCCAAGACGACCTTCGCGCTGCTCGCGATCGATCTCGACCGCTTCAAGGCGGTCAACGACCAATATGGCCATGTCGTCGGCGATCTCGTGCTGGCGGAGGTGGGCGCGCGGCTGCAAGCGATCGTCGCGCCGAGCGATCTGGTCGCGCGCGTCGGCGGCGACGAGTTCGTCATCCTGGTGATCGACGACGCCCCCGCGGCCCGCGCGCGCGGCGTGGCGGAGGCTGCGGTGGCGACACTGGCGCAGCCCTTCGCCACCGCGATGGGCACCGCCTTCGTGGGCGCGAGCGTCGGGATCGTGCTGGCGCCGTCGCATGCCGCCACCACCGCGGATCTGCGCCACTGCGGCGATCTCGCGCTGTATCGGGCCAAGTCGGAGGCGCATTCGTCGATCTGCGTCTATCATCCCGCGATGGAGGAAGCGTCGCGCGACCGCCGCGCGCTCGAGCTCGATCTGCGTGAGGCGCTCGCGCGCGGTGAGATCACCCTGGCTTACCAGCCCGTGCTCGCGGTGAAGACCGGCGAGATCGTCAGCGTGGAGGCGCTAGCGCGCTGGACCCATCCCGCGCGCGGACCGATCCGTCCGGACGTGTTCATCGCGATCGCGGAGGAGAGCGACCTTATCGTGCCGCTCGGCAAGGCGCTGCTGCACCAGGCCTGCCGCGATGCGATGACCTGGCCCGCGCATCTGTCGGTGGCGGTGAACCTGTCGCCGATGCAGTTCCAGGCGGGAGAGGTATATGCCACCGTCATGGACGCGCTCACCGCGACCGGGCTGGCGCCGCACCGGCTCAAGCTGGAGATCACCGAAAGCGTGCTGATCCGCGACGTCGAGCGTACCTTCGTCGAGCTCGAGCGGTTGCGCGCGCAGGGGATCAAGATCCTGATGGACGATTTCGGCACCGGCTATTCGTCGCTCAGCTATTTCGAGCGCTTCCCGTTCGACAAGGTGAAGATCGACCAGTCGTTCGTGCGCGGGCTCGACACCACGCGCGCCGCGAGCGCGATCATCAAGGCGATCGTGGGGCTCGGCGAGGCGCTGGGGATGAGCATCGTCGCCGAGGGAGTGGAGACCTGTGCGCAGCGCGACGCGCTGATCCTGGCGGGCTGCACGCATCTGCAAGGCTATCTGTTCAGCCGGCCGGTGAGCGCGCGCAGCATCGCCGCGCTGGTCGGCTCCGGTGCGCCGCGCGATCTGTGCGCGATCGCGGCCTGAGCAGCGCGTCCCACCCGCCCCTGTGGCTAGTTTCGACGTACCAGGCGCACGTTTCGTCGCGCGTGCCGCCTATGATGAGTCCATGTCTCGCCGCATCGGCGGGCGGAGAGTGGCGGTGGACGATTGGATCAGGCCGTGGCGGCTCTACGCTGACCTCGACGGGCGCGCATCACGGCGCGAATATCTCTGCTTCCATCTCGGCGCGGCGCTGGTGATCGCGGCGGCGATCATGGTCACCCGCATGATCGAGGACGTCGCGGCGTGGCTGATCGCGGCGCTGGCGCTCGGCGAGAGCAACGCCGCCGCGCTGCTGCTGTTCGCGATGATGCTGCTGCCGCTGCTGGCGGCGCTGCTGCTGCTGGTGCCCAGCACCGCGGTCAGCGCGCGGCGGCTGCGCGATCTCGGTGCCGCGTGGAGCTGGCTGCTGCTGCTCGCGCTGCCGTTCGGCGGTGTGGCGCTGGCGGCGGTACTGGCGCTGGTGCGCGGCACCGACGGCCCGACCTCAGCCGGTACGCAGGAGGTGGCGGCAATGCCGGCTCCGTCCGATGCCGAAGACGGTCATGATCTGACCGCCCCCTTGCCCGCGCCGATCCCGGCCTGAACCGAACCGGCGGGAGAGCCGCGTCGGCCCGAACCCACGCGCCGCGGCTATCCGCGCCATCGCGGTCGCGGATGCCGCGGCGGACAGACGCCGGTCAGGCGCCCGCGTCGGTCAGCCGCTCGAGCTGGTCGGGGGAGAGCGTCAGCGTCAACGCGCCGAGCAGTTCCTCCACCTGCGCCGCCGCGGTGGCGCTGGCGATTGGCGCGGTCACGCCGGGCTGCGCGATCAGCCAGGCAAGCGCCACCTGCGCCAGCGTCGCGCCGGTCTCGTCCGACACCGCATCGAGCGCGGCGAGCACCGCAGCGCCCTTGCCCGCGAGCAGTTCGCCCATGGGCGCGCCCCGCACGCTCTTGGAGAGGTCGTCCTGGCTCCGGTATTTGCCGGTGAGGAACCCCGCGGCGAGCCCGTAATAGGGCACCACCCCGATATTCTCGGTGACGCAATAATCCTGCAGCTCGCCCTCGAACTTGTGGCGGCTGACGAGATTGTATTCGGGCTGAAGCACCTGATAATGCGGCAGCCCGGCGGCGCGCGCGCGCTCCACCGCGGACTTCAGCCGCGCCGCATGGAAGTTGGATGCGCCGAGCACGCGCACCTTGCCCGCCTCGACCAGCCGCGCGAACGCCGCGGCGACCGCCTCCTGCGGCTGATCCTCGTCGTCCTGGTGCGCGAAATAGAGATCGATCCGATCGGTGCCGAGCCGACGGAGCGAGGCGTCGCACGCCGCCGCGATCCGCGCCGGCGCGAGCTTCTCGCCGCCCTCGCCGGGCAGCATGCCGACCTTGGTGGCGATCAGCACCTGATCGCGCTTGCCGCTGGTGCGCAGCCACTCGCCGATCATCGCCTCCGACTCGCCGCCGCCATGGCCATCGACCCAGGCGGAATACACGTCCGCGGTGTCGATCATCGTGCCGCCGCCCGCGACAAAGGCATCGAGCACCGCGAAGCTGGCGGCGCGATCGGCGGTCCAGCCGAATACGTTGCCGCCCAGCACGAGCGGCGCGATCTTGAGGTCGGAGGCGCCGAGGCGGCGACGATCGTTCATGCGGCTATCCGGCGTGGAGGGCGGCCGCCCCGTGCGAGGGCGGCCGCCGGGTCGGTCGGGATCAGTTGTCGCGCAGCTTCTCGCCCGCGTTCGCCATTGCGTTGCCGGTCGCATCGGCGGCGCGGTCACCCGAGTTGCTCAGCGCGGCGCCGGTGCGGTCAAGGCTGTTCTCGGCCGAGTTGAGCGCGCGGTCGGTCGCGGCGTCGACGTCGCTCACCGCGTTCGAGGTGGTCGCCGCGGTATCGGCCGCCATCGTGTTGGCCGCGGCGGCGGACTGGTCCTGCGCCTTCTCGCTGCACGCGGCGAGCGCGAGCGCGGTGGTGGCGGCAAGGGCGGCGATCAGCGTACGCTTCATGGACATGTTCCCCTGTTTGTTACGCCGGCACATCAGCCGGGGGTGGGGCGCGAACGCGGCAGCGGGCGGAAAGGGTCCACGCGAGGGAAGGGGGGCGGGAGCCCTCTCCTCATTTGGGGAGAAGCTCTTTCACGCCTTCCGCTCCGCTGCGCCGTCTACGCGCTCGCTCGCCTGCGGCTCGGCGTAGGGCATCACCAAGGTGCCGTCCGGCGCGGCGGTGTAGGTTGTCTGGGTGGGATAGGCGATACTGATCCTCTCCGCGGCGAAACGGCGCAGGATCGCCACCATCAGCCGGTCGCGCGTGGCATGCGCGGTGGCCCAGTCGTCGCCCGGCGTGTCGACCTGGAGCGCATAGTCGAGACTCGACGCGCCGAACGTCTCGAACCCGCAGCGCGCCACCTTCGCCCCCTCCGCCTCGACCAGCTCGGTGAGGATCGCGGGAAGGCGCGCCAGCGTGTCGGGCGGCGTTTCGTAAGTGACGCCGATCGTGTACGACACGCGGATATGGTCGCGCAGCGAGGTGTTCTGGATCTCCTTGTCGAGCAGGTTGCGGTTCGAGATGATCCGCAGCTCGCCGGTGAAGGCACGGATCCGCGTCGACTTCAGCCCGATCGACTCGATCACGCCATTGGTGGAATCGTAGCTGATCTTGTCGCCGCGGCGGAACGGGCGATCGAAGATGATGGCCAGCGCGGCGAAAAGATCCGCGAAGATGCCCTGCGCGGCGAGGCCGATCGCAATACCGCCGACGCCGAGCCCGGCGACCAGCCCGGTCACGTTCACCCCGAGATTGTCGAGCACCACCACCAGCGCGATCGCGAACACCGCGAAGCTGACGAGGAGGCGGATCAGCCCCATCGCGCTCATCAGCGCCTCGCCAGTATAATGTTCGTCGCGGGTGCGATGCTCGATCGCGCCGAGGATCAGCTCGCGCGCCCAGATCGCGCACTGGAACGTCGCCGCGACGGTGAACAGGAAGACGATGGTGGTGTTGAGCTCGGGCGGCGTCGCGGCATAGCCGCTGACCAGTTTGGCTGAGAGCATCACGATGAAGAAGGCGTTGGTGCGCTCCACCGCGCGGCCGAGCACCGCCGCCCAGCCCTTGCCCGAGGTGCTGCGTCGCACCAGCCTGGGGCCGAGACCGCGCAGCCAGAACAGCAGCAGCGCGATCACCACGCCGATGCCGAGCGCCACCAGAATCTGCAGCCAATGCTCGTGCAGCCACACCAGGCTGGCGCGGACCAGCGCCTGCGCCTGCGCGCCGACGCGGCCCGCGTCGATCGAGACGGCCTGCTTGGCCGCCGCCGTGTTCCCGCTCACCTCAGGCCGCCTTCAGCTCGCACGCGCCGTTCTGCTCGAGGAAGGCGATCAGCCCGCGCTCGGTGCGGGTGAGATACTGGCTGGCGCGCGGCAGCCGCAGCGTCTGGCGGAACGCCGCCTGCGCGGCCTTGTCCTTGCCCAGCTCGATCAGCGCCGGGTGGACATAGGACTTGCGCGCGATCGCGGGCGTGTTGCCGAGCCGCTCGACGACCGGCTCCAGCATCGTCTTGAGCCCGATCGGCGCGGGGGCCTCCACCAGCGCCTCGAACGCCACGACGCTGGCACCCCAGGTGCGGAAATGCTTGGCGGTGAAGCCATTGCCCATCGCCTCGCGGAGATAGGCGTTGACGTCGGACGAGGTTACCGCATGCGGCGCGCCATCGTCGCCGACATATTGGAACAGCTTCTGCCCCGGCAGGTCCTGGCATTTCTTGACGAAGCGCGCGAGGCTGCCGTCGGTGATGCGCAGCTTGCGCACCTTGCCCGACTTCGCCTTGTATTGCAGCGCCAGCGTGCTGCCCTTGATCTGCGCGTGGCGGTCGCGCAACGTGGTCAGGCCGTAGCTCTTGTTGGTCTTGGCATAGGTCTCGTTGCCGATCCGCAGCGCCGCCATGTCGAGCAGCTTGACGATCGCGGCGACGGTGCGCTCCTTGCTGTGCGTGCGCTTGTCGAGATCCGCCTCGACGCGTGCGCGCAGCTTGGTCAGCGCGCGGCCGAACGGCGCGCAAAGGTCGTATTTGGCGGCTTCCTGTTGTGCGCGGTAATCGAGATGGTAGCGATATTGCTTGCGCCCCTTCTCGTCCCAGCCGACCGCCTGGATGTGCCCGGTCGGGTCGGGGCAGAACCAGGCATCGGTATAGGCGGGGGGCAGCCCAATCGCGTTAAGCCGGTCGACCTCGTCGCGGTCGGTGATGCGCGCGCCGTGGGAATCATAATAGGCCCAAGCGCCGTGCCGCGTCTTCTTGCGCGTGATGCCGGGCTCACCGTCGTCGAAATAGACGATATGGCAGCCGTTCTCGGTCGTGCGCTCCGCTTCTACGCTCATGTCGCGGGAAATGCGCGGGCTGCCGCATCGTTCCGGAACGGCGGCGCGGGGACGGGGTTTGGGGCGCTGTCGAACCGACACGTATCAGGAGATTTCCCATGGCCGACCTGTCGCAAGCCCGCGTGCTGATGCTCGCCGCCGACGGCTTCGAGACGGTGGAGCTGTTCGAGCCGCGCAAGGCGCTGGAAGCCGCCGGCGTCACCGTCACGCTCGCTTCGATCAAGCGCGATCCGATCCAGGGCATGAAGCAGGACATCAACCAGGCCGAGACTGCCACGCCCGATCTCACGCTCGACGAGGTCGAGGTGGACGATTACGACGCCTTGGTGCTGCCGGGCGGCGTCGCCAACCCGGACAAGCTGCGCGTCGAGGCCAAGGCGGTGCAGATCGTCCAGGACTTCATGGATGAGGACAAGATCGTCGCGGCGATCTGCCATGCGCCCTGGCTGCTCGCCGAGGCCGATGTGATCGACGGCCGCCGCCTGACCGGGTTCGAGTCGATCCGCACCGATCTGGAGAATGCCGGCGCCGAGGTGGTCGACGAGGAGGTCGTGATCGACGACAATCTCATCACCAGCCGCAAGCCCGACGACATTCCCGCCTTCAACAAGGCGATCATCGCCGCGCTGAACGAGGAACTCGGCGCCGACGAGGACGAGGACGAGGACGAGGACGAGGAGGCGTAAGGAGCCGTCGTCCGCACCTTGCGGGTCACCTCCGCGAGCGTCCGGAACGCCTTTCATCTTCTGTCATCCCGGACTTGGTCCGGGATCCACGGTTCCGCGGGAGCAACGTCCCAGACATGCGCGGCACGGTGGATCCCGGAACAGGTCCGGGATGACGGAGGAGGCTTGCGAGAAGGTCCGGCGAGGAGGAGGGGTAGGTTACGCCCCCACCGCCTCCGCCACGCTCGCGAACCCGTCGCGCGCGAGGCACGCCGCCAGCTCCGCCACGATCCGCCGCGGCAGTCCCGGCCCGTCGTAGATCAGCGCGGTATAGACCTGCACCAGGCTCGCACCGGCACGGATGCGGGCATAGGCCTCGGCGCCGCTGTCGATCCCGCCGACCGCGATCAGCGGCAGCGCCCCGCCCGTGGCGCGGCGAAAGTCGCCGAGCCGCCCGGCCGCGAGCGAGCGCAGCGGCGCGCCCGACAGGCCGCCGGCCTCGCGCGCGTGCACGCTGCGCAGCGGCGGGCGGCTCACCGTGGTGTTGCTGACGATCAGCGCGTCCACGGCTGAGTCGAGCGCAGCGCGCGCAATCGATTCGACCAGCGCCGCGTCAAGGTCGGGCGCGACCTTGAGGAACAACGGTGTCGTGCCGCGCGCCGCGACGCAGGCCGCGAGCAGCTCCGCCAGGGCCGCGCCGTGCTGAAGGTCGCGCAGCCCCGGCGTGTTGGGCGAGCTGACGTTGATCGTGACGTAATCGGCCACGGGCGCCGCCGCGCTCACTCCCGCGACATAGTCGGCCACGCGATCCGCCGCGTCCTTGTTGGCGCCGACGTTGATGCCGAGCACGCCGCCGTGGCGTCGCGCCGCCGCGGCGCGCGCCACCCCCGCGGCGAGTCCGCCGTTGTTGAAGCCCATGCGGTTGATGATCGCGCGATCCTCGCTGAGCCGGAACAGCCGCGGGCGCGGGTTGCCGGGCTGCGCGCGCGGCGTGAGCGTGCCGACCTCGACCGAGCCGAAGCCGAGCCGCATGAGCCCGGCGACCGCGCGCGCGTCCTTGTCGAGCCCGGCGGCGAGCCCGACCGGGTTGGGAAAGTCGATCCCGGCGACGCGAGTCGCCAGCCGCGGCATCACGCCACCGAGCGGGCCGCCGAGCGCGCCCCACCGCGCCAGCCCGCCGAGCGCCACATCGTGCGCGCGCTCGGGCGGCAGGGCCAAGGCGGCACGGTGGAAAAGGGAGGAGATCGCCATATCGCGTCTGTCGTCGCGTCCCGGAGCGAGATCAAGCCGAGAGAACTGTAAAAAATCGACTTGAGCGAGATGAATCTGTCCAATCCTTGCGCGAAGAGTCGCGCGCATAACGCGACTGCGACCCGAAGGGCTTCCGAACGGAAGTTCTTTCCTCAAGGGCCCGGCAGCCTCTGCCGGGCCCTTTTTTTGCGCCCGGCGCGGGCCGGCGCGGTTGATTTCGCCCGACGGGGCGGCCACATGGCAATCGGAACGATCTACTCCGATTTGAGAGTCGATCGCAACTGCCAAATGGGAAGCGATGCGTCTTTCGAGCCTGACCGATTATGCCGTGGTGCTGCTCACCGCCGCCGCGCGCCATTGCGGCGGGCTGGCGCGGATGAACGCCACCCGGCTGGCGGAGGAGACCGGCGTGCCGCTGCCCACCGCGCAGAAGCTGGTGAGCCGGCTGGCGGCGGCGGGGCTGATCGACAGCACGCGCGGTACCGGCGGCGGGCTCCGGCTCGCACGACCGCCCGCGACGATCACGCTGGCGGACATCGTCGAGGCGGTGGAAGGGCCGATCGCGCTCACCGCCTGCGTCGACGCCGCCGAGCATGACTGCGCGATCGAAGGCAATTGCCGCGTCAAGCCGCATTGGAATGCGGTCAATCAGGCGGTGCGCGGCGCGCTCGCGGGGGTGACGCTGGCGTCGCTCGCCGCTGCGCCCGCGCCAGCGCCCGAACAGATGAAGGTTGAGGCATAACATGGCCACGAAGAACGCCGAGGCCCATGCGGCCGTCGCCAAGAAGTATGAGTGGGGCTTCGCCACCGACATCGAGCAGGACTTCGCGCCCAAGGGGCTGAGCGAGGATACCGTCCGCTACATCAGCGCCAAGAAGAACGAGCCCGAATGGATGCTCGACTGGCGGCTCAAGGCGTTCCGGCTGTGGCAGACGATGCAGGCGCCCGACTGGGCCAAGCTCAACGTGCCGCCGATCGACTATCAGGACGCGTATTACTACGCCGAGCCCAAGCAGAAGAAGACGATCGCGTCGCTCGACGAGCTCGACCCCGAGATCCGTCGCACCTACGAGAAGCTCGGCATCCCGATCAAGGAGCAGGAGGTGCTCGCGGGGGTCGAGGGCGCGCGCAAGGTCGCGGTCGACGCGGTGTTCGACTCGGTCTCGGTGGCGACCACCTTCCGTGAGGAGCTCAAGGCGGCGGGGGTGATCTTCCTGTCGATCAGCGAGGCGATCCGCGAGTACCCCGATCTGGTCCGCAAGTGGCTGGGCAAGGTGGTGCCGCAGCGCGACAATTACTTCGCGACACTCAACTCGGCGGTCTTTTCGGACGGCACCTTCGTCTACGTGCCCGAGGGCGTGCGCTGCCCGATGGAGCTCTCCACCTATTTCCGCATCAACGCGGAGAACACCGGCCAGTTCGAGCGCACGCTGATCGTCGCCGACAAGGGCGCCTATGTGTCCTACCTCGAGGGCTGCACCGCGCCGATGCGCGACGAGAACCAGCTCCACGCCGCAGTCGTCGAGCTGGTCGCGCTCGACGACGCCGAGATCAAATATTCGACCGTGCAGAACTGGTATCCGGGCGACGAGAACGGCGTCGGCGGGATCTACAATTTCGTCACCAAGCGCGCGCTGTGCCAGGGCCGCAACAGCAAGGTGAGCTGGACCCAGGTCGAGACCGGCTCGGCGATCACCTGGAAATATCCCAGCTGCGTGCTGGCGGGCGAGAACAGCGTCGGCGAGTTCTACTCGGTGGCGGTAACCAACAACCGCCAGCAGGCCGATACCGGCACTAAGATGATCCACCTCGGCAAGGGCTCGCGCTCGACGATCGTGTCGAAGGGCATCTCGGCGGGGCGGTCGGACAATACCTATCGCGGGCTGGTACGCGTCGCGCCGACCGCGGAGGGCGTGCGCAACTTCACCCAGTGCGACTCGCTGCTGCTGTCGGACCAGTGCGGCGCGCACACCGTGCCCTATATCGAGGTGCGCAACCCCTCGGCGCAGATCGAGCATGAGGCGACGACGTCGAAGATCAGCGAGGACCAGTTGTTCTACGCGATGTCGCGCGGGCTCGACGCGGAGGCGGCGGTGGCGCTGATCGTCAACGGTTTCGCGCGCGAGGTGCTGCAGCAGCTGCCGATGGAGTTCGCGGTCGAGGCGCAGAAGCTGCTCGGGATCTCGCTCGAGGGGAGCGTGGGGTGACGCCCACGGACGAGAACAAGCGCTTGAACTCCCCTCCCCTTGAGGGGAGGGGTCGGGGGTGGGGCCTCTCCGCGAGCGCCATCGCCGGTGTCCAGGCGAACGCGCGCGCCCTTCGCAACAACCCTACCGAGCCGGAGAAGCGCCTGTGGTCCGCGCTCTCGCGTGCGCAACTCGGCGGATACAAGTTCCGCCGCCAGGCCGCGATCGGCCGCTACGTCGCCGACTTCCTCTGCCCCGCGGCGAGGCTGATCGTCGAGGTCGACGGCGACACCCACGCCGACCCCGCCCGCGACATGGCGCGCGACGCCGACCTGCGCGCGCTCGGATATCGCCTCGTCCGCTTCGCCAATGCGGACGTGATGCGGAACCTCGACGGCGTGCTCGCCACGCTGCTCGCCCAGCTTCAGGCCGTCCCCCCGCGGCGGCGCCCCACCCCAACCCCTCCCCTGCAAGGGAGGGGCTTCAGGAATGACGATGCTCACGATTGACAATCTTCACGCTGAGATCGACGGCAAGCCGATCCTCAAGGGCCTAACGCTCGCGGTCAACGCGGGCGAGATCCACGCGATCATGGGCCCCAACGGCGCGGGCAAGTCGACGCTCGGCTATGTGCTCGGCGGGCGGCCGGGCTATGAGGTGACCGCGGGCTCGGTCACGTTCAATGGCGAGGACCTGCTCGAGAAGGAGCCGCACGAGCGCGCCGCCGCGGGCGTGTTCCTCGGCTTCCAATATCCGGTCGAGATCCCGGGCGTGTCGAACGTCCAGTTCCTGCGCGAGAGCCTCAACGCGCAGCGCGCGGTGCGCGGCGAGAAGCCTTTGTCGGGCGCGGAGTTCCTCAAGGTGGCGCGCGCGCAGGCGGACGCGCTCGGGCTCCAGCAGGACATGCTCAAGCGCCCGGTCAATGTCGGCTTCTCGGGCGGTGAGAAGAAGCGCAACGAGATGGTGCAGATGGGGATCATCGACCCCAAGTTCGCGATCCTCGACGAGACCGACTCCGGGCTGGACATCGACGCGCTGCGCGTGGTCGGCGACGGCATCAACCGCATCATGCGCCGGCCGGACAAGGCGGTGCTGCTGATCACCCACTACCAGCGCCTGCTCGACTATGTCCGGCCCGATCGCGTCCACGTGCTGGCGGACGGGCGGATCACGCGCTCCGGCGGGCCGGAGCTGGCGCAGCAGCTCGAGCGCGAGGGCTATGCCGAGGTGGCGGCGTGATGACGGGGTTCATGCGACGCCGCGTTGAAGCGGCGACGTGCTCCTGTGCACGCAGCAACACGGTGACCGGCCGGGCGGGAGTCACCGCATGAGCGTGCTCGACCTTCCCTCCAACCGCGAGGAAGCGTGGCGCTGGGCCGATCTCGGCGGGATCGCCGCGGCCGCCGCGCTGGCGCCCGTCGCTCGCGCCGACGCTCAGTTCCTCGACCTGCCCGGCGCCAAGCTCCTGTTCGTCGACGGTGAGCTGGACCAGGGCGCGAGCGAGCTCCACCGTGTCAGCGTTGGCGCCATCGCCCCGAGCGACCACCCGCTCGGCCGTCGCGCCGCGCGCGGCTGGACGCTCCGGCTCGACGCGCAGGCGGTCGCCGACCCGGTCCAGATCGTCCATGTCGCCACCGGCGCAGAAAACCATCTCGGTGCCGCGATCGAGCTCGCCGACGACGCGGTCGCGCAGCTGGTCGAGACCTTCGTCGGCGCGGGCTGGTCGAACCGCTTTACCAGCGTCCGGTTGGGGCGCGGCGCGCGGCTGTCGCGCGCGGTGCGGCTGACCCAGGCGGCGGGCTTCGTCTCGTTGCGCGACGAGATCGTGCTGGGCGAAGCGGCGAGCTTCACCGGCACCGTGCTCGGCGCGGGCGACCAGGGCGCGCGCGTCGACGCCGCGCTGACGCTGGCGGGGGAGGGCGGCTATGCCGAGTTCGGCGGCGCCTTGCTCACCCGCGACCGGCTCCAGCAGGAATGCGCGGTGCGCGTGCGCCATGCCGAACCCAACGGCCAGTCGCACCAGCTGTGGCGCGCGGTTGCGGCGGACCAGTCGCAGGCGAGCCTCGCCGCCGCGGTCGAGGTGGCGCGCCACGCCCAGAAGACGGACGGCGAACAGTCGCTGCGCGGGCTGCTGCTCGACCGCACCGCGACGGTGAACCTCAAGCCCGAGCTGGAGATTTTCGCCGACGACGTGAAATGCGCGCACGGCGCGACGGTCGGCGAGCTGGACGCGCGCGCCTTGTTCTACATGGAAAGCCGCGGCATCCCGGCGGCGCGCGCCAAGGCATTGCTGACGCACGCCTTCGTCGCCGACGCGCTCGACCGCATCGCGGACGAGACGGTGCGCGCGGCCTTCGCGGCCGACGCCGCGGCGTGGCTGGAGCGCGCGCTGTGACGCTGTCCTACGCGCGGTGTCGGTGCGAAGGAGCGGGAGTGACGGCTCCCTTGTCCTCGAGCATCGGCGCACGCGTGGGGCGCGGGCGGCTGACACGGGCGCGCTCACCCCTCACCTTCAGGGGAGGGGTCGGGGGTGGGGCGTTTCCGCGAGCGCCACTCTGGTGGTTAGGCCCCACCCCAACCCCTCCCCTGAAGGGGAGGGGCTCGACGGTGATCGGCTCGGAATCGTCCCGTTACAGGTTCTTCTCTTCTGGTGGGGCTCAACCGATGTCTCCTCCCCGTCGGTCTGGGAATGCGCGGAACGATGGTCCCCGGATCAAGTCCGGGGTGACGGAAGAGGAACGTCGGGCGGCAGACCCGGGCCGCTCCATACCCACCTCCACCCTCAACTTTCTCAACATTGGGGAGCGCGCATGACCGTCCTGACCGCCGGTTCCGCCGCGCGCCCGCTCGACGTTGTCGCCGATTTTCCCGCCATTCCCGCGGGCTGGGCCTATCTCGACACCGCCGCCACGGCGCAGAAGCCGCGCCCGGTGATCGACGCGATCACGCGCGGCTATGACACCGATTATGCCACCGTCCACCGCGGCGTGTACCAGCGCTCCGCCGACATGACCCTGGCCTATGAGGCGGCGCGCGAGAGCGTCGCGCGCTTCGTCAACGCGCAGGCCGACGAGATCGTCTTCGTCCGCGGCGCGACCGAGGCGATCAACCTCGTCGCCCAGTCCTTCGCCGCGACGCGCCTCAAGGCCGGCGACCGCATCCTGCTCTCCACGCTCGAGCATCACAGCAACATCGTGCCGTGGCAGATGGTGGCCGAGCGCGTCGGCGCCGCGATCGACGTCGTCCCGCTCACCGCCGACCAGCGCATCGATCTCGATGCGATGGCGCGGATGCTGCGGCCGGAGCATAAGATGGTGGCGCTGGCGCATGTCTCCAACGTGCTCGGTTCGGTGCTCGACGTGCGCCGCGCAGCCGAGCTCGCGCACGCGGTCGGCGCGACGATCCTGATCGACGGCTGCCAGGCGGTGGCGCGGCTGCCGGTCGACGTGCGCGCGCTCGGCTGCGACTTCTACGTCTTCTCCGGGCACAAGCTGTATGGCCCGACCGGGATCGGCGTGCTGTGGGGCCGGCGCGCGCTGCTCGACGCGATGCCGCCTTATCAGGGCGGCGGCTCGATGATCGACCGCGTGTCGTTCGAGCGCACCACCTACGCCCCCGCGCCGACGCGGTTCGAGGCGGGCACGCCGCACATCGTCGGCGCGCTCGGGCTCGCCGCCGCGATCGATTATGTGCAGGGGATCGGGCTCGAACGCATCCACGCGCACGAGACCGCGCTGGTGACACAGGCGCGCGAGGCGCTGGCCCGGATCAACTCGGTGCGCGTGCTCGGCCCGGCGGACAGCGCCGGAATCGTCTCCTTCGCGATGGAGGGGGTGCATCCGCACGACATCGGCACCATCTTGGACGAGTCGAAGGTGGCGATCCGCGCCGGCCATCACTGCGCGCAGCCGCTGATGGCGACGCTCGGCGTCGAGGCCACCGCGCGCGCCAGCTTCGGCGTGTACAACGGCCCCGACGACGTCGCCGCGCTGGCCGCGGGGATCGAGCGCGTGGCCCGGATCTTCGGATGATGGTTTTGGATAGGGACGAGGGACGATGAGCGACCCGATCAAGGTCGAGGAAGTCGAGACGGTGCAGGCGCCGCCGCGCGCCAAGGTGTCCGACGCGGTCGAACCCGCCGGCGGGGAAGGGCGCGAGCGCGACTATCTCGCCGGCTTCCTGGCGCAGCAGCCCGCCGGTGGCGAGGCGCCGCACGAGCCCGGCGGCGCGCTGTACGAGGGCGTGATCGACGCGCTCAAGGAGATCTACGATCCCGAGATTCCGGTCAATATCTACGAACTGGGGTTGATCTACGCGGTCGAGGTGACCGACGCGGGCCAGGCGACGGTGACGATGACGTTGACGACGCCACACTGCCCGGTCGCCGAGTCGATGCCGGGCGAGGTGGAGATGCGCGTCGCCGCGGTGCCGGGGATCGCCTTCGCCGACGTCAATCTGGTGTGGGACCCGCCATGGGACCCGCAGAAGATGTCGGACGACGCCAAGCTCGAACTGGGGATGCTGTGATGGCCACCACCCTGCGCGCGCGCCCCGCGGCGCTCAACCTCACCGCGAGCGCGGAGGCGCGCATCGCCGCGCTGATGGGCAAGGCGCCCGCTGACGCGATCGGGGTGAAGCTGTCGACGCCGCGGCGCGGCTGTTCGGGGCTGGCCTATTCGGTCGACTATGTCGCAACGGCGAGCGCGATGGACGAGCGGATCGAGACGCCGGGTGGGGTGCTGTTCGTCGACGGCGCGTCGCTGCTGTACCTGATCGGCTCGACGATGGACTGGGTGGAGGATGATTTCACCGCGGGCTTCGTGTTCAACAATCCCAATGCCAAAGGCGCGTGCGGCTGCGGGGAGAGCTTCACGGTGTGATGGCGCGGCGGGGGCGCTCTTGCCCCCGCCGTCCTCCCGGCTTGAGCCAGGATCCATGGCGCCGCGAACGCATCGGCCGGCGGTATGCGCGGCACGATGGATACCGGCTCAAGGCCGGGAGGACGGTGCAAGCGGGCCGCAACCCCATGGCAAGCGCCGCGCGCCGCCGGTCCCTTCACCCCGCGCAACATTTCTCCACGGACCCTCCGCCGCGCTGCCGCGTTCGCTCCTGCAATGCGAGTCGACCTCTCCTCCGCCGACCTGTGGCGTTCCTTCCGCGCCGACTGGTGGGGCCAGCTCAAGCGGGCCTATGCCGCCTCGGATGACGACAATCTCGGGATGATCGCGGCGGGCGCTGCCTTCTACATCATCTCCTCGATCGCGCCGATCCTGGCGGTGACCGTGCTGAGCTATGGCCTGTTCGCCAATGGCCACACGGTGCAGGAGGATATCCGCGCGCTGTTCAACGCCTTCCCGCGCGACGTCGCGGTACTGATCAGCCAGCAGCTCGATACGGTGGTATCGGGGTCGCAGGGCAAGAAGGGGCTGGGCATCATCCTCGCGCTGGCGATCGCGCTGTACGGCGGCAGCAAGGCCGCGACCTCGATGATGACCGCGCTCAACGTCGCCTATGAGGTGAAGGACAAGCGCAGCTTCGTGGTGTGGACGCTTACCTCCTTCGCGATCGTGATCGCGGGCGTGCTGCTGGTGCTCACCGGTATCGCGACGGGCGCGCTGGCCGCGTTCCTCGGTACGCTCATCCCGTGGTTTCCCGGCGTGGTGCTCGCGGTGATCCGCATCGTCACCTATGTCGCGCTCGCCGCGATCGTGGTGACGGGGGCGTCGCTGCTGTTCCGCTTCGGGCCTTACCGCCCGGGCGCGCGGCTGCGCTGGGCAACCCCGGGTACCGTGCTGGCCACCGCGGTGTGGCTGCTCGCCAATGTCGCCTTCAGCCTCTACGTCGCCAATTTCGGCAATTATGGCGCGACCTACGGTTCGCTGAGCGCGATCATCGTGGTGCTCACCTGGCTGTGGATCAGTGTCTATGCCTTTCTGCTGGGCGCGGCGGTCGACGTTCAGGCGTATCGCGGCAAGGCGGACCACGGCGCCGTCTCGGACGTAGCAACCACGTCCGTCGCCGTTTAGGGTACGCAACGCTATCAATCCGGGGGCCAAAGACTTGACCGCGACCACCGACGTCAGCGAGCGCGGACCGCTTGCGCTCGCCATCATCGACACGCTCGTTCACCGCATCGGCAAGGACGAGCGCGCCGCGCGCCCGCACGATTGGCTCGAGGCGACGATCCTCACACTGCGCAACGAAATCATCGAGCGCTGGATGGCGTCGACCAAGGCTGCGCATGCCGCTGGCGCCAAGCGCGTCTATTATCTCAGCCTCGAGTTCCTGATCGGCCGGCTGCTGCGCGATACGCTGGCCAATCTGCAGCACCGCGACGAGGTCAGCGAGGCGCTGCGCCAACTGGGCGTCGACCTCGCCACGATCGAGGAGATCGAGCCCGACGCCGCGCTCGGCAACGGCGGGCTCGGCCGGCTCGCCGCCTGCTTCATGGAGAGCCTGGCGACGCTCGACCTGCCGGCCTATGGCTATGGCATCCGCTACGTAAACGGCATGTTCCGCCAGCGCATCGACGATGGCTGGCAGGTCGAGCTGCCCGAGACCTGGCTGGCGCACGGCAATCCCTGGGAGTTCGAACGGCGCGAAAGCGCTTATTTCATTGGCTTCGGCGGCGAAGTGACCGGCGACGAGGCGGGGCGCGTCCACTGGCAGCCCGGCGAGGCGGTGGAAGCGGTAGCGGTCGATACGCCGGTGGTCGGCTGGCGCGGGAAGCGCGTCAATACGCTGCGGCTGTGGAATGCGCGTAGCCTCGATCCGTTCAAGCTCGACGCGTTCAACCGCGGCGACTTCGAAGGCGCGCTCGCGGACCAGCTGCGCGCCGAGACGCTGGTGCGCGTGCTCTACCCCAACGATTCGACCGCAGCGGGGCAGGAGCTGCGGCTGCGTCAGGAGTATTTCTTCTCCTCGGCGTCAATCCAGGACATCGTCCGCCGCCACATCCAGTATTTCGGCGACATCCGCACGCTGCCGGATCGCGCCGCGATCCAGCTCAACGACACGCACCCCGCGGTCGCGGTGGCCGAGCTGATGCGGCTGCTGGTCGATCACCACGAGCTCGACATGGACGAGGCCTGGGCGATCACCCGCGCCACCTTCGGCTATACCAATCATACCTTGCTGCCCGAGGCGCTGGAGAGCTGGCCGCTACCGCTGTTCGAGCGGCTGCTGCCGCGGCACATGCAATTGGTCTACGCGATCAACGCCAAGCTGCTGCGCGAGGCGCGCGCGGCCGAGGGGATCGACGACCGCGCCATCGCCGCGATCAGCCTGATCGACGAGGGCGGCGAACGTCGCGTGCGCATGGCCAATCTCGCCTTCGCCGGCGCGCACAGCGTCAACGGCGTGGCGGCGCTGCACACGCAGCTGATGAAGTCGACCGTCTTCGCCGACCTCCACCGCCTCTACCCTGACCGGATCAACAACAAGACCAACGGCATCACGCCGCGGCGTTGGCTGCAGGGCTGCAATCCCGCGCTGACGTCGCTGATCGCGGGGGCGATCGGGCCGGACTTCACCGACGACGCGCAAAAGCTGCCCGCGCTCGCCCCTTTCGCCGAGGACGCCGCGTTCCGCGAGAAGTTCGCCGCGGTGAAGCGCGCCAACAAGGTCGCGCTGGCCGAGCATGTTCGCGACACGATCGGGTTGCGGCTCGATCCCGACGCGATCTTCGATGTCCAGATCAAGCGCATCCACGAGTATAAACGCCAGCTGCTCAACCTGGTCGAGACGGTGGCGTTGTACGACCAGATCCGCAGCCATCCCGAGCGCGACTGGACTCCTCGCGTCAAGCTGTTCGCGGGCAAGGCGGCATCGAGCTACGTCAACGCCAAGCTGATCATCAAGCTGGCCAATGACGTGGCGCGGCGGATCAACGGCGATCCCAGCATCGGCGGGCTGCTCAAGGTGGCGTTCCTGCCTAATTACAACGTCAGCCTTGCCGAGCGGATGGTCCCGGCGGCGGATCTCTCCGAGCAGATCTCGACCGCGGGCATGGAAGCGTCGGGTACGGGCAACATGAAGTTCGCGCTCAACGGCGCACTGACGATCGGTACGCTCGACGGCGCCAATATCGAGATCCGCGACCATGTCGGCCCCGACCATATCGTCATTTTCGGCATGACCGCGGAGGAGGTCGCGGCGAAGCGCGCGGACGGTTATGCGCCCCGCGACGTCATCCAAAATTCCGCCGAACTGGCGCAGGCGGTGAACGCGATCGCGTCTGGCGTGTTCTCGCCTGATGACCCCAACCGCTACCGCGACCTCATGAACGGCCTGTACGACCACGATTGGTTCATGGTCGCGGCCGATTTCGACGCGTACGCGGCCGCGCAACGCGACGTCGACCGGCGCTGGGGCGATCGTGACGGTTGGCAGCGAAGCGCGATCCTCAACACCGCCAACATGGGCTGGTTCTCGTCCGACCGTACGATCGGCGAGTATGCGCGCGAGATCTGGGGCGTGCTGTGAGACCGCCCGCGGCCGCGATCGAGGCGCTGCTGGCCGGCACCAGCGCCGACCCGTTCGCGCTGCTCGGCGCGCATCGGGGCCCTGAGGGGACGTTCGCGCGCACCTGGATCCCGGGCGCGGAGAGCGCCGAGCCGCACACGCTGGCGGGGGAACCGCTCGGTACGCTGACGCGGGTCGACGATCGCGGGCTGTTCGAGGGAGTGATCGAGGGTGATCCGCAGCCGCTGCGCTACCGCGCGCGCGGCGGCGGCGCCGAATGGTGGGTAACCGATCCCTTTAGCTTCGGTCCCGTGCTCGGCCCGATCGACGATCTGCTGATGAACGAGGGCACCCACTTCCGGCTCTACGACAAGATGGGCGCGCACCTGCTCCAGCATGAGGGCGCGGAGGGGGTGCATTTCGCAGTCTGGGCGCCCAATGCGCAGCGCGTCGCGGTGGTGGGCGATTTCAACGACTGGGACCCGCGGCGCCACGGCATGCGGCGGCGCGCCGACACCGGCGTGTGGGAGATCTTCCTGCCCGATCTCGGCGCCGGCCGTTCCTATAAATATGCGATCACCGGGCCCGACGGCACGCTCCAGCCGCTCAAGGCGGACCCTTATGCCTTCGCCGCCGAACTGCGCCCGAAGACCGCCTCGCTTACCACCGCGCCGCCGACGCACGAATGGGGCGACGCGGCGCATCGCGAGGCCTGGGCCTCGGTCGATCCGCGGCGCGTGCCGGTCAGCATCTACGAGGTCCATGCCGGCAGCTGGGACCGTGACGAGAACGGCTGGTTCCTCAGCTGGGACCAGCTCGCCGAGCGGCTGATCCCTTATGCAGTGGCGATGGGCTTCACCCACATCGAGTTCATGCCCGTCTCCGAACATCCCTATGATCCGAGCTGGGGTTATCAGACCACCGGGTTGTTCGCGCCGAGCGCGCGCTTCGGCGACCATGAGGGGTTCGCACGCTTCGTCGATGGCGCGCACCGCGCCGGCATCGGCGTGCTGCTCGACTGGGTGCCGGCGCATTTCCCGACCGACGCGCACGGGCTTGCGCATTTCGACGGCACCGCATTGTACGAGCATCAGGATCCGCGGCTCGGCTATCATCCCGACTGGAACACCGCGATCTACAATTTCGGGCGACGCGAGGTGTCCGCCTATCTCGTCAACAACGCGTTGTTCTGGGCGGAGCGCTACCATATCGACGGGCTGCGCGTCGACGCGGTGGCCTCGATGCTGTACCGCGATTATTCGCGCAAGGCGGGCGAGTGGATTCCCAACCCCGATGGCGGGCGCGAGAATTGGGAAGCGGTGGCGTTCCTGCGCGCTACCAACAAGGCAGTCTATGCGCGCCACCCCGGCGTCTTCACCGTCGCCGAGGAATCGACCAGCTGGCCCGGCGTTACCACCCCGGCCTATGACGAGGGCGCGCCCACCGCGCTGGGCTTCGGCTTCAAGTGGAACATGGGCTGGATGCACGACACGCTCCAGTACATGGCGCGCGATCCGATCCATCGCCGCCACCATCACCACAACATCACCTTCGGGCTGGTGTACGCGTTCAGCGAGAACTTCGTGCTGCCGATCAGCCATGACGAAGTGGTCCATGGCAAAGGCTCGATGCTGACCAAGATGGCGGGCGACGACTGGCAGAAATTCGCCAACCTGCGCGCCTATTACGCGATGATGTGGGGCTATCCGGGCAAGAAGCTGCTGTTCATGGGGCAGGAGTTCGCGCAGCGGCAGGAGTGGAGCGAGGAGCGCGCGCTCGACTGGGCGCTGCTCAACTCATCGGCGCATGACGGCGTGCGCAAGCTCGTGCGCGATCTCAACAAAGTCTATCGCGAGCGCCGCGCACTGCACGCCCGCGACTGCGAGCCCGAAGGGTTCGAGTGGCTGATCAGCGACGATGTGGAAAATTCCGTGTTTGCCTGGCTGCGTCGCGCGCCGGGCGCGCCGCCGGTGGCAGTGATCGTCAACATGACGCCGGTGGCGCGCATGCCGTATCGCGTACCGCTGCCGCACGACGGGCGCTGGCGCGAGCTGATCAACTCGGACGCACAGGAATATTGGGGATCGGGACTGGGTAATCTCGGTGGCGTCGTCGCGGCGGCGGGCTATGCTGACGTTACCCTGCCGCCGCTGGCGACTGTGATGTTGGAACTCGAAGAATGAGCTCCGGTCAGAATAGTCGTGTGAGCAGCGCGATGATCATGGCCCAGGCCAGGATCGAGGGAATGATGGCCGCCATCAGCCCGCGGATCAGACCGTCGGGCGAGCGATACGGAAATGCGCGATCCATTGCAGATCCTCTCTTATCATTGTTCTTCCTCAATACGCTGTCACTACTCGGGCAACGCGGAAGATGCCCGAGCGTTCCGAACGTAACAAGCCCGGGCACGCCCGTAAAGATGATACAGAGAGGAGCCTGACGTGGACGAACGCAGAGGTCAGCCGCTGGCACGCGATGCGATGGCCTATGTTCTGGCCGGCGGCCGCGGTAGCCGTCTCAAGGAACTTACCGATACGCGGGCGAAACCAGCCGTCTATTTCGGCGGCAAGAGCCGGATCATCGATTTCGCGCTGTCCAACGCGATCAACTCGGGGATCCGGCGGATCGGTGTTGCAACGCAATATAAAGCGCACTCGCTGATCCGCCATCTTCAGCGCGGCTGGAACTTCCTCCGCCCCGAGCGCAACGAGAGCTTCGACATCCTGCCCGCCTCGCAGCGCATCAGCGAGTTTCAATGGTATGAGGGCACCGCCGACGCGGTCTACCAGAACATCGACATCATTCAGGACATCGCGCCCGAGTTCATGGTGATCCTGGCGGGCGACCATATCTACAAGATGGACTATGAGATCATGCTGCGGCAGCACTGCGACAGCGGTGCCGACGTGACCGTGGCGTGCCTCGAAGTGCCGCGGCATGAGGCGAGCGCGTTCGGCGTGATGCACGTCGACGAGCAGGACCGCATCATCGATTTCGTCGAGAAGCCGGCCGATCCGCCCTCAATCCCGGGCCAGCCCGATCGCGCGCTCGCCAGCCTGGGTATCTACGTCTTCCACACGCGGCTGCTGATCGACCAGCTGCGTCGCGACGCGGCGACGGAAGGGTCGGCGCGCGACTTCGGCAAGGACATCATCCCGTACCTGGTCAAGAACGGCAACGCCTATGCGCACCGCTTCTCCGCGAGCTGCGTCCGCTCGCCCGACGAGCCCGCGGCCTATTGGCGCGACGTCGGCACGGTGGACGCTTACTGGGAGGCGAGCATCGACCTCACCGACGTGGTGCCGCAGCTCGACCTCTACGACCGCGAGTGGCCGCTGTGGACCTATTCCGAGCTCACCCCGCCCGCCAAGTTCGTCCACGATATCGAGGGGCGGCGCGGCCAGGCGGTGTCGAGCCTGATCGCGGGCGACACGATCATCTCGGGCTCGAACGTGCATCGCAGCCTGGTGTCGACCGGGGTGCGGGCGCACAGCTTCTCGTCGCTCGACGAGGCGGTGGTGCTGCCGCATTGCCACATCGGCCGCGGCGCCCAGCTGAGCAAGGTGGTGCTCGATCGCGGTGTGATCATCCCTGACGGGCTGATCGTCGGCGAGGATCCGGAGCTTGACGCACATCGGTTCCGCCGCACCGAAAAGGGCGTCTGCCTGATCACCCAGCCAATGATCGATCGCCTCGGCTGACATGGCGCTTTCCGTCCTCTCGGTCGCGTCCGAGGCCTATCCGCTGGTGAAGACCGGCGGGCTGGGCGACGTGGTCGGCGCGCTGCCGGCGGCGCTGGCACCGCACGGCGTCGACGTCACCACCTTCCTGCCGGGCTATCCGCGCGTGCTCGCCGCGCTGGAGGCTGATGCCGCCAAACGTGCCCGTGTTCCGGCGCACGCCGGAGCCCAGAGCCATAAGGATGACGGGCGCGGCGCTGGACTCCTGCGTGCGCAGGAGCGCGACGGCTCAAGTGAGAGGAGTCACGCGCTGGCGCCACCGCTGCACCGCTGGCCCGACCTGCTCGGCGCGCCGGCGCAGCTACTGGAAGGCGAGATCGCGGGCCATCGCCTGCTGGTGCTCGACGCGCCCGGCTATTTCGCGCGCGAGGGCGGCCCTTACGGTGACCCCGCCGGGCGCGACTGGGACGATAATTGGCGTCGCTTCGCTGCCTTCGCGCGCGCCGCGGCGGACGTGGCGGGCGGCGCGGTGGCGGGCGAGCGCTTCGATGTGCTTCATGCGCATGACTGGCAGTCGGGGCTGGCGCCGGCTTATCTCCGCTTCGCCCCGCCCGCGGCGGACGCGCCGCGCACGGTGATGACGATCCATAACATCGCCTTCCAGGGCCGCTACGACGCCGGCATCTTCGCCTCGCTGGCGCTGCCCGCGCAGGCTTTCGCGGTGGACGGCGTCGAATATTACGGCGGGGTTGGCTACCTCAAGGCGGGGCTCGAGTCCGCCGACGCGATCACCACGGTGAGCCCGACCTACGCGCGCGAGATTCTCTCGCCCGACTTCGGCATGGGGCTGGAGGGGCTGATCCGCACGCGCCAGCGCCGCGTCAGCGGGATCGTCAACGGTATCGACACCGCCGTGTGGTCACCGAGCGCCGACCCGTCGCTGCCGGCGCGCTACGACGACGCCACACTCGCCCGCCGCGCCACCAACAAGCGCGCCGTGGAAGAGGCGTTCGCGCTCGACGCCGGCGACGGCCCGATCTTCTGCGTCGTCAGCCGGCTGACGTGGCAGAAGGGGATGGACGTGCTCGCCGACGCGATCCCCGCGCTGATCGAGCGCGGCGCGCGGCTGGCGCTGCTCGGCTCGGGCGACGCCTGGCTCGAACAGGCGTTTCGCGACGCCGCCGAGCGCTTCCCTGGCCAGGTCGGCGTGCGGCTCGGCTATGACGAGGCGTTGTCGCACCTGCTCCAGGCGGGCAGCGACGCGATCCTGATCCCGTCGCGGTTCGAGCCGTGCGGGCTGACCCAGCTCTACGGCCTCGCCTATGGCTGCGTCCCCGTGGTGGCGCGCACCGGCGGGCTGGCAGACACTGTGATCCACGCCAACGCCGCCGCGCTGGCCGCGGGGGTTGCCACGGGTATTCAGTTCGATACCGTCACATACGAGTCACTGGTGGGTGCGATCGAATTGGCGACGGACCTCTACGCCGATGCCGAGCGCTGGGAGCAGATCCAGCGCGCCGGCATGGCGGCCGATTTTTCATGGGCGACGAGCGGTCGCCGTTACGCGTCATTGTACAGGGAGCTGCTCGCCGCATGATCGTCACCACCGCCACCACCCCGTTCGACGACCAGAAGCCCGGCACCTCGGGGCTGCGCAAGAAGGTGCGCGTGTTCGAGCAGCCGAACTACGCCGAGAACTTCATCCAGTCGGTGTTCGACGTGGTCGAGGGCAAGCAGGGCGCCACGCTCGTGATCGGCGGCGACGGCCGCTACCTCAACCGGATCGTGATCCAGAAGGCGCTCCGCATGGCCGCGGCCGCGGGCTTCGCGCGTGTGGTGGTGGGGCAGGGCGGCATCCTCTCGACCCCCGCCGCCTCGAACGTGATCCGGCAGCGCGGCGCGCTCGGCGGGCTGGTGCTGTCGGCGAGCCACAATCCCGGCGGCCCCGACGAGGACTTCGGGATCAAGTACAATGTCGCGAACGGCGGCCCCGCGCCCGAGAAGGTGACCGAGGCGATCCACGCGCGCACCCTGTCACTCAGCGAGTGGCACGCCGCCGACAGCGCCGACGTCGACCTCGACACGCTCGGCGAGGTCACGGTGGAGGACATGACGGTCGAGGTGATCGACCCCGTCGCGGACTATGCCGCGCTCATGGAGCAGCTGTTCGATTTCGCCGCGATCCGCGCCGCCGGGCTGACCGTGGCGTTCGACGCGATGAGCGCGGTGACCGGGCCCTACGCCACCGAGATTCTCGAGCGCCGGCTCGGCTTCGCGCCGGGCACGGTGCGCAACGGCATTCCGCTGGAGGATTTCGGCGGCCATCATCCCGACCCCAACCTCGTCCACGCGCATGAGCTGTACGAGCTGATGATGTCGGCCGACGCGCCCGATTTCGGCGCGGCCTCGGACGGCGACGGCGACCGCAACCTGATCATCGGACGCAACCGTTTCGTCACGCCCTCGGACAGCCTCGCGATGCTCGCCGCCAACGCGCATCTCGCGCCGGGGTACAAGAGCGGGCTCAAGGGCATCGCGCGCTCGATGCCGACCAGCGCGGCGGCGGATCGCGTCGCCGAGAAGCTCGGCATCCCCGCCTATGAGACGCCGACCGGCTGGAAGTTCTTCGGCAACCTGCTCGACGCCGGCATGGCGACGATCTGCGGCGAGGAGAGCGCGGGCACCGGCAGCGACCATGTCCGCGAGAAGGACGGGCTGTGGGCGGTGCTGCTGTGGCTCAACATTCTGGCGGCGACCGGCAAGAGCGTCGACCAGATCGCGCGTGAGCATTGGGCCACCTACGGCCGCAACTATTACGCGCGCCACGATTACGAGGGCGTCGACAGTGCCGCGGCGGACACGCTGATGCGCGAGCTGCGCGGCAAGCTGGCGACGCTGCCGGGAACGAGCATCGCCGGGCTGACGATCGCCGAAGCCGACGATTTCGCCTATGAGGATCCGACCGACGGTTCGGTCAGCCGCAACCAGGGCGTGCGCGTCTTGTTCGAGGGCGGCAGCCGCGTCGTCTTCCGCCTCTCGGGGACCGGCACCAGCGGCGCGACGCTGCGAGTCTACCTCGAGCGCTACGAGCCCGCGGGCGGTTCGCTCGATGCAGAGACCGGCGACATGCTCGCCGACATCGTCGCCGCGGCCGAGGAGCTCGCCGCGATCCGCCAGCACACCGGCCGCGAGCGCCCCGACGTCGTGACGTGACCGCGGTCATCGAGGCGGGCGGCGTCACCTTCGCGGTGCGCGCGCCCGCCGCGGCGGCGCTGTGGCTGTGCCTGTTCGACGGCGAGCGGGAGCAGCGTGTCGCGATGGTGCGCGACGGGGAGGGCTGGCGCGTCCATGTCGCAGGCGTGGGCCAGGGCGCGCGCTACGGCTTCCGCGCTGAGGGTGAGGCGCCGTTCGACGTGGCCAAGCTGCTCGTCGACCCGCACGCGACCGAGCTCGACCGACACTTCGCTTATGACCCGCGACTGGCCGAGCGGGGGGCCGACACCGCCGCGCTGGTGCCGAAGGCGATCGTGCGCGCGCCGCTGCCGCCGCTCGAGCTGCCGCCGCTCACGCACGCGGGCGGGCTGATCTACGAGGTCAACGTCCGCGGCTTCACCATGCTGCACCCCGAGGTGCCCGCGGCGCAGCGCGGCACCGTCGCGGCGCTGGCGCACCCAGCGGTGATCGCGCACCTGCGCAAGATCGGGGTCGACGCGGTCGAGCTGATGCCGATCACCGCCTGGATCGACGAGCGCCACCTGCCGCCGCTCGGCTTGCGCAACGCTTGGGGCTATAACCCGGTGGCGCCGATGGCGCTCGATCCGCGGCTGGTGCCCGGCGGCGTGCGCGAGCTACGCGACACAGTTGCGGCGCTGCGCGCGGCGGGGATCGGCACGATTCTCGACCTCGTCTTCAATCACACCGGCGAGAGCGATCGGCTCGGCCCGACGCTGTCGCTGCGCGGGCTCGACGACAGCGCTTATGCGCGCGCGCCGGAAGGCACGCTGATCAATGACACCGGCACCGGCAACACGCTCGACTTCGGGCAAGGCTGGGTGCGCGCGCTGGTGCGCGACTCGCTGCGCCACTTCGTCGCGCAGGCGGGAGTCGACGGCTTCCGCTTCGATCTCGCCACGGTGATGGCGCGCGGCCCCGGCTTCGCCGCCGACGCACCGATCTTCGCCGAGATCTCCGCCGACCCGCTGCTGCGCGACCGCGTGATGATCGCCGAGCCGTGGGACACCGGGCCGGGCGGCTATCAGCTCGGCACTTTTCCGGCGGGCTGGTGGGAGTGGAACGACCGCTACCGCGACGACGTCCGCCGCTTCTGGCGTGGCGACGGCGGCGCGGGCGCGCTGGCGACGCGCCTGTCCGGATCGAGTGATGTCTTCGGCGCCGAACACACTCGCGGGGTCAGCTTCGTCGCCGCGCATGACGGCTTCACGCTCGCCGACCTCGTCTCGCACGCCGGGCGCCACAACCACGCCAACGGCGAGGAAAATCGCGACGGGCATGGTGGAGAGATCGCGTGGAACAACGGTATCGAGGGAGAGAGCCAGGACGGCGCGGTGCTGGCCCGTCGCGCCGCCGACGTTCGCGCGCTGCTCGCCACGTTGTTCGCCACGCGCGGCACGATCATGCTCACCGCGGGCGACGAGTTCGGCCGCACCCAGCGTGGCAACAACAACGCCTATGCGCAGGACAATGCGACGACGTGGCTCGACTGGACCGGCCGCGACATCGCGCTGGAGGATCATGTCGCCGCGCTGTCGGCCGCACGTCGTGCCGTGCCGGCGCTGAGCGACCCAGCGCTGCGCCACGACGCGCGCTGGATCCGCCTCGACGGTGCGCCGATGCGCGACGCGGACTGGGACGAGGCTTCAGGGTTCGAGCTGCGGCTGCCCGAGTGTAGCGTGATCGTCGATCGTGCGGCGCGCATGGTGCAGCTGGTCGCGCGCAGCGACCTCAGCCGCTGATCGCTACCGGCGCCGCATTGGCGCTGGCCTCGATAACATGGCGCAGCTCGTGCGAGTTGAGCGTCTTCATGAACTCGCAGCCGAACACATCGTCGTCGTGCCAGGCGATCCGCGCATGATGCTCGCTGCCCCCCGGCAGCGACAGCTTGAGCAACGTGCCGATCGCGAGCGGCAGCGAGATGCGCGCGCGCAGCCCATTGGCCGACACGTCCAGAATCGTGATGGACACCGCGATGCGCGCCATGGCGCGACATTCGGTGCTGAAGCGCGGATCGCGCCGGTGATCGGTAGCGGGCTGCGAGGCCACGGTGAACATCCCCCCTGGTGTTGGCGGAGATGCTAACAGCAGCTGCTTAACGACTGGTAAGGCGGAATAAACGCGATCGTCGCGGTGGAGCGGGTGAAGGGAATCGAACCCTCGTCGTAAGCTTGGGAAGCTTCTGCTCTACCATTGAGCTACACCCGCATTCCGGCCTGTGCCCGGAGAGGTCAGGCGCGCCTAACCGATTCGCGGTTGCCGGGCAAGCGCCATTCGCGCGCTCGGCCAGCGCCCGCACCGGCCCGGGTAGGACCGATGCGGGTGGCCGCGATCAGAACGAGAAGCGCACGCCGGCATCGTAGCGCGGGCCGAAGTTCTGGTATTGCAGCAGCTGGTTGTCGAACCGGCCGGTCGTGTAATATTTGGCGTTGAACAGGTTGGTGCCCTCCACGAACACCTGCGCGAACGGCGTGACGTTCACCGCGACGCTGCCGTCGAACTGGCCGTAATCGCGCACGAAGATCGGCTCGTTGCCGGCGCCCCCGGCGAGTTCGCGCAGGAAGCGCTCGCGGCGGTTGTAGGCGATCCGCGCCGAGACGCCATATTTCTCGTAGAAGATCGTGGCATTCTGCGAATTGCCGATGCCTTCCGCGGCGAACGACTGACCGATCTGGCTGACGTCGAAGTCGCGGTTGGTGCTGACGAAGGTGGCGTTGGCCTGGATGCCGAGTCCGCTTAACACGCCGGGCAGCCAGTCGAGCGTGTGGACGAGGTTGAGCTCCAGCCCCTTGATGTCGAGCGACTGCGCGTTGCGCGGCCGGCGCACGCTGAAGCGCGCGGTGTTGGCGTCGACAATCAGCCCGCCGACCGGCAGGCCGACGCCCTGCGCGTTGCCGGCGTTGGCGATCGGGAACAGCTCGTCGCCGAACAGCTGGATGATGAAGTCGTCCACCTTTTTGTAGAACACCGCCGCCGACAGCGTGGTGGTGCGCGTCGGATACCATTCCAGCGAGAGATCGAGGTTCTTCGCCTTGTAGGGCCGCAGGTCGGGGTTGCCACCGGTTGCGGTCAGCGTCGCGGGTCGCAGCGTGCCGATGTCGAGGCTCGGCGCCAGATCGCCGATCGCCGGGCGAGTCAGCGTCTGGTAGGCGGCGAAGCGGACCTGGAGCTGCTCCGTGAAGTTCAGCCGCGCGTTCAGTGCGGGCAGGAAGTTGCTGTATGACGATTTCTTCGACACCGGCGTACCAGTCGGGCTGGCGAATACGCCGACGTAGATCGTCGGGTCAGTCGGCGGTCTGCCCTGCGTCGGCGTGAGGTCGACGAGCTGGCGCTGGCTACCCGACGAAGTCACCTCGGTATATTCATACCGCGCGCCGACGTTGACGAGCCAGGGCATGCTGCCGAGATTGCCGGAGAAATCAACGTCGGCGTAGCTCGCCCAGACCGTTTCCTTCACGCGCGTGCCGGGCTGCGGCGCCACTGCATAGCCGTTGGTGGCGGCATAGCGCGCGGCGGTGGTGCCCGGCGCCAGATTGTACTTCGCGTCGAGCGCCGAGGTGGACGCCGGGCTCGTCAGGAAGTTGAGATATTGGAACGCGTCATAAGTGAGGAAGGTGGTCGGTGCCGAGCCCTTGGGAGCGCCCAGCCCCTTCACCGTGAACGGCGACAGCAGCGAAGGATCGGCGAGCGTCGGATAGCCGCAATAGACGCAGCCGACATCGTCGCCGGAGGTGACCGCGACGTTGCTCTTGTCGCGGGTGGTGCTCATCAGGCCGAACCGCACCGTCTGGAGCACGCCGAGCGCAGGCTTCCACTCGTTGTTCCAGCGATATTCCTGGACCTTCTCGGTGACGTCGTTGCCGCTGATCCCGGCGATATGGGTGCGGCCCAGCGCCGGATTGGTCAGCACGCCGTCCGCGAAGCCGTTGACCGTAGGGATGCCGTTCCCTTCCGCCTGGGTGAAGGAGTATGGCGTCGCCGTGCCGATCACGGTGAAATAGGAGCCGCCGCCGCCCGCGTTCTTGGCGCGCGAGTAAGCGGCGTCGATCACCATCTTGAAGTTGTTGGCCGGGTTCCACTCGGCGTTGAAGCCGCCCTCCCAAGTGGTGGTCTCCCGCAGCGCGCCCGAGGAGATGAAGTCGGCGTTGCCATTGGTGGTGAGCGAGGTGACCGTGCGGTTCTCGTCGATCGTGGCGGCGGTGTAGCTGGTCGGTTCGAACCAGGCACCTAGTGCGCGGGTCTTCGTGTCACTCTTGAATTTGTTGTACAGGCCGTCGAGCGTGAAGGTCAGCTCGTCGGTCGGCTGATATTGTGCCACCAGCGTCGCGCCGAGACGGGTACGATCGTCACGTGACTGGTTCACGTTGTAGTTGCGCGGCGCGTACACGCCGGTCGCGATTGGTGCGCTGTTCGGCCCGATCGAGCTGTTGGGCAGATAGCCGTCGTTGCTGATCGAGGCGATCTGCGCGATGCGGCGCTGGTACGAGACCGAAGCGAGCAGGCCGAGCTTGCCGTCCGCGAAGGTGTTGCTGATCAGCCCGAAGCCCTGCGGCGTGAACTTGTCGCTATTCTTCTCGTACAGCGCCTTGCCCGTGACGATCGCCTTGAAGCCGTTGAGCGCGAGCGGGCGCGGCGTCTGCACGTTGATCGTCGCCCCGATACCGCCGCCCTGCAACGGCGCCTGCGCGGTCTTGTAGACCTGCGCGCCGCTGATCAGTTCGGCCGGGATCAGGTCGAACGAGAAGGCGCGGTTGTAATTGTCACTGGCGAAGCTGCGGCCGTTGAACAGCACGGTGTTGAACGCCGGACCGAGGCCGCGAACGCTGACCTGCGCGCCCTCGCCGTTGGTGCGATCGATCGCGACGCCGGGGATACGCTGGAGCGATTCGGCGACGTTGGCGTCCGGGAATTTGCCGAGATCTTCCGACGAGATCGCGTCGAGGATGCCGACCGCATCGCGCTTCTGCGCGGCGGAGGAAGCGATGCTGGCGCGGATGCCGGTGACGACGATATCGTCTGCCCCGCCGTTGCTATCGACTTGGCTGGGCGGTGCCGAAGGGGCTGGGGCGGTCGCTGCCGTGTCCTGCGCCAGTACGGGGGTTGCGGCGATCAGCGCGCCGATCGCGCATCCCATGCCACCGGAAAACAAAAAAGTACGCGCTGCCACTTGCCGAAAGCTGGTCGCCATCGTCATCCTCCCCACTTTACCGCCACGCTTGTTATGCGAGTGCTTGTTGGCGAAGTGTCACGTATATATCCGACAAATACAAGTGGGATCGATTGCATTGGCGGTGTACATCACCGTACGGAGAGGTTCGGGGCAAATATGTCTGACATTCAAAGCCATGATCAAAAGCCGGTGCGGCAAGTCGTGGTCGTTGGCGGCGGATCGGCCGGGTGGATCGCGGCATGCCGGCTCGCCGCGCAGGCGCAGCGCACCGGCAGCCAGGTCGCGGTAACGCTCGTCGAGTCGGCGCGCATCCCCACTGTCGGGGTCGGCGAGGGGACCTGGCCGACGATGCGCAACACGCTGGCGAAGATCGGCATCTCCGAGACCGAGTTCGTGCGGAGCTGCGATGCGGCGTTCAAGCAAGGCGCCCGCTTCGCCGGCTGGACCGACGATTCACCCGGCGAGGGCTATTACCATCCGCTCAATCCGCCCGCGGGTGCGACCGAGCTTGACCTTGCGCCGCACTGGCTTGCGCAGGCAGAGGCGCCCGCCGCGGCGAACTTTGCCACCTGGGTCGATTTTCAGGCCACGCTCTGTGACGAGGGGCTCGCTCCCAAGGCGATCACCATGCCCGAGTGGGTCGGCCAGGCGAATTACGCTTACCATCTCGACGCGGGCAAGTTCGCCACCTTGCTCCACCGCCACGCGGTCGAGCGGCTCGGCGTGCGGCACGTCATCGGCGACGTCGCCCGCGTCGAGCAGGCCGACAATGGCGACATCTCCGCGCTCGTCCTCGCGGACGGCGCCACGGTCCCAGGCGACCTGTTCGTCGATTGCACCGGCTTCGCCGCGCTGCTGATCGGCGGCGTGTACGATGTGCCGTTCCGCCGTTGCGGCGACGTCCTCTTTGCCGATCGCGCCATTGCGATGCAGGTGCCCTATGACAGCGAGGACGCGCCGATCGCCTGCCACACCATCTCCACCGCGCAGGAGGCGGGGTGGATCTGGGACATCGGGCTGTGGACCCGCCGCGGCGTCGGCCATGTCTACAGCAGCGCGCACACCAGCGACGATGCCGCCGAGGCCGCGCTGCGCCGCTACATCGGCCCCGCTGCGGACTCGCTCACCGCCCGCCGCATCACGATCGACGGCGGCCATCGCGAGCGCTTCTGGCAGAACAATTGCGTCGCGGTCGGACTATCGGCGGGCTTCATCGAACCGCTGGAAGCGTCCGCGCTGATGCTGATCGAAGCCTCGATGGACGCGATCGCGGACCGGCTGCCGCGCACCCGCGGTGCGATGACGCTCGCCGCGCACCAGTTCAATGCCGCCTTCACGCACCATTGGGCGCGCATCATCGAGTTCCTCAAGCTCCACTACGCGATCACCAAGCGGACCGATTCCGACTTCTGGCGCGACAATGCCTCCCCCGCCACCTGGCCCGACGGGCTGGCGGAGCGGCTGGAGCTGTGGCGCACCCACCCGCCCGCGCCGCAGGACTTCGACCATGCGCGTGAGGTCTTCTCCTGGCCGAGCTACCAATATGTCCTGCACGGCATGCAGTTCGACGCGCATTATGCCGCGGTGGACCGCGCCGCGCCCGAGAGCGCGCTGGCGCGCCGCTACGTCGCGCGCAACGAGCGGCTGCGACAGGAGGCGACGCAGCGCCTGCCGCGCCATCGCGACCTGTTGCGCGCGGTGCGCGAGCACGGCCTACAGGCGGTATGAGCCGGATCGTCGTACTCGACCCACACCGGCACGGCACGCTCCGCTTCGACCCCGCGGCGGCGGGTAGGGGACGCCAGCTGGCGCAGCTCGGGCGCGGCGAGATTGCGCTCGCCGCCGTCGACATGCCGCTGGCGTTCGTCAAGGACGGCGCGACCGGGCAATTCAGCTTGGTCGCGCTGATGGCGCTGGAAGACGACAATCTGTTTGCAGCATCCGGCGGCTTCCACGCCACCTACATGCCGCAGGCGGTGCTGCTCGGCGCGTTCCGGCTGGTCGAGGACGGCAGCGGAGTCGCGATCGATCGTGATGATCCGTCGCTCGGCGAGCGCGGCACGCCGTTGTTCGACGGTGACGTGCCGTCGGCACTGCTTGCCGACGTACCCGCCGCGCTGCGCCATTTGGTCGACGATGTCGCCGCCGCGCGCGCGCTGGCGGGGGAACTCGCGCGGCATCGCCTGCTGCGTCCGCTCCGCGTCGTGCTGCGCCACGCCGACGCGCGCGAGCATGTGCTGGACGGCCTTTACACGATCGACGAGCGCGCCTTGGACGCGCTCGACGACGCCGCGATCCTCGCGCTCCACCGGACCGGCGCGCTCGCCGCCGCGGCGGTGATCGCCGCCTCGCGCCACCAGCTCGAGCGTCTGCGCCAGCTCCATGATGCGGCGCATCCGCAGGAGCCGATCGTCGCGCTGCTCCAGCCCGAGGACGATTGAGCGCGGCCGCTACGGCTCGACAATCACGTCCTATAGTGTATTACAGCAGCATGGCAGCGCTCAGCAGCGACGACTCGCCCGTCTATCTCCGTCTGCGCGGCACGATCGCAGCGGCGATCCTGCGCGGCGACTATGCGGCGGGGGACCAGCTACCCTCGGTGCGCGCGCTTGCGGCGGAGCATGGCGCCAACCCGCTCACCGTTGCCAAGGCCTATCAGAGCTTCCAGGACGACGGCTATGTCGAGGTGCGGCGCGGCGTGGGCATGTTCGTGCTCGCCGGCGCGGCGGAGCGGCTGCGGCGCGCCGAGCGTGAGGATTTCGTCGCGCATCAATGGCCGCGCATCCGCGAGCGGATCGACCTGCTCGGGCTCGACGCCACCGACCTGCTCGAACGAGTCGACGGCTGAGGCGTTGTTGCAGTGATGCGACGCCTGATCTCTGTTGCCGCCTGTGTTGCGCTGGCTGCCTGCCAGCAGCAGCCCGAGCAGCCCGCCAACACCCATCCCGCCGCGTCGCCGAGCCCGTCGCCGCGTGTCGTGGCCTCGCCCGCGAAGACGTTGGCGCGCTACGTCGGCCACTACCCGACCGAGGCGGTGGAGGGCGGCGGCAGCTTCCTCGCTGACCCCACAGTTCGTGACGCCGTGGCGGCGGTGGTGCCCGACGCGACCGTGCGCGCGCGCGTGCTCGATACCGATGTCACCGCGACGCCGATCGCCGAGGTCAACGGGCGCGTGCTGTCCTATGGCTGCGAGCCGCACAATTGTGGGCCGCACAATTGGGCGGTGGCGCTGTCGCCGGACGCGCGCGCCGCCGCCGTTTGCTATTATGACGAGGAGCGTGAGGTGGCGCGCTGGTACCCGGAAGGGGCAGGGCCGAACCCGGCCGGCGGGTGCTCCTCGGGGGATTGAGCGGCTGGCAGGAGCTCAGGTGTCCGCGACGTCGGCGGTAGCGCAGCGCCTTTCCTTGAGCGTGCCGCGGCGGACGCTGGGCCCAGGTGGGGACGATACGGAGACTCACACGGACCTTCCCAACTGACCCCGGCGCCCGGCAGGGTGAATTGCGAGGAACGGGAGCTTTCCATCGCCAAGCCCCCTGTTCGCTCCCGGTCAGACTAGAACGCGCTCGCAGGAAGGGCGTACAGCACGTCGGCGCTGGCGCTCGCGGCCGCCTCCAGCCCGAGCGCCTCGGGGACGATCTGATCGAGGTAGAAGGCGCAGGCTGCGTGCTTCACCGTGTCCGCCGCGGGCACGTTGGCCTGACGCTCCATCAGCCAGCCGCTCACCGCGACCGACAGCATCGTCAGGAAGGGATAGCTCGCCGACTGGCGATCGTCCGCGCTCGCGCCCTGCAAACGCCGCCTGATCATATCGCAGGCATCGACCAGCCGCACCAGCGCGCGATGGCACGAACCGTCACGCAGGTCGGCGATCAGGCCGGCGAAGGCGTTGCCATCGGCAAGCGACAGCTTGCGCCCGACCAGATCGGCCGCCTGGATGCCGTTGGTGCCCTCGTAGATCGGCGTGATCCGCGCGTCGCGGAAGAATTGCGCCGCGCCGGTCTCCTCGACATAGCCCATACCGCCGTGGACCTGCACGCCCAGGCTGGCGACTTCGTTGCCGATATCGGTGGCATGCGCCTTGGCGAGCGGGGTCAGAAGCTCGAGTCGCTCGCGCGCCTTGGCGTCGCCGAGCGTCGCGCGATCGACCTGGCCGCAGGCGTGATAGACGAGCGCGCGCGCCGCCATTGTCTGCGCCTTCATCCGCAGCAACATGCGACGCACGTCGGCATGCTCGACGATCGCCGTGGGCGCGCCGTTGCGCGCGCCCTGGACCCGGTCGCGCGCATAGGCCGCCGCCTTCTGCGTCGCTGCCTCGGCGACCTGCACGCCCTGCACGCCGACGTTGAGCCGCGCGTTGTTCATCATCGTGAACATGGCGCGCATCCCGCCGAACTCGGGGCCGATCAGCTCGCCGACACAGTCGCCCTGGTCACCGAACGACAGCACGCAGGTGGGTGATGCGTGCAGCCCGAGCTTATGCTCGATCGAGACCGTACGCACGTCGTTGGGCGTGCCATCGAGGCGGACCTTGGGAACCAGGAACAGCGAGATGCCGCGCGTGCCGACCGGCGCATCGGGCGTGCGCGCGAGCACGAGGTGGACGATGTTGTCGGTCAGATCATGGTCGCCGAAGCTGATGAAGATCTTGGTACCGGTGATCGAATAGGTCCCGTCGCCGCGCGGCATCGCGGTGGTGCGCAGCGCGCCGACGTCGCTGCCCGCCTGCGGCTCGGTCAGGTTCATCGTGCCGGTCCACGCGCCGGTGGCGAGCTTGGGGAGATAGGTCGCCTGCTGCTCGGGCGAGCCGTGATGCGCCAGCGCCTCGATCGCGCCGACCGTGAGGATCGGCGCGAGCGCGAACCCCATGTTGGCGGTGCCGAGCGTCTCCAGCACCGCTGCCTGGACGACAAAGGGCAGGCCCTGGCCGCCCCAGCGCTCGTCGACCCCGATCGTGCCCCAGCCGCCGTCGACATAGGCCTGGTAGGCGTCGCGAAAGCCGTCGGGCATCACCACGCCCTCCGTTGTCCAGCGTGCGCCGATGCGGTCGCCCAGCGTGGCGAGCGGCGCCCACTCGCCTGCGGCGAAGGCGCCGATGCCCTCGAGCACCGCCTCGACCGTGTCCGCGCTGGCGGCGGCAAAGCGCTCGTGCCGCGTGATCTCGTCCAGTTTGACGACATGGTCGAGCACGAAGCGCTGGTCGGCGATAGCGGGCACGAAGGTCATTTCTCTCTCCTGTGCGCCCTCGCTATACCTGCCGCGATGAGCGCTCAACTCCCCGAGATCCGACGCTACGGCACGGCCGCGACCGACGCGGCGGCGGCGGCGATCCGTGCCGGCGGGATCGTCGCGGTGCCGACCGAGACGGTCTATGGGCTCGCCGCGGACGCGCGCGATTCGCGCGCGGTGGCGCGGATCTACGCAGCCAAGGGGCGGCCCAGTTTCAACCCGCTGATCGTCCATGTGCTCGACCTTGCCGCGGCGGAGGCACTGGCGGTGTTCGACGACGACGCGCGGGCGCTGGCGGCGCGCTTCTGGCCGGGGCCGCTGACGCTGGTGCTGCCGCTGCGCGCGGGGGCGGGGGTGGCATCGCTCGTCACCGCCGGTCTCGATACGATCGCGCTGCGCGTGCCGGCGCATCGCGCGATGCGCGCGTTGCTGGTGGCGAGTGGCGCCCCGCTGGCGGCGCCTTCGGCCAACGCGAGCAACGCGATCAGCCCGACCCGCGCCGAGCATGTCGCGGCGAGCCTCGGCGCGGCGATCCCGCTGATCCTCGACGACGGCGCGACCGAAGCCGGGGTGGAGTCGACGATCGTGGTGGGTCGGACAATCCTGCGCCCCGGTCCGGTCACCGCGGAGATGCTGAGCGCGGTGCTGCCGGTGACGGCGGGCAGCACCGCGCATGTGAGCGCGCCGGGGCAGCTCGCAATGCATTATGCGCCGCGCAAGCCGCTGCGGCTGGAGGCGGTGGTCGCCGAGGTCGACGAGTGGCTCATCGGCTACGGTGCAGTGGCGGGCGACGACACGCTGTCGGCAGCGGGCGACCCGGTCGAGGCGGCGGCTCGGCTGTTCGACTCGCTCCACCGCGCCGACGCGAGCGCGCGCGCGCGGATCGCGGTGGCGCCGGTGCCCGAGGCTGGCGTGGGCGTAGCGATCAATGACCGGCTGCGACGCGCGGCGCGGCGGTAGGCGCACGCGGCGCGTTCCTGCAACCGCGGCACCTGCGCGAAGCTCGGCCGCTACCCTTTTCGTCATCCCGCACATGGTCAGGGATCCAGCGTTCCGCATAGCCGCAAGGCGTTGCTCACGCGGAAGAGTGGATCCCGTGACAAGTTCGGGATGACGGAGAGAGGAGCTCGGCCATCAGATCGGCGGCCCGCGCGCACCACGACCTCCTCATCCCGGAGAGTCCGCGGCTCCCTTACGCCGCCGGCGCGCTCGCCCTGCTGCGGGCGGCGAAGCTCTTGCGCAGCTTTTGCAGCTTGGGCGGGATCACCGCCATGCAATAGGGGTTCGACCGGCCCGAGGTTTCCCAATAATCTTGGTGATAGCCCTCCGCCGGATACCAGTCGCCGAACGCCTCGATCGTGGTCACGATCTTGCCTGACACCGTCTCCTGCGCGCGCGCGATCGCCTGATTGGCCTGCTCCTCCTGCATCACCGTCTCGGGGAAGATCGCCGAGCGATACTGCGTGCCGACGTCGTTGCCCTGGCGGTTGAGCTGCGTCGGATCATGCGTCGCGAAGAAGATGTCGAGCAGGTCGGCATAGCTCACCTGCGCCGGATCGAAGCCGATGCGGATCGCCTCGGCATGGCCGGTATCGCCGCCGCACACCTGCCTGTAGGTGGGGTTGGGCACGTGACCGCCGATATAGCCACTCTCGACGCTCTCGACCCCAATCACGTCCTTGAACACCGCCTCGGTGCACCAAAAGCAGCCACCCGCCAGCGTCGCATAGTCCGTCATGAATAACGTCTCCTTTGCTAGTCATGTAGGAAGCCGCTAGGCGGCGGCAACGGCAAGGGAGACAGGCATTGACGCAGGACGCGACGCTCGACGGCAAGGTGATGGTGACCGGGGGCGCCGGCTATATCGGCAGCCACGCGGTACTCGCGCTGCTCGACGCCGGCTATGACGTCGTCGTCATCGACAATCTCGTCACCGGGTTCGACTGGGCGGTCGATCCGCGCGCCGCCTTCGTCAACGTCGCGGTCGAGGAAGCGCGCGTCCGCGATGTGATCCGCGAGCACAATGTGCGTGCCATCATGCATTTCGCCGGCTCGGTGGTGGTGCCCGAGTCGGTCAGCGACCCGCTCAAATATTACCGCAACAACACCGCGGCGACGCGCAGCCTGATCGAGAGCGCGGTCGCCGAGGGCGTGCCGCACTTCATCTTCTCGTCCACGGCCGCGACCTATGGCACGCCCGATCAGGTGCCTATCGGCGAGGGCGATCCGACGCGGCCGATCAATCCGTACGGCATGTCCAAGCTGATGACCGAATATATGCTCAAGGACGTGTCCGCGGCGCATCCGATGAATCACTGCTGCCTGCGCTATTTCAACGTCGCGGGCGCGGATCCGCAGGGGCGCAGCGGCCAGTCCACCGTCGGCGCGACCCACCTCATCAAGATCGCGGTCGAGGCGGCGACGGGCAAGCGCGCCGCGGTGTCGGTCTATGGCACCGATTTTGCCACGCGCGACGGCACCGGCGTGCGCGACTATATCCATGTCAGCGATCTCGCCGAAGCGCATGTCGCCGCGCTCAAGCTGCTGATCGATCAGCCGGGCGAAAGCCACACGCTTAACTGCGGCTATGGCCGTGGCTTCTCGGTGCTCGAGGTGCTCGACGCGGTCGACCGCGTCACCAACCATCCGATCGAGCGCCGTATGGAGGGCCGCCGCGCCGGCGACCCGGCGGAGCTGGTCGCCGACAACAGCGCGATCCTGCGCACGATCGACTGGGCGCCGCGGCGCGACGATCTCGAGGGCATCGTGCGCGACGCGCTGGCGTGGGAGCGCCAGCTCGCCGAACGCGCGCGGTGACGTTACGCTCGCTCCTCTTCGTGCCGGGCGACCGGCCGGAGCGGATGGACAAGGCGCTGACGCTCGGTGCCGACGCGCTGATCCTCGATCTGGAAGACGCGGTCGCGCCTGCCGCCAAGCCGGCGGCGCGGGCCGCGGTGCGCGCGCTGCTGGACCGCGCGCTTGCCGGCCCCGCGCTGCTGGTGCGGGTCAACCCGATCGGCACCGCCGCCTTCGCCGAGGACGTCGTCGCCTTGTCGGGTGCGCCGCTGACCGGAATCGTGCTGCCGAAGGCGGAAGGGCGCGCTTCGGTCGCGGCGCTCCGCACGGCGCTCCCCGGCGCCTATCGCGTGCTGCCGATCGCAACCGAGACGCCGCGCGCCGTCTTCGCGCTCGGCGACTATGACGGCGACGGGCTGGCGGGGCTGACCTGGGGCGCGGAGGACCTGCCCGCCGCGATCGGCGCGCTGTCATCGCGCGAGCCCGACGGCAGCTATACCGAACCGTACAAGGTGGTGCGCGCGCTTGCGCTGTTCGCCGCGCACGCTGCCGGCGTGGCGGCGATCGAGACGGTCTATCCCGATTTCCGCGACCTGGACGGGCTAGCGGCGTATGCGGCGCGCGCGCGACGCGACGGCTTCACCGGCATGATGGCGATCCATCCCGCGCAGGTGGCGGTGATCAACGCCGCTTTCACGCCGAGCGAGGCGGAACTGGCAGCCGCGCGACGGATCGTCGCGCTGTTCGCGGCACATCCTGGCGCTGGCGCGCTCCAGCTCGACGGTCGCATGGTCGACGCGCCGCACCTCGCCGCGGCGCGACGGCTGCTCGCGGGCGTCGGCGAGTAACCCCGTCGTATCGTGGCGGCGATTGAGCGGGGAGGTGTCCGGCCGCGGGTCGCTATCGCGCCAGCGAGCGCCGCAGCGTCGCGCCGAGCCACCACCATAGAGCGGCCCAGCCGGTGCCGGCGCACCAGCCCGCCAGCACGTCCGACGGCCAGTGCACGCCGAGATAGACGCGGCTGATGCCGATGAGGCCGGTCAGCACGACCGCCACGGCGAAGATGTAGCTGCGTACCGCGCGCCCATGCGCCACCTGCGCCACGAGGCCGGCGAGGGTCAGATACACCAGCGCGCTGTTGGTCGCATGCCCGCTCGGGAAGCTCAGCCCGGTGACCTGGACGAGGTGGTCGACCAGCTCCGGGCGTGGTCGGCCGACCAAATATTTCGCCTGCGCCGCGATCACCGACCCGCTGATCGTCGCCGTCGCCACCAGCGCCGCGGTAAGCCACAGGCGGCGCACCAGCAGCAGCCCGCTGACGCCAACCACCACGAGCGTCAGCACCGTCCCGCTGCCGAGCGCGGTGATGTCGATCATCGCGGCGTGGAGCCATGCCGGACCGATCGGTTGCGCCAGATCACCGCGCATGCGCAGCACCAGCATGATTGCGCGGTCCCAGGCGAGCGGCGCGCCACTGCCAACCAGCAGCGCCAGCAACACGACGCCGATCAGACCCGCGAGGCTGAGCGCAATCCATAGGACGGGCGGGGCGGCGGGGACGTCGCGCGGCTCCTCGGCAGGGACGGCGCGGTCAAGAACAGTCTGCATCGCCGGGAACAACGGCCGATGCGGTGCCGCGCTGCGCCGGCGGGTGAGCGCAACGAAAATAAACAGAGCGCCCGTGCCGCCTGCGTCTGCGATACCGCGGGGGAGGGGCGCGCGAGCGCTCTTGCTCGCGGCGGTGCCGGCGGCGCTCACCGGCGCAGGGTTCAGGCTGGCGATGTCGCGCTACACGGCACGGCGACCGCATTCAGTCGCGCCGTGGCAGCGCGTGCCAGCCGCTGGAGCGCCTGGCAATGTGCCTGCGATGGCGCCGCGCGCGGGCGCTCGTCCACCGCACACAACATGCCGAACGCCGAGCCGGTCGAGGCGACGAGCGGCGCCCCGACGTAAAAGCGGATCGCCTCGGGACCATGCGCGATGGCCAGTTGGGCGAACCGGGCGTCGGCGCGCAGATCGGGGATGCACAGCACGCGATCCGGCTCGGCAAGCCCGTGCGCGCAGATGCATTCGTCCTGGTCGAGGCTGCGCAATCGGGTGTTGAACCGGCCCGCCACCCACAGGCGATCGGCGACGATCGTCACCAGCGCGGCGGGGGTGGCGATCAGTCCCGCCGCGGCGGCGGCGATCTCGTCAAGCTCCTCCGCCACCAGCTCCCAATTGACGCGGGGCGCACGCGCCGCGGGGCCGGCGCAGTCGGTGGCGCGCTCGGGCATCCGTCGTGTCGACCAGAGACGCATGATGTTCCACCCGGTTCATCCTCGTCCCTGCCTAGCACGCGGGCCTCAACAACTCGTTCAGGCGTCGCTAGCGGGATGGTAACCACGTTCCGCTAGCGCCATGCGATGCGCCGTCGTCCACCCCATACGCTGCTCACGTCGGGTCTCTCGCTCGTCGCGGGGTTCGTCCTGCTGCTGACCTGCGCCGGCAGTGCCGCGCTGCTGTGGGCGCAGAGTCGCGCCGCGCTCGCCTGGGTACAGCACACGTTCGAGGTGGGCGCGACGCTCGACGCGGTGCAGATCCACGCGATGCGCGCCGAGATCAATCGGCGCGGCTATGTCATGACCGGGGATCAGGCGCAGCGCCGCACCTATGCGCTGGCGGTGGCGCGTGCGCGTCCCGCCTTGGCGCGGCTCGAGCGGATGGTGGCCGACAATCCGGTCCAGCATGAACATGTCATCGAGCTGCGGACGAGACTGACGCAGCGTTTCGCGGAGATGGCGCACGTGGTCCGCCGCCGCGCTGCCGGCGACGTCGCGGGCGCGGTCGCGCTCACCGCCTCTCCCGCGGGCAAGCGCGGCACCGCCGCCGTCGTCGCCGCGCTCGAACAGGTGCGCGGTTCCGAGCAACGGTTGCTGGTGGCGCGTGCGGCGCGCGCGGCACGGCTGGAACGGCTCGGCTATGCCAGCACGATCGCGAGCGGCACGTTGCTGCTGCTGCTGGCGGGCTTCGTGCTGCGCGAGCGACGCCGGCAATTGGCCGAGCTGGAACATGCCAACCTCCAGCTCGAGCGTGACATCAAGCTGCGCGAGCGCGCCGAGGCGGAACTGGAACTGCTCGCCACCAACGCGACCGACGCGGTGCTCCGCTTCGGCCAGGACGGCATCTGCCTCTATGCGTCTCCTTCCGCGCAGGAGACCTTCGGCGTGTCGCCGGAAGTGCTTATCGGCGAGCCGCTCGACCGGTTCGTCGACACGCGTGATCGCGCCGCGGTGCGCGCGAGCTTCGCGCGATTGCTCGCCGGCGACAGCGTCCGCGAGGTGGTGACGTGCCGCCAGATCACCTTCGAGGCGGAGGGTGTGACGCGCTGGCTGGAGGCGAGCACGCGCGCGCTCGTCGACGCGGACGGCGGTACACCCCGCGGCGTGATCGCGGCGGTACGCGACATCACGGCGCGCAAGCAGCTGGAACTCGCGCTCGACACGGCGCGCGCGAACGCGGAGGTGGCGACCCAGGCGAAATCGAGTTTCCTGGCCAACATGAGCCACGAGATACGCACCCCGATGAACGGCGTGCTGGGCTTCACCGACCTGCTGCTGGCCACCGCGCCGACCGCGGAGCAGCGGCGCTATCTTGAGCTGATGGCGGATTCGGGACGCGCGATGATGCGCCTGCTCAACGACATTCTCGATCTCGCCAAGGTGGAGGCCGGCGAAATGCGGTTGAGCGAGGAAGTGGTCGACCTTCGCCATGTGCTCCGCCGCTGCGCCGGGCTGATGACGGCGGGGGCGGAGCAGAAGGGGCTGACGCTGCGCCTTCATCTCTCGCCTGCGGTGCCCGCACGCGTGACCGGCGATCCACTGCGGCTGCGCCAGATCGTGCTCAACCTGCTCGGCAATGCGATCAAGTTCACCGCGACGGGCGGCGTGACGCTGGCGGCCGAGGTAGCGGGCGACCGGCTGCGCGTGAGCGTCGCTGACACGGGGATCGGCATCGCGCCGGAGCGGCTCGACGCCATCTTCGCCGAGTTCGCGCAGGCGGATGCGACGACCGCGCAGCGTTACGGCGGCACCGGACTGGGGCTGGCGGTCAGCGCCCGACTGGCGACGCTGATGGAGGGAGGCCTTAAAGTCGCCAGCGTGCCCGGTGACGGTTCCACCTTCACGCTCGATCTGCCGTTGCGCGCCGCGATCGCCGACAATGGGGAGAGCGCACCGCCGCTCGACGGGATCGCCCCCGACGCGCAGCGCGCGCGCGTGCTGATCGCGGAGGATCACGACATCAACCAGGCGCTGGTGCTGGCGGTGGCGCGCCAGATCGGGCTGGAGCCGACCCTGGTCGCGGACGGCAGTGAGGTCCTGCCGGCGGTGGAGGCGGCCGTCGCGGCGGGGCGTCCGTTCGCGCTGGTGCTGATGGACATGCAGATGCCGGTCATGGACGGCCTCGAAGCGACGCGGCGTCTGCGCGCCGCGGGCCATGACGCCGCGACGCTGCCCGTGGTGGCGCTCACCGCCAACGCCTTCGCCGACGACGTCGCGGCGTGCCGCGCCGCGGGAATGCAGGGGCATGTCGCCAAGCCGCTCCGCGCGGACGAACTCGCCGCTGCCGTCGCGCATTTTGCGCGGACAATTGCGCCGACCGCGTCAGCCGCGCGACCTCGGGCGGCGATCAGTCCCGCACTGCGCGCCCGCTTCGACGCGCGCACCGCCGCGACGCTCGCCGCGCTCGACGTGCTCGGACGAGGCGAGCCGCCCGAGGAGGCGGCGCTCGCGTCGATCCGTGACGGCCTGCACAAGATGGCGGGCACCGCCGGTCTGTTCGGGCGCGAGCGGCTCGGCGCGCTCGCCGGTGCGCTGGAAGAGACGCTTGCGGGTCCGTGGGCGACGCTCGATCACGACGCGTTGGAGCGCGCGGTTGGCGCGCTACGCGACGCCGCCTGACACCGCTGCGAAGCGACGCTGTTGCCGGCTCGGCGAGGCGGGGGCGATCAGGCCGCCCGATGCCCTTATGGCTGGCCAGCGCCCCTTCCGGTGAGCGGCTGACCGTCGCCGCCGGTGCGATCCTCCTCGAAATCCTCGCCGGGGTTGCCGCCACCCGCGCCGGCACCGCTGCCGCGTACCTCACCCGTAACGGGGTCGAACGAGGCGCGGCGGCCGTTGTCCGGTGGCACCGCCGGGTCGGACTCGTGCACCGCGGACGCGCGCGGCGCGACCGAGCCGGACGGCATCTGCTCGCCCAGCCGCGCCTCGTCATCGCGGGCATAGCCTTGGCCGGAAAGGCCTTCGTCTTTGTCGAACGCCGGCTTTCGGCGATGCTCGGGATCGGCGGTGCGGTCGTTGTGCTCGGTCATGCGGGTTTAACGCGCGACCCCCGATGCACGATCCAGGCGCCGCGCCCATCGCGGGCGGGGCCGGTCGGACGATCCCAGCTGACGTGGCACGCCCGCTCGCTTAAGGGCAGCGGCGGAGACCGACCATGACCATCGACCTCGTGTGCCTCGATGCCGACGACACGCTGTGGCACAACATGCGCTTCTTCGCCGCGGCCGAGCACGCCTTCGCCGAGCTGGTGGCACCCTATGCCGAGGCGCCGGCGGCGCGCGCGCGGATGGAGGCGATCGAGGTGCGCAACCTGCGGCACTATGGCTATGGCGCGAAAAGCTTCACCTTGTCGATGATCGAGACCGCGCTCGAGCTCGCCGGCGATCAGCTGCCGGCCGCGAGCGTGCGACGGCTGCTCGAGATCGGGCGCACCTTGCTGGACCACCCGGTCGAGTTGCTCGACGACGTCGCGAACACGCTGGAGCGACTCGCCGCCGCGGCACGACTGGTGCTGGTGACGAAGGGCGACCTACTCCACCAGGAGGTGAAGCTCGCCGCATCTGGATTGGGGCAGTTGTTCACCGGCGTGGAGATCGTCAGCGACAAGAGCGCCGACACATTCGTCCGCGTCTTCCACCGCTACGGCTGCGCGCCCGAACGCGCGGTGATGGCAGGGGACTCGATGCGCTCGGACGTGCTGCCCGCGCTGGAGGCGGGGGCTTGGGGCGCGTACATTCCCCAGCCGCTGGCGTGGAGCCACGAGGCCGCCGCGGCACCGGCGGCGCACCCGCGCTTCCGCCAGCTTGCGCGGCTCGGCGAGCTGCCGGACTGGGTTGCGACCTTGTGACAGGAGCGGGGGAGGGCGTTACTTGGGATACTGTCACCCCGGCCTACGCCGGCGTGACGGTCACGGGTGGGCGTCGATCACCCGAAGCGTGCAGACCGGGAGGGAGCCGGCGCCCCCTCCCGCATCATATTCAGTTGAAGCGGCCGGCGAGTGAGATGCCCACCACGCGCGGCTCGTTGAACACGGCGGCGTTGTAATTCTCGATCACGCCCTTGAGGTTCTTCTCGTCGGTAAGATTGCGCGCGAACGCGGCGATCTCATACTTCCCGTCACTGGTGGTGTAGCCCAGCTTGAGCCCGAGCTCGAGATTGCCGTCGGCGTAGAACTCGCGCGTCTTGTAGAGCACCAGATTGGTGTAGCCCTGCACGTTGAGATCGCTCGAAACGAACAGATTGCCGTTGTTCGTCAGCGGGATGTCATAACGGACCGCGGCGTCGAGCTGCCAGCGCGGTGCATTGGGCAGCGGGTTGCCGTCGATCTGCGCGAGCACCGCGGGCGCGCCGAAGATGGCGCGCGTGATCGTCGGATCCTCGACCGTGCAGGTGACGACGCCGCCGAAGGCGCAGACCTGCGCGTAGACGCGCTTGTCCTTGATCTCGGTGTGGATCGCACTGCCGCCGAGCGAGAAGGTGATGTTGCGGATCGGCCGCCACTCCAGCTCCGCCTCTACCCCATAAGCATTGGCGTGATCGGCGTTGAACAGCACGCCGTTGCCGTTGGCGTCGTTGCCGTTGAGTTGGATGTCGTCGACGCGATAGGTGAAGGCGGTGGCGTTGAAGCGCAGGTTGCTGAACGGCCGCGACTTGACCCCCGCCTCGTACGACATGATCGTCTCCGAGTCGGCGGTGGTGAAGGGCGTGTTGAACACCGCCGAGCGCCCCTGGATCGTCGGCCCGCGGAAGCCGCGCGCGACGCGTGCGTAGAGGCTGTTGTTGGCGTCGAGCTCGTATAGCGCGGACGCGTCCCAGCTCGGCTCCTTGCCGCTCAGCTTGACGCTGCGCGCCGCGCCCGCCGGGAACGTATCAACGGTGCCGGCCGCGTTGCGGCCCGAGCGGACCAGCTCGGTGCGTTTGTCATCCTCGGTGTAGCGTGCGCCGGCGGTCAGCGTCAGCCGGTCGGCGAGGCGGTAGCTCGCCTGGCCGAACACCGCCCAGCTGGTGTTGACGTTGTGCAGCCGCACCCAATTGTTGGGATTGTAGCCGGTGGCGGTCGGCAGCAGGAAATAGCCGCGCTGGTAGAAATCGGTGACGTCGCGGCTGTCGAAATAGAAGCCGCCGAACTGCCACTTGAACGCGCCGTCGCCGTTGCTGGCGAGGCGCAGCTCTTGCGTCCACTGATCGAGATCGCGGATGCGGCCCTCGCTCTGGCCGAAGCCGACGCCACCGAAATTGGCCGCGGCGCCGCCGTCGGTGTCGCCGCGACTGTAGCCCGAGGTGGTCTCATAGCCGGTGATTGAGGTCAGGGTCGCCGCGCCGAAATCCCAGGCGGCGTTCACCGACCCGCCATAGGTCTTGTAGGCCTGCGGGTTGCCGTCGGCCTCGTCGAGCGCGATCTGGTCGCGCGGCTCGCGGTTGATGTTGTTCTGCCCGCGCAGCAGCGCGCCGCGGTGGAAGATCGTCGACGTGCCTTCGTACGAGCGCGCGTGACCCGAGACGTTGATCGACAGGTCCTCGGTGGGCGTGAACAGCAGCTGCAGCCGCGCATCGCGCTCGTTGAAGCCGCCGAGCTGATCGCGCCCGCCGCGCGTGCCGTCCGCTCCGGTGCCGGTGAACGTGTTGTCGACCCAATTGTCGCGGTGCTGGTACAGGCCGGAGAGGCGAATCGCGATCTTGTCCTGCACGATCGGCCCGCCGACGCCGCCGTCGAAGGTAACCGTGTTGTAGCTGCCGTAGGAAGCATTGAAGCGGCTGCTCCATGCCTGGCCCGGGCGGATCGTGTCGAACTTGATGATGCCCGCAGTGGTGTTGCGCCCGAACAGCGAGCCCTGCGGGCCGCGCAGCACCTCGATATCGGCAACGTCAAAGACCGGGCTCGACTTCAGCACGACGTGCTCGAGCACGATATCGTCCTGGATGATCGACACCGGCTGCGACGCGCCGAGATAAAAGTCGATGTTGCCGAGACCCCGAATGTAGAAGCGCGGGAAGATGCGCCCGGTGGTCGTCTCGGCGTAGAGGCCGGGGACGCGGCCGGCGAGCGCCAGCGCGTCCTCGCCGCCCGACTGGAAGGTGCGCAGGTCGTCGCCGCTGACCACCGCGACCGAGACGGGCACGCGCTGGATCGACTCGCTGCGGCGCTCCGCGGTGACCACGACCTCGCCGAGGCCCTCGCCCGTGTCGCTCGCGACGGGGGTGTCGGTCGCGGCGGCGGGCACGGTCTGCGCCAGCGCCGGCTGGGCGAGCGCGACGAGGCCCGTGGCGGCGGTGGCGAGCAGGAACGATTTCGGTGAGCGCATGATGTCCTCTTGTCTGTTCGCGGCAAGAGGCATGGGGCGACGCCGCGGCGCTGGTTGGCGCACCGGTCCATCGTCGCGCGAGGCTCCCTGTCGGCCCCTGGATCCATGCGGTTTCCCCCCCCCGCGGGGCTCGCGCTAAGGCGCGATTGTGTCGGCATCGTGAAATGTTGCGGTCCATTTCTCGGCATGGCGAGACGCGGGCGCATCGCCTGCGGCGGCGCGTCGGCACGAGGACTAAGTGTCGCTCCTCGTCTCTTCCGCGCGACCGGCAGCCCGCGCGCCCGCCCGCTTATACGGCCGATGAACGCCACATTCCGCACCGGTTCAGCCCCACTCGACTAAGCCCCGCAACAGGCTCGCATTATTCTGCGTTGGACCCACCATGCGAACCGAGTTGAGGAGGTCTTGAGATGTCGGGACTGTGGACAAAGGCGGGGCTTGCCACCGCCTTGGCGGCGACCGCGCTGACCAGCGCCGCACCCGCCGAGGCGCAGCGCTACTGGCGCCATCGCGACCGCGGCGGTGACGCCGCGACGGGAGCGCTGATCGGCGGCGTGATCGGGCTGGGGCTGGGCGCGGCGATCGCGTCGAGCAACAATCGCGATCGCTATTACGACCGCTACGATCGTGGCTATTATGCCGATCGCGGCTATTATAACCGCGGCTATTACCCAGCGCCGCCGCCGCGGGTCTATTATCGCGAATATGCGCCGCCGCCGCGGGCCTATTATTACGAACCGCGCGGCTACTATCGCGATTACTACCGTGCACCCGGTCATTACGGCTACGGCTACTGACCCTTCGAGCGGCGCGGGAGCGATCCCGCGCCGTTTTTTGGTGGCCTGCGCGCGCGTTCTGCGGCATGGCGCCGCGCCATGACCGACACGCCCCCCGACCATCTCTCGATCGACCCGTCGAGCCCGCACTTCGACCAGGCCGCGCTCCAGCGCGGCGTCGGCATCCGCTTCAAGGGCGTCGAGCGCCGGGACGTCGAGGAATACAGCATCTCCGAGGGCTGGATCCGTGTCGCGCTCGGCAAGAAGGTCGATCGCCACGGTCGCCCGCTGACGATCAAGCTCACCGGGCCGGTCGAGGCGTGGTTCGAGCGCGGCGTAAAGGGCGAGGAGGAAGCGACCGAGGGCGAGTCGGAGTAAGCTTCGGCTGCAAGGCCCTCTTAGATCCTCCCTTGCAAGTGGAGGGGGACCGCGCCCGAAGGACGTGTGGAGGGGTGGCGACGCTGGCGAGCCGCGCGACACGCGCCGGCCGCGGCACTCCTCCGTTAGCGCTGCGCTCTGCCAGCGCGGGCTTCGGTCTGCCTCCGGCAGGCCAAGGTCGTGTCCCGGGGACACGGCCTCGCCACCTCCCCTTTCACGGGAGGATCTAGGCTCCCCTCAGTTGGCGCTCTCCAGCGTCTCGCTCGCCTCCATCCAGCGCAGCTCGACCGTGTCGAGCACCGCCTGGACGTCGCCGCGCATCCGGCTCAGCTCGCCCATCGCCTTGCCCCGCCAGCGCGGGTCGGCGCCGCTCGGGTCGGCCATCGCGCGCTCGATCCCTGAGCGCTCCGCGGTGAGCCGCGCGATCTCCGCCTCCAGCTCGCGGACGGTCTTGCGCAGCGCGGCGTCGCGGTCGCGCCGCTCCGCCGCGGCCTTCTTGTCGGCCTTCCGCTCGGCCTTGCTCATCCCCGGCTTGGCGGGATCGCCCTTGAGCACAAAGGCGATGTAATCGTCGAGGCTGCCGTCGAACTCGCGCGCGGTGCCCTCGTCGACCAGCACCAGCCGGTCGGCGGTGAGCTCGAGCATGTGGCGATCGTGGCTGACCAGCACCACCGCGCCCGAGTAAGCGTTGAGCGCCTGCACCAATGCCTCGCGCGCGTCGACGTCGAGGTGGTTGGTCGGCTCGTCGAGGATCAGCAGGTGCGGCGCCTCGCGCGTGATCAGCGCCAGCGCCAGCCGCGCGCGCTCGCCGCCCGAGAGCTTGCCCACCTTCGTGGTCGCCTTGTCGCCCGAGAAGCCGAAGCGGCCGAGCTGCGCGCGCACCGCCGCGGGCGTCGCGCCCTTCATGATGCGCGTCATATGCTCGAGCGGCGTGTCGTCGGTGTCGAGCTCTTCCACCTGATACTGGGTGAAATAGCCGACCTTCATCTTCGGGGTCGCGTTCATCGCGCCCTCCAGCGGGGTCAGCTGCGCCGCGAGCAGCCGTGCCAGCGTGGTCTTGCCGTTGCCGTTGCGCCCGAGCAGCGCGACGCGGTCGTCGGGATCGAGCCGCAGGTTGAGCCGCTTGAGGATCGGGGTCGCGTTATAGCCGACGCTGGCGAGATCGAGCGTGATCAGCGGCGGCCGCAGCTCGCTCGGATCGGGGAAGCCGAACGACAGGGTCGGGTCGTTCGCCATCTCTGCGATCGGCTGCATCTTGGCGAGCATCTTCTGCCGGCTCTGCGCCTGTTTGGCGGTGGAGGCGCGGGCCGAGTTCTTTGCGATGTACGACTGCAGTTTCTCGCGCTGCGCCGCCTGGTTGGCGCGCGCCGCCTCGAGCTGTGCCATGCGCTCGGCGCGCTGGCGCTCGAACGCGTCATAGCCGCCCGGGTAGAGCGTGATCTTGCCCCCCTGTAGGTGGAGGATATGGTCGACGACATTGTTGAGGAAGTCGCGCTCGTGACTCACCACGACGATCGTCGCCGGATAGCCCTTGAGAAAGTCCTCCAGCCACATCACCGCCTCGAGGTCGAGGTGGTTCGAGGGCTCGTCTAGCAGCAGCAGGTCGGGCTGCGAGAAGAGCAGAGCCGCCAGCGCGACGCGCATCTTCCACCCGCCCGAGAAGCTGTCGAGCGGGCGCTGCTGCATCTCCTCGTCGAAGCCGAGGCCGATCAGAATTTGCGCCGCGCGCGCAGGGGCGGTATAGGCGTCGATCGCGATCAGCCGCTCATAGACGTCACCGAGCCGGTCCGGGTCCTCGCAGGTCTCACTCTCGAGCATCAGCGCCGCGCGCTCGAGGTCGGCGGCAATCACTGTGTCGAACGGCGTGGCGTCTCCGGCGGGTGCTTCCTGCGCGATATAGCCGAGCCGCGCGCCCTTGGGCATGTCCGCGGAACCGTCGTCGGGCTCGAGCTGGCCGGCGATGACGCGCACCAGCGTCGACTTGCCCGCGCCGTTGCGTCCGATCAGGCCGACGCGGCTGCCGGGCGGCAGCGCCGCGGTCGCGCCGTCGAGGATCGTGCGCCCGCCGAGGCGCACGGTGATGCCGTTGAGGTTGAGCATGCGCGCGCGTCTACCCGATCGCGGGCGGGGCGGAAAGGTGGGTTGGGTGGGGCGGCGGTAGACCTCACCCTTCTCCGCCCTAGTTCGATCCGACAGGCGACCGGCCGCGCCACCCAGCGGCCAGCGTGGCGACAGCGATCGGAATGAGCGCCAGCGCCGCGAGCATCAGCGGCGCGATGGGCGAGATCGTCGGCTGACGGCTGGTCAGCCACATGACAGGCCACTGCGCGAAGGTGACGATCACCCCGGCGCTCCAGCCGCGCTGCCGCAACCAGCACCCGGCGAGCGCCGCCACCGCGACCGACGCCGGATACCAGAGCCGCCAGTAGTTCCTGCCGTCCCACGGCTCCGCGACATCGTCGATGCGGCAGACGAGCAGCCAATAGGCCAGGCTGCCGATCAGCAGCGCGATTAAGCGCCATCGCCGCCGCCCGCCGGAGCGATCACCCGCCAGCATCACGCCTCGGACTGCCGCCCGACATGTTCCTCGCCGCGCGACTCGGCGAGCCGCTGCTGGCGGTGGCGCTCGGCATAGCCGGCGCGCTGCGCGTCGTCGCGCGAGTCGTGGCAGGCGGGACAGCTCACCCCCTCCACGTACAACGGTGAGGCGCGATCCGACGGGCTCACCGGCATGCGGCAGGCGTGGCACAGCAGGTGAGTCCCCGGCGTGAGACCGTGGCCAACCGCGACGCGCTGGTCGAACACGAAACACTCGCCCGACCAGCGGCTCTCCGCCGCGGGCACCTCCTCGAGATAGCGCAGGATGCCGCCGTCGAGATGGTGGACCTGCTCGACGCCCTCGCGCCTGAGCAGGGCGGTCGACTTCTCGCAGCGGATCCCGCCGGTGCAGAACATCGCCACGCGCGTCTTCCCCGCCAGCAGCGTGTCGCGGTGGGCGCGGAACCAGGTGGGGAAGTCGGCGAAGCTCGCGGTGCCCGGGTCGACCGCGCCGGCGAAGGTGCCGACGCGCACCTCATAGGCGTTGCGCGTGTCGATCACGAGCGTGGCGGAATCGTCGATCAGCGCGTTCCACTCGGACGGCGCGACGTAGCAGCCCGCCTCGGTGAGCGGATCGACCGGCTCGCCCATCGTCACGATCTCACGCTTCACCTTCACCTTGAGCCGGTGGAAGGGCGAGTCGTCGGCCCAGCTGTGCTTGAGCGACAAAGTGCCGCCGGTCAGCGCGCGGATCGGCGCGAGCAGCCGGTCGAGTGCGTCCGGCGCCCCCGCTACGGTACCGTTCACCCCCTCACTCGCGAGCAGCAGCGTGCCGCGCACGCCACCGGCGCGCGCGATCTCCAGCAGCGGGCCACGCAACGCGTGCGGGTCGTCGAGCCGGGCGAAGCGGTAGAGCGCGTCGACGCGGACGGGCGCGTCGCTCAATGGACGAAGCGCGCCACCACGTCGCGGTAGCTGCGGCTCACCTTCACGCTCGCGCCCGAGTCGAGCACCAGGAAACACTCGCCGTTGGTGTGCGGCTTGACCTGCTTGACGAGGTCGAGGTTGACGATGGTGGAGCGGTGGATGCGCTGGAACCGGCGCGGATCGAGCCTTTTCTCGAGGTCCTTCATCGTCTCGCGCAGGATCAGCGTGTTGTCCCCGGTGTAGATGCACATGTAATCGCCCGCGGCGTCGATCCGCTCGATCGTGTCGACGTCGACGCGGAAGATCTGGCCGCGATCCTTGATGTTGATCATCTTCTCGAAGCGGCTGGCGTTGACCGAGTCGCCGCCGCCATCGCCCATCTCGGCGGCAGCCTGGGGAGCGTGTTCGGCGAGCACCTCCTTCAGCTTCTCCGCCTCGCCGACGCTCTGGCGCTCGGACAGGCGCTGGCGCACGCGGTCGAGCGTGTCGGCAAGCCGAGCCTCCTCGACCGGCTTCATGAGATAATCGGTCGCCTGCGCCTCGAAGGCGCGGATCGCATGGTCGGAATAGGCGGTGACGAAGACGAAGAGCGGCGGCTCGACGTCCATCAGCCCCTGCACCACCGAGAAGCCGTCGAAGCCCGGCATCTGGATGTCGAGGAAGACGAGGTCGGGCTTGTGGGTCTTGATCGCGCTGATCGCCTCGCGCCCGTTCTGGCACTTGGCGATGATCTCGACGTCGTCGTGCGCCGCCAGCCGGAGCTCGAGCCCCTGGATCGCAAGCGGCTCGTCGTCGACGAGGATGGTACGAATGCTCATCACACCTCTCTATTCGGTACGTCGCGCTGGTACGGGATCTCAATCTCGACCCCGAACCCGCCCGTCGGCATGGCCCGCACATCGAAGCGGTGGTCCGGCCCGTAGGCCTGTGCCAGCCGCTCCCTGATATTGGCGATGCCAACGCCGGTGGAAAGGCTTGGCCGCGATTTGGTCGGCATCAAACCCGGTCCGGTGTCGGATACGCCGAGCAGCACCCTGTCGCCGACGAGCCGCGCGGTGACGCAGATTTCGGCCCCGTCCTCCTGCGGCGTGACCGCATATTTGATCGCATTCTCCACCAGCGGCTGGAGCAGCAGCGACGGCAGCCGCGCCTTCTCGACCGCCGGGTCGACGTCGAACTTGGGGCGCAGCCGCTCCTCGAAACGCATCTTCTCGATCTCGAGATACAGCTTCAGCGTCTCCACCTCCTGCGCGACGGTGACGTGCGCAGTGGGCTCGTTGGCGAGCGTGTAGCGCAGGAACGAGGCGAGCCGCGACAGCATCGCGTTGGCGCGCTCGGTCTGCTTGAGCAGCACCAGCGTGGAAATCGAGTTGAGCGTGTTGAACAGGAAGTGGGGGTTGAGCTGGTAGCGCAGCATCGCCAGCTGCGCGCTCGAGGCCTGGTTCTCGAGATGCTCCATCTGATCGATCTGATCCTCGACGATCAGATAAAAATTGATCCCGAAGTACAGCGCCGACCAGCCCGCCAGCACGGTGAAATTGAGGAACAGCGTCGCCAGCAGCACCGACAGGTCGATCCCCGGCGCGGCGAGCTTGATCAGACTGAACGAGAAAGCGTCGAGGGTGGCGTAGAGGAAGGTCGCGGCCGAGAGTGTGAAGATCGACAGCATGATGCCGGTGACGCGCGGCAGCCGTCGATAGAAGCCGTACAGCGTCGAGAGCAGCAAGGTGATGCAATAGCCGACGATCGACTCGATGATCACTGGCACGATCGACTTCAGCGTGAAGCTGACCGACAGCGACGAAACCGAGCGGAGCAGCAGATAGCCGGTCCAGCCCGCCGCCTGGAGTTTCCAGAAGGCCGCTGCCTTGTCCTCGAAGAAGGGGCGCACGAACAGCTGGCGCGCCGGGCTCGCGGCGCTGGTAGAGGAGGAAGCGGGGCTGGGGGACGCGGTGGGCGCTTGGGTCGCGGAGGTCGCCATCGCCCCCCCTCTACACCCGCGAACCGCTTGGCGCAAAAAGGAAGGCCGCCACCCCGGCAGGGGGTGGCGGCCTCGCCGTGAACGCGTCGCGTGATCAGAAGCTGAAGCGCGCGCCCAGCCGGATCGTGTAGAGCGACTGGCGACCGTACACCGTTTGGGTCGGCGCAACGAAATTGCCCGCCGCGTCGGTGGCCGCCGGGGTGTAGCGATACTGGCCGCAGGCCTGACCCGTGGTGGTGGTCTGCACCCCCGCCGCGCCGGTCGCGACCGGCGCCTGGAGACACGTCACGCGGACCGGCGCGACGTTGTACGGGAACACGTATTCCGAGATCTGGCCCCACTTGCGGTTGAGCAGGTTGGTGAAGTTCTCAATGTCCGCGAACACCTGCACGCGCGAGGCGCCGACGAAGGTCGGGATGTCCTGCGCAAGGTGGAGGTCTAGCCGGGTGAACCAGGGCGAACGCGCCGAGTTGCGCGGCGCGATCTTGCCCTGATACTTGCCGAGGCCCTGCGCGCGGAAATAGCCCTCGATCTGCTGCTGTTGCGCCGCACTGCCGTACGAGACCTTCGAGTCACCGCCAAAGGTGGGAACGTACAGTAGGTAACGCGTCGCCGTCCCGATCGTGCCGAAGTTGGCGCTGCGCGAGCCCGAGGGAACCTGATCGTTGAACGTGTAGCTGTAGGCGCGGCCGCTGCGGGTCTCGCCGAAGAGTGCGATCTGCGTCTTGGCGTTGCCGAAGAAGGCGTGATCGAAGGTGAGACCGTACTTGAATTGGTACTGCACCTGGTCGTTCGACACGCCGTACGACACGTTGTTCGGATCGACGAACGCGCCATTGCTATAGTTCGAGCTCGCGGTCGACGACGTCGCCGGCGCCTGGTCCTTCACGTCCTGATAGGTGAAGCTGCCGTAAGCGGCGAGGCCGAAGTCCCAACGCGCGTCGAAGCGCGCGACGCCGATCCAGCTGCGCCCCTTGTTGGTGTTGGTCAGCAGGATGTCGGAGCCTGTGTCCGAATAGTTCGGCAGCCCGTTGGCCAAGGTCGTCACTGGGCGGTAGCGCTGGCGGCCATCGGGCGTCAGCGCGAACGCGCCGGTGACCGGCTGCGAGCGCAGGTCGGTGAAATACACCTGATCGCGCACGCCGATGAACAGGCCGTCGGCACCGATCGTCAGCTCACCGCCCGGGATGTCGAAGCGATAGTCGGCGCTCAGCGTCGAGCGCCACTGGCTCGGGATCTTGAAGTTGGGATCGAGCGCGTTGGTGGTGGCGTTCTGCGACACGGTGCCGTTGAGCAGATACTGGTTCACCGACGTGGCGATGCCCGTACCGGTGACGCCCTGGAGCGCTGCCGCGCCGACCCCAGCGGGCAGCGCCCCCTGGTTGCCGTTGAACGCGCCGTTGTTGAGCTGCGTGATTGAAACCGAATTGCTGAGCACGCCGGTGTTCGAGAAGCTGTTCGACACATAGACGTCGGGGGTGCCGCCGGCGAAGATGCCGCCGCCGCCGCGCAGCGTCAGCCGGCTGTCCGGGCGCCAGCTGAAGCCGACGCGCGGCTGGAAGACGCCCAGGCCGTTGATGTAGGCGTTGTTGCCGCCGATCGTGGTCTGCTCGCCGCGTACCACCGCGCCATTGGCGTAGCGGCTCGCGAAGTTGCTGTTGAACGTCGGGAAGGTGTGACCCGCGTACAGGTCGTAGCGCGCGCCGTAGGAGATATCGAAGGTGTCGGTGACGCGCCAATTGTCCTGGATGCCGAACGTGAACTGCTGATAGCTGAAGCGCGCTGCGGCATCGTCCGGGTTGAGCGACGGGATCGCGTTGCCATAGCCGAGCGACTGCGCGTTGCCTGCGGCGAAATCAGCCAGCGAGTCGAAGTAATAATTGCCCGCGCTGTTCTGCAGGAACGAGTTGAACACGCGGGTGCTCTGCACCTCGGTGAACAGGCGCAGGTCGTGCGCGCCCTTGTTGTAGCGCAGCTGCACCAGTCCGCCCCAGGTGTTCGAGGTCAGCTCGTTGGTCTGGCGCGAATTGTCCGGGCCGATCGACACGATCGAGGAATTGGCCGGGCATTGGGTCGAAGCATTGTTGGCCGCACCCGCGGCGGCGCGGTCTGAGGTCGGCGCGACGCAGACACGGAACTGCGCAAAGCCGCGCCCCAGCAGCGGCTCGGCGAGACGCTCATAGTCCTTGTAGAAGCCGCGGACTTCGGTCGAGATCTCGTCGGTCCAGTCGGAGTTGAGCTGACCGACGACGGTCCACAGCCGGTTGCCCGAGATGTAATTGTTCGACGCGAGGCTCAGCCCGGTGGTCGGGCTCGCCGTGGTGAACGTGTTGGACGAGTTGATGTTGATCTCGTCCTTCGCATAGGTGCCGGTCAGCGCAAAGCGCTGCCCGTCTGCGATGTTCCAGTCGAGCTTGCCGACGAGACGGTCGTCCTTGTCGCCCGAGTCGGTCACCACGCCGCCCGCGGCGTAATTGTAGCGCGACTGGGCGATGTCGATCACCTGGTTAACCTGCGCCAGGCTGAGGTTCGGAATCGCGATGCCGGCGTTCGCGTCGCTCGGGCCCTGCTGCTGCGGGAAGCCGCCGCGGATGCGCTCGCCCGCGACCATGAAGAACAACTTGTCCTTGATGATCGGGCCGGACAGTTCGGCGCCGTAATTCTCCTGCTTGTACTTGGGGAGCGTGACCCGAAGATCCTTGGTGCGCTCTCCGGTCAGCCCGTCGGTCTGCTGCGCGTAGAAGCCGGTGCCCTGGAAATTGTTGGTGCCGGAGCGGAGCACGAGGTTGACCGCGCCGCCGGTGAAATTGCCCTCGCGCACGTCATAGGGCGCGATCTTCGCCTGAAACTGGCCGATCGCATCGAGCGGAATCGGCGAACGGCGGCTCGGCAGACCATCGGTGTTGAGGCCGAAGTTATCGGTGATCGGTACGCCGTCGACCGAGAACCGGCTGAAGCGTGCGTTCTGGCCCGCGAACGACACCGAGCGACCGCCGCTGGGCGTGTCATCAAGTCGCGCGAACGGGTCGCGCCGCTCGAGATCGCGGATGTCGCGGTTGACGGTCGCGACATTAGCGATCTGCTCGGCGTTGAGTACCGTCGCCGGTCCCTGCGACAGCGAGCGCGCGCTCGGCAGGCTGGCGGCGGTCACGACGATGTCGCCCCCCGCAGCTCCCTCAGCCGCGAGTTCGATCGGCAGCTCAAAGGTCTGCGCGACGGTGGTGTTGATGTCGGTGACCTGCGCCGAGGCATAGCCGGCGGCGGTGACCGAAACCGTGTAAGGGCCCCCCGCGCGCAGGCCGCTCGCGGTGAAGCCGCCGCTTGCGTCGGTGGTGGCGGTGGAGCGCGCGCCGGTCGGCACGTTGACGATCGTCACGCTCGCACCCGCGACAGGCGCCCCCTCGGCGGTGACGAGGCCACGGATCGTCGACGTGGTTTCCTGCGCCATCGCGGTGGCGGGCGCGACCAGCGCGACCAGCGCCGCGCCCATGAGAAGGTTGTTTCGCATCGGATGAAGTCCCCTGTGGCGCTATGCCAAGTGCGCGACGGAATTCGTCGTCGTTGGGCGCGCCGATGGTCTCCGATTATGTCTGTTGCATGACAGCGGGAAGCGCTTTCGTTCCGCAGCGCAACACTCTGGAAAGGCGTTGCATAAAAGCGACAGCGGCGGTGTCGTATACGACCGCCCGCAGGCGCCGTTTAGCGTTGCGCGAACAGCCGCTTCCACGCCGTTTTGGGGTTGCCGGACTGGAGCACGCCGCGGCGGAACAGGCGCGCGCCGACGGTGATGAAGATCGCCACCCACAGCGCCTGCCACGCCAGGGCGGCGGCGTGCGGCCACAGCGTTGCGTCGCTCGCCGCGCGGCCCGCCATGGCGAAGGGCGAGGAGAGCGGGAACAGCTGCGCGGCGGTCGCCACCCAGCTGTCGGGATGCGACACCGCCGCGGACGACAGCGCGAACATCGCGACCTGGACGATCGTGATCGGCAGCGACAGCATCTGGATCTCGCGCATCGTCGCGGCCTGCGCGCCGACGCCGAGGAACACCGAGCCGAGCAGCAGATAGGCCATGGTGAAATAGCCCCCGAACAGCAACGCGAACCAGCCCGCGCCGACAGCGGGCTGAAGCGCCCCGACACCCGCGCCCAGATCGCCCGGCAGCAGCGCGCCGATCTGGCTGATCACCACGCCCCAGAAGCCGACGAACAGCAGCGCCACGCCGAACATGCCGACCAGCTTGCCCAGAAACACGCTTTCCAGCGGAACCGCCGCGGCAAGCACCTCGATGACCTTGTTGTTGCGCTCCTCCGCCATCGTGCCGACGACCTGGCCGGAGAGAAAGAGCGTGAGGAAGAAGATCCCGAAGGTGGCGAAGAAGCCGGTGGTCTTGCGCACGCCCTGCGACGGTGCGGCGGTGCGGACCGTGGTCAGCGTCGCCGCGCGCGGTCCGTCGCGACCGGCGCGCATCGTGAGCGCAGCGTCGCGCGCCAGCACCGCCAGGTAGCGCGCACTGCTGCGCTCACCCGCGGCGTAACGTACTGCCGGCCGGTCGAGCGTGCCGTAGAGCACCGCGGCGACGTCAACAGCGTCGCCGTCGCGCGCGCGGGTCGCGATCAGCGCCGCCGCCTGACGCGCCGGGGCATCGTCGATGCGCCGCGGTTCGAGCTGCGGTCGCGACGAATGCCCGTCGGCGGCACGCCAGCGCGCGTCCGCCTGGAGCACCGCGGCCGCCTCGGTTGTGGGAAGCAGCACCACCAGTCGCGTGCGCGCGGCCGAACTGTCGGTTGCGCTCGCCGCGCCCAGGCTGCCGACCGCGCCGAACGACGCCATGAACAGCGGCGCGAACAGGAACAGCAGGAAGATCGGGGTGAACACCGTGGCGACGAAATCACGCCGCGCGATCGTCAGCGTCTGACGGAGGTAGCGGCGCAGCGGCGTCATGCGCGCGCCTTCGCGTCGCCGACGACGCGGACGAACGCCTCGTGCAGCCCGGGCCGCTCGATCGACAGTTCGGCGATCCCGTGCCCCGCCGCGATCAGCCGCGTCAGCACTGCCTCAATCCCTTCCGGCGGCAGCTCGAATCGCCAGCCCCCGCCCTCCGCGCGCGCGTCCGCGGGCAGTAACCGCGCGATCGCCGGGTCGGCGCGATGCGGCATGTAGCGGACCTGTTGCGGTAGCAGCGCGCGCGCCGCGTCCACCGTGCCCTCGAAGCGGCGCTGGCCGCGTGCGATGATCGCGAGCCGGTCGCACAGCCGCTGCGCATGCTGCATGACATGGGTGGAGAACAGGATGGTCGCGCCGCGCGCCTGTTCGGCACGGATCAGCAGCTCAAGCCGATCCTGGTTGACCGGGTCGAGCCCGGAGAAGGGTTCGTCGAGCACCAGGAGGTCCGGCTGATGGACGATCGCGCCGAGCAGCTGGACGAGCTGCGCCATGCCCTTGGACAGTTTGCGGATCCTGCTGTCGATCGCGTGACCCAGCCCGCTCGAGTCGAGCAGCGCTGCGGCGCGCGCGCGCCCGGTGCGCCAGTCGAGCCCGCGCATGGCACCCATGAACGCGATCGCCTCGCGCGCGGTCATCGAGGGGTAGAGTCCGCGCTCCTCGGGCAGATAGCCGACGCGGTCGCCGACGTCGCGCGGGGCATCGCTGCCGAGCAGGCGACGCCGGCCGGAATCGGGCTCGATGATGCCGAGCAGCATGCGCAGCGTCGTGGTCTTGCCCGCGCCATTGGGGCCGAGCACGCCGTAGATCGCGCCCGCGGGCACCGCGAGATCGACCCCGTCGACCACGCGTCGCTCGCCGTAGCGTTTCACCAGCGCCTCGGCGCTGACCGCGATCTCGTTATCCGCCACCCGACGCCCCCTTGTCGCGGACGAGCCTAGGCGAGCGCGCGCGCCAGGGCTAGCGGGGAGGGGGGCTTGGGCTGCGCCACGCCGATCCTCCCCGCTAGCGGGGAGGGGGACCGCCGCGAAGCGGTGGTGGAGGGGGTTCTCCCCACAGTGCAGCGCTTGTGGAAGCCCCCCCTCCACCATGCTTCGCATGGTTCCCCTCCCCGTGCCGGGGAGGATCTGCGTGGGCGACGACGGCGGGTAAGGCGTCTCTATCGCCTGCCTCGCTGACGCTCGACCGCCGCTACTTACCCCCCTCGCGCCGGGTCAGCGCCGCGACGCAGCTGGCACGGTCGATCGCGCGGCCGTCGCGCTGACGCGAGTCGGCCCAGGTCACCTTGGCCTCGCCGCCCCCGCTGGGCGGGTACAGGTATGCGTCGAGGATGCAGATCGCGCTGGAGAATTGCAGCTTGCGCGCGGTGCCCTCGCGCACGTCGGCGTCGGGCGGGCCGAAGCTGCGTACCAGCGCCGCGGCGTTCTGCCCGATCACGCTCTCCAGCCCCACGCTGGGCAGCGCGGCCGCGACCGGCTGCGGCCGCGGCGCGGTGGTCGGCGCCGTCGCGGTACAGCCCGCGGCCGCGAGCGCGGCGAGCAGCGCGGCGAGACGGCGGGGCGGGATCATCGGCGGGCTCCGTGGTAGAGGTGGGTCGCCATCGCCGCGCCGAGCACCGGCGCGAGGATGTTGAGCAGCGGAACCACGAACAGCGCGGTGCCCGCAAGCCCCAGCACGAAGCGCCGCCCCGCGGTCGCCGTGCGCCAGTCTCGCATCGCCGCGCGGGGCAGGTGGCGCGCTGCGACCATGTCGCCGAGATCGCGCCCGAGCAGCCAGGCGTTGACCAGGAAGAACAGCGCCGCGGTGCCGACCCCGGTGACGAGCAGCGCGAGATAGACCGGCAGCAGCACGAGGTTGACCAGGACGAAGCGCGCCGCCGAGCCGAGCCCCATCGCCAGCCCGCGCGCCAGCGGCACCTCGCGCGCGCTCGCCGCCGCGGCGGGGTAGTGGCGTCGCTCCACCGCGGCCACGATCCGGTCGGCGAACAGCCCGACCACGAGGATCGCGATCGCGCGGAACAGCAGCCAGAAGGCGAGGGCGGTCACCACGATCGCGGCCAGCCCCGCCATCGCTCCGTGATAGGTCCAGCCCGCCAGCGCGGCGTCGACCAGCCACCACAGGCCGAGCGCCAGCGCGGCGAACAGCGCCAGCGTCACCGCCAGTGACTGCGCCAGCACGCGCACCACCGGCGGGTCGCCGAGCTGACCGATCGAGAGCAGCAGCGCGCGCAGCATCGTCGTGCAGCGATGCGCCGTCCGCCGCGGTTGCGCAAGCCGCGGTCGGCGGATAGGCGGGCGCTTTCCCGGACAGCAGGACCAACCCCTTTGACCGCACCCCGCCCCCAAGCCGAACCGACCTACGACGTCGTCGCGATCGGCAACGCGATCGTCGACATCCTCTCGCCGGCGAGCGACACCTTCGTCGCCGACAACGGCATGACCAAGGGCGCGATGGCGTTGGTCTTCTCGCCTGACGAAGCGGACGCGCTCTACGCCAAGATGGGGCCGGGGCAGGAAGTGTCGGGCGGCTCGGCGGCGAATACGATCGCGGGCATGGCGGCGCTGGGCGCGTCCTGCGCGTTCATCGGCCAAGTCGCCGACGACCAGCTCGGGGACGTCTTCGCGCACGACATCCGCGCTGCCGGGATCCGCTTCGACACCCCCGCCCGCGCCGGCGCGCCGACCACCGGCCGCTGCCTCATCTTCGTGACCCCCGACGGCCAGCGGACGATGAACACCTTCCTCGGCGCCTCGCACTATCTCCCCGAGGCGGCGCTGGACCGCGCGCTGATCGCCGACGCGCGCTACCTCTATCTCGAAGGCTACCTGTGGGATCCGGAGGAGCCGCGCGCGGCGATGCGCGCCGCGATCGACGTCGCACGCGCGGCGGGGCGCAAGGTGGCGTTCACGCTCTCCGCCGAGTTCGTGATCGACCGCCACCGCGCCGCCTTCCATGAGCTGATCGACGTCGGGCTGATCGACCTGCTCTTCGCCAACGAGGCGGAGATCATGTCGCTGACCGAGACGGGCGACGTCGAGGCGGCGATCGCGGCGGTGAAGGACAAGGTGCCGCTGGTCGTCGTCACGCTGAGCGAGCGCGGCGCCACCGCGATCGCGGGCGAGGAGCGCGTGACGGTGCCGGCGCAGCCGATCGACAAGGTGGTCGACACGACCGGCGCGGGCGACCTGTTCGCGGCGGGCTTCCTGTTCGGCCAGGCGCGCGGCAAGTCGCTCGAGTCGTCGCTGACGCTGGGTGCGATCTGCGCCGCCGAGGTGATCCAGCATTTCGGCGCGCGCCCGATCGTCGACCTCAAGGCGATCACCGCGGCGGTCTGAGGGAAGGGGCTCTCACCGCTCATGCCGTTGTTGGTGTCATCCTGAACTCGTTTCAGGATCCACTGTATCGCAAGCGCCGCACCCCCTGAGGACGCGGCGCGGTGGATCCCGAAGCAAGTTCGGGATGACGGAAGTAAGAACGAAGTGCCACCCCAGGCCCCATCCAGCGCATGTCATTGAATTGACCCAGTAACGTCATCGCGTTGCAAGATGACGATCGCACAGCGCGCCGCAGACGGGCGGATCAGCGCCCGCTGGGGAACGATCACATGAACCGTACGATGCTGCTCACGGGCGCTGCCGCGCTCGCGCTTGTCCTCCCGATCGCGCCCGCCGCGGCGCAGGAGTTGCAGATCGTGCGCGACGGCACCGGCGCTGCGCCTGCCACCGCCGCGGCCGCGCCGGCGGACCCCGCACCCGGTGCAGGCGCCGACCCGGCGACGAGCGACGACACCGCGGCGACCGACGTCGTCGTCACCGGCGCGGTCACTCGCTCGGTCACGCAGATCGGCAGCGTCGAGATCCAGAAGATCCTGCCCGGCATCAGCCCGCTCAAGGCGCTCCAGACGCTGCCCGGCGTGACCTATCTGACCGCCGATCCGTGGGGCAACAACGAGCAGAACATCTCGCTCTTCATCCACGGCTTCAACGCGCAGCAGCTCGGCTACACGCTCGACGGCGTCCCGCTCGGCGATCAGCAATACGGCAATTACAACGGGCTGAGCCCGCAGCGCGCGATCATTTCGGAGAATGTCGGCCGCGTCACGCTCGCCTCGGGCGCGGGCGATCTCGGCACCGCCTCCACCAGCAATCTCGGCGGCACGATCGACACCTTCTCGAGCGACCCGCGCGCCGACTTCGGCCTCACCGCGGCGCAGACCGTCGGCAGCTATCAGGCGACTCGCTCCTACCTCCGCCTCGACAGCGGCGACATCGGGCAGAACACGCGGCTCTATGTCTCGGGCGTGCGCCAGCGCGCGCGGGCGTGGGACTTCAACGGCTATCAGAACGGCTGGCAGGGCAATGCCAAGCTGGTCCACGACGACAGCCGCGGCAAGCTGACCGCCTATTTCGCTTATTCGGACAAGACCGAGCCCAATGAGGACGCCACCGTCGTCGCGGCGAACCAGACGTTTCAGCCCTATATCCGTCCGTTCCTCTACTCAGACCTTGCCAATACGCTCAAATATTTCAATAACCAGTACGCCTACAACGGCGCGGCGAGCTACGCCGCGGCAGGCAACAACTATAGCAATTATTACGGCGGCGCGCTGCGCACCGATTATCTCGGCTACGCCAAATACGACTGGCGCGCGACCGACCGGGCGACCTGGTCGAACCAGGTCTATTTCCACCACAATGACGGTGTCGGCATCATCGCCGGCCCGATCACCGCCGCCGGCCTGCCGCTGCTATTCTCCTTCTATTACCCGGGCGCCGCGGGGAGCAGCCCGACCTCGCCGGCCAATCTCGCGCGGCTGTCGACGATCTTCGGCAACTCGGGGCTGGCGACGCGCACCACCGAGTATCGCATCGACCGCTATGGGGGCCTGTCGACGCTCAAGGTCGAGCTCGGCAACCACCAGATCGAGCTGGGCGGCTGGTACGAGCGGCAGAGCTCGTCGAGTTACCGCCGCTGGTACGCCTTCGATATCAACGACCCCAGCTCAGTCTATCGCCGCCCCAACAGCTACGCCGACCCGCTGATCACGCAATACGGCAGCGAGGTGCGCGTCGAGGAGATCCAGACGCACATCCAGGACGCGTGGCAGATCGTGCCGACGCTGTTGGTGCAGGCGGGCTTCAAGAGCACGTTCCAGAAGGCGCGCCAGGCGGTGCCGGTGCAGCCGATCCCGGGCTCGTTCACCGGCTCGCGCGAGCTGCCGGTCGGCCGGCTCAACACCGACGAATGGTTCCTGCCGCAGGCCGGCGTGCTCTGGGACGTCACCGCGAGCGAGCAGGTGTTCGTCAACGCGCAGAAGAACATCCGCCAGTTCCAGACGAGCGCAGCGGCGGGGCTGTCACCCTTCGCGCTGGGCAGCCAGACCCTGTTCGAAACGTTCAAGGACCAGACCAAGCCCGAGACGAGCTGGACCTATGAGGGCGGCGTGCGCACCCGCCGCGCGCTCGATCTCGGACCAATCACCGGCTTCGAGGGCCAGATCAGCTATTATCACGTCGACTTCTCCAATCGTCTGCTCGGCGTCAGCCCGACCCAGACGATCAGCGCGGTGGCGAGCGGCGCGACGATCCTTGCCAACGTCGGCAGCGTGACCACCGACGGCGTCGACGTTGCCGGCACGCTCCGCTTCGGCGACACGTTCTCGCTGTACAATGCACTATCGTACAACAACTCGCGCTACGACGACGATTACACCGTCGGCGCGGCGCAGACGGTGGTGCCGACCGCGGGCAAGAAGGTGCCGGGCTCGCCGGAGTGGCTCAACAAGACGGTGGCGACGCTGCGCACCGATGGCGTCGAGCTGCAGCTGGTCGGCGACTATATCGGCGCACGCTACGCGACCTATACCAACGACCTGAGCGTGAAGGGCTATTTCACCCTGTCCGGCCGCGTCGGGTTCGACATGCCGCTGTCGGGTCAGGGGCTGGCCAAGAAGCTCGGAGTGAGCCTCAACGTCACCAACATCACCGACCAGCGCGGCGCCAGCACGATCAGCATCGGCGCGGCGAGCGGGACGTATAATTTCTTCCCGGTCGCGCCGCGTCAGGTGTTCGCCACGATCAGCGCGGGGTTCTGAGGCGCAAAGGCAACCGTACCTCTCGCTCCGTCATCCCGGACCTGTTCCGGGATCCACCGTGCCGCATACTCAAGAGGCGTTGCTCTCGCGGACGAGTAGATCCCGGACCAAGTCCGGGATGACGATGATAGGAGAACACGGCGTGCGATCAGACCGTCGGTGCCGACTGAGGGAGCCTCGGATCGTCACCCCCATCGACGGCCGGCCCGGCATCGCCTAACGCCTCGCGCATGATCGCGCATCTCAAGGGGCTGGTCGCGTCGACCGGGATCGACCACGCGGTGATTGAGGTCGCAGGGGTCGGCTATCTCGTCGGCGCCTCGGCGCGCACGCTCGCCGCGCTGCCAGCAGCAGGCGAGGCCTGCCTCGTCCACACCGAGCTGCTGGTGGGCGAGGACTTCCTGCGACTGGTCGGGTTCGCCAGCGCCGCCGAGCGCGACTGGTTCCGGCTGCTCACCGGCGTGCAGGGGGTGGGGGCGCGGGTCGCGCTGGCGATCCTCTCCGCGCTCGAGCCCAACGACCTCAGCCGCGCGGTGATGGCGCAGGACAAGGCGACCGTGGCGCGCGCCAATGGTGTCGGGCCGAAGCTGGCCGAGCGGATCGTGCGCGAGCTGAAGGACAAGGTCGGTGGTGTGGCGCTCGGTCCGGCTGCGGCGGCGCAGGTGGTGCCGGCGGGAGCGGGCGCCGATGCGGTGTCCGCGCTGCTCAACCTCGGCTTCCGCCCCGCCGAGGCGAGCGCCGCGGTGGCGGGGGCGGAGGAGGAGCTGGGCGCGGGTGCCGGGCTCGACGCGCTGGTGCGGCTCGCGCTGCGCAAGGCGGCCAAGTAAGGCGCGAACGGAGCGGCGGGGGCATCGCGTCTCACGATCGTCATTCCGGCCTGGGGCCGGGATCCATCACGCCGCGAGTGTCACCGCCGTGAGTGTACGCCGCACGATGGATCCCGGCCCAAGGCCGGGATGACGGTAGGTCTACGACATGATCCCTAAAAGGCGAGGCCTCGACCGGCTCACCGGCCGGCGGGCGCTCCCGCACCGCCGCCGGCACCGCGACCGCGGCCGCCACGGCGACGACGATTGCCGCCGCCGTTGCCGCCGGCCGGACCCGCGCTCGCATTGGCATAATTGCGGCTCTGCGGCGAACCCGCGGTCGGGCGCGGAGCGTGCGTGGCCTTCGGACGCGCCGGCGGGCGCGCGCCGCGCGGACGGTCCTCGCGCGGCGCGGGGTCGGCGCCGATCGCCTTGACGCGCTCGCTCTTGAGCTGCTCGGCGCGGCGCAGGAAGTCCTCAGGCAGCTCACGCTGCGTCACCTTCTGCCGCGTCAGTTTCTCGATGTCCTTCAGGTACGGCCGCTCGTCGTCCGCGCAGAAGGCGATCGCCTCGCCGCTGCGCCCGGCACGCGCGGTGCGGCCGATGCGGTGGACATATTGCTCGGGCACGTTGGGCAGCTCGAAGTTGAACACGTGGCTCACTCCCGAGACGTCGATGCCGCGCGCGGCGATGTCGGTGGCGACGAGGATCGGCACCTCGCCCGCCTTGAACGCCGCCAGCGCGCGCTCGCGCTGCGGCTGCGACTTGTTGCCGTGGATCGCGTTGGCGGCGATGCCGTTGCCCGCGAGCAGCTTCACGACGCGGTCGGCACCATGCTTGGTGCGCGTGAACACGAGAGCGCGATCGATCTTGGTCTCGCGCAGCAGGATGGTGAGCAGCGCCTGCTTCTCGGTCTGGTTGCAGAAGATCACCGACTGGTCGACCCGCTCCGCGGTGGTCGACTGCGGCACCACCGAGACGGTCGCCGGATCGGTGAGGAACTGGTCGGCGAGCTGGCGGATCGACGGCGGCATCGTCGCCGAGAAGAACAGCGACTGGCGCTTGCGCGGCAGCATGCGCACGATCTTCTTGAGCGCGTGGATGAAGCCGAGGTCGAGCATCTGGTCGGCCTCGTCGAGCACGAGGATCTCGAGCATCGACAGGTTGAGGAAGCCCTGCTCGATCACGTCGATCAGGCGACCCGGCGTGGCAACCAGGATGTCGACGCCGCGCGCGACGTCGTTGCGGTTCTTGGCGATGCTGGTGCCGCCGAACACGGTCGCCACCGACATCTTGGAGAACTGGCCATAGCCGCGCGCCGACTCGGCGATCTGGCTGGCGAGCTCGCGCGTCGGCGCCAGCACCAGCATGCGGCAGTGCGTCGGCAGCACGCGCTTGTTCGCCTCGGACAGCCGCTGTATCGACGGCAGCACGAACGCCGCGGTCTTGCCGGTGCCGGTCTGGGCGATGCCGAGAAGGTCCTTGCCCTCGAGCAGCAGCGGAATGCTGTCGCGCTGGATCGGGGTCGGCTCGCTATAGCCCTTGGCCTCGAGCGCGCGGACGAGCGGCTCGGCCAGGCCGAGATGGGAAAATGACATGTGAGAGAATCCTGCGAAACGGGCCCACCGTGCGTCGCACGGACGCACGGGTGGCGGGGTAAGATGACGCCCCGCGTGACTTGGGAAGCCCATGAATAACGACCGAGACGGAGCCTGGACCCGCAAGGATCCGATCACGCTGCATACGTCTCGATGCGGCGCAGATGGTCCAGGAAGCGCAAAAAGTCAAGGTCGGGCGAATGAACCGGTGGCCCGCCGCGGTGTTTGGGAGCCGTGACCTTACCTATCGCAGTCGATCTGACATGACCGAACGTTCTTCCTCGCCGCGCCAGCGTGCCGAGGCGCCCAGCATCGGGCGCTGGGATTGGGACATCCGCGCCGATCGCGTCACCTCGGACGTCGGCTTCGCGGCGCTGTACGGTGTCGACCCCAAATTGGCGCGCGAGGGCGCGCCGATCGCCGACTTCTTCGGCGGCATTCATCCCGAAGACCTGCCGCGCGTCCGGGCCGCGATCGATCACAGCATCGCCACTGGCAACGCGTTCGAGGCAGAATACCGGCTGATCGGGATCGAAGGCCAGTCGCGCTGGGTCGCGGCGCAGGGCCAGGTCGACCGCGATGTGGACGGTGCACCGGTGCACTTTCCCGGCGTGAGCTTCGACATCGATCAGCGCAAGCGCGCCGAGATCCGGCTCGCTGCGCTGGTGGAGCTGAGCGACCGGCTGCGCGAACCGGGTGACGCCGGGGACCTCGCGCTCGCTGCCGCCGAGGTGCTGGGTCGCGCGCTCGACGTCAGCCGCGCCGGCTATGGCACGGTGGATGCGGACGCCGAGACGATCACCACCGAGCGCGCCTTTTGTGCCGAGGGCATCGCGCCGCTGCCCAGCGTGCTCCGCTTCCGTGACTATGGCTCCTATATCGAGGACCTGAAGCGCGGCGTCACGGTGGCGATCGCGGACGTGCGCGAGGACCCGCGCACGCGCGAGACCGCCGAGGGGCTGCGCCAGCTCGCGGCAATGTCGTTCATCAACATGCCGGTGACCGAGCAGCGCGGGTTCGTCGCCCTGCTGTACCTCAACCATGCACAGCCGCGGACCTGGAGCGAGGACGAGCAGGCGTTCGTCCGCGAGGTCGCCGAGCGCACCCGCGACGCGGTCGAGCGCCGCCGCGCCGAGCGGGAGCTCGCGGATCTCACCGCGCGGCTCGAGCAGGAGGTGGAGGCGCGCACCGCCGAGCTGATGCGGGCCGAGGAACAGCTTCGCCAGGCGCAGAAGATGGAGGCGGTCGGCCAGCTCACCGGCGGGCTCGCGCACGACTTCAATAATCTGCTGACCGGGATCTCGGGCGCGCTGGAGATGATCCAGGTGCGCGTCGCTCAGGGTCGGATCGGCGACCTCGACCGCTACGTCAATGCCGCGCAGGGGGCGACGCGCCGCGCCGCTGCGCTGACGCATCGGCTGCTCGCCTTCTCGCGCCGCCAGACGCTCGACCCGCGACCGACCGACGTGAACCGGCTGGTGAGCGACATGGAGGAGCTGATCCGCCGCACCGTCGGGCCGGCGATCACGCTGGAGGTGGTCGGCGCCGCCGGGCTATGGGACGCGCTGGTCGATCCCAACCAGCTCGAGAACGCGCTGCTCAACCTGTGCATCAACGCGCGCGACGCGATGCCAGAGGGTGGTCGGATCACGATCGAGACCGCCAATCGCTGGCTCGACGAGCGCGCCGCGCGCGATCGCGACCTGCCGCCGGGCCAGTATCTGTCGCTCTGCGTCACCGACACGGGTACGGGCATGACCCCGGAGGTGCAGGCGCGCGCCTTCGATCCCTTCTACACCACTAAGCCGCTTGGCGAGGGCACCGGGCTTGGCCTGTCGATGATCTACGGCTTCGCGCGCCAGTCGGGCGGGCAGGTGCGGATCTACAGCGAGCTGGGACAGGGCTCGACGCTCTGCATCTACCTGCCGCGCCATTACGGGAGCGCCAGCGACGAGATGGCGGCGACGCTGCCGCTCGACCGGGCACCGCCGGCGCTGGGAACGCCGACGGTGCTGGTGGTGGACGACGAGCCGACGATCCGGATGCTGGTGGTCGAGGTGCTGGCCGGGCTCGGCTATGCCACGCTCGAGGCGGGCGACGGCGGCGCGGCGCTACGGCTGCTCGGCGCGGGGGCGCGGCCCGACTTGCTGGTGACCGACGTGGGGCTGCCGGGGCAAATGAACGGCCGCCAGGTGGCGGACGCCGCGCTGGCGCTGATGCCCGGGCTGAAAGTGTTGTTCATCACGGGCTACGCCGAGAATGCGGTGATCGGCAACGGCCAGCTCGCGCCCAACATGGCGCTGCTGACCAAGCCCTTCGCGATGGAGGCCCTGGCGGGGAAGGTGCGCGCGCTGCTGGCGGGCTGAGGGCTCTGGCGAGGCTGGCGCCCTTTCCGCTTCCGCGATACGCAAGGCGGGAGAGGAGCAGCGCATGAAACTCGCCAGCCTGAAAGAGGGGCGCGATGGTCGCCTCGCCGTGGTTTCGGACGATCTCGCCTGGTACGCCGATGCGGCGCACATCTGCCCGACGCTGCAGGCGGCGCTCGACGATTGGGCGCAGGTCGCGCCCGCGCTCGAGCTGCTCGCGATCGATCTGCGCAACGAGGCGATTCCGCGCCTGCGCTTTCACGAGCATGACGCCGCCGCGCCGCTGCCGCGCGCCTATCAATGGGCCGATGGCTCGGCCTATGTGAACCATGTCGCGCTGGTGCGGCAGGCGCGTGGCGCCGAGCTGCCCGCCAGCTTCTGGCACGACCCGCTGCTGTACCAGGGCGGTTCCGACGGCTTTCTCGCCCCGCGCGATCCGATCGCGCTCGCCGAGGAGAGCTGGGACGCCGATTTCGAGGCGGAGGTGGTGGTCGTCACCGGCGATGTGCCGCAGGGCGCGACGCGCGCGCAGGCGCTCGACTCGATCCTGCTGGTGGGGCTCACCAATGACGTGTCGCTGCGCGGGCTGATGGCGGACGAGGTCGCCAAGGGCTTCGGCTTCTTCCAGTCGAAGCCGGCCTCCTCCTTCTCTCCCGTGTTCGTCACCCCGGCGGCGCTGGGCGACTGGTGGCGCGACGGCAAGCTGCACCGCCGGCTGATGGTGGAGCTGAACGGTACGCCGTTCGGCCGCGCCGACGCGGGCGAGGACATGACGTTCGATTTCGGGGCGCTGATCGCGCATGCCGCGCGCACGCGGCGGCTCGGCGCGGGCACGATCATCGGCTCGGGCACCGTCTCCAATCGCGACGCCGATGGCGGCCCGGGCACGCCGGTGGGCGAGGGCGGGGTGGGCTATTCCTGTCTCGCCGAGTTGCGCGCGGTGGAGGCCCTGCGCGGCGGCGCGGCGACGACGCCGTACCTGCGCCGTGGTGACACGGTGCGCATCTGGGCCGAGGATGATCGGCACCACACGATCTTCGGCGCGATCGAGCAGGTGGTCGCGTGAGCATGCGGCGCGTCGCGGCGTTGCTCGCGCTCGCGCCGCTCACCCTGCTGCCGGGCACGGCCTGGGCGCAGACCGCACCGTCGGCAGCGGCGGCACGCGTCTATCCCGCCTCGCCGGCGGAGCTGTTCGGCGCGCTGTTCGATCAGGTGCAGCGCCGCCGGCTCTTTCCCGACGGCAAGACCTTCGCCGATGCCACCGCGAAGCGCGCGCCGGCGGCGATCATGGCCGACTATCGCCGCGCCGGTCCGCTCGACGATGCTGCGTTGCGCGCCTTCGTGCACGCCAACTTCGACGTGCCCGAGCCGGGGCGTACCATACCGCCCAGTGCCGCGCGCCCGCCGCTCGCCACGCATATCCGCGCGCTATGGCCGCAGCTCACCCGGCCGCCGCTGAGCCCGCCGCCGGGCTCGTCCGCGCTCGCGCTGCCGCGACGCTATGTCGTGCCGGGCGGTCGCTTCCGCGAGATGTATTATTGGGACAGCTATTTCACGATGCTCGGCCTGGAAGCCGACGGCGAGCACGCGCTGACGCGCGACATGGTGGAGAATTTCGTCTCGCTGGTCGAGCGCTACGGCCACGTCCCGAACGGCACCCGCACCTATTACGTCAGCCGCTCGCAGCCGCCGTTTCTGTATTTGATGATGGGGCTGGTGCGCGACGCGGATCGCTCGACCCAGGCGCGCTGGCTCGACGCGCTGATCGCCGAGCATCGCTTCTGGGTCGAGCAGCGTTCGGCGACGATGCCCGATGGCGCGCGGCTGCAGCATTATGGTGACGGCAAGGCGACCCCGCGCGACGAGAGCTATCGCGAGGACGTCGAGACAGGGAAGGGAGACGCGCGCGTCTACAACGACCTGCGCGCCGGCGCCGAGAGCGGTTGGGACTATAGTTCGCGTTGGTTAGGGGATGGCCGCACGCTGGCGACGATCGACACCACGCAGATCATAGCCGTCGATCTCAATAGCCTGTTGTACGGCATGGAACGGGCGATCGCGGCACGCTGCCGCGCGCTCGGGCGCCCCTGCGCCGCGACCTTCGAGCGCGCCGCCGAGGTGCGCCAGCGCGCGATCGAGCGGTGGCTGTGGGACGCCAGCGTCGGGTGCTACGGCGACTATGACCTGCGTCGACAGCGGCTCCGCACCGGCGTGACCGCCGCGACGGCCTATCCGCTCTTTACCGGGGTGGCGGCGAGGGCGAGGGGTACGCGCGTGGCGGCGACGATCGCGCGCACCCTGCTGGCCGCCAACGGTCTGCGCACCACCCAGGCAGCGACGGGGCAGCAGTGGGACAGGCCGAACGGCTGGGCTCCGCTGCAGTGGATCGCGGTGGACGGGCTGCGGCGTTATGGCGCCGACCGGCTGGCGCGGCAGGTCGGCACCCGCTTTCTCGCCACGGTGGAGCGCGAGTATCGCGCCTCGGGCAAGCTGCTCGAGAAATATGACGTCGAGGAAAGCCGCGCCGGCGGCGGCGGCGAATATCCCACGCAGGACGGCTTCGGCTGGACCAACGGCGTCACCCGCGCGCTTCAGCAGCGTTATGGTGCCGCGGCGCGGTGACTCTCGGATCATGGTCGCTCGGGCGGTAGCGTACGGCCGTTCGACGCGGCGACGCCCGCCAGTGCGCGCTTTACCGTGGCGAGGAACGCGGCCGCGGCGGGCTGATCGTCGATCCGGCGATAGTCCATCGCCCAGTCGCCGAACTGCCGCGCCGCGATCGGCGCGTCGCTGACACAGCCGATCGCATAATGGCGTGGGTCGCGCCCGATCCGGGCCATCAGCGCGTGCAGCGCGGGTGCGCTGCCCTCGATCGCCTGGATGAAGCGCGTTCCGTCATGGAGGAGCAGGCCGGTGATGCCCTGCTGGGCATTCCGCTCGGCGGCGACACGGTGCAGGTCGGCGGCAGCCGCGTCGTCGAGCGGCGTGGTGGCGCGGCTGATATAGACGATCTGGTGAAGCGGGTCGGCCATGGCGAGGGGGCGTCCGGTCTGAAGCGCCGGCATAAGGCCGCCACGTGCAGCATGACGGTGAACGACAGGACGAGATAGTGAATATCACCGTCGGTGTGACGTGGATCGCATCAGTGGAAATCATGCGTGGCGATCGGGATCACGTCGTCGTGACGCTCACGGAAATGATAGTCGGACCGGGGGCGTGGCTGCCATCCCCTGTCGCCGCGATCGGGCGCGCCGGGGTAGGTGGCGCCGTCGCCGCGCGCCACCAGCCGCGGCAGATCGACGTCGCCGACCGAGCGCAGCAGCGCGGTGCAATCGGTCACGCGATCAACGATGACATGGATCACCGCGCCTTCCTTCTGCACGCGACCCTTGAGGCTGACCATCGCCGACGACATCACGGTACGGCGCTGCGCCTCGAACCGGTCGGGCCAGAGGATGCCGTTCGCCACCCCGGTCTCGTCCTCGATCGTGATGAACAGCACGCCCTTGGCCGAGCCGGGGCGCTGGCGCACCAGGATGATCCCGGCGACCTCCACCAGCTTGCCGTCATGTTGGCCGAGGTCGGCGCAGCGGGTGACGCGCGCGTCGTCGAGCCGCGGGCGCAGGAACTGAAGCGGATGCGCGCGCAGCGACATCTGGGTGGCGCGATAATCCTCCACCACCTCGCGCCCCTGGGTGAGCCGCGCGAGCGTCACCGGTTCCTCGCGCCGCTCGATCCCGGCGAGCAGCGGCAGCGGCGCCTCGCCCAGCCCGCGGATCGCCCAGAGCGCCTGGCGGCGGTCGAGCCCGAGCGCGTGAAAGGCGTCGGCGCGCGCCAGTTTTTCGAGCGTCGCCAGCGGCACGCCCGAGCGACGCCACAGATCCTCCACCGAGGTGAACGGCGCGCGGGCGCGAGCGGTGAGGATGCGGCCGGCGTCCTCGCCCGAGAGGCCGTGAATGATGCGCAAACCAAGGCGGAGCGGGGCGAGCGGGGCGGCGTCGTGTTGTAGCGGTTTGCCGGTGGATACGAGCGTGTGACCGACCTCGCTCGAGCGGCCGTGCTCCTGCGCACGCCGGAGCCTAGTGCCGTGCGCGTCACGCTCATGGCCCTGGGCTCCGGCGTTCGCCGCAGCACGATCACGCCCTGATGAGGCAGACTCGGCATCCGCCTCACCCCGGCGCAGGCCGTGGTCCGGTAGCGAAGGCCGTCGCGGCTCTCGCGTCACTCTCCCCCAACCGTCATCCCGGACGTGTTCCGGGATCCAGCCCTCCGCTGGTGCCTCGATCACGGCGTGCGCGGCACCCTGGATCCCGGAACACGTCCGGGATGGCGGAGGAGCGGGTGGTGAGGGCGTCGCCGTTCTCCGGCCGTCCGAGGCCGCACCACGCCGCACACTCCCCCCGTGCGCCGCGGGCAAATCCTCCACCAGCGTCGTGTCCCACTCGCTCTCCAGCACGCAGGGCGGGCGCACCTCCACGCCGTGCGCGCGCGCGTCGCGGACGATCTGCGCGGGGGCGTAGAAGCCCATCGGCTGCGCGTTGAGCAGCGCCGCGCAGAACACGTCGGGGTGGTGGCATTTCATCCACGACGAGGCGTAGGCGATCTTGGCGAAGCTGGCGGCGTGGCTCTCGGGGAAGCCATAGCTGCCGAAGCCCTCGATCTGCGCCACCAGCCGCTCGGCGAACGCCTCGCTGATGCCGTTGCCGCGCATCCCCGCGATCAGCCGCTCGCGGAAGCGCCCAACCCCGCCGGTCAACTTGAAGGTCGCCATCGCGCGGCGCAGCTCGTCGGCCTCGCCCGGCGTGAAGCCGCCGCCGATGATCGCCACCTGCATCGCCTGCTCCTGGAACAAGGGCACGCCCAGCGTCTTCTCCAGCACCGCGCGCAGCGCCTTATTGGGATATTCCACCGTCTCGCGCCCTTCGCGGCGCTTGAGATAGGGGTGGACCATATTGCCCTGGATCGGCCCCGGCCGCACGATCGCGACCTGGATGGCGATGTCGTAGAAGGTCCTTGGCTTCATCCGCGGCAGCATGCTCATCTGCGCGCGGCTCTCGATCTGGAACACGCCGAGCGTGTCGGCCTGCTGGATCATCCGGTAGGTCGCCGGATCGTCGCCCTGCAGCGCCGGGCTGGCGAGGTCCATGTCGACGTTCTTGTGCGCGGCGAGCAGGTCGAAGGCGCGGCGCATGCAGCCCAGCATGCCGAGCCCGAGGATGTCGACCTTCATGAAGCCGAGCTCCTCGATATCGGCTTTCTCCCACTCGATCACACGGCGGTCGACCATCGCGGCGGGCTCGATCGGGACGAGCTGGTGGAGCGGGTCGCGCGTCAGCACGAAGCCGCCGGGGTGCTGCGACAGGTGGCGCGGCGTGCCGATCAGCTGCTTGGCGAGATCGAGCGCGAGCGCCAGCCGCGGCTCGGCGGCGTCGAGGTGGAGCGCCGCGACATGCTCGGTCGGCACGCCCTCGTTCGACCAGCCCCATACCTGGCTGGCGAGCGCGCTGGTCATGTCCTCGGGCAGGCCGAGCACCTTGCCCACCTCGCGGATCGCGCCGCGGGTGCGGAAGCGGCTGACCACCGCGGTCAGCGCGGCATGGTCGTGGCCGTAGCTCTCGTAGATCCACTGGATCACTTCCTCGCGCCGCTCGTGCTCGAAATCGATGTCGATGTCGGGCGGCTCGCTGCGCTCCTCCGAGATGAAGCGCTCGAACAGCAGTTGGTGCTTGATCGGGTCGATCGAGGTGATGCCGAGCACGAAACAGATGATCGAGTTGGCCGCGCTGCCGCGCCCCTGGCACAGGATTTGCTGCCCGCGCGCGAAGCTGACGATCGAGTTGACCGTGAGGAAATACGGCGCGTAGCCCATACGCTCGACCAGAGTCAGCTCGTGCTCGAGCTGCTGGGCGTAGCGCGGCGGCGGCGTGCCCTCGAACAGCCGCGCCAGCGCGTCGCGCGAGAGGCGGGTCAGCGCTTCCTGCGCGCTGCGCCCGCTCATCACCAACTCGTCGGGATATTGATATTGCAGCTCGCGCAGCGAGAAGGTGCAGCGCTCGACGATCGCCGCCGCGGCGGCGAGCGCCTCCGGCCGGTCGCGGAACAGCCGCGCCATCGCGCCCGGCGGCTTGAGGTGGCGGTCTGCACTGCGCTCGCGACGCAGGCCGAGTTCGTCGATCGTGCATTTCTCGCGGATCGCGGTGACGACGTCCTGGAGCATCCGCTGCTCGGGCGCGTGGTACAGCACGTCGCCGGTGGCCAGAGGGGTCAGCCCGTGCGCGCGCGCCGCCTCGCTCAACCGGTGCAGCCGCAATTGCTCGCCAGGTCGGCGATAATGGGTGAGGCAGACGTGGCCGGCCTCGCCGAACAGGTCGGCCATCCAGCGCATTGGCTCGAGGTCGGGCGCGTGGCCGGGGACGAGCGCGGCGACCAGCCCCTGTGCGTGCGCCGCCACGTCCTCCCAGTGGAGGAAGCAGCGCCCCTTCTCACCGCGCTGCGCGTCGGCGCGCGCCTTGCCGCGGCTGAGCAAGGTGGTGAGCCGCGACCAGCCGGCGCGGTCCTCGGGCCAGACCAGCAGCGAGGCGCCGTCGACCAGATCGAGCCGGCAGCCCGGGATCGAGCGCACCTCGAGCCCGCTGTCGCGGCGCACCTGGTCGCAGGCATAGAGCGCGCGCACGACGCCCGCGACCGAGTTGCGGTCGACCACGCCCAGCGCGGGCATGCCCATCGCCGCCGCGGTGGCGACCAGCTGCTCGCATGACGAGGCGCCGCGCAGGAACGAGAAATGCGTGGTGACCTGGAGCTCGCTGTACGTCACAGAGACGCGCGCCAGTGTCGAGGTGGCATGGTCCCGCTCACCCGAACGTCCCGTGCATGTACCAGCTAAGGTCGCCGGTCTCGCCGCGCTCGCCGTCGCCGCGGCGGAACAGCCAGTAGCGCCGGCCCGCCTCGTCCTCAACCTGGTAATAGTCGCGCACCGCGTCGCGCTCGCCGCGGCGGCGCCACCATTCGCCCGCGATCCGCTCGGGGCCGTCGCCGCGCACCACGACATGCGACTCGCCGCGCCAGGTGAAGCGCTTGGGCGGCTGGTCGGGCAGCTCGGCCAGCACATGGTCGAGCGGCTCGGGGCGGCGCAGCAGCCGCGTCGGGCGTGGCCAGCGCGGGTGCCACGGATGATCCGCGTCGCGCGTGTCGAGCCGGCGCACGTCGTCGCGGCGCAGCGTCGGCGCGGCACGCTCGGGCGGGTCGAGCGGCGCGGCACCCGTCACCGAGCGCTCGGGCACGTCGCTCTCCACCGCGCGCGCGCGCCACAGCCGCGCCGCGCCGATGCGGTTGACGATCGCGTCCACGAGGGGTGCGAGGTCGGGGCGTTCCCCCTCGGCGAGGTCGCCATCGAGATATTCGGGCGAGAGCGGGTCGGCGCGCTGGACGTGGAGCGTCAGCGCCTCGATCCCGAAGCCGGGGTCGATCCGCTCGACGCGGCGCAGCAGCAGCCGGCGCAGGTGATCGCGCGCGCGCGTCGGCCGCGCGAAGCCGACCCGCAGCGTCTGCACCGCGGCGTCGACCCGCGTCGCGGCGAGCAGCAGCTGGCGCGCGCCGCGCCCCGCGCGCGCCAGCTCGGCGGCGAGCCGATCGACCAATTGCCCGATCCAGTGCGCGATCGGCTCGGCGGTGAGCAGCGGCTCAGCGAAGCGCTGCTCCACCGTAATCGCCACCGGCGGCACCACCGGGGCGAGCGGCTCGGGCGCGCGCCCGCTTGCCTGGTCGAGCCGCTGCGCCAGCGCGGTGCCGAAGCGGCGTGCCAGCGGCGCGCGCGGCAGCGCGGCGAGCTGGCCGACGGTGTCGACGCCGAGCCGGCGCAGCAGCTCGAGCGCGCGCTCGTCGACGCGGAGCGACGCCACCGGCAGCGGCGCGAGCGCGTCGAGCGTCGCGCCCGGCGGCAGGATGGTCACGCCGCCCCGCTCGGGTTCGGCATGGTGCGCGCAGGCCCAGGCGGCGCCGGCGGTATCGGCGATCGCGACGCGCGCGGTGATGCCGAGCCGCGCGAGCAGCCGCACCAGCCGCCGCGCCAGCCGCGACTCGCCGCCGTGGAGATGCGCCACGCCGGTGAGGTCGAGCAGCAGCGACTGCGAATCCTCGATCGCCACCACCGGGGTCCAGCGCCGCGCCAGTGCGACCGCGAGGCGGTGGAGCGCGCGGTCGTCGCCCTCCGGGTCGGCGTCGCGCACGACGATCTCGGGGGTGGCGGCGCGCACCTGGGTCAGCGCCATGCCGGGCTCGACCCCGATCGCGCGAGCCGCGGGCGAGGCGGCGGCGATCTCGACGCGGCTGCCCACCTTCTGCACGGTGACGAGCGGCGGTGCGCGGTCGGCTGCGACGTCGGCCGGGGCGCTCGCGGCGGCGTCGCGACAGACGCGCGCGACCGTGCCGGCGGTGGTGCGGCCGGTGTCGAAGAAGGCGGCGATCTCCTTGACCGCGGCGCCGGGGTCGTTCGAGCCGGGGCGGCGCTCCTTGGCGGCGGTCTTGTCCGGGTGCGGCCCGTCGCCGGGATAGCGGATCGCGGGCATCGCGTTCAACGCGCCGCTCAGCGCGGGGGAGACGTGGGGCGCGCGCGGGGCGGGGCGGGAATCCGGTACGACGGGGGTGTCTGAGATGGAAGCCGGAGGGCCGTCGGCTGCGGTGGAGACGTGCGCCACGAGGCGGACGGTGGGGCTCGCACCCTCCCGCCCTTTTCCGTCATCCCGGACCTGTTCCGGGATCCAGCCTTCCGCGCACGCCTCGGCCGCTGATGGCGCGGAACCGTGGATCCTGGAAAACGTCCGGGATGACGAAGGGGAGGAAAGCGAGGGTCGCGCCTCGTCACCGCGGCCCTGCGCCGAGAGCCGTCGTCCCGCGCGAGTCGCCGCCGGTTCGCTCGCGGCACCCCGGATTTCGGAACACATCCGGGATGACGAAGCGGAAGAGGGTAAGGGGCGCGCGTCGTCACCCCGACCTTGCGCCGGGGTCCATCGTGCCGCGGGCACCGGGGTGGGTTGGCTCGCGGCACCCTGCGCTCGGTCGGACGGCGGCAAGGCGGGTAACGGTCGCGCCCCGGCCTCCCCCATGCCGCGCTCACGCTGGCGCGACGTCGGCCGCACGCCCTCGCCGCCGGTGCGCACCGGCGGCATCACCGGCTCGGGCCAGCCGCTGGATTTGCCGCCGTCGTCACCGGGCAGCCGCTTGAACGGATGTTCCGCCGCCTCGCTGCGCCGCCCCATCTCGCGCATCGGCGGACGCTGGTGCGGCGCGATCGCGGCGACGCGCCGCGCGACGTCGGCGCGCGTCTCGCCCGCCCAGCACGCGCCTGCGCCGCCGGTGGCCTCGTCGACACCGCGCAGCGGGCCGGGCAGATAGCCGCCGTCGTCGCGCGCCCAGCGCGCGCCCGGGCGCCAGCCCGAGTTGCGCGGCGCGTCGCACTGCTTGCCGCCCTGCTCGGCGTCGCCCGCAGCCTTCAGCGCGGCGAGGTTGAGCGCGACTCGCTCAGGCGGCGGCGCGAGCGCCGGCTCTGCCCGCCGCAGCCGGTCGATCGACCAGTCGGGCAGGTAGAGCGATGCGACCCGTCTCATCGCATGCCTCCACGATTGTCTGAAAAGGTTCGCCGTTGCGCTGCCGCACCAGCGCGAGGTCCCAGCGCGCGCGCCCTACGCCGGCGACCGGCAGCGGCGCCGAGGGGGCAGAGCCGACGCGCCACCGCGTCACCGCCGCGGAGGGCACCGCGAGCGGGTCCGCGCCCTCGCGCGCGTGGCGCTTGAGCAGCAAGGCGATGGTGCGCCCGCCCTCGGCGGCGAGCTGGAGCCGGCGCGTCGAGGCCATCGCCGCACGGCGCGTCTCGCCAATGACCGCGCCGAGCGCACGGTGGCGCAGGCCCTCCTCCATTAGCGCGAGCACCTCGGCATCGTCGCTCGCTTCGGCGTAGAGCACGCGATCGGGCGCGAGCCCCGACTGGTAGAGGCCGGGCGCGAACAGGTCGCGTCGCCGCACCACCCACAGCACCGGCCCCCAGGCGCGCGCGGCGACGCCGGCGAGGAACAGCGTGGCCGAGGCGTCATCGCCCATCGCGGGCGTGGCGGCGGCGACCTCGTGCAGCGCGTCGAGCCGCAGACCGCCGTTGGCGAGCCGTTCGTCGACCGCGGGCACGCCGAACGGCAGCACCGGGCGACGGTGATGGCCATCACCCTCGATCGCGCTGAGCGTATCGCGCAGGGACTGGAGGACGCTCGACTCGGACACAGGTGACGACTCGCTGGTGGAGCGTCGTTCTTACTTTGTTCTGTAGACGTGAGTCGAGTCGCTATGTGGTGAGGAGAGGCGGCCATGTCGCGCTACCTGCCCTGGGCGCGCTGTCCGAGCGTCTCTGCCACACGCTTGCCTCCTCCTGGCGTCGGGCCGTAGCGTCGCGTTCCACCGACACGAAGGTGGCCGTCACGCCGCAGCTTCTACCTCCTCACCCGCAGCAGGGGGCTTCCGCTTCGCTTGAAATATAATTACAAGCCGCCGCGAAGCCTCCCGGACCCAATCGGGCGGCCAGGAGAGTGGACCTTGGGCGACGCCCGCAACCTGAAGCCGCTGACGCTGCACGTCCCCGAGCCGCGCTTCCGCCCCGGTGACGCGGCCGATTTCGGCGACCTCGAGGTGCCCCCCGCCGGCGCCGCGCCGCGCCCCGACATCGCCGCGCACCCGCGCGACTTCACCGACCTCGCCTATACGATGGTGCGCGTGCTCGACGAGCAGCACCAGGCGGTCGGCCCGTGGAACCCGCGGCTCAGCCCCGACACGCTGCGCCGCCTGCTACGCCACATGGCGACGGTGCGCGCCTTCGACGAGCGCATGTTCCGTGCGCAGCGCCAGGGCAAGACCAGCTTCTACATGAAGTCGCTCGGCGAGGAGGCGGTGGCGGTGGCCGCGGCGCACGCGCTCGACGCCGAGGACATGTGCTTTCCGTCCTATCGCCAGCAGGGGCTGCTGATCGCGCGGGGCTGCCCGCTGGTCGACATGATGAACCAGATCTACTCGAACACCGGCGACAAGCTGCAGGGCAAGCAGCTGCCGATCATGTACTCGGAGAAGCGCTTCGGCTTTTTCTCGATCTCGGGCAATCTCACCACGCAATATCCGCAGGCGGTGGGCTGGGCGATGGCCTCCGCTTCCAAGGGCGACACGCGCATCGCCGCGACCTGGTGCGGCGAGGGCTCCACCGCGGAGGGCGACTTCCACTCCGCTCTGACGTTCGCCACCGTCTATCGCGCGCCGGTGATCTTCAACGTCGTCAACAACCAATGGGCGATCTCGAGCTTCTCGGGCTTCGCCGGGGCGGAGGCGACCACCTTCGCGGCGCGCGCGATCGGCTATGGCATCGCCGGGCTGCGGGTGGACGGCAACGACCCGCTCGCGGTCTATGCCGCGACGCTGTGGGCGGCGGAGCGCGCGCGCACCAACGTCGGGCCGACGCTGATCGAGCATTTCACCTATCGCGCCGAGGGCCACTCCACGTCGGACGACCCGTCGCAGTACCGCTCCACCGGCGAGCCGACCGCCTGGCCGCTGGGCGACCCGGTGCGCCGGCTCAAGGACCATCTGGTGACGATCGGCGAATGGGACGAGGCGCGGCAGGAGGCGATGGATCGCGAGGTCGCCGAGGAGGTCCGCGCCGCGCAGAAGGCGGCGGAGGCCAATGGCATCCTCGGCCACGGCCTGGCGCAGCCGCTCGACTCGCTGTTCGACGGCGTGTTCGAGGAGATGCCCTGGCACCTGCGCGAGCAGCGCCAGATGATGATCGACGAGGAAGCGGCCAGCGGGCGGCCGTGGGCGCGGAAGTGACGAGGGCACTCCCAATCCTCCCCAGAATGGGGAGGGGGATCGCCACGCGTCAGCGTGGTGGTGGAGGGGGCTCTCCGCGGACGACAGCGCTGGTGGAGAGCCCCCTCCACCACGCCGCTTCGCGTCGCGGTCCCCCTCCCCGCGAGCGGGGAGGATTTGGATACTGACATGACCGATGTGATCGACACCCCCACCACCACTCGCATGAACATGATCCAGGCGATCAATGCGGCGATGGACGAGATGATGGCGCGCGACCCCGACGTGATCGTGATGGGGGAGGACGTCGGCTATTTCGGCGGCGTCTTCCGCGCCACCGCGGGGCTGCAGAAGAAGTACGGCAAGACCCGCGTGTTCGACACGCCGATCACCGAGATAGGCATCGTCGGCGTCGCGATCGGCATGGGCGCCTATGGCCTGCGTCCGGTGCCCGAGATCCAGTTCGCCGATTACATCTACCCCGCGCTGGACCAGCTCGTCTCCGAGGCGGCGCGGCTGCGCTACCGCTCGGCCGGCGACTTTACCGCGCCCATCACCGTGCGCTCGCCCTATGGTGGCGGCATCTTCGGCGGGCAGACCCACTCGCAGTCGCCCGAGGGCATCTTCACGCACGTCTCGGGGATCAAGACGGTGATCCCCTCCACCCCCTACGACGCCAAGGGGCTGCTGATCGCCGCGATCGAGGACAATGACCCGGTGCTCTTCCTCGAGCCCAAGCGGATCTACAACGGCCCGTTCAACGGCCATTGGGACCGTCCGGCGGAGAATTGGTCGAAGCATCCCGGCGGCGAGGTGCCGACCGGATACTACACCGTCCCGCTCGGCCAGGCGAAGGTGGTGCGCGCGGGCGAGGCGGTGACGATGCTCGCTTATGGCACGATGGTGCACGTCTGCGCGCAGGTGGTCGCCGACACGGGGGTGGACGCCGAGATCATCGACCTGCGCACGCTCGTCCCGCTCGACATCGAGGCGATCGAGCGCTCGGTGAAGAAGACCGGGCGCTGCATGGTGGTGCACGAGGCGACGCGCACCGGCGGCTTCGGCGCCGAGCTGGCCGCATTGGTGCAGGAACGCTGCTTCTATCACCTCGAGGCGCCGGTCGAGCGCGTCACCGGCTTCGACACGCCCTACCCGCACAGCCTGGAATGGGCCTATTTCCCCGGCCCGGTGCGGATTGGCCAGGCGCTCAAGAAGATTCTCAAGGACTAAACGCACATGGCGCGCTTCACCTTCAAGCTGCCCGACATCGGCGAGGGCATTTCCGAGGCCGAGATCGTCGCCTGGCACGTCCAGGTCGGCGACCGCGTCGAGGAGGATCAGCAGCTCGCCGACATGATGACCGACAAGGCCACGGTCGAGATGGAGAGCCCGGTCGCGGGCGTCGTGGTCGAGCGGGCCGGCGAGGTCGGCGACCAGGTCTCGATCGGCGCGCCGCTGGTGGTGATCGAGACCGAAGGGGATAGTGCAGTCCCGCCGCCGGTGGAGGTGGATACGCTGGAGGCGGAGAATCCGGGCGTGGAGGAGAGCCAAATTCTCCCCGGTACGCACGCCGGCGAAGCCGGTGGTGGAGGGGGCGCGCCGCAGATGCTGCCGGCGGCGGAGTCCCCTCTACCATCCGCGACGCCTGCGGAGCCCCCCCTCGGCCCCCTGCCTTCGGCGAGCGGTGCCCAGCATCGGGTTGACCATGCCCCGCATGATCAAGGATCGTCCGGGGGAGGATCCGACCCGATGCTCCGTGCCGGGCAGGATCTAAGAGTTCTCGCCTCCCCCGCAGTGCGCGCCCGCGCGCGCGACCTCGGAGTCGACCTCGCGCAGGTCCGCGTCGCCGAGGGCGACCGCGTCCGTCACGCCGATCTCGACGCCTTCCTCCGCTACGGCGGCGGGGAGGGCTATCACGTGCCGCACGCCAGCCGCGCGCGCCAGGACGAGCAGGTCCGCGTCATCGGCATGCGCCGCCGCATCGCCGAGAACATGGCCGCGGCGAAGCGCCACATCCCGCATTTCACCTATGTCGAGGAGATCGAGGTCACCGCGCTGGAGGCGCTGCGCGCGCAGCTCAACGCGCGCCGCGGCGAGCGGCCCAAGCTGACCTTGCTCCCGCTCCTCATCGTCGCTCTGTGCCGCACCTTGCCCGACTTCCCCATGCTCAACGCGCGCTACGACGACGAGGCCGGCGTGGTGACGCGCCACGGCCGCGTCCATCTCGGCATGGCGGCGCAGACCGACGCCGGGCTGACCGTCCCGGTGATCCGCGACGCGCAGGACCGCAACGTCTGGCAGCTCGCCACCGAGATCGCGCGACTCGCCGCCGCGGCGCGCGCGGGGAAGCTGCGGCCCGACGAGCTCGGCAACGGCACGATCACGCTCACCTCGCTGGGGCCGCTCGGCGGGATCGCGACGACGCCGGTGATCAATCGACCCGAGGTGGCGATCATCGGGCCCAACAAGATTGTCGAGCGCCCCGTCTTCGTCGCTCCCGAGGAGGCCGGGCGCGGCGATGCGATCCGGCGGGCCAAGCTGATGAACCTGTCGATCAGCTGCGATCACCGCGTGGTCGACGGGCATGACGCCGCCAGCTTCGTGCAGGCGCTGAAGGGCCTGATCGAGGTGCCGGCGCTGCTCTTCGTCGACTGACCCGGGTGCATCGGGACAACGCGTCGCGTACAGCCGGCGCGCCATGCACCTCGGCCTCATCCAGTCCCTCAGCCTCGCCGGCGACTCGGCGACCCCCAACGACGATCGCGCCGGCGCCAGCGCGCGCTGTGCCTGGGTGATCGACGGCGCCACCGATCTCGGCGCGCCCGGGTTGCTCGGCGATCGCGGCGGTGCGGCCTGGCTCGCGGCGACCGCAGATGCCGCGTTCGGGGCGGGCGAGGCGGCAAATCTGGAAACGACCTGCGCGCGCGTCTTCGCTACGGTGGCGGAGCGGTTTGCCGCAGAGCGCCGGCGCGATGCTGCGGGCGCGTGGGAGCTGCCGAGCGCGTCCTTCGCCGCGGTACAAGTGGTTGCGGATCGTCTCGCGGTCGCCTGGGCGGGTGACTGCGCGATCCTGCGAGCGGATGCGGCTGGTGAAGCGGAGTGGCTCACGCCCGCGCCCGACCGCGCGGCGGAAAGCGCCGAGGCCGCCGCGCTGGGCGAGCCGCTCGGTGGGCCGCGCAGCCCTGCGATGCTGGCGGATCGCCGCGCCGCGCGGGCGCGACCGGGTCGAAGGGTGATGGGGACCGACGCGGCCGAATCAGCCGCGGCGACCGATCACGCCACCGTCACCGTCGTGGCCGGCGACACGCTGCTGCTGATGAGCGACGGCTTCGCCGCGCTGGTGGACAGCTACAGTGTCTATGACGCTGCGTCACTTACCGCCGCGGTGCGCAGCCGCGGACTTGCCTCGTTGGCTGAGGAATTGCGCGCGATCGAGCGCGCTGATGCCGCCTGCCGCCGCTACCCACGCTTCAAGAGAAGCGACGACGCGACGGCACTGTGGATGCGCGTCTCCTGACGTCGGCGCGCCTGCGAGGTCACGTGCATCGATCGCCCATGGTCGTCTGGTGACGTCCGGCGCGCTCACGGCAGGCCGAACGCCAGCCTGCGACGCGGCTCCGCTAGACGCGGCGGCCGCTGAACAGCTGCACCAGACCGACGATGATCGCGATCACCAACAGGATATGGATCAGACCGCCGGCGACATGGAGGCTGAAGCCGAGCAGCCAGAGCACCAGGAGAATTACCGCAATCGTCCAAAGCATTGATCAATCTCCTGAGTTGTAGGAGAAAAACACGTTCTAACCGGGGCTGTTCCGCACGGCGGCAACATTTCGTTACATCACCGATGGCGGGTCCGACGGTGCCACGCCGGGCGGAGCCGACGCGCCGAACGTCGGATCTACCTGATGCTTCTGCGGAGGCAGGAGCCCAGCGCCGCAAACGCCAGCCCTCCGACGCTCGACTCCGGCGTTCGCCGCCGCACGGGCCGGTTGACGAGGCTCAGATGCTAAGCCGCCGCGCGCAGTGTCACAGTGCCGGTCAGCGAATTGGGACCGGCCGCGGCGAGCGTCACGTCCACCAGATCGCCGATCGCATGCTCGCCGATGAGATGCACGGATTGCAGCCAGGGCGACTTTCCGAGCCATTGCCCCGGCAGCTTGCCGCGCCGCTCGATCAGCAGCTGGCATCGCCGTCCAACGCTTGCGGCGTTGAACGCGGCCTGGTCGCGGTTGAGCGCGGCCTGGAGCCGTTGCAGCCGCTCATCCATCACCGCGGCGGGAAGCTGCGCCCCCAGCTCGGCCGCAGGCGTGCCCGGGCGCGGCGAATATTTGAAGCTGAACGCCTGCGCATAGCCCACCGCTTCGACGAGCCGCAGGGTCTCCTCGAACTCGGCGTCGGTCTCGCCGGGGAAGCCGACGATGAAGTCGCCCGACAGCGCGATGTCCGGCCGCGCGGCGCGGACCCGATCGAGCAGCCGCAGATAGCCGTCGACCGTGTGCGCCCGGTTCATCGCGCGCAGTACGCGGTCGCTGCCCGCCTGCACCGGCAGGTGGAGGAAGGGCATCAGCGACTCGACATCGCGGTGCGCGTCGATGAGCCCTTGCGCCATGTCGTTGGGATGGCTGGTGGTATAGCGGATGCGCGCAAGCCCGGGCAGGCGGTCGAGCGCGACGATGAGGTCGTGCAGCCCGCGCCCGTCATCCTCCCAGGCGTTGACGTTCTGGCCCAGCAACGTGATCTCGCGCGCGCCCGCATCGACCAGCGCGCGGGCCTCGTCGAGGATGGCCGCGAACGGCCGGCTCACCTCGGCGCCGCGGGTATAGGGCACGACGCAATAGGTGCAGAATTTGTCGCACCCTTCCTGCACCGTGAGGAAGGCGCTGGCACCGACGCGGCGACGCGCCGGCAGGCTCGCGAACTTGGAGGCGAGCGGCATGTCGGTATCGAGCGCGGCCTCGCCCGCGGCGGCGCGCGCCACGAGCCGTGGCAGGTTGTGATAGGCCTGCGGGCCCACCACCACGTCGACCTTGGCGCGGCGGACGATCTCCTCGCCCTCCGCTTGCGCGACACAGCCCGCCACCGCGATCATCGGTGCTTCCGCGCCGCGCGCGCGTGCGTCCTTGCGCAGCCGACCGATGTCCGAATACACCTTCTCGGTCGCCTTCTCGCGAATGTGACAGGTGTTGAGCACCACCAGGTCGGCGGCGCCGGGATCGTCGGTCTTGACCAGCCCGTCCGCGGCCATCAGCTCGGCCATGCGCTCGCCGTCATAGACGTTCATCTGGCAGCCGAACGACTTCACGTGGAAGCTCTTCGGCGCGGCCTTGGCATGGATATCATCGATCACGGACATGGTCGGCGCTCTACCGGAACGGGGCGCGCATCGCTAGCCGCCGCCAGGATTCGACGGCGCGCCTCGGCGGCGATCGCCTTGCGGCCACCCGCCGGCGCGAACGGCTCGAGGAAGGTAAGCGTCGCCACGAAGGTGCCGCGCCGCGACAGCACTCGGCGCGCGTGCGCCGTGCCGGGCTCGTCGCCGACCCAGGCGAGGTCGCGCGCGGCGGCCTCATAGTCGATCCGCACCGGCTGGACCATCAGCGCGGGCGGCGCCGGGTCGAGCGCGGCGAGCAGCGCCGCCTTGAACGGCAGCAACGTGACCCCGTCGCTCGTCGTGCCCTCGGGGAAAAGCGCCACCGGCTGGCCGCGCGCGATCGCCCGACGCAGCGCGGCGACCTGTTCGCCGACGCCGAGCCGGTCGCCGCGGCGCACGAAGATGGTGTGATGGAGCGTGCACAGCCAGCCCACCAGCGGCGCGGCGCGCAGCTCCGCCTTGGCCACGAAGGCGCAGCCGCTCGCCCCGGCGAGCAACAGGATGTCGAGCCAGCTGAGATGGTTGGCGAGCAGCACCGCATCGCGCCGCAGCGGCGTGCCGATGACCCGCACGCGGGCACCGAACAGCCGCGCCGACACGCCGAGGAAGCGCCGCGGCCAGGGCGAGCGCGCGCCGACAAGGCGCCACAGGCCATGAAGCGCGAGGGCGAGGAGCAGCCAGCCGACGAGCGCGGCAAGGCGAAGGTAGGCAATCATGCGGCGCTCGGCGCGACCACCGGGAAAGCGATGACCCACGGCGCCATCTCTCTCGCGTATCCGGGCGAAAGCCGCCGTTCAGTTGAGCAAAGGTCAGCGGATATCATGACCGCTTTCCCACCTGAGCCCCGGCTTTCGCTGAGGAACGATGGGGGGACGTCGACCCACCCGTTCACTTCTTGTCGAGCGAAACGCCGTACAATTCCATGCGGTGGTCGACGAGGCGGAAGCCGAGCCGCTCGGCAATCGCCTTCTGCAGCAGCTCCAGCTCGGGATCGACGAACTCGATCACCTTACCCGTCTCGACATCGATCAGATGGTCGTGGTGCGCCTCGGGGGACGGCTCGTACCGCGCACGCCCGTCGCCGAAATCGTGGCGGTCGAGGATTCCTGCCTCTTCAAACAGCCGCACCGTGCGATAAACGGTCGCGATCGAGATGCCGGGATCGATCGCGGAGGCGCGCGCATAGACCTTCTCGACGTCCGGGTGGTCCTCCGCCTCCGACAGCACACGCGCGATGATGCGCCGCTGCTCGGTGATGCGCAGCCCCTTCTCGTGACAGAGCGCTTCGAGATCGATCTTGCGAGCCATACTGGCTATGTAGTGCACCCGCCTTGTTGCGAAAAGCGCTAGCGACTCGCAACAGGGTGATTTGCGCTGATCCGGGTGAGCCGATCGTCGCCATCGGTGCGGGAACGTCGCCGCATCCGGCGTGAGACGAGGGCGAGCAACGCTCCGTGCTCAGCCCAGCGCGAGCGCATAGGTGTGCGCGTCAAACGTCTCGCCGGCGCGACTGCGATAATAGTTGCGGCGCACGCCGGCGCGGCAGAAACCGTGTTTGGTGTAGAGCGCCACCGCCGCATTGTTGGCGCGCACCTCGAGATGGAGCCGCTTGACGCCGCGCAGCGTGCAGTCCGCGATGACACCGCGCAGCAGCGTCGCGCCGATCCCGGATCGCGCGTGCGCCGGATCGACCGCGATCAGCAACAGCTCGGCCTCGTCCATGATCGCGCGACTGAGCGCGAAGCCGACCACCGTCTCCTCGACCCGTGCCAGAGTCAGCCACACACCTGGCATGGCCAGAATGCCGACACACTGGCTGCGCGTCCAAGCCTCGCCGAAGCGCGGATCGAAAGCAGCGGCCATCACCCGATCGATCGCCTCGGCGTCCGCGGCGCCGCCCGCGACCAGCTCGACCAACCGCACGCGGCTGCTCACGGCGTCGCGGGTGCCGCCGTGGGCGGCTTGGCATCAGGCGCACGTCCGTAGAACGGGGTCGCCGGCAGCAGCCGCTCGTCAGCCGGGAGGAGCAGCGCGTGCGACGCGTCGGGCAGCGCCGCGCGCTCTGCGATCGTCGGGTCGAGCGCGGCCAGCCAGCGCGTACCGCTGCCGATCGCTACGGCACCGTCGAGCGCGGCCAGCGCCGCCGCGGGGGTGAGCGAGCGGGGTGCGTCGAGCGGCCGGAACGGGCGAGCGAAACGCTGCATGAAGACCTCACCGTGGCCCCCTTCGGCGATCACCGCAAGAGGCGTGGGATCCGTACCCTCTGCCAGCGCCGCGGCGGCCACGAGGGCCAGCGCGCCATAGCCCGATACCGCCGCGCCCCAGCCCAGCGCCAGCCCGCGCGCCGCCGCGATGCCGACGCGGATGCCGGTGAAACTGCCCGGGCCGACATCCACCAGGATGCGGTCGGCGCGCCCGCCACCGGGCAGCGCCGCGATCATCGGCACCAGCCGCTCGGCATGACCGCGCCCGACCTCCTCGTGCGCGCGCGCGACGAGCCGCTCGCCCTCGAACAGCGCGACCGAACAGGCCGCGGTGGCGGTGTCGATGACGAGAAGGCGGTCGCTCACGTCAGGCGACGCGGTTGAACGTCTCAAACGCCGGGCGCGGCAGCCGCTCATGGAGCGTCGCGGTGTCGCCATAGCCGAGGGTGGCGATGAAGTTGGTGCGCACGCTGGGTGTTTCGGTGAAGAAGGCCTGGTCGACCGCGCCCGCATCGAACCCCGACATCGGCCCGACGCCCAGCCCCAGCGCGCGCGCCGCCAGGATCAGATAGGCGCCCTGAAGCGACGAGTTGCGGAAGGCGGACGCCTCACGCAGTTCGCGGTTGCCGTCGAACCAGCTCTTCGCGTCGACATGCGGAAACAGCTCGGGGAGATATTGGTGGAAATCGGTGTCCATGCCGACCACGACGCTGACCGGCGCGGCGAGCACCTTGTCCTTGTTCGTGCTCGAACAGGCGGCGGCCAGTTTCGCCTTGGCCTCGTCCGACACGCACCATATCAGCCGCGCGGGCAGCTGGTTGGCCGAGGTCGGCGCCATTTTCATCAGGTCCCAGATCGCCCGCAGCGTCTCTTCGGCCACCGGCTCGTCGCGATAATGGTTGAAGGTGCGCGCGGTGCGGAACAGCTGGTCAAGCGCGGCGTCGTCGAGCGCGGGCATGGCGATCCTGTCGGTGAGAGGAAGGGAGCAACCGGGCGCGCGCGTCAGACCGCGCGCACCTCGGTCACCTCGGGCACATAGTGGCGCAGCAGCTGCTCGATGCCGTTCTTGAGCGTCGCGGTGGAGGAGGGGCAGCCCGAGCAGGCGCCCTGCATGCGCAGGAACACCTTGCCCTTGTCGAACCCGCGATAGACGATGTCGCCGCCATCATTGGCCACGGCGGGGCGCACGCGCGTGTCGATCAGCTCGCGGATCTGCGCGACGATGTCGGCGTCGGCGGGATCGTCGGCGAAGGTCTCTTTCTCGGCGGGCACGCTGAAGTCGGCGCCGCCGCCGCGGAACAGCGGCATCTGCGCGGTGAAATGATCCATCAGCAGCGCGAGCACGTCGGGCTTGAGGTCGCTCCAGCTGACCCCCGGCGCGGCGGTGACCGACACAAAATCGCGCCCGAAGAACACGCCGGTGACGTCGCCGAGATCGAACAGCGCAGCCGCGAGCGGGCTCGCCTCGGCTTCCTCGGGCGTGGCGAAGTCGCGCGTGCCCGCGTCCATCACGATGCGCCCCGGGAGGAACTTCACGGTCGCCGGGTTGGGCGTGGCTTCGGTCTCGATCAGCATGGCGGGCATGTGGCGCCTCGGGGCTGGGGGATCAAGCCGGCGGCGCGAAAGGGATTGTTTCGGGGGGCAGAGGTATAATCCCCGCCGCATGGCGGGGAGGGGGACCGCTCGCCGCAGGCGAGTGGTGGAGCAGGGAGCCCCAAGCGGGTCGGCCCACGCGCGGAGAACCCGCTTCGTCAGCGCTGACGTGCTGCCACGTCTCCGCGAGCGGGGAGGATCTACCCGTCGAGCTGCCGCACCGCGGCGTTCCACTTGGCGACGTTGGCGCGTGCCTCCTGCACGAAGGCGGAGCGTTTCACCGCACCGAGGAACAGGTCGGCGATCCACTTGCCCGGATTGCGCAAGGGACGCTCGAACTGGATCAGCAGCACCACGCGCGTTCCCGTGGCGTCGTTCCACACTTCGTGCTGGTAGGTGTCGTCGAACACGAGAGTCTCGCCCTCGGCCCAGCGCACGACGCGATCGTCGACCCGCATCCGCACGTCGCCGTCGCGCGGCACGATCAGGCCGAGGTGGCAGGTGATCAGTCCCTTGGTGACGCCGCGATGCTCCGGGATGTGCGTCCCGGGCGCGAGGATGGAGAAGAAGGCGGAGTTGAGCCCGGGGATCTGCTCGATCACCGCGCGCGTGCGCGGACATCGGGCCAGATTCTCGTGGATCGGATAGCCATAGCCCCACAGGAAGAACGAGCGCCACTTGTTGACCTCGGCGATGGCACGATGGTCAGGCGAGATCGTCGCCAAGCTCGGCGCCGCATGGCGGGTGAGCGCCACCGTGCGTGCCTCCTCGCGGATCGCCAGCCAATGATCGCGCAGCAGCGCGGTCCAGGCAAAGTCGCGGACGTCGAGCACCGATTCGTTGGACACCAGCGACGACCCGGCGATCAGCCGGTCGAACAGGCCGCGAAGATGCTTGCCAACGCGGATCAGCAGCGGGCGGTCGCGCTCGGCGCGCAGCCCGGCGCCGTCGCCGGGTGCGCCCGAGATCACGTTGAGGTCGGGCACGAGGACGGGATCCACGGCATCGCCGCCGTCCCGCCACATCGTCGCGCCCGCCAGGCGGGTGTCGTGCTTCATCGGTCAATCCCCGTGGCGGCGACGCGCACGTTGCCGCTCTTGCTGCACCGCCAGCTAAACCCGCAACGCGACCAAAACGTGGCGCGGACTTGGCAAAGGCTTGCAGCAGCGGCCAAAAGCATCGTTTCGCGGGCGCGAGTTGCGGCCGGCCCGCTGCCGCCCTACAAGCGCGGACATGCCTTCGTATTCGCGCGCGCTCGCGAAGCCGCTCGTCGCCCTTCTGCTCGTCTCCGTGTCGCTGCCGCTACCCGCGCAGCAGCGCGCGCGTCGTGCCGACGCGACTCCCGCCCAAGCCGCGCCCGTCGCGCCGACATCCGCGATCAAGGTCGACACCTCGCCGTGGCTGTTCAAGGGCTCGGATATTCCGCCCGATCCGGAGTGGCATTTCGGCGCGCTGCCGACGGGGCTGCGCTATGCCGTCCGCAAGAACGGCGTGCCGCCCGGGCAGGTCGCGGTGCGCGTGCGGATCGATGCAGGCTCGCTGTACGAGAGCGACGCCGAGCAGGGCTTCGCGCACCTGATCGAGCATCTCTCGTTCCGTGGCTCCACCTATGTGCCCGACGGAGAGGCCAAGCGCGTATGGCAGCGCTTCGGCGCCACCTTCGGCTCGGATTCGAACGCCTCCACCACGCCGACGCAGACGGTCTACAAGCTCGACCTGCCCGGCGCGACCGACGTCAAGCTTGACGAGAGCCTCAAGATCTTCGCCGGAATGATGGCCGGTCCCGCGATCACCGACGCCGGGCTCGCCGCCGAGCGCCCGGCGGTGCTGGCGGAGCAGCGCGAGGCCCCCGGCGCGCAGGTGCGCTACGGCGACGCGGTGCGCCAGACCTTTTTCGCCGGCCAGCCGCTCGCCGAACGCTCCCCGATCGGCACGATCAAGACGCTGGAGGCGGCCACACCCGCCACGGTGCAGGCGTTCCACAACAAATGGTATCGCCCGTCGCGGGCGGTGGTGATCATCTCGGGCGACATCGATCCCGATGTCGCGGCCCGACTGGTGGTGAAGAACTTCGGCAGCTGGACGGGCAAGGGCGCCGACCCCGCCGATCCCGACTTCGGCAAACCCGATCCCAAGGCGCCCGCGACCAAGACGATCGCCGAGCCGTCGCTGCCCCCGGTGGTAGCCACCGCGACGCTGCGGCCGTGGGTCTATCGCGACGACACGATCATCTTCAACCAGAAGCGGCTGGTCGACTTCCTCGCCATCCGGCTGATCAATCGCCGGCTCGAGTCGCGCGCGCGCGCCGGGGGCAGCTTCCTCCAGGCGTCGGTCAGCCTGGACGACGTGTCGCGCTCGGCGAACGGCACCTTCACCAACGTGGTCCCGATCGGCGACGATTGGGAAGCGGCGCTCAAGGACGTGCGCGCGGTCGTGGCGGACGCGATGGCGACGCCGCCGAGCCAGGCCGAGGTCGACCGCGAGCTCGCCGAATTCGATGCGGCGATGAAGAACGACGTCGACACCGCGCGCGTCGAGGCCGGTGCCAAACAGGCTGACGACATGGTCAACGCGCTCGACATCCGCGAGACCGTGGCGGGGCCGAAGACCAGCTACGACATTCTCCAGGAGGCGCGCACCAAGGGCATGTTCACGCCCGCGGCGATGGTGGAATCGACCAACCGCCTGTTCAAGGGCGACGTGCAGCGCGCGTTGCTCAACACCCGCACCGCCGACGCCAGCGCCGCGACCAAGCTGGCCGCCGCGCTTACCGCGGACGTTTCCAAGCTGGCCGGCAAGCGCGCCGAGCAGCGCGCGGTCGATTTCTCCAAGGTGCCCAAGCTCGGCACCCCCGGCACGGCGACCGCACGCACCACGGTGGGCGATCCGCCGATGGAGCAGGTGACCTTCGCCAATGGCGTGCGCGCGCTGATCTACGCCAATCCGTCCGAGACCGGGCGCGTTTATCTGCGCGTGCGCTTCGGGCGCGGCTATCAGGCGCTGCCGGGCGATCGGCCCACCCCGGCCTGGGCGGGCGAGACCGCGCTGATCGCGAGCGGCATCGGGACGCTCGACCAGGGCGCGCTCGACGCGCTCACCACGGGGCGCCGGATCGGGCTCGACTTCGACATCGGCGACGACGCGTTCCTGCTGGGTGCGCAGACTACGCCGAGCGACTATGCCGACAATCTCACGCTGATGGCAGCCAAGCTCGCCGCGCCGCGCTGGGACCCGGCGCCGGTGGCGCGCGCGCGCGCGGCGATGTTGACCGGCTATGCCGGGCTCAACTCGTCGCCCGATGGCGTGCTCGCGCGCGACCTGGAAGGGTTGCTGCGCGACGGCGACCCGCGCTGGGGCATGCCGACGCTGGCGCAGATCAAGGCGCTCAACGCCAAGGACTTCCGCAAGCTGTGGCAGCCGCTGCTAGCGACCGGCCCGATCGAGGTGGACGTGTTCGGCGACGTCAAGGCGGACGAGGCGATTGCCGCCATCGCCAAGAGCTTCGGTGCGCTCAAGCCGCGTCCTGCCGGCGCGGCGACCCCGGCGCCGGTGCGCTTCCCCGCGCACAATAACACGCCGGTGATGCGCACCCACGACGGTGACGACAACCAGGCCGCCGCGGTGATCGCCTGGCCGACCGGGGGCGGCTCGGCCGAGCATGCCGAGCAGCGCCGGCTCGACGTGCTGGCGGCGGTCTTCGCCGACCGCTTGTTCGATCGGCTGCGCTCGGTGGCGGGGGCGAGCTACTCGCCCAACGCGCAGAGCCAGTGGCCGGTCGGCCTGCCTGGCGGCGGACGGCTGATCGCGATCGGCAAGGTCGCGCCTGACAAGGTGCCGCTGTTCTTCCAGCTCTCGCGCCAGATCGCGGCGGAGTTGGTCTCCACGCCGATCAGCGCGGACGAGCTACGCCGCACGATCGTGCCGATGCTGCAATATATGGCGCGCGCCTCGTCGGGGAACCAGTTCTGGCTGCTCCAGAGTTCGGGCGGCACGTTCGATCCCAAGCGGATCGAGGCCAGCCAGAGTTTGGTTGGCGACATGACCGGCGTCACCCCCGAGGGGCTCCAGGCGACTGCGGTCAAATATCTGCGGCCGGAGAAGGACTGGACTATGGCGGTGGTGCCGAAGGCGGCCGCGGGCGGGGCGGGGGCGGCTACGCCGGCCGGGTCGCCGCTTCAGGCGGCGCCGACGAAGTAGCGTCCTCGGAGCAAATGACGGTTCCCCGGCGAAGGCTGGGGAACGGCTCGCCGATGGTCGCGCGCGTCACCCGCCGTATAGCGCGTCCAAGCGCGCGCCATATACCTGGCGCAGCACGTGGCGGCGGATCTTGAGGCTGGGGGTCAGCTGTTCGTTCTCGATCGTGAACGCCGAGTCGGCGACGATCCAGCGGCGCACGCGCTCGGTGACCGACAGGTCCTTGTTGGTGCGATCCACCGCCGCCTGGAGCGCAGCGCGATAGGCCGGATCGTCCGGGGTGACGGGATCGCGCCGCCCTTGCGCGCGCGCCCACTCGAAGGTCCATTCCGGGTCGGGCACCAGCACCGCCACCATGTGCGGGCGACGATCGCCGTAGATCATCGCCTGACCGATCTCGGGCTGGAGCGTCAGCATCCCCTCTACCTTCTGGGGCGCGACATTGTCGCCCTTGTCGTTGATGATCAGGTCCTTCTTGCGATCCGTGATACGGATCCGACCGCGCTGATCGAGCTCGCCGATGTCGCCGGTGTGAAGCCAGCCATCCTTCAGGACGCGCGCGGTCTCGGCCTCGTTGCGCCAATAGCCGCGCATCACCAGCTCGCCGCGCACCAGGATCTCGCCGTCATCGGCGATCCGCACCTCGGTCTCGGCAAGCGGTGGGCCGACCGAGTCCATCCGCAACCCCGCCGCCGGGCGGTTGCACGAGATTACCGGCGCCGCCTCGGTCTGGCCGTAGCCCTGGAGGAAGCAGATGCCGAGCGACTGGAAGAACACGCCCACCTCGGGCGTCAGCGGTGCGCCGCCCGACACCATCGCCTTGATCCGCCCGCCGAACTTGCGCGCGATCTTGCGCTTGAACAGGGTGTCGACGAGCAGCGCGGCGGGCCGGTCACGCAGCCCCAGCCGCCCTTCGTAGCGCTTGGTGCCCACGTCGAGCGCCAGCCGCAGCAGCTTCTGCGGCGTGCCGCCCTGCTTCTCGATCCCCTTGGTGATGCGGGTGCGCAGCACCTCAAACAGGCGCGGCACCACCACCATGATGGTGGGGCGCACCTCCTCGATATTTGCGGCGAGCTTCTCCAGCCCTTCGGCATAATAAATCTGCCCGCCCAACCCGATCGGCAGGTGCTGCCCGCCGCTATGCTCATAGGCGTGGCTGAGCGGGAGGAACGAGAGGAACACCTCGTCGTCCCAGCCGAAGTCCTCCGCGATGATGACGATGCAGCCGTTGACGTTGTGCAGGATCGCGCCGTGATGCTGCATTACCCCGCGCGGCGCACCACCGGTGCCCGAGGTGTAGATGATGCAGGCGAGATCGTCGCGGCCCAGCTCGGACGCGGCGCGCGCCGCGGCAGCGGCCACGTCGGCAGGGTGGCGCTCGATCAGCGCGCGCCAATCGTGCACTTCGAACGGTGTCTGACCCAGCCGCATCGGGTCAATGCCGATCAGCATCTGCGGACGGATCGAGCGCAGGATCGCGGGCATCAGCGTCCTAGCGAGCTTGTCGGTCGAGACGATCACCGCCTTGGCGCCCGAATTCTCGATGACGTGCGCGTGGTCGCGCTCAGTGTTGGTGGTGTAGGTCGGCACCGTCACGCAGCCCGCCGCCATGATCGCGAGGTCCGACAGGCACCATTCCGGGCGGTTCTCGCTGACCAGCATGACCCGGTCGCCGCGCTCGAGCCCGAGCGCCCGCAGCGCCGCAGCGAGTCGCGCCACCGTCTCGGCGGCCTCGCGCCAGCTGATCGGGTGCCACGCGCCGCCGCGCTTGCTCCATAGGAACGGCGCGTCGGCTTTCTCCGCCGCGCGCGTATAGAACATCGTCACCAGATTGGGGAAATGTTCGAGGCGTCGAGTGATGGCGCCGCTCCTCTCGCTGATCGGTCGTACTTTCGTCATGTCATGCCCGACTTGCCGCGGCTGCGTCCAGCGAGTGATTGCGCGGCCCGCCGTGTCCCGCCACAAGCAACGGATGACGTTTCGTTTCTCCGCTGCCGCCGCGCTTCTGACGCTGTCGATCGCCACCCCCGCCGCGGCGCGCGACGCGGTCTCGCAGGAGCGCCAGCGCGCGACCGTGGAAAAGCTCGTGTCGTTCGGCACGCGCCACTCGCTGTCCTCCGCCACCGATCCTAAGCGCGGCATCGGCGCGGCGCGGACGTGGGTGGCGGGCGAGTTCGCCCGGATGTCGCGCGCGTGCGGCGGCTGTATCGCCACCGAGCGACTGTCGCGCCGCTTCGTCGGCCCGCGCGCGCCCGAGGGCGTCGTGATCGAGGACGTGCTCGGCATTCAGCGCGGCACCGACCCGAACCGTTACGTCATCGTCGGCGCACACATCGACAGCCGCGTCACCGACGTGATGAACGTCACCAGCGATGCACCGGGCGCCAACGACGATGCCAGCGGCGTCGCGCTGGTGCTCGAGGCGGCGCGACTGCTCCACCGTGAAAAATTCCGTGCCAATATCGTCTACGTCGCCTTCTCGGGCGAGGAGCAGGGGCTGTGGGGCGCGACGCTGCTGGCCGAGACCGCACGCGCGCGTGGCTGGCAGGTCGACGCAATGCTCAACAACGACATTGTTGGCAACTCGCTCGGCCAGGGCGGGGTGGTCAACGACCGCTACGTCCGCGTCTTTTCGGAAGGGATTCGATCGAGCGAGTCGCTGGCCGACGGGGTCGAGCGGCGCGGCATCGGCGGCGAGGACGATGGCCCCAGCCGCGCGTTGGCCAAGGCGATCGGCGGCGTGGCGGCGGGACTGTCCGGCGGCTTCGGCGTCTTCCTCGACCGCCGCCCCGACCGGTTCGGCCGCGGCGGCGACCATGAGCCCTTCCTCAAGCAGGGCTATCCCGCGGTGCGCTTCTCGGTCGCGGCGGAGAATTGGGACCGCCAGCACCAGGACGTCCGCACCGAGAACGGCCGCGTCTATGCCGATACGATCGAGGGGATGGACTTCGGCTATCTCGCCAAGGTGACCGCGATCAACATCGCGACGATCGCGCGGCTCGCCGCCGCCCCCGCCGCGCCGGCGAGCGCGGCGATTTCGGGCGCGCTGTCCTACGACACAAAGGTGTCGTGGGCGCCGGTCGCGGGTGCGGCGGGGTACAAGGTCTATTGGCGGCGCGCCGACGCTGCCGACTGGCAGGATTCGCGCGCGGTGACAGGCACGACGCTCGACGTGCCCGCAGTGCCGGTCGATGACCATTTCTTCGGTGTCGCCGCGGTGGCGCCGGACGGTGCGGAAAGCCTCGTCACCTTCGCCGGGCGCGAGAAGCGCTGACGCGTGATCCGGTGAAGGTGGTAGCGGCCACGCACCTGGAACGGATCGGCGGCTAACTCGCGATCCGCGGCGCGAGCAGCGCCATCAGTGCCTCGCAACCGCGCGCGTCTTCCGCGTCGAAGCGCGCGGGGAGCGGGCTGTCGAGGTCAAGCACGCCGAGCAGCCGGCCGTCATGCAGGATCGGCACCACCAGTTCGGACCGGCTCGCCGCGTCACAGGCAATATGCCCCGGGAAGGCGTGAACGTCCGCGACCAATTGGGTCGTCCGCTGCGCCGCGGCGGTGCCGCACACGCCACGGCCCAGCGTGATCCGGATACAGGCAGGTTTGCCTTGGAAGGGGCCGAGCACCAGCTCGTCCTCGATCATCCGGTAGAAGCCAGCCCAATTGAGGTCGGGCAGAAACTGCCACAGCAGCGCCGCGGCGTTCGCGAAATTCGCTATCGCGTCAGGTTCTTCGGCAGTCAGTGCATCTAATGCGGCGAACAGATCCCGGTAGAGGGAACCCTTCGAATCGGCGGTAACATCGAACTCGTACATGCCATCGACCTAGGGTGCCGCACACGATTGCGCCAGAGGGTTGCTCAGCAGCGATGAGATGAAAAGAAGCACATGATCGGCTCGCTTTCGCCCTGACTTTGTAAAGCTTCTCTTAAGTATTGGCCGGTCTGCACAAAAGCGCCGGTTAAACTTAGGTAAGGATTGGCGTTAAGGTGTTCTAGTCAGATTTTCCCTTATAGGACGACATCGGCCGCAACGGTCGAGCCCAATTCAAATGGCGGTACGGATGCCGCCCGGTCGTCTATCTCTTCGGGGGTTACATGAAGAAACTCTGGATCGCGGGCGCGGCCTTGGTCGCCGCGTCGAGCGCTTATGCCGCGAGCAATTCGGTCGGTGTCGTCCAAGCGGCGAGCAAGCTCGTCACCGTCGTGGCCGCGCCCGTCGCGCAGGTGGTGGCGGCGCCCCCGGCGGCCGTCAAACCGGTGGTGGACCCGCTTTCCGGCGCACCACGCGCGACCGGGCCGCTCGGACTGGTGCAGCAGCCCTCCTACGCCAGCAACTTCAAGGTCAACGACCTGCTCGTCCCGTCATGGGGTACGGGCGCGATCCCGCAGACGGGCGCGCCGGACGTGGTGGGCGCGTTCCGCTTCATCTGTATGCCCGGCCAAGTGCTGAAGGACGATCCGATCGTCTTCCCGAACCAGCCGGGCAAGTCGCACCTGCACCAGTTCTTCGGCAACACGGGAACGAATGCATACACGGATTACGGCAAGCTGCGCTTCACCGGCGACAGCACCTGCAACAACCGTTTGAACCGCTCGGCCTATTGGATCCCGGCGATGCTCAACGGCAAGGGCAAGGTGGTCCGCCCCGATTACGTGTCGATCTATTACAAGCGTCTGCCCGAGAGCAGCCCGGCGTGCCGGATCGAGGGCAAGGCCTGCGTCGACATGCCGCGCGGTCTGCGCTTCATCTTCGGCTACAACATGGGCACCGGCAAGAGCGAGAACGACTTCTACTTCAACTGTGACGGCCCGACCGGTACGCCCGGCCACTATCCGGACCTGGTGTCCGCCGCCAAGGCGTGCCCGGTGGGCAACCGCATCGGCGCGGTGATCCAGGCGCCGAGTTGCTGGAACGGTCGCCAGCTCAATCCGAGCGACCACCGCAGCCATATGGCGTTCCCGAGCTACGGCTGGGACGGTATCCTGAAGTGCCCCGCGACGCACCCGTACATCGTGCCGACCTTCACGCTCGGCGCCTGGTACACGGTGGACGAGGATCTCGACACTTCGGGCGAGTGGAACGAGAACACCACGACGTGGTCGCTCGCCTCGGACGCGATGCCCGGCATGCCGACGCAGCGCCCCGGCACCACCTTCCATGCTGACTGGATCGGCGCCTGGGACGACAAGGTGCTCGCGATGTGGACCGAGAACTGCATCAACAAGCTGCTCAACTGTTCGGGCGGCGACCTTGGCAACGGCCTGCAGCTGAAGATGCGCGACGACTTCAGCTGGAACGCCAACCCGCGACTGGTCGACATGCCGAGCTGAGCCGCCGCGCCTCTGGTGCGGGATCTCAGTCCCGTACCGTCCAGCGGACCACCACCGCGCCGTAGCCTGCTTCAAGAAGCGGCGACGGCGCGGTGTCATATGTGAGAAGCGGCACGGCGATATGGGGCGCCCCGACGCCCCAGCAGCGCAGCGCGATCATCGCACGCCTCCACCGCTCACCGCGCCGGGCGTCGGTTGCAGCCCCTGTTGCTCGAGAAACTGGTTCAGCCCGCTCGCTAAAACCTGGGCGCCCGCGATCGTCAGCGCGATCCGGCCGGCGACGACGCGTTCCACCACCGGGGTCTCGCCGGAATGGTCACAGCGCGCCGCTTCCAGCGTCAGCACCACGGTGCCGCCGAGATGGGTGAAGCCGGCACAGCCGGTGGCGAACAGCTCAGCGGCAAATGGATTGTCGACCAGCGGCGGGGTGGCCTGCCGCGTCTGGGGAGCGCGGCTGCGCGAGGAGATGTACATCGGGGCGTCCTTGCTGCGCCGGTCGGGGGAAGGCCGGCAGCGGCGACGTGGGCCCGGCGTGTAGCGCGCGCGTGACGCCGTGTTGCGGACATGTGCCGCGCGTGTTGCGGCTTTGACGATCTCACTTGGGCGATCCCGCAAGGCGCGACGCGCGTCTGCCGCGCGACCGCGACCTCAGCGCGCGAAGCGAACCCGAGCGGCGATCATTCGCGAACCTTGCCGCGTCCCGCCTTCACCGCGGAGCGCCGCGTCTTCGAGTCAACGCGGCGGGTTTGCGACGCCTTGCTTGGCTTGGTCGGTCGCCGCTTCTTGGGGACGACCAGCGCCTCGCGGATCATATCGATCAGGCGATCGCGCACTTCCTGGCGATTGAGCAGCTGCGAGCGCGCGCCCTCGCTCCGCAGCACCAGCACGCCCTCCCGCGTCATGCGCGATCCCGCGATGGCGGCGAGACGATGCTTGACTGCCTCCGGCAGGCTCGGCGAGCGCGCGACATCGAAGCGCAGCAGCACCGCGCTGTCGGTGGTGTTCACATGCTGCCCGCCCGGCCCCGACGCGCGGGTAAAGCTCTCGTCGAGTTCGTCGCTGTCGATTGCGATCGAGCGGGAGACGGGGATGGCTACCATGTCGTCGCGGACCTTCGCAGCGCCGGTCAGCCGTTCAGCTCGCGGCGAAGCCGAGCGCGGTGAATCGCTCGGGCCAGGGCGCGACCGCGGCGATGTCGTCCTTGCCCGGGCGCGGCAGCGTCAGCGCGACGGCGTGGAGCATCATCCCTTCCCGGTGCGCGGTGCCATAGACCGGATCGCCCGTGATCGCGACGCCGAGTCCCTCGCGTGCGTGGACGCGAAGCTGATGCGTGCGCCCGGTGTGCGGGGTGAACTCGACCAGCGCGCGACCGTCCACCGTCACGAGCCGCCGCCAGTCGGTCCGCGCCGCCTTGCCGCGAAGGTCCGCCACGATCCGCCAGCCGCGCTCGGCGCTGGAAACCTTGCGCAACGGGAGCGCGATCGTCCCTTCCTCGTCCGCCGGAACGCCGTCGAGGATCGCGAGATAGCGTTTCCGCACCGCGCCCGCCTCGAACGCCTGCTGGAAGCGCGCCTGCGCTTTGGGATTGCGCGCCAGCAGCAGGCAGCCGCTGGTGTCGCGGTCGAGGCGGTGCACCGCGACCGGCCAGCGCTTGAACCCGAAGGTGAGCCCGGCGAGATGATTCTCCAGGCTCAGCCCGCCGTCGCGCGGCGGATCGACCGGCAGCCCGGCGGGCTTGTCGATCACCAGCGCTTCGCCGTCGAGGAACAGGACGTGATGGCCTAACATGCGCCACGCCCTTGCCATCGCGGCGTCGTCGTGGCCAGAGGGCGCGATGCGCCGCGTTCCCGTGCTTCTTCTCGCCCCGCTGCTCGCGCTCGCCGTGCCGGCGCAGGCGCAGCTCTGCGACAACAGCAACGCGCAGGTCAGCGCGGACGGGCGCGCGTTCGGGCATCTCCCCTATGGCGACGCGCCGCCGGGCGACCTGGTCGCGGTGCCGCCGGAGCTGGCGGTCGGTCCATGCGTGCTGCGGCGGGAGGTGGTGCCCGATCTCGCGCGGCTCGTCGCGGCCGCGGGCGGGCAGATTCGCGCGCTCTCGTGCCACCGCTCCATCAGCTATCAGCAGGCGGTGTTCTGTCGCGAGGCGCAGACCGGGGCGGGGGAGCGCGCTCTGTCGGTGGCGCCGCCGGGGCACAGCGAGCATGCGACCGGCTATGCGCTCGACTTCGCCTTCCGCCCGCGCGTCAACGATTGCCCCGACGCCGAGGCGTGCGGGGCGGCGACTCCGGCGTTCCGCTGGCTGATGGCCAACGCGGCGCGATACGGCTTCGAGATGTCGTTTCCAGCGGGCAACCGCCAGCATGTGAAATGGGAGCCGTGGCACTGGCGCTGGGTCGGCGCGAGCGCCGCGACGCCGGGCGCGGCGCGCGCCCGCGCGCTGTTCGCACGCGCCCGGGCGACATTCCCGGCGGTGCCGGCGGTCACGCCCGACCCGATCGTGATCGCGCGCGTGAGCCCGCCGCCGGTGTATCTGGGCGCCTATGCGCCGCCGGAATGCCGCAAGGGCAAGTGCCGCCTGCCGAAGGTAAAGCGGCGATAGTCGACCCGCGCCCGGCGACGGCGCCGCCGGGCTACGTCGTCCCGGCGCACGTCCGGGACGATGGGTGATGCGGGTGGCCCGTGCGCCGGCATCGGCGCCCGCATCACTCCACGAACGGCTCCACGCTATTGTGTCGCCCGCGCAGGAAAGCGTCTGCCACCAGCCGTAGCGGTGCCACGTCGACGTCTGACACGCCCGCGCGCACGATCGCCCCAAAGCGATGGTACAGTCCCGGATATTCGCCGTGCAGATCGGCCTCGTGCGCCACCGCTCTCTTGCCGTCGATCGTCAGCACCGATCCGCCCTTGGCGAGCAGCAGCGTGCCCGCGTCGGTCTCTACCTCGATGTCCCAGTGCTGCGGACCTTCCTGGCGGAAGTCGAGATCCATCGCGATCGCGCTGCCAGCTGTGTCGCGGAAGGCGACACGCGCGGCGATCGGCGCGGCGCGGTTCGACGGCACGTCCAGCTCCGCGGTCTCCACGAAGAAGGGGCGCGGCAGGATTTGCGTCGCGATCGACAGCGCGTTGATGCCGGGATCGAACACGCCGAAACCGCCGGGCTCCCAGATCCAGTCCTGCCCCGGATGCCAGACGCGCACGTCCTCGCGCCAGGTGATCGTCGCGCGCTTCACCTCGCGCTCGGCGAGCCAGGCGCGCGCCGGCTCCACGCCATCGGCGTAGCGCGAATGCCAGCTGGCGAACAGGCTCACGCCGCGCGCCGACGCGGCGTCGCGCAGCGCGATCACCTCGGCCAGTGTCGCGCCGGGGGGCTTCTCGAGGAAGACGTGCCAGCCCTGCTCGATCGCAAACTGGGCGATCGCGCGACGCACCTGCGGCGGGGTGCACAGCGCCACCGCGTCGACCGCGACTCCGCTGGCCGCGAGCGCCTCGACGTTGGGGAAGAACGGGAGGCCGTTCACGCTCCCGCCGCTGCGGCTGACCGTCGCGACGAGGTCGAAGCTCTTGCTCTGCGCGATAGCGGGGATGTGCTGGTCGTGCGCGATCTTGCCCATGCCGACCAGCGCGAGGCGAAGCGGCCCGCCTTCTACTCGCCCGCTCACAGCGTGCGCACCTGCACCGACGCAGCGGGCGCATCGGTCAGCGGGTTGCGCAGCGGCAGTGCGAAAGGCGCGGCGCTGATCTCGAACACGTCGCCGGGCCGGGTCTTCACCCCATCCGCTACCGACAGCGTCGCGGTGCCGAAGAAATGGACGTGGACGTCGCCCGGACGGCGGAAGCCGGCATATTTGAAATGGTGGTGCTCGAGGTTGGCGAGGTGGTGCGACATATTGTCCTCGCCGGTGAGGAACGGCTTCTCCCACAAGGTCGCGCCGTCGCGAACGATGCGGCTGGTGCCGCGGATGTCCGCCGGCGGCGTGCCGAGCAGCAGCTCGGCGCCGAGCGCGGCCTGGCGCAGCTTGGAATGTGCCAGCCACAAGTAATTGTGCTTTTCGGTGACGTGGTCGCTGAACTCGTTGGCGAGCGCGACGCCGAGGCGATAGGGCGTGCCGTCGTCGCCGATCAGGTAGATGCCGGCGAGCTCGGGCTCTTCGCCGCCGTCCTGCGCGAACGCGGGCGACGCGAGTGGCGCTTCGGGCGCCACCAGCGACTGGCCGTCGCCCTTGTAGAACCACTCGGGCTGCTGGCCGACCGCACCCGCCGCGGGCTTGCCACCCTCGACGCCTTCGAGGAACATCCGCATCGAGTCGGTCTGGTGCGCCGCGTCGGCGGCGGCCTTGTGCATCTTATCGCGCCCCTCGGCCGAGCCGAGATGGGTCAGGCCGGTGCCTGCAAGCAGCAGCCGCGCGCCGTCCTCATGATCGATCGCGGGCAGCAGGCGCTTGGCGTCGAGCTCGGCGGCGAGGTCGACCGTCTCGTCGGTGCGGCGCGCCGCGGCGGCCTCGGCGAGGGTGGTGCCGTGCGCGATCGCCTCCAGCGCGAGCGCGCGCGTCGTCTCGATGCCGTCGAGGAAACAGGCGCCGTCGCCCTCGGCGAGGATGACGCGGCGACGACCATCGTCGCCGCGATGCTGGAGCAGGCGGGTGAAGCTCATGCGAGGTCCTTCAGCGCGGTGATATACTGGCGGGCGTCCGCACCCACCGCCCCGGCCGACTTGCCGGGGCGGTAGAGATTGGAGCCGAGCCCGAAGCCGTCGGCGCCCGCGGCGCGCCACTCGGCCAGGTTGTGCGGGGTGATGCCGCCGACCGCGAGCATCCGCGTCGCCTTGGGCAGCACCGCGCGCTGTGCCTTGAGGAAGGCGGGGGTGGTGCCGTCGGCGGGGAAGAGCTTGAGCGCGGTAGCGCCCGCGGCGAGCGCGGCGAAGCCCTCGCTCGGGGTGAAGTAACCAGGCAGCGACACCAGCCCGGCGGCGACACTGGCGCGGATCACCTCGGGGTTGGTGTTGGGCGAGACGATCAGCGTGCCGCCCGCGTCCTGCACCCGGGCGACGTCGTCGGCGGTGAGCACCGTGCCGGCGCCGACCATCGCGCGCCCGGCGAGCCGCTCGGCGAGCAGGCGAATGCTCTCGATCGGTTCGGGCGAGTTGAGCGGCACCTCCAGCAGCGTGAAACCCGCCTCGACCAGCGCGTCCCCCACCGCGGGCGCCTCGGCCGGCGTGAGGCCGCGCAGGATCGCCACCAGCGGCGCCTGACGGAAGGCGGCGTCGAATGCCGCGAGATGTTCGGTCATCGGGTCATCTCCCACAGCCGGTGAATTCCGGCGGTGAAGGCGCGCTCGCTGTCGAGCGCCAGAGCGGTGCCGCCGCACGCGCCGATCGCGGCGGCGTAGAGCGTGGCGAGGTCGCCGCTGGCGAGCAGCTGGACCGGGCGGCCCGTGAGGTCGGTGCGCGCGCCGACGTCGGCGCCGATCAGCACGCCGCTCGCGAAGCTGGCGGCGTCAGCGGCGTCGAGCCGGTTGAGCAGCACGCGCGCGCGCACCTCGAACAGCGCGACGGTGAGATCGCGCGCGCCCGCACCGCGCGCGACACCGGCACGAAAGGTGGCGCCGTCGGCGACCGGTCCGTCGAGCATCGCGCTGAGGATGCCATGGCCGCGCAGCAACGCGAACAGCTCGCCGGTCAGCGCGGTGGCGATGTCGGTGATCTGACCCGCGGTGGTGGCGATCCACTTGTTGTGCGTGCCGGGCTGGCAGAACAGCGCGTCGGCAGGGGCGAGCCCGGCGGCGAGCGCGCCGAGCACCTGCACCTCCTCGCCGCGCATCACGTCAGCGCGCGCACCGCTGCGCAGCGCGACGCCGGGCAGCAGCACAGTGCCCGCGTCGGGAAGGCGAAGCGCGCCGGCGGCAAGCGCGGCGAGATCGGCCGGGGCGTCGACATAGGGCACCTCGCGCCAGCCGCGGTTCGAGCCGACCATGCCGGCGGCGATTACGGGCAGGTCGCCGAGCCGCGCGCGCAGCGCCGCCAGCTCAGCGGGATAATCGTCGGCGGTGAGCGCGAGCACGCCGCGGCCATCGCGGATCGACTCGCCCGGCACTCCGCCTCCCGTCACGCGCCAGGCGCGACGGTTCGTGGTGCCCCAATCGATGGCGATATAGTCGCCCACCACGCCTCCTCTCCAATGTATTTGTAAGACATAAACTGCTGTGCGATCAGGTCAAGACGGACCCGGCGCGATGGCCGGCAAAGGAGGAGAGGGTGATGACGGACGTGACGACGCTGTGGCGTGGCGGCGCGATGCTAGGCGAGGGGCCGGCATGGGACCCATCGCGGAACGTGCTGTGGTTCGTCGATATCAAACGACGCCGCGTGCACCGGTACGACCCGGCGACCGGAGAGGTGGCGCATTGGGAGGCACCGGCGCAGGTCGGCTGGGTACTGCCCGCGGACGACGGCGCGCTGATCGCCGGCCTACAGACCGGGCTGGCGCGGTTCGATCCGGTCGCGGGGACGTTCACGCATCTCGTGGAAGTCGAGCCCGAACTGCCGGGCAACCGGCTCAACGACGCCACGGTCGCCCCCGATGGCGCGATCTTCTTCGGCTCGATGGACGACGGCGAGAATGCAGCCACCGGTCGGGTGCATCGCTGGAACGGCGTCGCCGCGGTGCCGACCGCCATACCGGCGGTGGCGATCACCAACGGCCCCGGCATCGCGACTGACGGGCGCACGCTCTATCATGTCGATACGGTCGGCGGCGTGATCCACGCGGTCGCGCTCGGCGAGGACGGCACCACGGGCGCGATGCGCGACTTCGCGCGGATCGACCCGGCCGACGGTCATCCCGATGGCGTCACGGTCGATTCGGCGGGAAACGTCTGGGTCGGGCTGTGGGGCGGCTGGCGCGCGCGGCTCTACTCGCCCGAGGGCGCGATCCTGCGCGAGATGCGCCTCCCCGCCGCGAACGTCACCAAGGTGGCGCTGGGCGGGCCCGACCTGCGCACCGCTTATGTCACCACCGCCAGCGTCGGGCTCGACGATGCGGCGCGTGCGGCGCAGCCCGACGCGGGCGGATTGTTCAGCTTCCGCGTCGAGGTGCCCGGGCAGCCGCTGCCGCCGGCGCGTGCCGGCGGCTGAGGGTCGACGCGGCTGAGCCCGGCCGGTTCGCCGCCCCGCGCCATCGTCACTTCCCATCGCGGCGCGCTCCCGCCTGAGCGCAGGAGGGCGCCGCGGGACGGCAAAGCAAACGGCCGGCGCTCCCCGTCGGGAACGCCGGCCGTGTCCCGCCAAAGTTCAGCCGATCGCGTTCAGGCGACGGGCTCCTGCGCCGCCGCGTCGGGGAAGGCGTTGGTCGCCTTGGCGCCCCACACGGCATAGAACAGGATGTAGAGCTCGCACGCCGCGGTCAGCAGGAAGGACGGCTGCAGCCCGTAGGTGTCCGCCAGCTTGCCCTGCACCACGACCAGCGCGCCGCCCGCGATCGCCATGATCAGCAGCCCCGAACCTTCCTCGGTGAGCGGGCCCAGCCCCTTGATCCCCAACGTGAAGATCGTCGGGAACATGATCGAGTGGAACAGCCCCACGGTGATCAGCGCCCACATCGCGGCGGGGCCGGTGGTGAACACGGTGACCAGCATCACGATGAACGCGCCGATCGAGAAAGCGGCGAGCACCGTCTCCGCCGGGATGCGCTGCATGATCGCGGAGCCGACGAACCGACCCACCATCATCCCGCCCCATAGCAGCGTGAGATAACGCCCCGCCTGCTCGGGGGTGACGTTCGCGATTGTCGGCTGGCTGACGAAGTTCACGAAGAGGTTGGCGACGCCGATCTCGGCGATCAGGTAGATGAAGATTGCCGGAATGCCGAACACCAGGTTGCGGTGTTTCCACAGCGAGTGGTGCTTGCGCTCCTCCTTGGCAAGCCGGCTGGTCGCCGACCCCATCGCCGGCAGCGGGAAGCGCGCGATGATCACCGCCAGCACCACGAGCACGATCGCGACCAGGACGTAGGGCAGCACCACCGACTGCGCATCGGCGAGCCGCTCGGCCTCCGTCAGCACGGTGCCCGTCTGCGCGGTGCCGCCCTTGGAGCGGCCGAGGATCAGATAGGCGCCGAACAGCGGCGCCAGCATCGTCCCGGCCGAATTGAGCGCCTGCACCAGGTTGAGCCGTGACGAGGCGGTCTCGGGCGGCCCGATCACCGCGACATAGGGGTTGGCCGCGACCTGGAGCAGCGTGATTCCGCTCGCGATCACGAACAGCATCACCAGCGTCACGCCATAGGAGGGCAGGCTGGCGGCTAGCACCATGCCCAGCGCGCCGGCGGCCATGATGATCAACCCGGTCACCAGCGACTTCTGGTAGCCGATCCGCTCGATCAGCTTGGCCGAGGGGATTGAGGCGAAGAAATAGGCGATGAACCACACGCTCTCGATCAGCGTGGTCTGGGTGTAGTTCAGGTCGAACACGCTGCGCAGGTGCGGCAGCAGCGTGTTGTTGATCACGGTGATGAAGCCCCACATGAAGAAGAGGCTGGCCAGCAGCGTCAATGCCGGGCGATACGAGGCGGCACCGCCACCTCCCGTCGCGACAACGCCGCTGGAAATCGGTGGTCCGGCCATTATCCTCTCCTTGTGACGCGCGGAACTGGCTTGCGCGTGCTCGATATGTCTGACTATATTCTGGGCGACCGCCGGGTCAATGCGGAAACGCCGCATATCGGCGGTGCGCGAGGGCGTGCGGGAGAGGTCGATACATGGGTAGATTGGTCGCGTGGAGCGGGTGGACGATGGCGGGCAGTCTGCTGGCGACGGGCAGCCTGCTGGCGGCGGTGAGCGCTGACGCCGCGACCGCGAAGCGCGAGGCGTTCGGCCAATTGCCCGACGGCACCCCGATCGAGGCGGTGGTGCTCAGCGGGAGCAATGGCGTCAGCGCGCGGGTGATGACGCTGGGCGCGACGCTTCAGTCGTTCAACGCGCCGGATCGCGACGGCAAGGTGGCCGACATCACCCTCGGCTATGACGACGCGGCGAGCTATGCCGCCAAGCCCAATTTCTGGGGGCAGACGGTCGGCCGCTACGCCAACCGCATCCGCGGCGGCAAGTTTACGCTGGACGGCAAGAGCTATCAGCTGCCGCTCAACGACAAGACCAATTCGCTCCACGGCGGCACCAAGGGCTTTGACAAGGCGATCTGGAAGATCACCCAGGTGAAGTCCGGTCCCCAGGCGAGCGTGACGATGGTGATGACCAGCCCGGCGGGTGACCAGGGTTATCCCGGCACGCTTCAGGTGACCGCGGTGTACAGCCTCGACGATGCGGGCGCGCTGACGATCGATCTCAGCGCCAAGACGGACGCGCCGACGATCGTCAATCTCACCAACCACGCCTTGTTCGACCTGGCGGGTGAGGGATCGGCGGGTGGCATCTACCCGCAGAAGCTGACGATCCCGGCGCGGCGCTACACCCCGGTGGATCAGACGCTGATCCCCACCGGCGAGCTCAAGCCGGTCGCGGGCACGGTGTTCGACTTCACCCGCGGGCGCCTGATCGGCGAGAGCGTGCGCGATGGGCGTGACCCGCAGATCGTCGTCGGCCGCGGGTACGACCATAATTTCGTGCTCGACAAGGGCGTGACCAAGGCCCCGGAGCTGGCCGCGCGGGTCGAGGATCCGGCGTCCGGGCGCGTGCTCGAGGTGCTCACCACTGAGCCCGGCGTGCAGATCTACTCGGGCAATTTCCTCGACGGATCGCTGATCGGCAAGCAGGGGCATGTCTATCGCATGGGCGACGGCCTTGCGCTCGAGCCGCAGAAATTCCCTGATACCCCCAACCAGCCTGCGTTCGGCTCGGCGCGAGTCGATCCGGGCAAGCCCTATCACCACATCATGGTCTTCCGCGTCTCGACCACGCGCTGACCCGGAGCGACCGATGACCCAGAGCAATGAGACGCCGGCGCTGCGCAGCCGGGCGTGGTTCGACAATCCCGCAAACAT
>NZ_JBLFFI010000007.1:0-126854 GCF_051400595.1 Sphingomonas larreae
GGCCAGATGAACACCGGCGCGATCCTCGAGGGCGCGGAGAAGTATCAGCGCATCGCCCAGACCATGGGCCTGCCGCGGGATAATCACTGACGGGGGGGCGAGCGCGCGCCTCTCATCAGCGTCATCCTGAGCTTGTCTCAGGATCCACCGACCCGCAGGAGCCGCAGCCGCTGCGTACGCGGCACAGTGGATCCTGAAACGACGGCAGGATGACGCCGGAGGTGAGAGCGGTGTACGCTCCCCCCAGAAAAGCGCGTCAGGCGAGCGCGCCGCTGCGTCTTCGCGTGAGATGATCCGGCGCGGACACCGAGGGCGCGCGTTGGGCTGATCGCAGAAGCGCGGCTGGAGCGAGCAGACCGGCCACATCGTTAAGCCACAAGCGCTCGATCACCTTGACCGAGCTTTCGCGCTTCCCCGCCGCGCCGCGTCCCGCTACCGCCACGTCATGGCCGCGCTGACCCGACGCAAGCTGCTGATCTCCGGGGGCGCGGGTGTGGGGCTGGTGGTCGCCTGGGCGATCTGGCCGCGGCACTATGGCGCGGCGCTCCCGACCGCGCCGGGCGAGGCCGCCTTCGGCGCCTTCGTCAAGATCGCGCGCGACGGGCAGGTGATCGTGGCGGTGCCGCAATGCGAGCATGGTCAGGGCGTCTACACCGCGCTGGCGCAGATCGTCGCGGACGAACTCGGGGCCGACTGGCGCACCGTCGCGGTCGAGGCCGCACCCCTCACGCCGCCTTACGCCAATCCGCTCGGCGCCGCGGCCTTGTTCGCCGACTCGGCGGCGTACGTGCCCGCGGCAGCGCGCGACGAGTTGTGGACCCGCGGCGCGCTGCTCGTCACTGCCGGCTCGACTTCGGTGCGCCAGTTCGAACAGCCGCTCCGCGCCGCAGGCGCGGCGGCGCGCGTGCTGCTGTGCCAGGCCGCCGCGGCACGCTGGGACGTCGACTGGCAGCAATGCGATACGCACGCCGGCTTCGTCACGCTGGGCGAGCGACGGCTGCGCTTCGCCGAGCTCGCCGAGGCGGCGGCCAGCGGGCACGTGCCTGACGAACTGCCCCTGCGGGTCGGCGACGAGGCGCGGCTGAGCGGAGAATCGCTGCCACGGCTCGATTCTCCCGCCAAGGTCGACGGCTCGGCGAATTTCGTCGCCGACGTGCGGCTGCTCGACATGGTCTTCGCCAGCGTCCGCCAGGGGCCGCAAACCGGCGCGCGCCTGCGCTCCTGCAACAGGGCCGCGGCTGAGCGGGTCCACGGCGTGCTCTCGGTCGTCACCACGGACCATTGGGTTGCAGCGGTGGCGAACAATTGGTGGTCGGCTAACCGCGGCGTCGAGGCGCTGGCGCCGCGCTTCGAACGCACCGGAACGATGGTCGACGACGCGGCGATCGAGCGCGCGCTCGACGCCGCACTCGATCGCCCCGGCGCGAGCGTGGCGCGCGTCGGCGATGCCGCGGCGGTGCTGCGCGGCGGGACGCTGGTGGAGGCGACGTACCGGGTAGCGCCCGCGCTCCACGCCGCGCTCGAGCCACCCGCGGCGACGGCGCACTGGCGCGATGGCAAGCTCGAACTATGGCTCGCCACCCAGGCGCCGACGCTCGCGCGCGCCGCGGCGGCCGCAGCGATCCAGGTGTCCGAGCGCGACGTGATCGTCCATCCCATGCTCGTCGGCGGATCGTTCGGCGCGGCGCTCGAGCATGACGTGGCGGTGCAGGCAGCGGTGCTCGCGGGCGCGGTGCGCCGCCCGGTGCAGCTCACCTGGTCGCGCGGCGAGGCGCTGCTCCACGACCGTGTCCGCGCGCCGGCGAAGGCGCGGATGCGCGCGCGGCTGGGGCGGAACGGCGCGATCTTGGCGTGGCACGCCGCGATCGCCGCGCCGCGAACCGGGCGGGCAATGGGCGAGCGGCTGCTCGCGCGCGACCCGCTGCGTGCGCTCGCCGCCGCGCTCCCCGCCGACGCGGATCATTATGCGACCACCGGTGCGGTGCCGCCCTATCGACTGGGGGCCTATGCGATCGATCATCATCCGGTCGAGCTCGACCTCCCCACCGGCCATCTGCACGGCGGCGCCGACGGTTACACGGCCTTTTTCACCGAATGCTTCATCGACGAGCTGGCACGCGCCAGCGGCAACGAGCCGATGTCGTACCGCGTCGGCAAGCTCGGCCGCGACGTCCGGCTCGCGCGCTGCCTCACCACGGTCGCCGGGCTCGGCGGGTGGAGCGGCGGGGTGCCCGGCAGCGCGCAGGGCATCGCCTGCCACCGCCGCGCCGACAGCGCGATTGCGGTGCTCGCCGAGGTGGAGGAGCGGGGCGGGGGCGCGCCGCGCGTCACGCGCCTCGTCGCCGCGCTGGATGCCGGACGGCTGATCAATCCCGATCTGGTGCGCCAGCAGATCGAGGGCGGGCTGGTGTTCGGCCTTGCCGCCGCCACCGGTACCGCCGCGCACTATCGCGACGATCTCGCCACCGTGCGCCAGTTCGGGGCGCTCGACCTGCCGACGCTCGCGAGCGCGCCTGAGATCAGCGTGGAGCTGATCCCGAGCACCGCGGCATGCGGGGGCGTCAGCGATCTCGGCGTGCCCGCCGTGGCGCCTGCGGTCGCCAATGCCTTGTTCGCCGCTACGGGTATGCGCCCGCGCGCGCTACCGCTGAGGAGTTGAGAGATGCTACCCGCCGACCATCCGACGATCCCGCCGCCGCGTATCGGCGTGCTGCTGATCAATCTGGGCACGCCCGATTCGGCGGACGTGCGCGCCGTGCGGCGCTATCTCGCCGAGTTCCTCTCCGATCGCCGCGTGGTCGAGCTGCCGAAGCTGGCGTGGCAGCCGATCCTGCGCGGCATCGTGCTGACCACCCGGCCGAAGAAGTCGGCGCACGCCTATCGCCAGGTGTGGAGCGAGGCGGGATCGCCGCTCGCCGCGGTGACGCGCGCGCAGGCGACGGCGCTCAAACATGCGTTCGGCGACGAGGTGCTGGTCGACTGGGCGATGCGCTACGGCAACCCCGCGATTGCGGACCGACTGGCGGCGATGAAGGCAGCAGGGTGCGAGCGCATCCTGCTTGCACCGCTGTACCCGCAATATTGCGCCGCGACGACCGCGACCGCCAACGACAAGGCCTTCGCGGCACTGGCCGAGTGGCGCTGGCAGCCGGCGGTGCGCACCTTGCCGCCCTATTACGACGACCCGGCCTATATCGCCGCGCTGGCCGCCAGCGTCAGCGAGTCGCTCGACCGGCTGGCGTTCGCTCCCGACGCGCTGATCGCGAGCTTTCACGGCATGCCGCAGCGCACGCTCGAGCGCGGCGATCCCTATCATTGCCACTGCCAGAAAACCGCGCGGCTGCTCGGCGCTGCGCTGGCCGACCGGCTTGCGGGGAGGCCGCTGATGGTCGCGTTCCAGTCGCGCTTCGGCAGCGCCAAATGGCTCGGACCCGCCACGGATACCACGCTCGAGGCGCTGCCCGCGCAGGGCGTCCGCAAGGTGGCGGTGGTGGCGCCGGGCTTCTCCGCGGACTGTCTCGAGACGCTCGAGGAGCTGGCGATCCGCGGGCGCGAGAGCTTCCTCGCCGCCGGCGGGACCGACTTTGCCTATCTGCCGTGCCTCAACGACTCGCCGCAAGGCGTTGACATGCTAGGGGTGATCCTGTCCCGCGAGCTTGAAGGCTGGGTGGGGCGCGGCTAGCCTGCATTAGGTTAAGGGAGAGGCAGGCATGGCAAGGATCGCGATCGTCACCGGCGGCACGCGCGGTATCGGCGAGGCGATCAGCGTTGCGCTGCGCGACCAGGGCATGACCGTTGCGGCCAATTATGCCGGCAACGCCGAGCGCGCCCGCGACTTCACCCAGCGTACCGGCATCGCCGCCTACAGATGGGATGTTGCGGATTATGACGCGTGTCAGGACGGTTGCGCGCGCGTCGCCGCGGAACTCGGACCGGTGGACGTGCTGGTCAACAACGCCGGCATCACGCGCGATGGCACGATCCTGAAGATGACCTACCAGATGTGGAAGGAGGTCATGGACACGAACCTGGGCGGCTGTTTCAACATGGCCAAGGCGGTGTTCCCCGGCATGCGCGAGCGCAAATGGGGCCGCATCGTTAACATCGGCTCGATCAACGGCCAGGCCGGGCAATATGGCCAAGTCAACTACGCTGCGGCCAAAAGCGGCATCCATGGCTTCACCAAGGCGCTGTCGCAGGAGGGCGCGCGCGCGGGGGTCACGGTGAACGCCATCGCGCCCGGCTATATCGACACCGACATGGTGGCGGCGGTGCCGGGCGAGGTGCTGGAGAAGATCGTCGCCAAGATCCCGGTCGGTCGGCTCGGCCAGGCGCAGGAAATCGCGCGCGGCGTCGCCTTCCTGTGCTCGGAAGATGCCGGGTTCGTCACCGGCTCGACCCTCAGCATCAACGGCGGCCAGCACATGTATTGAACCGCCGTGCGGCGTAGCCGCGTCGCCGTCCCTGCCACGACTACGGGTCCGGCACCCGAAGGTACCGGACCCGCGCCCTCTCACGCTACGCGAGGGAACTCGTGGCGATCGGGACGGCACTGGCCGCTCGGCCGCGCTCGTCCCTGTAATCGCAAGAAGTTAACGGCAATACCGCGGGTTGTTCGACTTCTCGATCGCGTTGCCCGCGACCGCGCCGCCGACGCCGCCGAGCACCGTGCCCAGCGTCCGGTCGCCGCGCGAGTCGATCACCCGGCCGAGCAGGCCGCCGGCGATCGCGCCGACCACGGTGCCGGTGGTGCCCTGCGAGCAGCGGTTGCTGTAATTGTACCGGCGCGAGTCGCCGCGGCGGTCATAATCGCGGTAGCTGCCGCGGTCGTAGCGGTCGTAGCGGCCGTCGCGATAATCGCGATCGTAGCGGCTGCCATAGTAACGCTGCGCGTCAGCGGCGGCGGGGACGATCGCGGCGGAGCCCATCGCGAGCGCGGCGCCAGCCAAAGCGAGATTCTTGAACATGTGTCATCTCCCGTTTGCTTGTTCCGGTCGGCGGGTCATCCCGTCGATGTGAGCCTTATGCTCGAGTCGCATTGAGCCGACCCTGAATGCGCCCGTTATCGAAGGTTCATCCGTCTTCCGTGCAGCGGACAGCTCCCGTAGAGCGGCGCGATGCGCTGGTTCTGGTCCCTGCTCGCGATGCTGCTGCTGGTACCGGGCTGGACGGGCGAGCCCCGGCTGCCGCTGATCGCGCCCGGCGCGCCGCTTTCCGCCCGCGCGATCACGCCGGCGGGCGGCTGGCCGGCGCGGATGGGGGCGGTTGCTCCCGTCGGGGCGCTGTCGCTCGAGTCAAGCGACCGTGACGTCGGCGGCTTCTCCGCGCTGGCGCTGCGCGGCGACGAGGCGGTGTTGCTCAGCGACGGCGGCCAGCTGCTGCGGCTTCACATTGCGGGGCGCCACCTCGAGCGGCGCGCGATCGTGACCTTGCGCGACGGCCCCGGCACCGGTTGGATGAAGCTTGACCGCGACACCGAGTCGCTGGTGCTCGATCGCGCCACCGGCGCGGCCTGGATCGGCTACGAGCGGGTCAACGCCATCTGGCGCTATGCTCCCGACCTCGAGCATGCGGAGGCGTTCGTCGCTCCACCGGCGATGCGGGACTGGGGCGAGAACACGGGCCCCGAATCGCTGGTGCAGCTTAACGATGGCCGCTTCCTCGTCATTCAGGAGGGCTGGCGCAACATGCGCGAGCCGCGTGCCGCTTTGCTCTTCTCAGGCGATCCGACCGCGCCGCGCCGAACCGGCGCGCTCCTCCACTACCGCCCGCCCAACGGCTTCGCACCGAGCGATGCGACGGTGCTGCCGAACGGCGATGTGTTGGTGCTCAATCGCCGCTGGCACTTCCCGCCGCTGCGGTTCGACTCCGTGCTGGTGCGGATCGCGCGCGAATCGATCCAGCCGGGCGCGATGCTGTCCGGCCCGATCGTCGCAGACATCAGCGCGGCGGTGGCGCATGAGAATGCCGAGGGTCTCGCGATAGCGGTGGAGCGCGGGCAGACGTTCCTGTGGGTCGTCACCGACAATGACACCGCGCGCTGGCGCCCGACGGTGCTCGCCAAGTTCCGCTGGCTCGGCTGACACGCAGCGAGCAACGCGAAGCGGCCCGCCGTCACCGGGACGGCGGGCCGCAATCGACCGGGTGAGGAGAAGCGGATCAGGCCGCGGCGGCGGCGGCGCGCTTCTTCACGATGTCGCGCTTCAGGCGGCGCGCCTTGAGCGACAGCTTGTCGTCCGAGGTCTTCGCCAGCCAGTTGTCGAGCCCGCCGTTATGCTCCACCGAGCGCAGCCCATGAGTCGACACGCGCAGCGTGATCGACCGCTCGAGCACGTCCGACAGGAGCGTGACGTTCTGCAGGTTCGGCAGGAACGTGCGCTTGGTCTTGTTGTTGGCGTGGGACACGTTGTTCCCCACCTGCCGGCCCTTGCCGGTCAGCTCGCAGATGCGCGACATGTGTTCGATCCTGAATATCGGTTGCCCGGAAAGTGGGGCGCGATACCTCGCGCGCGCCGGGCGGTCAAGAGGTCCGGCCTGAACGGCCAAGCCGGGCCAGCAGCAACCTCGCCCTGCCAGGCGCGTTGTAGCTGCCGAAGCGTTGTTGCGCTATCGTACCGATCGGGAGGAACCAAGATGCGCATGTTGCTGGCTCTGGTGGGGATCGCCGCTCTGGTGTTGCTCGCCGCAATGATGCTGGGCTTCGTCAAGTTCGACCAGACGCAGACCGCGCAGCTGCCGCGGCTCGAGGGCGGGCAGGCACCCAAGTTCGAGGCGGACGTCGCCAAGGTGAGCGTCGGCACCGAGAACAAGACGGTTGAAGTGCCCAAGGTCGAAATCCAGAAGCCCGGCGAGAAGCGCTGACGCTGGCGGCGCGGCAGCGCGCCCGCTAGGTGGTGGGCATGTTCCCGCTGCCCTCCGCGATGCGCCAGGCGCTTGATGCAGCCCGCGCGACGGGGGCGGCGGGAGAGGTGCCGGTCGGCGCCGTTGTCGTTCGCGACGGCGTTGTAATCGCGGTCGCCGCCAACGCGCCGCGCGAGCGGTGCGACCCGACCGCGCATGCCGAGATCCTCGCCATCCGCGCTGCGGCGCAAGCGCTCGGACGCGACCGGCTGGAGGATTGCGACCTGTGGGTCACGCTGGAGCCGTGCGCCATGTGCGCCGGCGCGATCGCCCATGCGCGGATTGCCCGGCTCTATTATGGCGCGGAGGATGCGAAGGGCGGGGCGGTGGAGCACGGCCCGCGCTTCTTCGCGCAGCCGACCTGTCATCATAGGCCAGAGGTGTTCGCGGGGATCGGCGCCGGCGAGGGGGCTGCGCTGCTGCGCGACTTCTTCGCCGCGCGGCGGTGAGATCGGGCAAGTGCTTTCGCCTCTCTGGCGACGGCCGTGGGAGGCCACGCCAACGTTGCTGTCACGGAAGTCCTGGCTCCTGCCGTCGAAACTGACGCTGTCGTCATCCCGGGCTTGTTCCGGGGTTCAGCGTGCCAATCTTTCCACGTCCGGTGAGTGCGTCGCGCGATGGATCGCGGACCAAGTCCGGGAGGACGGAGAGCGGCTGGAGTAAGGGTCGTCTGCCCGGGTGGACCCGTCGCGCCGCGCTACGCGCTGTTCCCGACTCGGGCGCTCGTGCGTTATCGCACTTCCGCGATCCAAGACGAACGAGGCAAGGCCATGCGTTTCCTCCCCATCTTCGCCGCCACCGCGATGCTGAGCGCGGGCGCAATCGTCGCCGCGCCGCGCGACCGCGCGTCCGACGCCGCATACCAGAAGCTGATCGCGGGCAAGACGCCCGGCAAGCCGGTGAGCTGTATCGACACCCGGCTGACCCAGCCGCAGCTCTCTGCCGCCGGCACCAAGCTGATTTACCGCGTCAGCAACAAGCTGGTCTATGTCAACGAGACCGGCGGCGGGTGCGAGAACGTGCGGCGCGGCGACGCGCTGGTGACGCGCCAGTTCCAGACCCGATTGTGCCGCGGCGATATCGCCCAGACGGTCGATCTGCCCGCGCGTATCCCGACCGGCAGTTGCGCGCTCGGCGCTTTCGTGCCCTACCAGGCCAAGTAAGTATCAGGAGAGACGATCGCATGGCCGACGAACCCAACGAGCAGGAGCTGACCGGGGTCGAGACCCGCGTCTCGCCCAAGCCGGCCGTCGATGCGATCGGCGGGCGCAAGCTGAAGCCCGCGACGCTGATGATGGGGCACGGCTATGATCCCACGCTGTCCGAGGGCGCGCTCAAGCCCCCGGTGTTCCTCACCTCCACCTTCGTCTTCCCCAATGCGGCGGCGGGCAAGCGCCATTTCGAGGGCGTCACCGGCAAGCGCCCCGGCGGCGCCGCGGGGCTGGTCTATTCGCGTTTCAACGGGCCGAACCAGGAGATCCTGGAGGATCGGCTCGGCATCTGGGAGGGCGCGGAGGACGCGCTGACCTTCTCCAGCGGCATGGCGGCGATCGCGACGCTGTTCCTCTCGCTGGTGCGGCCGGGCGACACGATCGTTCACTCCGGCCCGCTGTATGCCGCGACGGAGACGCTGATCGCGCGCGTGCTCGGCCGCTTCAGCGTGCATTGGCTCGACTTCCCGGCCGGCGCGACGCGCGAGGAGATCGACGCGGTGCTCGGCAAGGCCGCCTCCGGCCGCGTCGCGCTGATTTATTTGGAGAGCCCGGCCAATCCGACCAACGCGCTGGTCGACGTCGAGGCGGTGGCGGCGAGCCGCGACGCGATCTGGGGCGACGCCGCGGAGAAGCCGCCGATCGCGATCGACAATACCTTCCTCGGCCCGCTCTGGTCGCAGCCGCTCCAGCACGGCGCCGACGTCGTGGTGTACAGCCTCACCAAATATGCCGGCGGCCACTCCGATCTGGTGGCGGGCGGGGTGCTCGGCGCGAAGGCGGTGATCGACGTGATCCGCGCGATGCGCAACACGATCGGCACGATCTGCGACCCCAACACCGCCTGGATGCTGCTGCGCAGCCTTGAGACGCTCGAGCTGCGGATGAGCCGCGCGGGCGAGAATGCCGCCAAGGTGTGCGCTTTCCTGCGCGATCATCCCAAGGTGGAGCATGTCGGCTATCTCGGCTTCCTTGCCGAGGCGGAAGGGCGGCAGGCCGATATCTACCGGCGGCATTGCACCGGCGGGGGCTCGACCTTCTCGCTGTACCTCAAGGGCGGCGAGGCGGAAGCGTTCCGCTTCCTCGACGCGCTCAAGATTGCCAAGCTCGCGGTCAGCCTCGGCGGCACCGAGACGCTGGCGAGCCATCCCGCCGCAATGACTCACCTCTCGGTGCCCGATGCGCGCAAGCAGGCGCTGGGGATCACCGACAATCTGGTGCGCATCTCGATCGGCGTGGAGGACGCGGACGACCTGATCGCCGACATGGAGCAGGCACTGGCCGCGATCTGAGGTCCGCCGACGTCGCAGGTGAGCATCCTGCCCGACAAGGAGATCGTTGCGAAATCCCGTTCTGTGCTCCGGCGCGGACAGGAGCCCGAAGGCACGCGCACAACGAGACGTTGGTTTGCCTGGCTCCGGGTTCCGGCTTTCGCCGGAACACGGTGACGCAACCCGCAAGTTGAGCCATTGCGCAACGATCCCCCACGAGGGGAGGGGCTCCGCATATGGGCAGTCCGTCTGGCTCCCGCATGCGAAGCCTGTTCGTCATGCCGGCCTTGAGCGGGGATCCATGGTGCGGCGTACGCTCCCATCGTTGCTCTCGCGCAAGCATGGATCCCGGACCGAGTCCGGGATGTCGGTAGGGCCTCCAGCGCCGGTGCGTCACGAAGTCATACGCGATTGCCCGCCCCGGAGCGGCAGAGGGGGCCGCGAGCGCACGGGCGCGTACGCGGTAGCGCCCCTCCCATCAGCGCTGATGCGCCGCCATCGCTCCGCGAGCGCGAAGGATCAGCGCTCATCGCTCGACGCCGCTGCCGCGCTATGTCACGGCGCGCGCATGGAAGAATATGACGTGATCGTGCTCGGCGCGGGCGGCGCCGGGCTGATGGCGGCGGCGATCGCGGGGCAGCGCGGGCGGCGCGTCGTGGTGCTCGATCACGCCGACGCGCCGGGCAAGAAGATCCTGATCTCCGGCGGTGGTCGCTGCAATTTCACCAACCTCCACACCGCCGCCGATCGCTACGTCTCGGCCAATCCGCACTTCGCCAAGTCCGCGCTCGGCCGTTATACCGCGCAGGATTTCCTCACGCTGGTCGAGCGCCATGGTATCGCCTGGCATGAGAAGACGCTGGGGCAGCTCTTCTGCGACGGCAGCGCGCGGCAGATTGTCGAGCTGCTGCTGGGCGAATGCGAGGCGGGCGGAGTGACGCTGCGGCTCGGCGAAGCGCTTGGCGCGATCGACCATGCCGACGCGCGCTTCACGGTCGAACATGGCGGTCGACGCTATCGCGCCCCTGCGCTGGTGATAGCGACCGGGGGACCGTCGATCCCCAAGCTCGGCGCGACCGGCATCGCCTATGACATCGCGCGCCGCTTCGGGCTCAAGGTGGTGGAGCCGCGCCCCGCGCTGGTGCCGCTGACGCTGCCCGGGAGCGAGGCGCTGTTCCGCGCTTTGTCGGGCGTTGCGACCGCAGTCGTGGCGCGGGTCGGCAAGGCCGCCTTCGCCGAGGCCGCGCTGTTCACCCACCGCGGGCTGTCGGGGCCGGCGATCCTGCAGGTGTCGAGCTATTGGCGCCGCGGCGAGGACGTCGCGATCGACTTTCGCCCCGACGCGGCACCCGGCTGGCTCGTCGCCGCCAAGCGCGTGCGGCCGCGCGCCACGCTGGCGAGCGCGCTGGGGCTGCCGTCGCGCCTGGCCGAGGCGCTGGCGGAGCGGCTCGGGCTGGGCGAGCTCGCCGCGGCAAGCGATCGCGCGCTTACCGAGGCGGAGCGGCGACTGGCCGACTGGCGCTTCCATCCCGACGGCAGCGAGGGGTTCGCCAAGGCCGAGGTGACGGTGGGCGGAATCTCCACCGCCGAGCTGTCGTCCAAGACAATGGAAGCGCGACGTCTCCCCGGGCTGTACGCGATCGGCGAAGCGGTTGACGTTACCGGCTGGCTCGGCGGGTATAATTTCCAATGGGCCTGGGCGAGCGGCTATGCCGCAGGACTGGCGGTATGAGCGGGTGAGAAGAAGCGCGGACACGGCAAGCGCGTCGCGCGCCCGCCAGCGTCACAGGGCAACGAATTGGCCGTAATCCTGAGCGTGCTTCAGGATCGACTGTCCGGCAGCCCCCGCGACCGCTGAGCGGGCCGCAGCGTGGAGCCTGAACCGAATTGAGGATGACGACGTGGTCAGGCGAACGTCTCGGCAGTGCGGAGCTGATCGGAGCATGTCCCGCGAGGAGCGAGCACGAGCGCCACAAGCTGCTCGACGCTTACGCCGCCAGGCGCAGCTCCAGCCGGTCCCAGATCTCCACCAGCGCCGCGGTCAGCTCGCGCATCATCGCCTCGTCATGCGCCGGGCCCGGCGTGAAGCGCAGCCGCTCGGTGCCGCGTGGCACCGTCGGATAATTGATCGGCTGCACGTACACGCCGTACTCGGCTAGCAGGATGTCGCTGATCTTCTTGGCCTTGACCGGGTCACCCACCATCACCGGCACGATGTGCGTCTCGCCCAGCATCACCGGCAGTCCGGCCGCGCGCATCATCGCTTTGAGCGACGCCGCCGCTGCCTGCTGGCCGTCGCGCTCGACGCTCGACGCCTTGAGGTGGCGCACGCTCGCCAGCACGCCCGCGACCAGCACCGGCGACAGCGAGGTGGTGAAGATGAAGCCGGGCGCGTAGCTGCGGATCACGTCAACGATCGTGCGGTCGGCAGCGATATAGCCGCCCATCACGCCGAACGCCTTGCCCAAGGTGCCCTCGATGATCGTCAGCCGCCCGGCCACGCCGTCGCGCTCGCTGATCCCGCCGCCGCGTGGGCCGTACATGCCGACGGCATGGACCTCGTCTAGGTAGGTCAGCGCATTATATTTGTCGGCGAGGTCGCAGATCGCGCCGACGGGCGCGACATCGCCCTCCATCGAATAGACGCTCTCGAACGCGATCAGCTTGGGCGCGGCGGGGTCATCCGCGGCGAGCAACTCTTCGAGATGCGCGAGATCGTTGTGCCGGAACACGCGCTTCTCGCACCCGGCGTTGCGGATGCCCGCGATCATCGAGGCGTGGTTGAGCTCGTCCGAGTAGATGATGCAGCCGGGCAGCACCTTGGCCAGCGTCGACAGTGTCGCCTCGTTCGAGACATAGCCGCTGGTGAACAGCAGCGCGGCCTCCTTGCCGTGCAGGTCGGCGAGCTCGTGCTCGAGGTCGACGTGATAATGCGTGTTGCCGCCGATGTTGCGCGTGCCGCCCGAGCCGGCGCCGACGTCGTGGAGCGCTTCCTCCATCGCCGCGATCACCTTGGGGTGCTGGCCCATCGCGAGATAGTCGTTTGAGCACCAGACGGTGATCGGCTTAGGCCCGTTATGCCCCGCGAAGCAGCGCGCGTTCGGGAACATGCCCTTGTTGCGCAGAATGTCGATGAAGACGCGATAGCGCCCTTCGGCATGGAGTCGATCGATCGCCTGCGTGAACACGCGCGAGTAGTCGACGCCGCGCGCCTCTCTGCTGTCGCTGATCATGGCGCCCGCGATTACTCCTCCCCGCCCGCGATGACCAGCGCATAAGGGCGCTTTGTGTGATCGAAGACGTGGACAAATTGTCCCACCCGCCGCGCGGGTCAAGTGAGAAGTGGTGATTGGCGTCGCGCTGCAGGGATGAGCCAGAGGCCATTGGTGCCGCCGCCACGTGGCTCGTCGAGGCGCCGATCAGTGCGATACCTCTGCCGCGCTCTGTCATCCTGAGCTTGTCTCAGGATTGATTGTGCCGTCCACTCGACACCTAAGGCGCTCGCGGGGCGGTAGATCCTGAAACGAGGTCAGAATGACGCGAGGGGGGTGCGTGCCTGTCGCACCGGTGCTCGCCGCGGCGACGGTGCGACGCACGCCATGGCAGTTACAGCGCCTCTACCCGCGCGAACGCCAGCCCCGCGGCGACCCGCCGCTCGTGCTCGCCGAGCCCGGTGAACACCAGCACGTCGTCCACCGTGCCGGGCGCCGGCCACGCCTGATCCGCGGTGAGATGCGCGATGCGCCGCGCGATGCCGGCGCCGCCGTCGAGGAAGCGCACCCCTGCTGGCGCCACGGCGGCAAGCTCGCCGGCAAGCAGAGGGAAGTGCGTGCAGGCGTTGACGATCACATCGATCCGCTCGCCTCCGGGCTGGTCCAGTAGCCCGGCCAGTGCGCAGGCGACCGCGGCGGGATCGACCGTCTCGCCGGCCAATTTCGCTTCCGCCAGCTCGACCAGTGCCGCCGACCCGTGACGCAGCACCAGGCAATCGCCCGCGAAGCGCGCCGCGAGATCGTCGACATAGGGCTGGCGCACGGTGGCTTCGGTGCCGAGCACGCCGATCACGCGCGTCCGGCTGGCCAGCGCGGCGGGCTTGATCGCCGGCACGGTGCCGACCACGGGCACGTCGAGCGCGGCGCGCACCGCCGGGAGCGCGATCGTCGAGGCGGTATTGCACGCGATCACTGCCAGCCGCGGGCGATAGCGCTCGACCAGGCGGCCGAGCAACGCGGGCACGCGCGCGGCGATCTCGCTCTCGCTTCGCGTGCCATAGGGGAAACCCGCTGAATCGGCGGCGTAGACGATCGGCGCCGCCGGCAGCAGCGCGCGCGTCGGCGTCACCACCGACAGGCCGCCGACGCCGGAGTCGAAGAACAGGATCGGCCGCGGGTCGCTCATCATCGGGCGCTTACGGCGTCGCGCGCGGGGTCGCAACGGGGCGGCGCCGGGTGGTGGCGTACCCGTAATGTTTCGGCTAGAACGGCGGCATGGGGGACTGGAACTGACCGCCGACACCGTCTGGATGGCACCCGCCGCAGCGCTGCTGCTGGGGTATCTGCTGGGATCGATCCCGTTCGGTGTGCTGCTCACGCGCGCGTCGGGGGCGGGTGACCTGCGCCAGATCGGGTCGGGCAATATCGGCGCGACCAACGTTCTGCGCACTGGGCGCAAGGGGTTGGCCGCGGCGACGCTGCTGCTCGATCTCGCCAAGGGCGCCGCGGCGGTGCTGCTGGCGCGCTGGCTGATGCCCGGCGCGGAGGGCTATGCCGCCGCGGCGGCGATGGTCGGCCACTGCTACCCGCTGTGGCTACGCTTCCGCGGCGGCAAGGGCGTGGCGACGCTGATGGGGGTGGCGCTCGCGCTGCACTGGCCGCTCGGCGCGGTATTCGCGCTGCTGTGGCTCGGGCTGCTCGCCGCGCTGCGCATCTCCTCGCTCGCGGGCATGGCGGCGGCGGTGAGCACGCCGGTCACCGCGGCGGTGCTCGACCAGTTCGACCTGGTGCCGCTGCTGATGGGGCTGGCCGCGCTGGTGCTGTGGAAGCATCGCGCCAATATCGCGCGGCTGATCGACGGGACCGAGCCGCGCGTGGGCCGCTCGGCTGCGCCCGACCCGGCGGAGCAGGGGTAAGAGGCACAGGCGTGGCGGACGAGGACGGCGAGCGCGCCGCGCGGCTGCGGCTGATCCGGACGCCCTCGGTCGGCCCGGTCAGCTATCGTCGCCTGCTGGCGCGCTTCGGCTCGGCCGCGGCGGCGATCGAGGCGCTTCCCGATCTCGCGCGACGCGGCGGCGGGCGCGCGCCCGCAGTGCCGGCGGAGTCCGTGATCGCGCGCGAACGCGCGCTGGTCGAGCGGCTCGGCGCACGCCATCTGCTGCTCGGCGATCCGGACTATCCGCCGCTGCTCGCGCAGCTCGACGACTCGCCCGCGGTGCTCACCGTGCGCGGCGATATCGCGCTGGCGAGACGGACCGTGGTGGCGATCGTCGGCGCGCGCAACGCCTCCGCCGCAGCCTGCCGCTTCGCGCGCGGACTGGCGCACGACCTTGCGGCGGCGGGCGCGAGCGTGGCCTCGGGGCTCGCGCGCGGCGTCGACGGCGCGGCGCATTCCGGTGCGCTGCCCGCGACGATCGGCGTGGTCGCGGGTGGGATCGACGTCACGTATCCTCCCGAACATGCCGCGCTGCAGGAGCGGATCGGGCGCGAGGGGCTGCTCGTCGCCGAGATGCCGCCGGGCACGGAGCCGCGCGCACGGCACTTTCCGTATCGCAACCGGATCGTCACCGGGCTGGCACTGGGGACGCTGGTGGTGGAGGCGGCGCCGCGCTCGGGGTCGCTGATCAGCGCGCGACTGGCGGGCGAGCAGGGGCGCGAGGTGATGGCGGTGCCGGGACACCCCAGCGACCCGCGCGCGCAGGGATGCAACGCGCTGATCCGCGACGGCGCCACGCTCGTCCAATCGGCGGCGGAGGTGCTCGAACAGGTGCGGCCGCTCGACCCGCGCGCGATAGCGGCGGGGGCGCACCGCTGGGAGAGCGTGGCAGAGCCGGTGGTGCATCATGGCGATGACGAGCGCGCCCGCGTCGTCGCGCTGCTCGGTGCGGCGCCGGTCGTGGCGGACGAGCTGGTGCGGCAGACCGGGCTTCCCGCCGCGCTGGTGCAAGACGTGCTGCTCGAGCTTGAACTCGCCGGCCGTATCGAGCGCCACGCCGGCGCGCGGGTCACCCGCGTGGGATAGCAGCGCTGCGCATCACGCTAACGCGGCCGATCCCGGCGCGGCCGCATCAGGCGTTGCGCGCCACGCTCTCCTTCATGCGGGCGAGCTGCTCGGGGGTCGCGTCCTGCTGGTGACGGTCCTTCCACTCGGCATAGGGCATGCCATAGATCGCGGTGCGGCCCTCCTCCTTGGACAGTCCGCCCGCCTCGCTGACCCAATCTGACAAGCAATTGCGGCAGAAGCCCGCCAGCCCCATCAGGTCGACATTCTGCGCGTCGCTACGGTGGCGCAGGTGGCGCAGCAGCCGGCGGAAGGCCGATGCTGCCGCGGCATCGTCGATCATGTCGAGGGGATCGCGCTGGTCCATCTGCATCTCCGGATTTGATCCCGGCGCGTTAGTCGCTAAGGCGTCCGCGGCAAAGCAGGAACGCGCATGACCCTTACACCAGAAACGATCGCCCCGCGCTCGCGCAAGGTCCGCGTGCTCGCCACCCTGGGGCCGGCGAGTGACTCGCCCGAGATGATCGCCACGCTGTTCCAGGCGGGTGCGGACGCCTTCCGTATCAACATGAGCCACGGCGACCAGGCGTCCAAGGCGCAGATCATCCAGTCGATCCGCTCGCTCGAGGAAAAGTTCAACCGTCCCTCGACGATCCTGGCCGATCTCCAGGGGCCCAAGCTGCGCGTCGGCAAGTTCGACGGCGGCCGGGTGAACCTCGAGCATGGCAGCACCTTCACACTCGATCACGATCCCGCACCGGGCGACGCCACGCGCGTGCGACTGCCGCACCGCGAGATCTTCGCCGCGATCGAGCCCGGCGCACGACTGTTGCTCGACGACGGCAAGCTGGTGCTGCGCGTCACCGATCATGACGAGAACCGCATCGTCACCACCGTAGAGATCGGCGGGCCGCTGAGCGACAACAAGGGGCTCAACGTGCCCGACGTGGTGGTGCCGATGGCGGCGCTGACTGCGAAGGATCGCTCCGACCTGACGTTCGCGCTCGAACAGGGCGTCGACTGGATCGCGCTGTCGTTCGTCCAGCGCCCCGAGGACCTCGCCGAGGCGCGCAAGCTGATCGAGGGCAAGGCGGCGCTGCTTGCCAAGATCGAGAAGCCCGCGGCGATCGAGCGGCTCGAGGAGCTGGTCGAGGCATGCGACGGCGTGATGGTCGCGCGCGGCGATCTGGGTGTCGAGCTGCCGCCGCAATCGGTGCCGCCGCTGCAGAAGCGCATCGTCGAGACTGCGCGACGGATGGGCCGCCCGGTGGTGGTGGCGACGCAGATGCTCGAATCGATGATCAAGAGCCCGTCGCCGACGCGTGCCGAAGTGTCCGACGTAGCCACCGCCATCTATGACGGCGCCGACGCGATCATGCTCTCGGCCGAGAGCGCGGCGGGCGACTGGCCGGTCGAATCGGTGGCGATGATGAACGCGATCGGCGACGCGGTGGAGCGCGACCCGATGCACGGCGACCGTATCCACTTCACGGTCACGCGCCCCGATCCCACCACCGCCGACGCGCTGGCGGAGGCGGCCAAGAACATCGCCGCCACCGTCTCCGCGGCGGCGATCATCTGCTTCACCAGCTCAGGCTCGACCGCGCGCCGGATCGCGCGCGAGCGGCCCTCGGTGCCGATCCTGGTGCTCACCCCCAATCGCGAGACCGCGCGGCGGCTCGGGCTGCTGTGGGGGACGCACAACGTCGTCACGCGCGATGTCGAATCGTTCGAGGAGATGGTGGCCAAGGCGAAGCGGATCGCGCTGCGCCAAGGCATCGCACAGGCGGGTGACCGCGTGATCGTGATGGCGGGCGTGCCGTTCCGCACCCCGGGCTCGACCAACGTTCTTCACGTTGTCCGGATCATCGGCGACGAGCTCAAGGACTATCGCGGTCCGGCCAACAACTGAGCGGCGGCGGTGGCTGCCACTTGATCCGAAGTGGCAGTGACCGCGCGCCGACGGTAGTTTTATCCAATCGTATACTCCGGCGATCGCGCAAGGCAGCGAGCGAACGGGGTGGGGTAACGGCAACAATGTTTCGCAACGCGACGCCTGGCAGCGTGCGCTCCGAGCTGGCGCGCGCGCATCGCACCGCGGCGATGGTGACCGACCCGGTCTCCGCGGGCACGCTGCGGCGTTATATCCACGAGCTGGAGAGCGAATTGCATCGCCGCGCGCTGGCTCGGTGATGCTGCCGGTCCTCCCCGAGGCGGGAGGACCGAGACCCTCACAGCGCGGCGATCATCTCTGTCACCACCTCAAGGCAGGAGACGCCCAGCGTCCGGCTACGCTCCGGGCTCCAACCGAAGTGCGCGTCGGGATTGGGATCATGGTCCTTGAACGGCATCTCCAGCGTCACCGACACCGCACCGAAGCGCTCGGCCAGCTGGTTGGTCGACATCGCGAGGTTCGCCTTGCCCGGCGCTGAGCGATCATAGCCCAGCTCGGTCTGGAAATCGCGGCTGTGCGCCGCCAGCCGCCGGCCGAACTCATAGAATTTGGCGCCATGCGCGTCCGTCCAGGACGGGATGCCTTCGAAGCCGGCGATGAAGTTCGCCGGGATCGCCTCGTCGCCGTGGACGTCCATCGCGAAGGTCACGCCGGTGCGATCCATCTCGCGCAACACGCACAGCACCTCGGGACTGCGCTCGGGCGTCGGCGCATGCCATTCACGGTTGAGGTTCACCCCCGCCGCGTTGGTGCGCAGATGGCCGCGGCGCGTGCCGTCCGGGTTCATATTGGGGACGACATGGACCGTCGCCGCCGCCAGCAGCGGTGCGGCGGCGTCACTGGTGAGCCAGTCGAGCGCGCCCTCCATCCAATATTCGGTCATCGATTCGCCCGGATGCTGGCGACCGTACAGCCAGACCTGCTTGGGCCCGTCGCCAACGCGTAAATAGTCGATCGCCTGGCCGTCGAGCGTCTGGCCGAGCTCGCGATGGGTGACGCCCGGCCGCGCCGCGATCCGCGCCACCAGCCGCGCGTGCATCTCCATCGTGAACGGCGCGAAATAGGCGAACCAGGCGAGGTCACCGGTGCCGGTCCAGTCGAAGTGGAGCACGCCGCCGTCATAGCGGCTATCGATCATCCGCCACGCCTCCAGATCGGTCGAGGCGCGCGTGCGATAGCCGGGCCAGCCGAACGGATAGGCCGACTGGCCCGCGTTGACGATGCGGAAGGTCACGCGCTTGCCGCGCAGCCCGGCGGCGCGGAAGTAGAACCATTGATAGAAATCGGACTGATGGTCGCGCACGATCTCGAGATCGCACGTCCAATCGTCTCCCTCGCCGCTGAGTTCGACCAGCCGAATATTGCCGCTGTCGAAAGCGGCGTTGATCTGTAGCGTCATTTCACCTCGACCGTGCGCCCGGACTCGCCGGGGAAATCCTTGAACAGCGCGCTTGCGAGCCGGGCCGCGACCGTATTGGCGTCGGCATCCGGCGCGCTGGTGTCGGTGAGCGACTGCGCCTGCCCCTCCCAGATCGCATTGGGACCGCGGCGCAGCCGCACCGCCAGCTCGGTCACCACCCCGGTACGCTCGCGCGCGCCGCCGAGCGGGAAGCTGACCCCGCCGCCCAGCCCGGTGCCGCCGCGCCACCCGCCGGAATAGCCGCCGCCACCGAGCCCGATCTGCACCGGGGAGCGGCGCGGCGGCAGCGGCCGGTCGGTGCGGGTGAACCCCACTGTGGCGATATATTGCGCCGGCGTGCCCGGGGGCGCGCTGGTGAAGCCGTTGCGCAACAGCTCCGCCTCCACCGCGGCGGCGTAGGTCTTATACTCGAGACTGGGCGATCCGGCGCCCTGCAGCGGCTCGACCTGCACCGTGCCGCGCTCGGCCACCGCATCATAGTGAAAGCGCGTCGCTTCGACCGGGAAGCGCTGCGGCCCGGTGGCACAGGCCGCCAGCGGCGCGGCGGCGAGCAGGACGAGGACGACACGACGCATGACACACCCTTCGCGAGAACGATCGTTGCGGCATAGCAACGCCGCACCGCGCCGCAAGCTCCGCCGCGTTCCGGGCGGCGCGACGAATCGCCGGGGCGGGTCGGGGGGCGTGAGCCCCTCAACATTCGCGTGCGTGGCGGGTTGGTCGTCCATGTCGCTGCGCGCGCCTGATTTTCAGCGGATGACGCGGGCGGGGCCGGCGCCGGCCCTGACGCGAATGTTGCGAAAGTTGAGGCCTGCGCGGGGAACGGGGCGGCGCGAATGTTGAGAATGTTGAGACACGGCGCGTGGTGGCGGGAAGGGCGGGGCAACGGCGGGCGGCGCGGGGCGTGGGATGGGCATGCGCCGGATCTGACAGGCGCGCCGGGTGTAGGACAGCGGCTCCCGGGCCGGCTTATTACACGCCCGAGGCTCCGCGGGGCGGGCAGCTGCCCGCCGTCCGTTCGGCTCGCGTAAAGATCGAGCTTGTCGGGAGCGTGTATCGAGAGCGCGCCACCCGCCTTCTCGACACGCCGTGTCGGCAGGCTCGATGGCCAATCGAAACGAACGGCAAGGGCGAAGCGGCGGCCGGAGCGCCGCTGAGAGGCGTTGGCACCCACGTCATCCCTGTCTCCGGGCGTGCGCCCACCGACTCGGTTGACTTTCCACCCCCCGCTCACTAGGCGGCGCGCTTTCCCTATTCTCTCGATAGAAGCGCCATCGCCATGAAGATCCGCAACAGCCTCAAGTCGCTCAAGGACCGCCACCGCGACAATCGCGTGATCCGTCGCCGCGGCCGCACCTACGTCATCAACAAGACCAACCGCCGCTTCAAGGCGCGCCAGGGCTGAGCCCTGACGTGACGTCGGCGGCCAGCGCCCCGACGGCGGTGATCTTCGACGTCGGGCACGTCCTTTACGACTGGGACCCGCGCGCGCTCTACGGGCGCCTGTTCGACGACGAGCAGGCGCTCGACGCGTTCCTGCGCGACGTCGCCACGCGCGAGTGGCATTTCCAGCACGACGCCGGCCGGCCCTTCGCCGAGACCAGCGCCGAGCTCGCCGCGCTGCATCCGCAGCACGCCGAGATGATCGCTTTGTGGGGGCCGCGCTTCGGCGAGCAGATTCCCGGGCCGATTCCCGGCATGCCCGCGCTGGTCGAGGAACTCGATGCGCGCGGCGTGCCGCTGTTCGCGATCACCAACTTCTCGGGCGAATTCTTTACGCCGTTCCGCGCGCGCGAGGCGGCGCTGTTCGACCGCTTCCGTGATATCGTCGTCTCGGGCGACGAGCGCGTGGTGAAGCCCGACCCCGCGATCTTCCACCTCGCGCTGCGCCGCTTCGCGCTCACCGCCGACCAGGCCCTCTTCGTCGACGACAATGTGGCGAACGTGACCGCGGCGCGCGCGCTCGGCATCCGCTCGCACCTCTTCGCCGGCGCCGACGCGCTGCGCGCCGAGCTGAGCGAACTCGGCCTGCTGGATGGGGCGCAGGGGCGGGCAGCGGCCGACTGACGATCGCCTTGCAGGGTAGCGTGGTGAAGCTCTCTCGGTCATCCCGGGCTCGACCCGGGATCCATGGTGCCGCATACGCGCCAGCCGTTGCGCGTGCGGAAGCAGGGATCCCGGCTCGGGGCCGGAATGACGACCTTGAAAGGTTATTGACCGTTGCTCGTAGATCAGCCCGCGGCACGCAAGGGAGCGCCGACGGTCGCGAGGGCCTGAGGTGAGCACGTCCACCTCCGGCGCAGTGCCGCCGCGCCACCTGCTGCTCGCGCTCGCTGTCGTGGCGGTGTGGGGCACCAACTTCGTCGTGATCCGCGCCGCGCTTGACGTGCTGCCGCCGCTCGCCTTCGCGGCGTGCCGCTTCGCGCTCGCCTTCCTGCCCGCGCTGTTCGTGCCACGCCCTCAGGTGCGGTGGCGCTCGCTCGCCGCTTACGGCCTGCTGATCGGCGCGGGGCAGTTCGGGCTGCTGTTCCTGGCGATGGATGGCTGGATCTCGCCCGGGCTCGCGAGCCTGGTGGTGCAAAGCCAGGTGTTCTTCACCATCGGCCTCGCGATCGTGCTGAGCGGCGAGCGCGTCCGCTCCTATCAGCTCGGCGCGCTGGTGCTGGCGAGCGCGGGGATCCTCACCATCCTCGTCCACAACGATCGCGCTGCCACCCCGCTGGGCCTCGCGCTGACGATCGCGGCGGCGATCAGCTGGGCGGGCGGCAACCAGGTCGCCAAGGCGAGCGGCACCACCGACATGCTCGGCTTCGTCATTTGGTCGAGCGCCTTTGCGGTGCCGCCGCTGGTCGCCGCGGCGCTGCTGGTGGAGGGCGCGGCGCCGATCCTGGACGCGGTGCAGCGCGCCGGGCCTGGCGTGTGGGCCGCGGTGGTGTGGCAGGCGGTTGGCAACACCCTGTTCGGCTACGCCGCCTGGGGCTGGCTGCTGGCGCGCCATCCCGCTGCGACGATCACGCCGAGCGCGATGCTGGTGCCGGTGTTCGGCATGGGCACGTCGGCCTTGTTGCTGGGGGAGCCGCTGCCGGGGTGGAAGCTGCTCGCCGCCGCGCTGGTGCTGGGCGGGCTCGCGCTCAACCTGCTGTGGCCGCGCGTCAGCGGCTATCCGTGGCGCCGCGGCGCGGCCGGCTGAGCCGCAACGGAACGAACCCGCGCCCGCCTCGCTTGGTGACGGAACAGTCACGGGAGCAGGTAGCATGGAAGATGGTCGCGTGTGGGCGTTCGAGGAGAGCCTGTGGACCGCCGACGCGGATCACTATCGCGAGTCGATCGACGAGTCGGCGCTGATGGTGGTGCCGCAGCCGCCCTATGTGCTGGAGAGCGAGGCGGCGGTCGAGGCGGTGAGCCGGACGCCGCGGTGGGATGAGGTGCGTTTCAGCGACCAGCGCATCGTGCGCCCGCAGGAAGGGCTGATCGTGGTCGCCTACAAGGTCGAGGCGTCGAAGGGGAATTCTGGTGGGGAAGGGGGCGAGACCTATGTCGCGCACTGCACCTCAACCTATCGCCGGATCGAGCACGAGCGCTGGACCGTGGTGCAGCACCAGCAGACCCCGCCGCTGGTGGCGGAGGCGCAGCTGGAGGGGTGAGCTGTCGGTAGTCGCGTAAGCCCTCCCCTTCAGGGGAGGGGTTGGGGTGGGGGGCGTCCACGGACGCGGCGTTCGCGGAACGGCCCCACCCCCGGCCCCTCCCTAAAGGGGCCGGGTGAGTACATCCGACGTTCGCCGCCCCTAAGCCGCCTCTGCCGCTCCGGTCGTCCAGCCCAGATGCGGGATCGTGATCGAGCGCTTGCCGGCCATGTCGGTGCGGGTGACGAACAGGTCGCGGCTCTCGATATAGCCGATCAGCCGCTTCACCCGCCCGAGCGAGCTCGTCCCATAGGTATGCGCGATCGCCTCGTCCGAGGGGCACGGCTCACCGTCGCGCGCCGCCTTGGCGACCAGCAGGAAGGCGCCGAGCATGTCGTCGGGCAGCCCCTGCGCCAGCGCCAGCGCGCTGGCCCATTCCTCTGCGTGCGGCGTGAAGATGCCCGCGCGCGCGCATGACAGCCGCCGGCTGAAGGCGGGAAGGTCGAGCGAGGGGCGTGCCACGCCCGTCATCCGGCAGCGGACCTGAAAGTCCTGGAACAGCACCGCCGCGGGCCGCCCGGCGCTCTCCGCGTCGGCGACGATCGCGCGCAGCACCTCGGCGTAGACCGCCTCGACCTCCTCCTCGGAACGGTCGGGTAGCGCGGGCGCGGGCACGCCTGGCGCGGGCGGCGCGGCGAGGTCGGCGAGCAACTCCTCGCTCGGCACGCGGCGCGGGCGCGGGTCGAACGACAGCGGCAGCGACGGCGCCGCCTCGGGGGTGACGTCGAGCAGCGCCTGGACGTCGACGCTGTCCGCCTTGGGCAGCGGCACCAGCTTGGGGCTGCCGCTGCGCGCCTGCGTCTCCACCGCGCCGATCTTCACCGTCAGCGGGCGGCGCGACACCGCGGGACCGAGCGCCAGGAAGGTGCCGCGGGCGAGGTCGCGGATCACGTCGGCCTGGCGCCGCTCCATGCCGAGCAGGTCCGCCGCGCGCGCCATGTCGATGTCGAGGAAGGTGCGCCCCATCAGGAAGTTGCTCGCCTCGGCCGCGACGTTCTTGGCGAGCTTGGCGAGCCGCTGCGTCGCGATCACCCCCGCGAGCCCGCGCTTGCGCCCGCGGCACATCAGGTTGGTCATCGCCGAGAGCGAGGCGCGGCGCACGTCCTCGGCCACCTCGCCGCCGGTGGTGGGGGCGAACAGCTGTGCCTCGTCGACGACGACCAGCGCGGGGTACCAATGCTCGCGCGGCGCGTCGAACAGCGCGCCGAGGAAGCCGGCGGCGCAGCGCATCTGGCCCTCGGCTTCCAGCCCCTCGAGGCTGAGCACGACGCTGGCGCGATGCTCGCGCAGGCGCGCGGCGATGCGCGCGATCTCGCGCTCGGCATAGTCCGCGCCCTCGATCACGACATGGCCGTAGCGCTCGGACAAGGTGACGAAATCGCCCTCGGGATCGATCACCACCTGCTGCACCTGCCCGGCCGAGCCCTCGAGCAGCCGGCGCAGCAGGTGCGACTTGCCCGAGCCCGAATTGCCCTGGACGAGCAAGCGAGTGGCGAGCAGTTCCTCGAGATCCATTGTCACGGGCGCGCCCGACGTATCGGTGCCCATGTCCACGCTGACGGTCATTGCCCCGCCTGTGCCCGAAGGCGCGGAGTCGGGGCAAGCGTGATGATGGGGGAAGGGTGCCGCTTGGCGTCTGCCTCTGCCCGTCGGCAGGACCTTCGCACACTTCACCCCGTCATGCCGGACTCGTTCCGCGATTCACTGTTCCGCACGTCCTGAAGGCGTTGTTCTGGCGGAGGGGTGGATTCCGGAACAGGTCCGGGATGACGGAAGATAGGTGCGCGCGGGGTGTCGCAACGATGCGCGAACAGCGGGCTCGTGTGGGAAAGCGCGGCCATCAGCCCAGCGCTTCCGCGCCCCGGACTGGCATCGTGCGCCCGTGCGGGATAAGGGCTGGGGATTACCCGCTAGAGGCAGTCATGGCAGGCCATTCCAAATTCAAGAACATCATGCACCGCAAGGGTGCGCAGGATAAGAAGCGCTCGGGCATGTTCTCCAAGCTCAGCCGCGAGATCACCGTGGCGGCGAAGATGGGGCTGCCCGATCCCGACATGAACCCGCGGCTGCGCGCCGCGGTGAACGCCGCGAAGGCGCAGTCGATGCCCAAGGACAATATCCAGCGCGCGATCGACAAGGCGACGAAGGGCGACACCGAGAATTACGAGGAGATCCGCTACGAGGGCTTCGGCCCCGGTGGCGTGTCGCTGATCATCGAGGCGCTGAGCGACAACCGCAACCGCACCGCCACCAACGTGCGCACCGCGGTGTCGAAGAACGGCGGCAATCTCGGCGCGAGCGGGTCGGTGAGCCACGCCTTCGACCGCGTCGGGCTGATCACCTATCCCGCGACCGCGGGCGACGCCGAAAAGGTGTTCGAGGCCGCGCTGGAGGCGGGCGCCGAGGACGTCACCTCGAGCGACGAGGGCCATGAGATCTGGACTGCGGTGGCCGACCTGCACGAGGTCGCCAAGGCGCTGGAGCCGGTGCTGGGCGAGGCCGAGGGCGCGAAGCTGGCATGGCGCCCGCAGACGATGGTCGAGGTCGGTGAGGACGAGGCCGCGACGCTGTTCAAGCTGATAGACGCGCTCGACGACGACGACGACGTGCAGACCGTGTGGGGTAATTACGAGGTTTCCGACGCGGTGATGGAGAAGCTGGGTTGATCGCGATCCTCCCCGGCGCGGGGAGGATCCGATGATCATCCTCGGGCTCGATCCGGGGCTCGGCACCACTGGCTGGGGCGTGATCCACGCCGACGGCAACCGGCTGAGCCACGTCGCCAACGGGCAGATCCGCACCGATCCGTCGATGCCGCTGCCGCGCCGGCTGTCCAACCTCCACGCCGCGCTGACCGACGTGATCCTCGCCGAGCGCCCCGATTCGGCCGCGGTGGAGGAGGTGCTGGGCAACACCAACGCGCAGTCGACGCTCAAGCTGGGGCAGGCGCGCGGCGTGGTGCTGCTCGCCGCCGCGGGCGCGGGGCTGGCGATCGGCGAATATCATCCCTCCACCGTGAAGAAGGCGGTGGTCGGCACCGGCGGCGCGGAGAAGCGCCAGATCCAGGCGATGATGGCGGTGCTGCTGCCCGGCGCCAAGCTCGCCGGTCCCGACGCCGCGGACGCGCTGGCGGTGGCGATCACCCATGCGCACCATCTCGCCAGCGCGGAGGGGATGCGCCGCCGCGCGCGGGTGACCGCCTAGCCGCCGCCGGCCGGTCGGTGCGCCCGTCAGTGCACCGCCACCGCGGCGCGCCAGGTGGTGATCGTGTCCTCGTCGCCGACGGCATCGGGCAGCGCCGCGTCGTGCTGCTCGAGCACCAGCCGGAAGCGGGTGCCGTCCCAGGCATATTCGCGCCGCACCGGGCCGCTCGCGCCGACCAGCCGGCGGCGGGTGACGTCCCATGTCGCCACCCCGCCCGGCGGCGGCACGTCGATCGTCGCGGCGAGCGGCTTGCCCTTCGCCGGCAGAAGGTACAGCCCAGCCGCGCCGTGCAGCGCGGCACAGGCCGGATCGAAGGCGACCAGCGTATAGGCCACGTCGAGCCGCCACGTCTGCGGCGCGGCGCAGGTCGCGCCATCGCGACCCAGGAGCTTGCGCGCGTCCTTCTGCGAGAAGCGGCGCGGCGCCGCGCCGGTCACTTCGGGCTGGTCGACCACCGGGAGCGCGACCACGGGCGCGACGATCGCGGCGGTAGCGTCACCGCGCACGGGCGGCACGAGCGCGGCAAGGCTTCCCGCCTGTTCCTGCGCCGCATCGAATGCGCGCAGCGTCGCCCCCAGGCCGACGAGCGATGCGCCTGCAATGACGCGTCGGCGCGGCGCCACCACGGTGACGCGGCGCCCGCGCACCAGCGCCGCCGCCAATCTGCCCTCGAACGGCAAAGCCAGACCGCCGCCGGCGCCAGGCGCGACGAGCTGCGCGACCGCGCGACCGTCGACCGCCAGCGTCACCCGGCTGCCCGCGGCCACGGTGGCGGGAAGCGGGATGTCGAGCCGGGGAGCGGCCCCGGTGGCGCCCTCGCGGCGCAGCACGAGGCGCAGCCGTGGCTCGGCGCCGCCGCTCGCGCCAGCGAGCGCCTGGCAGGCGCGCTGATTGTCGCAGCCAGTGATCCAGTCGCCATGCGCGGCGAGTCCGGCGGGCGCCGCTGCCTGGAGCAGCAGCGCCGCGAGGAGAGACGCCATCGAACACCTCCGTGCCCGGCGAGCCTGCGCCGGGTCCCGGAGTAGAGCGGATAGGGGTTAACAAAGCGTTTATTAGCCGGGTTGAAGGGCGTTAAGCGAGCGATCCACCTGTCTTGGCGTGAGCTGGAGAGTGGGCAACGCTTCACCCGACGGAGTGTGCTCGTTACAGCGGCGCCATAGAATAACGGCGAGCTCCTCCCTGAACGGAAGGAGAGTTACCGATAAGGAGACGGGCATGGACAGGATCGGCGTGATCGGCGCGGGGCAGATGGGGGCGGGGATCGCGCAGGTCGCCGCCGCGGCCGGCGCGCAGGTGCTGCTCGCCGACGTCGATCAGGCGCGCGCCGCCAAGGGCCGCGACGGCATCGCCAGGCGGCTCGACCGCGACGTCGCCAAGGAGAAGATCGACGCCGCCGCGCGCGACGCGACGCTCGCCCGGATCGAGCCGGTCGCGGGCTATGACGCGATGGCGGACTGCGCGCTGGTGATCGAGGCGGCGACCGAGCGCGAGGAGATCAAGCGCGCGATCTTCGCCGGCGTGGGCGAGGTGCTCGGCGCCGACGCGATCCTCGCCACCAACACCTCGTCGATCCCGATCACGCGGCTGGCGCAGGCCGCGCCCGATCCGGCGCGCTTCATCGGCGTGCACTTCTTCAATCCGGTGCCGGTGATGGGGCTGATCGAGGTAATCCGTGGGCTCGCCACCGCGGACGCCACCGTCGCCGCGATCGAGCGCTTCGCCGCGACTTTGGGCAAGCGCGTCGTGCATGCCAGCGACGCGCCGGGCTTCATCGTCAATCGCGTGCTGATGCCCTACATCAACGAGGCGGTGTTCGCGCTGGGCGAGGGCGTTGCGACGATCCCCGACATCGACGCTGCCTGCCAGCTCGGGCTCAACCACCCGATGGGCCCGCTGACGCTGGCGGACTTCATCGGGCTCGACACCTGCCTGGAGATCACGCGTGTGCTGTTCGAGGGCACGGGCGATCCCAAGTTCCGCCCCGCGCCGCTGCTGGTGAAGTACGTCGAGGCGGGCTGGTACGGGCGCAAGAGCGGGCGCGGGTTCTACGACTACGGCGGCGACACGCCGGCGCCGACGCGGTGATGCCCTAAGATCCTCCCCGTGCCGGGGAGGACTTACCCCCCTCGCTTGACGTGCCCGCTCCGGCCACCCACCCTCGCGCGTACACGTAAGGACCGCTACCGACCGCTTATGCAGCTCGTCATCGTCGAATCGCCCGCGAAGGCGAAGACCATCGAAAAGTACCTCGGCTCCGACTATCGCGTGCTCGCGAGCTACGGCCATATCCGCGACCTGCCGCCGCGCGACGGGTCGGTGAACCCCGAAGAGGGGTTCGCGATGGAATGGGAGAATTACGCGGACAAAGCCAAGCAGCTCAAGGCCATCGCCGACCTCGCCAAGGGGGCCGACCGGCTGATCCTTGCCACCGACCCTGATCGCGAGGGCGAGGCGATCTCGTGGCACGTCCAGGAGGTGCTGGCCAAGCGCAAGGCGCTGCCCAAGGACGTCCAGCGCGTCACCTTCAACGCGATCACCAAGCCCGCGGTGACGCAGGCGATGGCGAACCCGCGCCAGCTCGATACCGACCTGATCGACGCCTATCGCGCGCGCCGCGCGCTCGACTATCTCGTCGGCTTCACGCTCTCGCCGGTGCTGTGGCGCAAGCTGCCCGGCGCCAAGTCGGCGGGACGCGTCCAGTCGGTCGCGCTGCGGCTGATCGTCTCGCGCGAGCGCGAGATCGAGGCGTTCCGCGCGCAGGAATATTGGTCGGTCACCGCCAACCTCGAGCAGGACGGCACGCCCTTCGTCGCGCGGCTGGTGCAATGGGAGGGCCGGAAGCTCGACCGGCTCTCGATCGGCAACGAGGGCGACGCGCTGCGCGCCAAGGCCGATGTCGAGGCCGGGCGGTTCGCGGTCGAGACGGTCGAGACCAAGCCCGCGACGCGCAACCCGCCGCCGCCCTTCACCACCTCGACGTTGCAGCAGGAGGCGGCGCGCAAGCTCGGCTTCTCCGCCGACCATACGATGCGGATCGCGCAGCAGCTCTACGAGGACGGCGCGATCACTTATATGCGGACCGACGGCGTGCAGATGGACGGCAGCGCCATTTCCGCCGCGCGCGCCGCGATCGCCGCGCGCTATGACGGCGGCTACGTCCCCGACAAGCCGCGGATGTACCAGACCAAGGCGAAGAACGCACAGGAAGCACACGAGGCGATCCGCCCGACTGACTTCTCGCGCGACCGCGTCGGCTCGGGCGACCACGCCCGGCTGTACGACCTGGTGTGGAAGCGCGCGCTGGCGAGCCAGATGGCCTCGGCGCGGATGGAGCGCACCACGGTGGAGCTGGCCGACGGCACGGGACGCCACGTGCTGCGCGCCACCGGGCAGGTGGTGCTCTTCCCCGGCTATCTCGCGCTCTACGAGGAGGGCCAGGACGACAGCCAGGATGAAGACGCCAAGCGCCTGCCGCGGCTGCGCGAAGGCGATTCGCCCGCCAAGAAGAGCATCGAGGCCGAGCAGCATTTCACCCAGCCGCCGCCGCGCTTCTCCGAGGCGTCGCTGGTCAAGCGCATGGAGGAGCTGGGGATCGGTCGGCCCTCGACCTATGCGTCGATCATCAAGACGCTCAAGGACCGCGCCTATGTGCGCGTCGAGAAGAACCGCTTCTTCGCCGAGGAGAGCGGCCGGCTGGTGACCGCCTTCCTCGAGCGCTTCTTCGAACGCTACGTCGGCTACGACTATACCGCCGGGCTGGAAGAAGAGCTTGACGACGTGTCGGGCGGGCGCGCGCAATGGCAGGCGGTGCTCGAGGCGTTCTGGCGCGACTTCAAGCCGCGCACCGCCGAGGTGATGGAGCAGAAGCCGAGCGAGGTCACCGCGCAGCTCGACCAGTTCCTCGCGCCCTATCTCTTCCCCGACAAGGCCGACGGCACCGACCCGCGGCTGTGCCCGGCATGCCATGTCGGCAGCCTGGCGCTGCGCGGCGGCAAGTTCGGCGCGTTCATCGCGTGCAGCAACTATCCCGAGTGCAAGTTCACGCGCCGCTTCGCGCAGGGCGGCGAGCCGAGCGAGGACGCGACCCCCGAGCAGCTCGGCCACGATCCGGAGACGGGGCTGCCGGTCGAGCGCAAATCGGGGCGGTTCGGTCCGTACATTCAGCTCGGTGACGGCAAGGACGCCAAGCGCGCGTCCATCCCCAAGGACATCGGCGACCTCGACCTGGAGATGGCGCTCAAGCTGCTCCACCTGCCGCGCGTGATCGGCCAGCACCCGGAGACGGGCAAGGACATCGCCGCCAGCATCGGACGCTACGGCCCCTATCTGGTGCACGAGGGCAAATATGCGCGGCTCCAATCGACCGCCGAGGTGTTCGAGACCGGCATGAACGCCGCGGTGGTGAAGCTCGCCGAGGCGGCGGCCGCGGGCGGACGGCCGCAGCGCGGCGCGGCACGTGCGCCGCTCAAGGTGCTGGGCGCGCACCCGCGCACCGAGGCCGAGCTGCGGCTGATGGAGGGCCGCTACGGGCCGTATGTGACGGACGGCACCACCAACGCCACGCTGCCCAAGACGATCGCGCCCGATCAGCTGACGCTGGAGGAGGCAGCGCAGCTGATCGACGACCGCGCCGCCGCGGCGCCCGCAAAGAAGCCGGTCAAGAAGAAGGCGCCGGCGAAGAAGCCGGCGGCGGCAAAGGAGGCGGGGGCCGCGAAGGCCCCGGCGAAGAAGGCGGCCGCCAAGAAGGCGCCGGCGAAGAAAGCGGCGGCAAAGAAGTAGCGCCAGCCGTCTCCATCGCGGGTGAGCCGTGCTCCGGCGAACGCCGGAGCCCAGAGCCGCAGGGATAGTCTTCGGGGCTCTGGGCTCCTGCGGGCGCAGGAGCACGCGAGCGGCAATCGCGCTGGATCGGGTGGGAGGATGCGTCGAGCGCACGGCCGCAGCCGTCATCCTGAACTCGTCTCAGGATTCACCCGTCCGCCTTCCCGCCTGCCGCTGAGTAGGCGGCACAGTGAATCCTGAGACACGCTCAGGACGACGGAACAGGGCAGGGCGCGAGCGTCTCTGGCCTTCCACCCACCACACCCACAGCGCCGTCAACGACCGGGCGCGTGGAGGCGAGCGTAGGTCAGGCGGCGCGGCGGGCGCCCAGCGCGAGCACGTCGCGCGCGGCGCGCTGCGCGGTCGCGATCTCGCGCGCGGTCATGTCCTCGGCCACCTCGGCCCGCGCCGCAGCCGCGGCCTCGTGGCCGCGCGCGGCGGCGAGGTTGAACCACTTGTGCGCTTCGATCAGGTCGAGCGTGGCGCCGGCGGTGCCGGTCGAATAGGCCACGCCCAGGTCATAGGCAGCGTCTTCGTTACCGCGGGTCGCTTCGGCGGTACGGCGGGCGAGCAGCGCGCCCTCGAATTCGGTCAGCATGTCGGACTACCCCTCTAATCCTTGGAATGAGGGTGTTTTCGCTGATTCGAGTCTCTAATTGGTTAATCGGTTAATGCGACTTCAGTCGAACTCATCCACCGACGGCGAGATTGTCGATCAGCCGGGTGTTGCCGAGCCGCGCCGCCGCGAGCAGCTGCCGGCGCGCGCCGGGTGCGGGATCGGGCGCGAGCGTGTCGGCGTCGACTAGCGCGACATAATCCACCGTAAAGCCGGCCGCGGTCAGCGTCGCAGCGGCATCGTCGAGCGCCTTGGCGGTGTCGGCACCACCGGCGATCGCGCGTGCCGCCACGCCGAGCGCGCGCGGCAGCGCCACCGCCTTCTGCCGCTCCTCCGGCAGCAGGTAGACATTGCGCGACGAGAGCGCGAGCCCGTCGTCCTCGCGCTGCGTCGGCACGCCGGTGATCTCGATGTCGAAGTCGAGGTCGGCGACCATCCGCCGCACCACCGCGAGCTGCTGGAAGTCCTTCTCGCCGAAGAAGGCGCGAGTCGGGCGCACCTGGTTGAACAGTTTCGCCACCACGGTGGCGACTCCGTCGAAATGGCCCGGCCGCGCCGCGCCATCGAGCCCCTCGCTCACCCCGCTGACCGACACGTTGGTGGCGAAGCCGGCGGGGTACATCTGCTCCACCGGCGGCAGCCACAGCAGGTCGCAGCCCGCGTCGGTGAGCATGGCGATGTCGCTGGTCTCCTTGCGCGGATAGCGTGACAGGTCCTCGCCCGCGCCGAACTGGCGCGGGTTGACGAAGATAGACGCCACCACGGTCGTGCCGGGGCGGCGCGCGGCCTCGACCAGCGCGATATGCCCGGCGTGGAGCGCCCCCATCGTGGGCACCAGCGCCACCTCGCGGCCGCTCGCGCGCGCCGCCTCGAGCGCCGCGCGCAGCGCAGCGAGCTCCCGATATACTTCCACCCGTTACCCCTCGAAACTCGCGCCGCTGGCTTCTATGGTCGCGGTGAATTGCAATCAATCAGGGATGCGACGATTTGTCCGACACCGTTGCAGGCGTGCACGAGGGGGCTCGCGAGGGGGGCGGCGAGACGGGGCGGACGCACGTCATCGTCTTCGCCAACGAGAAGGGCGGAACGGGCAAGAGCACCACCGCGGTGCACGTCGCGATCGCGCTCGCGTCCAAGGGCGCGCGGGTGGCGTGCATCGATCTCGACCACCGCCAGCGAACGCTCGGGCGCTACCTGGAGAATCGCGAGTCGACGGTGAAGCGCTCGGCGATCGACCTGCCGCTGCCGGACCACGCCACCGGCGACGGCCGCGCCAACGGCATCTTCGCCGAGCTCTACCAGCGCTTCACCGATGGCTACGACTTCCTGGTGATCGACACGCCGGGACGCGACGACCCTGCGGCGCGGCTCGCGGCGGCGCTGTCGAACACGCTGGTAACGCCGATGAACGACAGTTTCGTCGATTTCGACCTGATCGGCCAGGTCGATCCCGAAACCTACAAGGTGACGCGCCCGAGCTTCTATTCCGAGCTGATCTGGGACGCGCGCAAGGCGCGTGCGCGCGAGGACGGCACCACGATCGACTGGGTCGTGCTGCGCAACCGGCTGCAATATCTGGAGGCGCGCAACATGCGGCGCGTCTCGGACGCGCTCGACCAACTCGCCCGTCGCGTCGGCTTCCGCATTATCCCGGGGCTGGGCGAGCGCGTGATCTACCGCGAACTCTTTCCCAAGGGACTGACGCTGCTCGATGCCAAGGCGTTCGGCGGGATGGGGCTGAGCCATGTCGCGGCGCGCCAGGAGCTGCGCGAGATGATGGCGGCGCTGTCGCTGCCCGAATCGACCATGCCGCTGTTCGCGTGAGGGTGCTGGGAGATACCGTGCGCCTGGATGCGCATCGACGAGAAAGGGCGAGCGGTGCCTGGTCTCGTCTGCGCGAGGGTAATAAGCTGACATCGTTTCTGCGTACCGCCCCGGCCTTCCCGGGAGCTTCGCGAAAGCCGCGCAACGCTCTTCGTCTTCCGTCATCCCGGACTTGTTCCGGCATCCACGCCTCCGCGGGAACAACGCCCCGCGGGTTTGCGGCACGGTGGATCCCGGACCAAGTCCGGGATGACGGCCGGTTTCGCGAAGGTCTCGCGTACGCCGAGGCCGAGGTGGAGAACGGCGGTGACCAAGCACGATGGCCTCCCCCGCTGGACCCCGTCGTCCGCCGCGGTGGTACGCTCGAGGCGGCCGCGACAGCGCGGAGCTCCACATGCTGAAGTGGCTCCTCCTTCTCGCGATCATCTATGCGGTCTGGCGCTTCCTCCGCCCCGCGCCCAAGCGCCAGCGCTCGCCGCTGGCCGACGCGCGCGCGCTGCTGGGCGTGACGCACGGCGCCGACGAGGCGGCGATCCGCGCCGCGCACCGCCGCCTCATCGCCGAGATCCACCCCGACCGCGGCGGCTCGCCCGAGCGCGCGCGCCAGGCCAATGCCGCGCGCGATATGCTGCTCGAGCGCCTGCACCGCAACTGACCGGACCGCCACGATGAGCCACCGCTTCGATCCCGTGATCCTGCGCGAATATGACGTGCGCGGCACTGTCGGCAGCAACCTTGCCGCGGCGGACGCCTATGCGGTGGGGCGCAGCTTCGCCACCCGCGTCCGGCGTGTCGGCGGCACCAGCGTCGCGGTGGGGTATGACGGACGGACGCACTCGCCGGTGCTCGAGGCGGCGCTGGTGCGCGGTCTCAGCGACGGCGGCGTGGACGTCGTGCGGGTCGGGCTCGGCCCCTCGCCGATGCTCTATTACGCCGCGGCGACGCTCGGCGTGGACGGCGGCGTGCAGGTCACCGGCAGCCACAATCCGCGCGACGACAATGGCTTCAAGCTGGTGCTGCGCGGCGACAGCTTCTTCGGCGACGATATCGCCGATCTCGCCCGGCTGGCGGCGGCGGGCGACTGGACCAGCGGGCAGGGCGGCGTCACAGAGCGTGACGTGCGCGCGGACTATGTCGAGCGCCTGCTCGCCGGCGATCCCGACCGGCACGACGGCACGCCGCTGCGGGTCGGCTGGGACGCGGGCAACGGCGCAGCGGGCGAGGTGGTGCGCGCGCTCACCGCGCGGCTGCCGGGCGAACACCATCTGCTGTTCTGCGACATCGACGGCACCTTCCCGAATCATCACCCCGATCCGACCGTCGAGACGAACCTCGCGGATCTCAAGGCGCTGGTCGCGCGCGAGCGGCTCGACCTCGGGGTGGCGTTCGATGGCGACGGCGACCGGATCGGCGCGGTCGACTCGACCGGGCGGGTGCTGTGGGGCGACGAGATCCTGGCGCTGCTCGCTGCGCCGCTGCTCGCCGAACGGCCCGGCGCCACGATCGTCGCGGACGTGAAATCGAGCGATGCCTTGTTCGAGCGCATCGCTGCGCTGGGGGGTGAGGCGCTGATGTGGCGCACCGGGCACAGCGAGATGAAGTCGAAGATGAAGGAGGTGGGGGCGCCGCTCGCGGGCGAGCTGTCGGGCCACATCTTCTTCGCGTACGGCTATTACGGCTTCGACGACGCGCTGTACGCCGCGGTGCGGCTGCTGCGTGCGCTGCGCCAGGCGGGTGAGACGCTCGCCGCGCTCCGTGCCGCGCTGCCGCCGCGCTGCACCACGCCCGAGTGGCGCGTGCCGGTCGATGAGGCGCGCAAGGTGGCGGTGGTCGAGGAGGTGGCGGCGCGGCTAGCGGCGGCGGGCGCACGCGTGAACCGCACTGACGGGGTGCGCGTGTCGAGCGACGAGGGCTGGTGGCTGCTGCGCGCATCGAACACGCAGGCCGCACTCACATTGCGCGCCGAGGCGCGCGACCCGGCCGGACTGGCGCGGCTGGTGGCGGCGATCGACGCCGAACTCGCCGCCAGCGGGGTGCGGCGCTAGGCGACGAGCGGGAGCCAGCGCACGACCGCCTCGGTTTCTTCGCCGGCGTCATGGTGGAGTTGTTTCCAGCATCCACTGCCCCGCGCGCGCGGGCGCTGTAGCCGCGGCACGGCGGATCCTGAACCGACTTCAGAGTAACGCCAAGGAGGGGGTGAGCGGGCGCGCTACCCCTCGCTCGGCCCTGGCAGCCAGCTCAGGTCCACCGCGGCGAGGCGATCGACGTGATGCGCGCTGCGCTTCAGCCGCGCCTCGTTGAGCAGCGTCACGCGGCCGTTCGCGCGCGCGATCAGCCCCTCGTCCTCGAGCTGGCGCAGCATGCGGTTGACGTGCACCGCGGTGAGCCCGGTCGCGTCACCGATCTCCTCCTGCGTCAGGCCGAGCGTGAACGTGTCTCCGGTGGTGTCGTCCTGGCGGCGCATACGGTCGCGCAGGTCGAGCAGCACCGCGGCGACGCGCGCCTTGGCGGAAAGGCGGCCGAGCCCCGCCAGACGGTCGGTCAGCGAGGCGCGCTCGACCTGCTCGAGTGCGGCGAGCGCAAGCGCGACGCGCGGCTGGCGATGGACGATGTCGGCGACCTGCTGACGATCGATCGGCACCACCACGCTGTCGCTCAGCGCCAGCAGCGTGTGCGGTGCCTTGCCGAACGCGATCACCGCCATTCCCGCGAGATCGCCCGGGAAGATGAAGCGCAGGATCTGGCGGCTGCCGTCGTCGAGCAGGACATAGGCAATCAGCATGCCGCTGCGCAGCGCGAACAGCTCGGTTGAGCGTTCATTCTCACGTACCAGCGTCATGCCCTTGCGGACGATCCGCTCGCGATCGCCCATCTGATCGAGGGCGGCGCGCTCGGCCGCGGACAGGACAATCATGTCGCCGATCTTGTCGGCGAGGCTACGCGCTGGCACCCGGTGAATATCCCCTTGATCTGTCCGTTCGTTACGCGGGGGAAAGACCAACGTGCATTAAAACCGATCAAGGGCATGGGGGCTTCACCATGTTCGCTCATCCTTGGCGATCGCGTGGGCGTTCGATAGAGCGGCGCGATGGATCGCATTCTCATCCGCGGCGGTAATCGCCTGAACGGTCGTCTTCCCATCTCCGGCGCCAAGAACGCCGCGCTGACGCTGATGCCCTGCGCCTTGCTCACCGACGAGCCGGTGACGCTGCGCAACCTGCCGCGCCTGGCCGACGTCGACGGCTTCGGGCACCTGCTCAACCAGCTCGGCGCCTCGACCACGATCGAGGGCAGCCGACCGGAGGATTTCGGCCGCGTGATGACGATCCGCGCCGGCCAGCTCACCTCGACCGAGGCGCCCTATGACATCGTGCGCAAGATGCGCGCCTCGATCCTCGTGCTCGGCCCGATCCTGGCGCGGGCAGGGCAGGCGCGCGTGTCACTGCCGGGCGGCTGCGCCATCGGCAACCGTCCGATCGACCTCCACCTCAAGGCGCTCCAGGCGATCGGTGCCGAGCTGGAGATGTCGGCCGGTTACGTCACCGCCACCGCTCCGGGCGGGCGGCTCAGCGGTGGCCGCTATACCTTCCCGATCGTGTCGGTGGGCGCGACCGAGAACATCATTATGGCGGCGGTGACCGCAAAAGGCAGCAGCCGCATCGAGAATGCCGCACGCGAGCCCGAGATCGTCGACCTCTGCCGCTGCCTTGTCGCGATGGGCGCGCGGATCGACGGGATCGGCACCGAGACGCTCGAGATCGAGGGCGTCGCCGAGCTGCACGGCGCGACCTATGGCGTGATGCCCGACCGGATCGAGGCGGGCAGCTATGCCTGCGCGGTGGCGCTGACGGGGGGCGCGGTGGAGCTCGCCAACGTCAATGCCGCCGACATGGGCGCGACGATCGAGGCGCTGCGCGCCGCCGGCGTGGGCATCGAGGAACGGCGCGACTCCATCCTGGTGACGAGCGAGGGCAAGCTGGCACCGCTGACGCTCTCCACCGCGCCCTATCCCGGCTTCGCGACCGACATGCAGGCGCAGTTCATGGCGATGCTGTGCAAGGCGGACGGCGCCAGCGTGCTGACCGAGACGATCTTCGAGAACCGCTACATGCACGTGCCCGAGCTGGCGCGGATGGGCGCGGACATCCAGGTGCACGGCCGCACCGCGGTGGTGAAGGGGGTCGACCGGCTGGTCGGCGCGCCGGTGATGGCAACCGACCTGCGCGCCTCGATGAGCCTGATCATCGCCGGGCTGATGGCCGAGGGCGAGACGAGCGTGGCGCGCGTCTACCACCTCGACCGCGGCTATGAGCGGCTGGAAGAGAAGCTGTCGGCGGTCGGCGCGGATATCGAGCGCGACTCGGGCGGGTGATAAGGCGGCGGGCGCGCGTCGTCGCGCGGTCTACCTGAGTCTTTCCTCCGCATCCTCACACCCTCGCCGTCATCCCGGACTTGTTCCGGAATCCACCGATCCGCGTACTCAGAAGGCCTTGCGCTCGCAGACGAGTGGATCCCGGAACAAGTCCGGGATGACGGCAGGGGGCAGGGGGGGCGCATCCCTCACCTGTCGTGCCAACCGCCGCCCTGTCGCCGCTCACCCCAGCGGCGCGTCGCGCCTCGCCAGCAGCGGCGGCGCGTAGGGCAGCGGGGCGTCCGCCGGCATCGTCGCCAGCTCGGCCGCGATCGCGTCGGCGCGCGCTTTGGCGGACGGGTGCGTGCGGCTGCGGAACAACCCGCCGTCAATCGTGGCGCCCTCCCCGCGCCAGAAGCGCACCGCCAGCTGGGGATCCCATCCGGCGTTGCGCAGCAGATAGGCGCCAAGCAGGTCCGCCTCGGTCTCGGTCTGCCGGAACAGCCGGCCGTTGCGACCCAGTTCGGCGAGCAGCCCCCATGTGACCCCTGCCGCCTCCAGCCGCGCGCGGTGGCGCAGGATCGCGTGCGCCAGCTCGTGCGCCACCACCACCGCGACCTGATCGTCGCCGAACCGCTCGAACAGCCGCCCGCCGACCTGCACCACGCGCCCGTCCGACGAGGCGCCCAGCTTGGTGCCCGCGAGCACCTCGAACTCGACACGGCAGCCCGCGCGCGGCTGCACCGTCACCGCGCGGTTGGTGCCGTCCCGGCGCAGCGTCAGCGCCAGAGGCGCACCCGGCGCGTGCGCCGCGATCAGCGCCTGCGCCGCGTCGCGCGTCACGCTGGTGGCTGCGTCGCCGCCTGCCGGCGCGGGCACCGTCTCGCCGTCGACCGCGATCACGCCGTCATTCGGGGCGACCCCGGCGGTCGCGGCGGGGGTACCCGGCACCACCAGCTCCACCGCGACCGGCGCCGTGAAGGACCCGCGCAGCGCGGTCGGATATTGGTCCGCGGCGTGGAGCGTGGCGCCGATCACGGACTGCTGGTCGCGGCACAAGGGTGCGTTGGCGGTGGTGAGCCGCCACGCGATCGCGGCGAGCCGCTGGTCGACCTCGAGCAGAGTCGGCTCGGCGAGAGCCGGGCCGGCAAGAAACGGGACGACGAGCAGGGCGACGAACGGAATGGGCAGACGCATCGGGCAGGATCACTCGCGGTGGCGAAACGCCGCCGGTTCGATGCCGTGGCGCTGTAGTCTGTCATAGAGGCTGCGGCGCGGCAGCTGAAGCTCGGCGGCGGCAGCACCGACGTCGCCGCGGACGCGGTCGAGCGTGGCGCGGATCGTCGCCGCCTCGAAACGGTCGACCCGCTCGGCGAGCGGCAGCTGGTCGCGCGCGCTCGGCTTCTCCTCGGCGACGCCGAGCACGACGCGGGTGGCATAGTTGCGCAGCTCGCGGACGTTGCCGGCCCAGTCGTCGGCGACGAGCCGCGCCTCCACCGCGGGATCGATGTTGGGCCGCTCGCGCCCGAACCGCTCCGCCGCCTCGCCAAGGAAATATGCGAATAGCAGCGGCACGTCGGCGCGGCGTTCGCGCAATGGCGGGATGCGCAGCCGCACCGTCTCGAGGCGATAGAGCAGGTCGGCGCGGAAGCGGCCCTCCGCCACCGCACCCGCGAGATCGGTCTTGGCCGCGGCAACGACGCGCAGGTTGACCACGCGCGGCGCGCCGCCGGGCTGGGGCAGCTCACGCTCTTCCACCACGCGGAGCAACTTGCCCTGGAGCGCGGGCGACATGCTGTCGATCTCGTCGAGGAACAGCGTGCCGCGGTCGGCATCGGCGACGCGGCCGGGCTGCGCGCGGCTGCCGAACAGCGCCTCGTCCGCCACCGCGTCGGGCAGCGCAGCGCAGTCGACCGCGACGAACTGGCGCGCGCGGCGATGACTCCAGCGGTGGAGCAGCAGCGCGACCAGCTCCTTGCCCGTCCCGGTCTCGCCCTCGACCAGCACGTCGACGTCGACGTCGGCGAGCTGCCGGATGGTGTCGCGGAGCCGCACCATCGCGGGCGTGTCGCCGATCAGCGGATAATGAGTCTCCGCCTCCGCCGCGGCGATGCGCAGGCGGCGGTTCTCGAGCACGAGCCGCCGCATCTCGAGCGCGCGGCGCGCGCTGGCGATCAGGTGGTCCGCGGCGAAGGGCTTGGCGATGAAGTCGAACGCGCCGCGCTTGAGCGCCGCCACCGCCATCGCGATATCGCCATGCCCGGTCATCAGGATCACCGGCAGCTCGGGGTCGCGCGCCGCCACCGCCTCGAACAAGGCGTGGCCGTCCATCCGCGGCATGCGGATGTCGCTGACGACGATGCCGGGGAAATCGGCGTCGAGCTGCGCCAGCGCGGCGCGCGCGTCACCGTGCGGCTCCACCTCGATCCCCGCGATGGCGAAGGAATCGGCCAGCGCGGTGCGCAGGCCCTCGTCGTCGTCGATCAGCACGACACGGAGCAGCGCCTCGCTCATGCGCGCCGCACCGTGGCGCGAAAGGCCGCGCCGCCGAGCGCGGAGGGGACGATCCGCAACGAGCCGTCGAACTGCGCGATGATGTCGCGCGCGATGCCGAGCCCGAGCCCGAGCCCGTCGGGTCGCCCGGTGACGAAGGGGCTGAACACCTCGTCGCCCAGCGCCGGGTCGATCCCCGGCCCGTTGTCCGCCACGGTCAGCTCCACCCACTCCTCCCTTGTCGCCACGGTGAGCGCGATCCGCGGTGCGGTGCGCCCGGCGAGCGCGTCCACCGCGTTGTTGATCAGGTTGACCAGCACCTGCTCGAGCCGCACCCGGCCGGCGAACACGCGCGGTTGCCCCGGCGCGGGCCAGTCGAGCGCCACACCCACGGCACGCAGCCGGTCGCCGACCAGCAGCCGCGTGCCATCGATCACGTCGTCGAGCGCGATCGGCCCCGCGGTGCCGCTGCCGCGCCGTGCAAAGCGGCGCATCTCCTGCGTGATCGTGCCGATGCGCTCGGTCAGCGCCACCGCGCTGTCGAGGCTGGCGGCGACGCGCTCGGTGCGCTGCTGCGCGAGATGGTGGCGCGCGTTCTCGGCGAGCGTGCGGATCGTCGCCACCGGCTGGTTGATCTCATGCGCCAGCCCCGCGGTGATCGAGCCGAGCGAGGCGAGCCGGTTGGCCTGCGCCAGCTCCTCGCGCGCGGCGCGGAAGCGACGATCGGCGTCCTCGCGCCGTGCCATTGCCGCGCTGAGCTCGGCGGTGCGCGCCGCCACCGCCTGCTCCAGCGCGGTGCGATCGGCGGCGGCGCGCGCGATCTGGCTGGTGCGCCACAGCAGCAGCGCCGCGATCAAGACGGTCAGCAGCACCGCGGTCGCGGTGGCGAGCCGCGCGAGATACGCCGCCTCGCGCAGCGCGCGCGCCACCGGCACGAGGTGGAGCAGGCGCCAGCCCGGGTGCGCCGCGGGAACGGTGGCGACGAGCAGCGGCGCGCCCGATGGTCCGGTCGCGCGCTGCGCGCTCGTGAAGCGATATCGCACTGGCGCGAGCGGGCGGTCGAGGAACTGGCCGCTGCGGCGGATCGCCGCGAGCGTCGCGGGGGCGATCGGGGCGAGCAGGTGGAGCGCCGCCGCCCGGTCGGTTGCCGCAAGCACCACGCCGCGTTCGTCGGCGAGGAGCGTCTGCCCGGGATCGTTCGCCCAGGCGCGCGTGATCGCATCGAACTCGACCTTCACCACCACCACGCCGAGTGGCGCACCCGCCGCGTCGATCCGGCGTGCCATGAACAAGCCCGGGCGCCCGCTGACGTTGCCCAGCGCGAAATGCTCGGCCGCGCCGTCGCGCATCGCCTGCTGGAAGTAAGGGCGGAAGCGATAGTCGTGCCCTACGAAGCTCTGCGCGCTCGCCGCGTTCGAGGCGGAGACGGTGAGGCCGTGCGCGTCGATCGCGTAGATCACCGGCGCGCCGGTGCGCCGGGCGAGCAATGCGAGCTTGTCGTCCAGGCGCGTGGCGGCGCGCGAGGTCGCGCCCTGAGTGAGCGCCTCGCGGAGATCGCCATATTCGCTGAGCACGATCGGTAGCAGCCGGAACTTGGCGAGTTCGCTGTCGATCAGCCGCGCCTGCTGGCGCGCGGTGCGCAGCGCCTCGTCCTGCACCTGATCGAGCGCGCGCTGGCGCGTCCAGTGCGCCGCGCCGGCATAGGCGAGGATGCCGAGCACCACCACCGCCAGCGCGGCAAGCAGCAGGGCAGGGCGACGGGCGACGAACACGCGTGCGGGATACCGCATCCGGGTCATCGAGGCCATGCGGAAACCCGCGCCGATGTCCCGCGAGATCGGCGGTTTTCCTACGATACACGTGTTTTCGGCCTCGCCGCCGACGTGTCGTATCATTGGCCGGAGAGCGACGGCCGCCGCCACGTCGGACGAGCCGCAGCCCCTGGAGAGGTCATGTTACGCACTTCATTGATGTCCGGCATCTGTCTTGCCCCCGCGCTGCTCGCGGCGACGCCGGCGATGGCGCAGGCACGCGGCGCCAACGCCGCACCCGCGGCGCCGATCGCGAGCGAATATCCCGCCGCCGGGATGGGCGAGGGCACCGCCCAGGGTAAGTATAACGTGTCGCGCTGGGTCGAGGACTGGCGCGGGATGGCGGACCCGGCGCGGCGCGACGATGCGCTGGACCGGCTCAAGTTCCTGCCACTGACCGGGGACGGGTCGGTCTATCTCACGCTGTCGGGCGAGCTGCGCTATCGCGTCCAGGCCACCACCAACCCCGATCTGCGCGATCGTGCGGCCTCGCGGCAGGAGCGGCTGCGCGTGCTCGCGGGCGCCGATCTCCACCTCGGCGAGCATGTCCGCGTGTTCGGCGAGCTGGCCAAGGCGCGCGTCGACGGCGAGAACATCGGCACGCCAGCGGGCAATCTGCGCAACGCGCTGACGCTCTCACAGGGGTTCGGCGAAGTCTATGGCACGATCGCGGGCGCCAACGTGGGGGTGCGCGCGGGACGGCAGGAGTTCTCGGACGGTCCCAACCTGCTCACGTCGGTGCGCGACGATCCGACGCTCCATTTCGTGCTCGACGGCGTGCGCGGCTACGCCCGCGGCAAGCGCGTGCGCGCCGACCTGTTCGACCTGCGCTACGTCGCTTATGGTCAGCAGGGATTGAGCGACGATCGCACCGACGCGGGACGACGCTTCACCGGCGTCACGCTCGGCTACGCCGTCCCCAACACCTTTCTCGGCGGCTCCAAGCTGTTCTTCGATCCTTTCGTGTGGCGGCTGCGCAACCGTGCGGCGAGCTGGAACGGCACCGTCGCGCGCGAGGAGCGGATGTTCTACGGGCTCCATCTGTACGGCGACGCCGGGCCGGTGACGCTCGACTGGACGCTCGACCATCAGGGCGGCACCTTCGACGGTCGGCCGATCAGCGCGTGGCAGGCGTTCGTCGCGCAGACGTATCGCCTCGGCACCGCCGCCACCGCGCCGCGGGTCGGCGTCCACATGGATTATGCCAGCGGCGGCGGTGCCTATGGCGAGGGCACGCTGCGCACCGCCAGCGGCCTGTACGGCAACAACATCTATTACAGCTACCAGCTGTTCCTAACTCCGACCAACCTGCTGTCGGTCTCGCCCAACGTGACCGTCACCCCGTTCAAGCCGCTGCGCGTGACGGGCGAATATACGATGGCGTGGCGCGCCACCGAGCGCGATGCGGTGTACCGCGCCTCCGGCGCCGCCTTCGCGGGCACGGAGGCGGTGGCGGGTCGGCGGATCGCCGATCTGATCCGGCTCCAGGCGATCTGGTCGGTGACGCCGCGCGTGAGCCTGACCGGACGCTACGAGCATCTGATCGCCAAGGACGCGCTGACGCGCGCGGGGTATCACAATTCCGACTTTCTCGCGGCGTGGCTGAGCCTGCGGTTTTGATGAATGGCAACCTGACCGATCCTCCCCGTTGGCGGGAAGGGGGACCGCTCGCCGAAGGCGGGTGGAGGGGGGGGCTTCACGCCGCGCAGCATCTGCGGAGGCTCCCCGCCACCAGCCTTTTTGGCTGGTCCCCCTCCCCGTGCCGGGGAGGATTGATGTCTTACCCGCCGATAGCGCATTGACACCCCATCCGTTGAGGAGAGACGCCATGGCCACCGCGCCGACCGCCGCCCCTGAGGGCCAGCCCGTCGCCGGTCGACTGAAGTCGATCATCGGCGGCTCGACCGGCAACCTCGTCGAATGGTTCGACTGGTACGTCTATTCCGCCTTCACGCTCTATTTCGTCGGCCACTTCTTCCCCAAGGACGATCCGACCGCGCAGCTGCTGAGCGCGGCGGCGGTGTTCGCGGTAGGCTTCGTGATGCGGCCGATCGGCGCGTGGATCATGGGCATCTACGCCGACCGCCGCGGGCGCAAGGCAGGGCTGACGCTGTCGGTGACGCTGATGTGCACCGGATCGCTGATCATCGCCTGCTCCCCCGGCATCGAGACGATCGGCTATGGCGCGCCCGCGCTGCTGGTGCTCGCGCGACTGATGCAAGGATTGTCGGTCGGCGGCGAATATGGCGCCAGCGCGACCTATCTGTCCGAAATGGCGGGCAAGGAGCGGCGCGGCTTCTTCTCGTCGTTCCAGTATGTCACGCTGATCTCGGGGCAGCTGCTCGCGATCCTGTTGCTGGTCGTGCTGCAATCGCTGATGAGCGAAGCGGCCTTGACCAGCTGGGGCTGGCGGATCCCCTTCGCGATCGGTGCGGTGCTGGCGCTGGTGGTGTTCTGGCTGCGCCGCGGACTGGCGGAGACGCAGAGCTTCGAGAAGGCCAAGGCGAGCGACGCGCCCAAATCGGGCTTCGGCACGCTGCTGCGCCGCCACCCGCGCGAGACCGCGCTGGTGATGCTGCTCACCGCGGGAGGCACGCTCGCCTTTTACGCTTACTCGATCTACATGCAGAAGTTCCTGGTCAACACCTCGGGCTTCTCCAAGCAGGTCGCGACGCAGATCAACGCGGTGACGTTGTTCGCGTTCATGCTGCTCCAGCCGCTCGCCGGCGGGCTGTCCGACCGCATCGGGCGCAAGCCGCTGATGGTCGCGTTCGGCGTGGCCGGGGTGCTGTTCACCTACCCGATCTTCTCCGCGCTGGAGCAGACGCGCGACGTCACCGTCGCGGGGCTGCTGGTGATGGCGGCGCTGGTGATCGTGACGGGCTATACCTCGATCAACGCGGTGGTGAAGGCGGAGCTGTTCCCCGCGCACATCCGCGCGCTGGGCGTGGCGCTGCCCTATGCGCTGGCGAACACGATCTTCGGCGGGACGGCGGAATATGTCGCGCTGAGCTTCAAGCAGCACGGCTGGGAGCAGGGCTTCTACTGGTACGTCACGGTGATGATCGGCGTGTCGCTGCTGGTGTACCTGCGCATGCGCGACACGGGAAAGACCAGCCTGATCGCGGAGGATTGAGGGATCTGGGCGCGGGAGTCCGCTCCTCCTCACCGACGTCATCCTGAGCTTGTCTCAGGATCCACCGGGCCGCAGGCGCATCGGCCGCTGAGTATGCGGCGACGTGGATCCTGAAACGAGTTCAGGATGACGCCGGGCGGGGGCGGCGAGGTCGCGCTCCCCTCGCACCCGCTCACTCCATCGTCAGCACGATCTTGCCGATATGGTCGCCGCTTTCCATCCGCCGGTGCGCCTCGGCCGCCTGCGCCAGCGGGAACGTACGGTCCAGCACCGGCTTTAGCTTGCCCGCCACAGCGAAGGGCCACACCGTGCGCGCGATCTCGTCGGTGACCAGCGCCTTGAAGCCGGCGTCGCGCGCGCGCAGCGTCGAGCCGGTGAGCGTCAGCCGCCGTCGCATGATCTCGAACAGCGGTACCGTCGCGCTCGCGCCGCGCTGCACCGCGATCGAGACGTGGCGGCCGTCCTCGGCGAGGCATTGGAGGTTGCGCGGGACATAGTCGCCGCCGACCATGTCGAGCACCGCCGCGCAGCCGCGCCCCTCGGTGATGTTGCGGACGCGCTCGACGAAGTCCTCGGTGCGGTAGTTGATCGCATGGTCGGCGCCGAGCCGCGTCGCCGCCGCAGCCTTCTCGTCCGAGCCGACGGTGACGATGATCTCCAGTCCGAACAGGTTGGCCAGCGTGATCGCCATCGTGCCGATGCCGCTGGTGCCGCCGTGCACCAGCACGGTGTCGCCCTCCATTGCGAAGGCGCGCTCGAACAAATTGGTCCACACCGTGTAGAGCGTCTCGGGCAGCGCCGCCGCCTCGACGAGCGTGAGCGCCTCGGGCACGGGCAGCACCTGACCCGCGGGCACCAGCGCAAATTCGGCATAGCCGCCGCCGGCGACCAGCGCGCAGACCGGCTGTCCCAGCAGCGCGGGCTCGGCCCCGTCGCCGAGCGCCACCACCTCGCCCGCCAGTTCCAGCCCGAGCACGCTGGGCGCGCCAGGGGGCGGCGGATACTTGCCCTGGCGCTGCATCACATCGGGGCGGTTGACCCCCGCCGCGGCGACTCGCACCAGCAGTTCGCCCGCGCCCGGTCGCGGCACCGCGCGCTCAACGGGCACCAGTATTTCCGGGCCGCCGGACTCCGCGGGATCGATCGCCAGCATCACCTCGGGCAGGTCGGTCATCGCTCGGGCAACCCTTTCATTCTGGCGTCTTCCCGCCTTATGGCCGGCGCGGCGAGGGCGTCAACGCGCGCGCCGCCGCGCGGGTTCGCCACGGCTTGACTCGGCGTCGCGGCGAGAGGACGATCAGGCCATGGACCTAGACGACATCCTCGGCCCGCAGCGCGACGATCCGCTCGCCGCGCTGCTGCGCGAGGACCTCGACCGGCTCTCCGTCGCCGAGCTGGAGGCGCGCGCCGCCGCGCTGGAGGGCGAGATCGCACGGATCCGGCGCAAAATAGATGGGGCCGTTAACCATCGTGCAAGCGCGGACGCGCTATTCAAACGATGAACGCTGGCGCACTGGGCTGGCGAACGATCGCTCCCGGTGCGGAGGCCAGCGCTTGATGCGGGGCCACTCAATCACGACATTCGTGACGATGGGCCGCGTGTCCTCACGCGGCCTGCTAGGAGTAATCTGATGCCCTCATTCGCCAGCGCTCTCGAGACCACGCTGCACAAGGCGCTCGAGGCCGCTTCCTCGCGCCGCCACGAATATGCCACGCTGGAGCATTTGCTTCTGGCGCTGATCGACGACGAGCACGCCAGCCAGGTGATGTCCGCGTGCGGCGTCGACCTCGGCGAACTCAAGACCACGGTCGCGCATTATCTCGACACCGAGCTTGGCGCGCTGCGCGTCGACGCCGCGACCGATCCGTCGCCCACCTCGGGTTTCCAGCGGGTCGTCCAGCGCGCCATCCTGCACGTCCAGTCGTCCGGCCGCGACGAGGTGACCGGCGCCAACGTGCTGGTCGCGCTCTTCTCCGAGCGCGAGAGCTATGCGGTCTATTTCCTGCAGCAGCAGGACATGAGCCGGCTCGACGCGGTCAGCTACATCAGCCATGGCGTCGGCAAGGGCGCCGCCACCCCCGAGGCGACCAGCGTGAAGGGCGCGGCCGAGGAGGAGAAGAAGGAGAAGGCGGACACGTCGGGCAAGAAGGGCGAGAGCGCGCTCAAGCAATTCACCGTCGACCTCAACGAAAAGGCGAAGACCGGCAAGGTCGATCCGCTGATCGGCCGCATGGCGGAGGTGGACCGCACCGTGCAGATCCTGTGCCGGCGCTCGAAGAACAACCCGCTCTATGTCGGCGATCCCGGCGTGGGCAAGACCGCGATCGCGGAAGGGCTGGCGCGCAAGATCGTCGAGGGCGACGTGCCCGAGGTGCTAAAGCCCGCGGTGATCTACTCGCTCGACATGGGCGCGTTGCTCGCGGGCACGCGCTATCGCGGCGACTTCGAAGAGCGGCTCAAGGCGGTCGTCAACGAGCTCGAGAAGCTGCCGCACGCGGTGCTCTTCATCGACGAGATCCATACCGTGATCGGCGCGGGCGCGACCAGCGGCGGCGCGATGGACGCGTCCAACCTGCTCAAGCCGGCGCTGTCGGGCGGCACGATCCGCTGCATCGGCTCGACCACCTACAAGGAGTTCCGCAACCACTTCGAGAAGGACCGCGCGCTGCTGCGTCGCTTCCAGAAGATCGACGTCAACGAGCCCTCGATCGAGGACACGATCAAGATCCTCGCAGGTCTGCGCTCGGCGTTCGAGGACCATCACTCGGTCAAGTACACGCCCGACGCGATCAAGTCGGCAGTGGAGCTCAGCGCGCGCTACATCAACGATCGCAAGCTGCCCGACAAGGCGATCGACGTGATCGACGAGGTCGGCGCGATGCAGATGCTGGTGCCGCCGTCGAAGCGCAAGAAGACGATCACCGCCAAGGAGATCGAGGCCGTGATCGCGACGATGGCGCGGATCCCGCCGAAGAGCGTGTCGACCGACGACAAGAAGCAGCTCGAGACGCTCGAGACCGATCTCAAGCGCGTGGTGTTCGGCCAGAACGCCGCGATCGAGAAACTGTCGTCGGCGATCAAGCTGGCGCGCGCGGGGTTGCGCGAGCCGGAGAAGCCGATCGGCAATTATCTCTTCACCGGCCCGACCGGCGTCGGCAAGACCGAGGTGGCCAAGCAGCTCTCGACCATCCTGGGCATCCCGCTCCAGCGCTTCGACATGAGCGAATATATGGAGCGCCACTCGGTCAGCCGGCTGATCGGTGCGCCCCCGGGCTATGTCGGCTTCGACCAGGGCGGGCTGCTGACCGACGCGGTCGACCAGAACCCGCATTGCGTGCTGCTGCTCGATGAGATCGAGAAGGCGCATCCCGACCTGTTCAACATCCTGTTGCAGGTGATGGACAACGGGCGGCTCACCGACCAGCACGGCAAGACCGTCGACTTCCGCAACGTCATCCTGATCATGACCACCAACGCGGGCGCGGCGGACATGGCGCGCGAGACGGTCGGCTTCGGCAACCTCACCCGCGAGGGCGAGGACGAGCAGGCGGTGCAGAAGATGTTCACGCCCGAGTTCCGCAACCGGCTCGATGCGATCGTGCCCTTCGGCTATCTTCCGCCCGAGGTGGTGGCGCGCGTGGTGGACAAGTTCATCCTCCAGCTGGAGCTCCAGCTGGCCGACCGCGACGTCCACATCAAGCTCGACGACGAGGCCAAGAAGTGGCTCACCGACAAGGGCTATGACAAGCTGTACGGGGCGCGTCCGATGGGCCGTCTGATCCAGGAGAAGATCAAGCAGCCGCTCGCCGAGGAGCTGCTGTTCGGCAAGCTGGTGCACGGCGGCGAGGTGACGGTGAAACTGAAGGAGGGCGCGCTATCCTTCGCGATCGAGCCCGCCGCGCCGAAGAAGCCGGGCAAGAAGAAGGGCGGCAAGGCCGCACCGGTCGAAGCAAACTGAGGGGAGGGGCGGGGGGCAAGTGCTCCCCGCCGACTCGCAGGCGGACGCCTCTTCTCCGAGGTCATGTCGTTCCTCGGCGGACGCCGGGGGCCAGATGGATGACGGTCGTGAATCTCACTACCGCTTCCCAGCTGGCCCCGCCTCCGCCGGGGAATTTGCGTTATCTCAGGCAAGCTTTGTGGGGCGGCATGAGGCTTGAAGGAATGAGCGAAGCGAGCGCGCCTTCGCAGACGTGGCAGTGATGCGCTCTCGCGATCCCCGCGCTACGTAACATATGATCATGCCGTTAACCTTCCCTTCGGGTTAAGGTTGTTAGGTCGATCGTTATGGACGGGGGGAAGGTCATTCGCTGGATCGCGTGCGCGCTGGCGACGCTCGCCGCACTGGTCGCGCTGACGCCGCCCGCCGCCGCGTTGGCGGGAACCCCGCTCGCCACCTGCTTCCGCCGTGCGCTGCCCGACGAGCGCGCCGACGCCGTGCTCGCCGACCCGCGCGGCTTCGACTGCACCAGTAACCAGCGCGGCGCAGGCGCGGGTGATTACTGGGTGCTCGCCCCGCGCCTGCCCGCGATGGCGGCCGACTCGCTGATCCGCTCCGCGAGCGTGTGGCAGGACGCCGCGACGCTCCACGTTCGCTACGCCGATGGCGCGATCCGCTCGACCGGCTTCACCAGCGCCACCGCCTGGCAGCGACTTAAGCTCGGCGCGGTGTTCGAGCTGGCGTTGCCCGCGCACGCGGCGCCGCCCGCCGCGCTGCTGTGGCACGTCCGCGGCGCGCCGGTGACCCGCGGAATCGTCATCGATCCCCGTGTCGCCACGCCGGCGCAGTCGACGCGGATAGAGGTGGCGATGGCAGCCTTCTATGCCGCGTTCGCGGGGCTGTGCGTCGCGCTGCTGATGTCCAATCTCGCGCTCGGCGCCGCGCTGCGCCAGCGCTTCCACCCGCCGTATTGCGCCATGGTGCTGTGCCTGCTGGTATATGGCGTCAGCTCCTCGGGGCTGCTCGGCCAGCTGACCGGCATGGACAATAATCTGCGCTTGCGCCTCAATACCGCGCTGCTGTCGCTCGCGCTCAGCTGCGCGATCACGTTCGCGCGCCGCTTCTTCGACCCGCGCGTGTTCGCCGGCTGGGTCGGGCGCGCCGCCACCCTGTCGGTTGGCGCGGTGCTGGTGAGCGCGACACTCTATTGCACGCTGATGCCTTGGGCGGCGCGCCGGCTCGACGCCGCGCTGACCATCAGCTTCGCCGCTGTGGCGGCGCTGGCGCTGCCGTTGCTGTGGCGCGGCTGGCGCGCCGACACGCCGCACGCGCGCGTGTTCATGCTGGCCTGGGGCACGCCGTTCGTCTTTGCGGGGCTGCGCATCGCGCAGGCGGCGGGTCTGGTGCCCTGGACCTTCTTCATCGACAATTCCACGCTGCTCGCGATGGCGCTGGAGGCGTCGTGCAGCGCGCTGGTGATCGCGTGGCGGATCAAGCTGGTGGTGGAGGAGCGCGACGCCGCGCGCGAGCAGGAGGTGCTGGCGCGGCTGCTCGCCGACAGCGACCCGCTGACCGGGCTGATGAACCGGCGCAGCTTCCTGCGCGAAGCGATCGGCCGTAGCGAACCACAGCTGCTGGTGTTGATCGACATCGATCACTTCAAGCAGATCAACGATACGCTTGGTCATGATGGTGGCGACGATGTGCTGCGCACCTTCGCGCGTGCGCTCCTCGCCGTCGCGCCGGCCGATGCGCTGGTGGCGCGCATCGGCGGCGAGGAGTTCGCGGTGCTCGCGCGCGCCGCGTCGGACGACCTGCCCGATCAGATCCTTGCCGCGGTGCGCGCGGCGCGGATGCCGTTCGACCTCGCCGTGACCGCGTCGCTCGGCAGCGAGCGCGGCACGATCGCGACCGAGGCGGAGTGGAAGCGGCTGTATCGTCGCGCCGACGATGCGCTCTACGCCGCCAAGACCGCCGGCCGCGACCGCGCGCGCTGGGCCGCCGCCGCGGCGGCGTGACGGGATCACGCCGTCAGCGAAGCGTGAGGGGAACTCACGGCACTTCCTTACACCCCCGCTATCGTGCCGTCAGCCGAATGGTTACAGTCGCGCCACAGCACGGAGTGTCACCATGTCAATGCCGCCCGACCTTGGCCGCCGTCGCGTTGTGATCGGCGCTCTCGCGCTCCTGCTGCTGGCGATGGCCCAGCGCGAGACTCCGCTGATCGGCAGCGTGACCATCAGCACCGATGGCGCGCACGCGCCCGTCGTCAGCGCCGTCGCCGCGCCCATGTTGCGCTCGGTCGCAGCGGTCGCGATGCGGCTGGGTGAACTTCTGGTACGCTGACGCTTGTCGCTGACGACGTGGTTGCTTACAGCCATGTCAATGACGGACGAGCACGCCTGGCGCGACGCCTATCGCCACCCGGTGCCCTGGGACACCGGCTTCGCCCCGGGGTCGATGATCGACCTGTTCGAGGATTCGGTACGGCAGCACGGCGCTCGCCGTGCGATCGACTTCCTCGGACGCCACTATACTTACGACGAGCTTGCCGACGGCGCGCGCCGTGTCGCGACCGGACTGGCCTCGCTCGGCTATGGCAAAGGCGACCGGATCGGGCTGTTCCTGCCCAACACGCCGCATTACCTCGCCGCCTACCATGGCGCGCTGCGGCTCGGCGCCACCGTCGTCAATTTCTCGCCGCTCTACACCGTCGACGAGCTGTGCCACCAGGTCGAGGACTCGGGCACGCGGCTGCTGTTCACGCTGTCTGCCACCGCACTGCTGCCCAACGCGCTCGCGGTGCTCGAGAAGAGCGGGCTCGAGCGACTGGTGGTCGGATCGGTCGCGGGCGTCCTGCCGCCCGCCAAATCGGTCGCATACCGTCTCCTCAAGCGTCGCGAGGTGGCGCCGCGTCCCGCCGACCCGCGCGTGCTCGCCTTCTCGCAGCTGATCGCCAATGACGGCGCGCTGCCCCCTGCGGCGATCGCGCCCGAGCACGACGTCGCGCTGATCCAATATACCGGCGGCACCACCGGCGTGCCCAAGGGCGCGATGCTGACCCACGCCAATGTCGCCGCCAATGCGCGCCAGGTCGCCTGTCTCGACCCGCACCCGGAGCAGACCGACCGCATTCTCGGCGTGCTGCCGCTGTTCCACGTCTTCGCCAACACCTGCGTGATGAACCGCACGATCGTGACTGGCGGTGAAATGGTGCTGCTGCCGCGTTTCGATGCGGCGCAGGCGCTGGCCGCGATCGCGCGGACGCGTCCCACCTCGCTGCCGGGCGTGCCGACCATGTATCAGGCGCTGCTGGACCATCCGGCGCTTGCCCGGACCGACATGTCCAGCCTGCGCATCTGCATCTCGGGCGGCGCCCCGCTCAACGCCGAGCTCAAGGCGCGCTGGGAGGCGGCGACCGGGTCGACGCTGGTGGAGGGCTATGGCCTGTCGGAGAGCACCGGCGTGCTCACCACCAACCCGTACGATCCGCCGCAGAAGCCCGGCACGATCGGTCAGCCCTTGCCCGCCACACGCATCCGGCTGGTCGACAAGGAGGATCCGACGCGGGATGCGCCTGTGGGCGAGCCTGGCGAGATCGTCGCGCTCGGGCCGCAGGTGATGGCTGGTTATTGGAACCGTCCGGACGCGGACAGCACCACGTTCGCGATCGACCGGCAGGGGCGGCGCTGGCTGCGTACCGGCGACGTCGGCACGATCGACGCGGACGGGTTCATCGCCATCGTCGACCGGCTCAAGGACATGATCGCGGTCGGTGGGTTCAAGGTGTTTCCGAGCCAGATCGAGGCGATCCTGTACCACCATCCGGCAGTGCGCGAGGCGCTGGTGATTGGCCGTGCGGATACCTATCGCGGCGAGGTACCCTATGCCTATGTCACGCTGAACGAGGCGGAGGCGGCGATCGACGGCGCGGCGTTGCGCGATTGGCTCAACCCGCAGCTTGGCAAGCATGAGCGCGTCGAACAGGTGATCGTCCGGGCGACGCTGCCCAAGACCATGATCGGCAAGCTTAGCCGCAAGGACCTGCTCGCCGAGATCCACGCCGAAATGGTGGCACCACCGATCACGCCGGCGTGAGGGCGGCTGTCCTCACGCGCAAAGGGCGATCCGGGACGACGGTGTTCCTGCGCTGGCAGGGCCCCGGCGTTTCAGTCGGCACCGTACGTGCCTCCGGGTTCCTGCGTGCGCAGAAGCACGCCCGTGACGGGTGTGACCCTTACTTCCCCTCGAGCGCGGCGCCGATCGCTTCCGCGGGGCGCGACAGCACGCCATAAACGCCCTGCGCCGCGATCACCGCGAGCGTGACCCCGACCAGCGCCATGACAATGAACTGGAACGCCGAGGCGAAGGCGCGGGAGCGCTCGACCTTGCGCGCCATCTGTGCCTCGTGAGCGAGACGGCGCTCGGCGCGACGCTCGCCCGCCTCAGGCTCGCTCTTCTGCTGCGGACGGCTGGCGAGCCGCGGCTCGTCCACCAGCGCCTTCACCGAGAGCCGGTCCTGCGACTTGACGCCGAAGAAGCGGCCCTTGCACCATTGCACGCGACCGACGATCACGATCGTGCCGCGTCGGATCTCGACATAGCTGCCCGACGCCGGCGGCTCGTCGCAGCCGGCCATCAGTCCGCGTGACGAGACGTTGTGGATGACGACGTCGACCCACTTCGTCCCAAGCCGCATCCGCGACGGGATCAGGACCTTGACCCGCTCCTCGCGCGGTCGGAACCCAGATTGTAGCGCCGCGAGCACCGTCGTCGCATTCCCCATCGCTGAACCAGGCGGCGGCTATGCCACTGACCGCGCGAAGAAGCCGTTAACACGACCACGATGCTGACCCATCGCGGCGATCAGAGCATCCCGAGCGCTTGCATATAGACTTCGAGGATCGACTGCTCCTCCTGATATTCCTCGCGCTTCTGCTTGCGGATCTTCATGATCTGGCGGATCGCCTTGGCGTCATAACCGCGGCTCTTCGCCTCGGCGAAGACGTCCTTGATGTCATCGGCGATGCCCTTCTTCTCTTCCTCGAGCCGCTCGGCCCGCTCGATCAGCAGCCGCAGCTCGTCCGCCGCGACTGCGCCGCCGCCCATGCCCTCGCCCCGCTCTTCCGCCATGTCGCTGTATTCCTCGAAAAGATGACGCCGCCCGCGGCGCAGGCGAATCGCACTGCGGCGGACGGCGAGGTTCGACCCTGATCGGGTGAGGGGGCGCGTCTATCCGCGCGCGCGCGTCGGCTCAAGTGTGGCGGTGAGGACGCAGGTGGTGAGGGCATCCGCCTCGCCAGCCGCCGGCACCCTCCCTTCCGTTCGGCTCGAGTAGCGATCGATCCGGTCGAGAGCGCGTATCGAGAGCGCGCCGCTCGCAGCACCTTCTCGATACGCCGTCTCGACGAGCTGAACGGCTACTCGAAGCGAGCGGAGAGGAGAGCGCACCGCTCCGCTCATCCGCCCTTCGCCACCAGGCCGTGATGCATCACGAAGTCGACCGCCTCGAGCCGACGCACGTCGTCGAGCGGCGAGCCGGTGACCGCGATCAGGTCGGCGCGCTTGCCCGGCGCGATCACGCCCAGGTCGTCGCGCCCGAGCAGGTCTGCCGCCGCGACGGTGGCGCTGCGGATCGCCTGTGCCGGCGCCATGCCGAGATCGACCAGATGCGCGAACTCGGTCGCGTTGTCGCCATGGCGCGAAACGCCGCTGTCGGTGCCGAACGCGTATTTGACGCCGGCGGCCCACGCCTTCTTGTGGTTGGCGTGAAGCGCCGCCGCGGCCGCCTCGGCCTTGGGGATGGTGGCGGGCGGCAGCGCACCGGCGCGGGCCTGCGCGAGCGCGGCGAGCGGCGCGATCTCCGTCGGCACGAGATAGGCGCCCTTGGTCTTGAACAACCGGATCGTCTCGTCGTCGAGGTAGCTGGCATGCTCGACCGAATCGACCCCCGCCTCCAGCGCCGCCTTGGTGCCCTCGGCAGCATGGCTGTGCGCGGTGGCCTTGCGCCCCAGAGCATGTGCGGTCTCGACGATCGCGCGCATCTCCTCCGGCGTCATTGCGCGGCCCAGCCCGCCCGCGACGTTCGAGAGCACCCCGCCGGTCGCGGCGAACTTGATCACCTGCGCGCCCAGTCCGACCTGCGCGCGCACCGCGCGGCGGCAGTCGTCAGGTCCGTCACAAACGTTAATCTGATGGGCGTGGACGGCGTCGGCCCATTCCTCGGCGAGTCCGTTGCCGCTGTCGCCGTGACCGCCCGTAACCGAGATCATCGAACCGGCGTTGACGATCGTCGGTCCCGCGACGTCGCCGCGCTCCACCGCGTCACGCAGCGCGCGGATTCCGCGCGGGTCGCCGCCGAGATCGCGTACCGTGGTGAAGCCGGCGTGCAGCGTGCGGCGCGCGTTGACCACGGCGGTCATCAGATCGTCGGCCGAGTCGGTGCTGAGTCGGGTGAGCCGCTCTCGCAGCGGGTCGCCGCCGATGCCCCAGAGATGGACGTGCATGTCGATCAGACCGGGCAGGACGAAGCGCTGCGACAGATCGATCAGCCGGGCGCCCGCCGGCGGCGGGACGAGCCCGTCGCGCACCTCGGCGATCACGCCGTCGCGGACGATCACGGTGCTCGGCCCGCGCGAACGCTCGCCGGGGCGATCGAGCAACTGACCGGCATGGACGTAGATCAGCGCGGGCGCGGTGGCGGGTGCGGCCGACGGCGGCTGTTGCGCCCCGGCCCCGGCGGCGAGCGCGAGTGCGAGCGTGACGGCGAGTGTTCTCAGCATGTTGCCCCCTGTTGTTGTGGGGGGAGGCTAGGCCGCGGCGCGGCGTTCGTCACGCGGTCTCTGGTAAGCCGTCGCGTTCCTCAAGCCGCCGCCGTCATCCCGCACTTGTTTCGGGATTCAGCCCGCCGCACATGCGCAGCCCGCAGCTCGAACGGAACCGTGGTTCCCGGAACAAGTCCGGGATCACGGCTGAGGAAGAGGGAGGCGGAGACCGCCATCGCAGGCCGGGTGGGAGGCGGCGCCAAAGGCAGCGCGGTGGTTCACCTCCTTACACCCCGACGCCAGCGCGGTGGCTCTCTCGCTACTGCCGCCTCAAACCGGGATTTGCTGCGAGATACAGTGGAAGCTGCCCCCGCCGGTCAGGATCGCGTCGGCGCGCAGCCCCACCACGTCGCGGTCGGGGAACAGCGCGCCTATGGCGGCGACGCCCGCCTCGTCCTGCGGCGTGCCGTAGATCGGCACCACCACGGTGGCATTGCCGATATAGAAGTTCATATAGCTCGCCGGGACGACCTCCTCGTCGCGGAGGACCCGCCCGGGCGACGGAACCTCGACCACCTCGACACCGGCAGCGCGCGCGCGCGCCGCGGCATCCTGGTAGACGCGCCAGTTGGGATCATTCTCCGCGCCGACGGGCAGCGCCAGCCGGTTGGGGCCGACGAACCGCGCAAGATTGTCGACGTGGCCGTCGGTGTGGTCGTTGAGCAAACCGTCGCCGAGCCACAGCACGCGGGTATAGCCCAGATCGCGCGCCAGCCGCCGCTCGATCGCGTCCTGCGTCAGCGCCGCGTTGCGATTGGGGTTGAGCAGGCATTGCTCGGTGGTGACGACCAGCCCGGTGCCGTCACCGTCGATCGCGCCGCCCTCGAGCACCCAGTCGCCCGGCAGCACCACCATGCCCTGCCGCCGACCCAGCCGCGCGCCGATGTCGTCGTCGCCGGGGAGGTCGTATTTGCCGCCCCAGCCGTTGAACTCGAAGTCGCGCGCGCGGCCGTCGCCATCGACGATCGGAGCGGTGTCGCGCAGCCAGATGTCGCCGAACGGCTCGACGATCACCTCGGCGAAGGGCGCGAGCACGCGCGCCGCCGTGGCCGCCTCGGCATCGGCGGCGACGAGCAGCACGCGCTCGCCACGACCATCGGCATGCACCGCGCGCGCGAAGGTGACGACCTCGTCGCGCGCCTGGTCCAGATCATCCTGCCAGAGCTCGGGATGGCTCGGAAAGCCGATCCACACCGCCTGGTGCGGCGCCCATTCGGGCAGCGGGGTACGGGGCACGATCGTCACTCCTGCTTAGCGGACGGTGGCACGGCTGCGATCGCGCAGCGCCCGGAACTCGTCGCCCGCGACCCAATTGGGCCAGGTGTCGCCCTCCGCCAGCGCCCGTCCGATCGAATAATAGAGCTGCACGTCGCGCACGGTTCCAGACCAGTCCCACTTGGAATCATATTCGTCCTTGGGGCCGTGATAGCGGTGCTCTTCATAGTCCTTGGCCGCCGCGGCGCCCGCGGCCTTGCCGCCCGCGACCAGGTCGTCGCCCGCGTCGAAATAGATCATCGGCACGCCGCGCTTGGCGAAGCTGAAATGGTCGGAACGATAATAGAAGCCCTTCTCCGGCGTGGGCTCGTCCGAGGCGTAGCGGCCCTGCGCCTTGAGCGCCGCGGCGAGATAGGCGTCGAGCTCGGACTTGCCCTTGCCGACCACCACGACGTTCTTCGCCGGTCCGGCGAGCGACAGCGCGTCCATGTTGACGCCACCGACCGTGCGCGCGAGCGGGTAGATCGGGTTGGCGGCATAGTATTCGGAGCCGAGCAGCCCCGATTCCTCGCCGGTCACCGCAAGGAACAGCTGGCTGCGCGCGGCGGCACCGGCCTTGGCGTTGGCTTCCGCCAGCGCGACCAGCGCGGCGGTGCCGCTCGCGTTGTCGATCGCGCCGTTGCAGATGTCGTCGCCGTCGGGTGCCGCCTCGCAACGGCCGAGGTGATCCCAGTGCGCGCTGTAGAGAACGTAATCGTCCGGGTGCGACTTGCCCGGCAGCACGCCGACGACGTTGCGCGACATGTGCTTGCGCACCGTCTCGTCGAACGCGACCGAGGCAGTGGCGCCCTTGAGCGGCACCGCGCGAAAGCTCTTGCGCGCCGCCGCCACGGCGAGCGCGTCGAAGTCGAGCTTCTCGCGCGCGAACAGCGCCTTGGCCTGGTCATATTGGATCCAGCCGATTACGGCGCTCTGGTCGGCATGGAAATTGGCGGCATCCGCGACCTGCTGCGCGCCGGTCCAGCTCGACTGCACGACGTTCCAGCCATAGGCCGCCGGCTCGGTCTGATGGACGATGAGCGCCGCCGCGGCACCCTGGCGCGCGGCTTCCTCGAACTTGTAGGTCCAGCGGCCGTAATAGGTCATGGCGCGGCCATTGAACGTGCCGCCGACCTCGGGCGAGCGCCAGTCGGGATCGTTGATGAGGATCACCACGGTCTTGCCGCGGACATCGACCCCGGCATAATCGTTCCAGCCCTTCTCGGGCGCGTTGATGCCGTAACCCACGAAGACCACGGGGCTGTCCTTCACCTCCGCGCGCGGTGCGATGCGGTGACTGCCGACCACCATCTGCGTGCCATAAGCGAGGCTGAGCGGCGCGCCGGCGCCCTTGAACACCAGCGGCGAGACGTTGCGCGCGGTCAGCTCGACCAGCGGCACGTCCTGGAACCAGCTGCCCTTGTTGCCGGGCTTCAGTCCCGCCGCGGCGAACCGCTTCGCCAGGTAGGCGACGGTCTTCTCCTCACCGGCGCTGCCCGGCGCGCGACCCTCATAGGCGTCGGACGACAGTTCCTTCGTGACGTCCTTAAGCGTCTGTTCGGCGATCGGCGCGACCGGGGCGGTCTGCGCGGTGGCGACGGTGCCGGCGGCGAGCGCGAGCAGGGAGGGCAGGGCAGTACGCAGGCGCATGAAGGACTCCGCGGGAGGATGCGGCGCCTTCTGCCAAGCCGGGTCGGTGCTGTCCACGTGGCGCTTGCCTCGGTCGCCGCGACAGTGCCGCAACGAAGAAAGGGCGGCGCCACCCGGCACCGCCCTTTCTCGTCTCGAACCGGCCCGCCGTGGCGGGCGCGATGGATCAGCGCGAGTAGAACTCGACGACCAGGTTCGGCTCCATCTTCACCGGATAGGGCACCTCGTCCAGCGTCGGCACGCGGATGAACGACACCTTGGCGGCGCCGTCCGTCGCGACATACTCGGGCACTTCGCGCTCGGCGAGCTGCTGCGCCTCGAGCACCAGCGCCATCTCCTGCGCCTTGGTGCCGAGCGTGATCTCGTCGCCGACATTGCAGCGGCGCGACGCGATGTTGCACTTCACGCCGTTGACGCGGACGTGGCCGTGGCTGACCAGCTGGCGCGCCGCCCAGATCGTCGGCGCGAACTTGGCGCGGTACACGATCGCGTCGAGGCGACGCTCGAGCAGGCCGATGAGGTTCTGCGAGGTGTCGCCCTTCATGCGCGACGCCTCCTCATAGGCGTGGCGGAACTGCTTCTCGGTGACGTCGCCGTAATAGCCCTTGAGCTTCTGCTTGGCGCGCAGCTGGATGCCGAAGTCCGACATCTTGCCCTTGCGGCGCTGGCCGTGCTGGCCCGGGCCGTACTCGCGCTTGTTGACCGGGCTCTTGGGCCGGCCCCAGATGTTCTCGCCGAGACGACGGTCGAGCTTGTACTTGGCGCTGCTGCGCTTCGACATCAGATATTCCTAGCAATAACGAACAACGTTGGTCCCGGTCATCGCGCTGCGTGATCCATGTAGGTGGATGCGCGCAGGCCCGCCGCTTCACCGGGGTGCGGGGGCGATTGCGAAGCGGCGCGGGTAGCGGGGCAGGGCCGGCGAGTCAAGATCGGGGACAGCGACGCTGCCGCCCGTGGCCTGACCTGCCGGGGCGCCAACCGATGCTGGACAGCCGGCGCGCGCGCGGGCAGGCAGCGCGGCATGAGCGAGACCCTTCCCGGCCCCGATTGTCGTACCATGGCGGAGGTGCGCGCCGGCGTCGACGCGCTCGACCGCGAGCTGGTGGCGCTGCTGCGCCGGCGCTTCGACTATATGGACGCCGCCGCGCGCATCAAGCCGGAGCGCGGACACGTCCGCGACGAGGCGCGCAAGGCGCAGGTGATCGCACAGGCGCGCGCCGCGGCGGAGGCGCATGGGCTTCCGGGTGACGCGATCACGGCGTTGTGGGATCAACTGGTCGAGGCGTCGATTGCGTACGAACTCGCGGCCTTCGACCGGCGCTGACCCGTTACACCTTGGCGGCGTAGATCATCCGGCCCGGCCCGAGCCGCTCGAACACCTCGCTCAGCTCGCTCTCGCCCACGGCGAAACAGCCCTGGCTGCGCCCGAGCATGCCGCGCTGGCGGATCATCTCCGGATTCGCGTACCAGGCGGCATGGACCACGATCGCGCGCGACAAGGCGTTGTCGTTGGTGCGATCGAGCCCGATCAGGCGCTGCGACCGACCGTGCTTGCCGACGTAATAATCCGACGCCAGGAAGGCGCCCTCGCACGAGGCGTTGGAGCCGTCGGTGTTCGAGAAATGCTGGAGATAGCCGGTGTGCGACGGGTCGGAGCCGCTGCCGTGTGCGACCAGCTTCGAAACGGTGCGCCCGCTCTCGAGGTTGATGAGGTGGAAGCGCGGCTCGCTCGAGCCCGCGCTGAAGTCCGCCACCGCGATCCGGTCGCGCTGCGCGATGCGATCGCCATGCCGCTCAAGCGCGGCCATCGCGCGCTGCAGCAAGCGCGGATTGACGCCCGGCGCCGAGATCGAGTGCGGCCGTGCCGGCTCGGCCATCACCGGGCGTGGCGCCGGCGCGTGCGGCGTGGTGAAGAAGTCGTGCGGCAACAAGCTTTCGGGCGACCCTTGGCGCGCGCGATCGCGCATGCCGGCGGACACCGCCCCCGGGATCATCAGAGCACCAGCGAACAGTCCGCCGGTCTTCAGCAAAGCACGGCGCGACGGCGTCGTATCCTGCGCGTTCATCATCACTTGCGTTAATCCCCGCTCCATTGCCGGGGATGTAGCACGAGGCTGGTTAATGATCGTCAACGTTTGCGGTGTGTCGTGCGTCGGTTCCGATCACTTGCCGCGAATGCGCAACGCTTCGTCGCTGGCACCAAAAAGCTAATGGCGCGTTTGTTGCATTCTCCGGTCCGCAGGGCGTGTCGGACCCGAGCAGGACGAAGACGGAGGCATTATGCGGCGATTCGCGGCAGCTGGAATCGTGCGACACATCGCTGTGGCAGGCGTGGCGCTGGAGCTTGCGACCGGCGCATCGCTCCCGGCACGCGCGGAGACGATGGACGATCTGGCGATCACCGAAGCGGCCGCGGTGATGCCGCCGGGGCGCTTCCTGTGGGCGGACGATCCCGCGCGCGAGGGGCCCGTCAGCGTCCTGATCTCGCTGCCGGATCAACGTGCCTATGTGTTCCGTGGCGAGAAGATGATCGCAGCCTCGGCAGTGTCCACCGGGTCCGATGACAAGCCGACCCCGCTGGGCCGCTTCACGATCCTGCAGAAGAAGGCGATGCACCGGTCCAACCTCTACGACGACGCGCCGATGCCTTATATGCAGCGGCTGACCTGGGACGGTGTGGCGATGCACGCGGGGCGCAACCCCGGCTTTCCGGCGTCGCACGGTTGCGTGCGGCTGCCCACGGCCTTCGCCAAGAAATTGTTCGAGGCGACCGCGCTGGGCGCGACGGTGGAAGTGACAGACGAGGCCTATGTCGCGGGCGCGATGATGGAGCCGGGCGGCGGACACGAGCTGGCGCGGCGGTAGGACGACCCGCCGGCAATCACCGCGCGGGTTCCGCCTCGATCACCCACTCGTGATTCTCCAGGATCCACGCCGGCACCGCCCGCCCCTGCGCATCACGCGAGGGATCGTAGCGGAAGCGGCGCTGGATCAGCCGGCATGTCGTCGTGTCGAGGTCGCCATTGCCGCTCGAACGGAGCACCTCGCAATCGCGCACGCGGCCGTCGGTCCAGACCAGGAACTTGACCGTGACCGTTCCCTGGAACCCCGCCTCGCCGACGTCGCGCGGGTAATCGGCGTCGGTCAGCCGACCACGCCGCCACACCGGCGCGCGATCGCGGCCACCGCCGCCGCCATCGCCGTCACCCCAGCCGCCGCTGCCGGTGCCGTCGCCGAGGCCGCCTGCGCCCGTGCCTGACCCGACCCGCTCGGTCGCGCCCTGGGTCGGTTCGTTGCCCCCGAACGGCCGGAGCGCGACGACGATCGGCGGCGGTGGGACCGGCACCGTCACGATCGGGCGCGGCGCGGCGATCTGAGTGGCCTGGCTGCGGATGTTGGCGGGGGCGGCGCGCCCCGAACGACGCGGGCTCGCGGCGCGACGCGGCGCCACCTTCGTCTCGGGCCGCGGCGGCGGCGGCGCGAGGCGGAACAGCGCGAGCCCCTCGTCGACCCGCGCCTGGATCGCCGGTCCCGCGAGCCCGATCAGCAGCGCCCAGCCGAGCATCGCGGTGACGCCGGCGGCGGCGAGCGCCGCACCGAGCCGTTGCTGTCGTGTCGCCGCATACATGCCGACAATATGGACGGCCGCGATGAATTGCGCGTGAGCGCTAGCGGCGGATCGAGAAGGTGTAGGTCAGCGCCAGCCCGGCGGAGAGCTGGTTCTGCGAGTTGACGCGGCGGATCACCGGCGAGCGGGCGGCATCGTCGATCAGCCGCGCGTACACCGCTTGTGCCTGCACGCCCCAGCGCGGCGTCAGCGCATAGAAGGCGCGACCGGTCGCACCCAGCGACTGCACCCCGCCGTCTGGCGCATAGGTCGCCAGCCCGGTGCGCGCCGCCGCCTCGGGCGAGACGCCGAACCAGGCACGTTGATAGCGCGTGTCGGTGACCACCACGCGCGGTCCCAGCGCGAACAGCCAGGCGTCACGATCGCGCCGGACATAATCGACGCCGAACTGGCCGATCCACCCTTCGTGTCCGCCGAGCCCTTTGCGGACCTCGCCGTGCCAGCGCAGCCGGTCGTCCGTCCATGTCTGCGCATAGCCGCCGAGCTCGACCGTCCGGCTCACCGCGGGCAGGCCCGGCACGATATCGTCGGTGCGGCGACGGCCCTGGAGCTCGACCGTGGGACCGAACTCGGTGCGGCCGCGACGGATCAGCGCCACCGTCGTCCCATCGTCGGGCGCGCCGAAGCCGAACGGCGTGTCGCCGCGGGCGCGCGCCACGCTGATCATCGGGGTGAGGCGCAGCGCGTCGTTGCCGGGAAAGCCGGGCACCAGTTGCGGCCCCAGCCCGACGCGGACGCGCAAGGGCTCGCGCCGCTTCTGCTGGCCGGGCTCGGTCGGGATCAGCGGCTGATCGGCGAGCACGTCGGGCGCGGCGGCGGACGGCGCGGGCGGTCCGGCGCGCTCCTGCGCGGTGGCGGGCACGGCGGCGACCACCAGAGCCAATGCGCCGACGATGCGATATGACATGCGGTCTCCCTCAGCGCCGCGGCGTGGCCGGCTTCAACGCGTCACCCGCAAGGGCGGGTCCGGCGGCGCCGCGCCCGCCCATCATAGAGGATTTCCCAGCGCGCGCGACGCACTCTACAAGCTCGCCGCATGAAGCCCGTCATCTTCGGCCTGTCCGGCCCCGCGCTCACGCCCGCCGAGCGCGCTTTCTTCCGCGCGGCGCGACCCGCCGGCTACATTCTGTTCAAGCGCAACATCGAGACGCGCGCGCAAGTGCGTGCGCTGACCGATTCGCTCCGCGAGCTGGAAGGGCGCGACGACGTGGCGATCCTGGTCGATCAGGAGGGCGGGCGGGTCGCCCGGCTGGGGCCACCCGAATGGCCCGCCTTTCCTGCCGGGCCCGCGTTCGATCGCCTGTATGACATCGCTCCCGTCTCAGCGATCGAGGCGGCGCGCGCGAACGCGCAGGCACTCGGGCTGATGCTTGCCGAGGTCGGGATCACGGTCGACTGCCACCCGATCGTCGACATCGCCCGCCGCGACACCACCGAGGCGATCACGTCGCGCGCGTTCGGGAGCGAGCCGATGCGCGTCGCCGCGCTGGGCCGCGCCACGCTCGAGGGGCTGGCGGCCGGCGGCGTCGTTGGCGTGGTCAAGCATATGCCGGGGCACGGGCGCGCGCGGCTCGACACGCACTACCATCTGCCCACCGTCACCGCCTCTGCCGCCGAGCTGGAGGAGGATCTGGCACCGTTCCGCGCGCTCGCGCACGCGCCGATGGGGATGACCAGCCATATCGTGTTCGAAGCGTGGGATCGCGAGCGCCCGGCAACCCTGTCAGCGGTGGTGATCGAAGACGTGATCCGCGGGCTGATCGGCTTCGACGGTCTGCTGATGACGGACGACATCGACATGAAGGCGCTGTCGGGCTCGGCCGGGGACAAGGCCGCGGGTGCGATCGCGGCGGGCTGCGACCTGGTGCTCGACTGCTGGGCGCGGATGCCCGAGATGGAGGAGATCGCCGCGCGGCTCGACGAAATCACGCCGACATCGCTGGCGCGGCTGGAGCGCGCGATGGCCACGCTGAGGCCGCCCTCGGGCGACATGGCGGCGCTGCTCGACACGAGGGACCGGTTGCTCGCGCTGGCGTAGACCTTGGGGGGCGCCCGAGCGAGGATGTCTCCTGGCGTAGCCCGGGGCTCAGTTAGGTGATCGTGGTCGGGCTCGTTGACGTCCCCCGACTGGGTCCCGGCCTTCGCCGGGGAACAGGTAGCGGAGGAAAGCGGAGCTTACGCGAACGTCGCCACACCCTAGCCGCGTCCCGCGTCGCGTGCCACGATGCGGCGCATGTGCCGCGTCAGTGCTTTGCCCCTCCATTCCGGTCCCGCGCGGTGAGCGATGCGCCCGAGCAGCTGACGCTGGATCTCGAGGGCTGGGAAGGGCCGCTCGACCTGTTGCTGTCGCTCGCGCGCGCGCAGAAAGTGGACCTGCGCGAGATCTCGATCCTCGCACTGGTCGAGCAATATCTTCGCTATGTCGAGCGCGCCCGCGTGCTCCAGCTCGAGCTCGCCGCCGACTATCTCGTGATGGCGGCGTGGCTCGCCTATCTCAAATCGGCGCTGCTGCTGCCGCGCGACCCAGAGGTGGAGCCCGATCCCGACGAGCTGGCGATGCGGCTGCAGCTGCGGCTGGAGCGGCTCGACGCGATGCGCGACGCCGGCGCGCGGCTGATGGCGCGCGACCGGCTCGGCCGTGACGTGTTCCGCCGCGCCGCGCCGGAGGGGCTGCGCGTCGTCCGCAAGGCGCAATGGACCGCCGACCTGTTCGAGCTGATGACCGCCTATGGCCGCGTGTCGGCGCGGTCGCGGCCGGTGATGCACGTCGTCCACGACCGTGAGGTGATGACGCTGGAGGCGGCGATCGCGCGTGTCGCCGCGCTGGTGGGCAGCGCGATCGAGTGGCGCGCGATCGAGGCGTTTCTGCCGGAGCAGGCGAGCCTCGCGTTGCGGCGTTCGGCGCTGGCGTCGAGCTTCCTTGCCGCGCTCGAGCTGGCGCGACAGGGGCGGGTCGAGCTGCGGCAGGAGGCGCCGTTCGCGCCGCTGTACCTGCGGGCGCCGGCGGTATGAGCGACGCGCTCGAGCGCGCGGTCGAGGCGGTGCTGTTCGCCGCGGCGGAGCCGCTCGCGATCGACTCGCTGCGCGCTTACGTGGGCGACGGCGACGTTCGCGCCGCGCTGGCGGCGCTGGCGGCGCGCTATCGCGGACGGGGCATCGAGCTGGTGGAGCGCGGCGGGCGCTGGCACTTCCAGACCGCGCCCGATCTCGCCCACCTGCTGCGGCGCGACCGCGAGGAGGTGCGTCGACTCAGCCGCGCCGGGATCGAGACGCTCGCAATCATCGCCTATCACGAGCCGGTCAGCCGCGCCGAGATCGAGGCGATCCGTGGCGTGCAGGTGGCGAAGGGAACGCTCGACGTGCTGATGGAAGCCGGCTGGGTCCGCCCCGCCGGTCGCCGCGAGGTGCCCGGGCGCCCGCTCACCTATGCGACCACGGCCGAGTTCCTGTCCCACTTCGGGCTGGCGAGCCGGCGCGACCTGCCGGGGCTGGACGATCTGCGCGCCGCGGGACTGCTCGACCCGGTCGATCTCGCCTTTGAGCAACTCGCTGTGGAAAACGGCGGCGACGACGACTAGATGTCACCGCATTAGGAGATTTCGTCATGGGCAGCTTCAGTCTTCCGCATATCCTCATCCTCGCGATCGTCGCGGTCCTGCTGCTGGGTGGCGGTCGCTTCTCCAACCTGATGGGAGACGTCGCCAAGGGCGTAAAGAACTTCAAGAAGGGTATGGCCGAGGAAGATGCCGAGGACGCCCGGCCCAAGCCGCGCATCGAGGCGCAGTCGAGCGCCGAGCCCGCTTTCGACCGCGATGCCGACCGCGTTCGCGAGGAGCGGCACTGATTCCTCTCACCCGGCCGGCACGCTGAATGTTCAACATCGATTCGTCCGAATTTCTGCTGGTCGCGCTGGTCGCGCTGGTGGTGATCGGCCCCAAAGACCTTCCCAAGGCGATGCGCGTGGTCGGCTATTGGGTCGGCCGCGCGCGCGCGGTCGGCCGGCAGTTCCGCGCCGGCTTCGACGAGATGGTGCGCGAGGCCGAGCTCGAGGAAATGGAGAAGAAGTGGAAGGCGGAGAATGAGCGGATCATGCGCGAGCACCCGATGATTCCGCCGCCGCCGCCCGAGCCCGCGTCGATCGGTCACGCGCCCGCCGACGGGGCGCCGGTAACGTCGCACGAGCCTTCGCATGCCGACGCATCGCATGACGACCATCCGCCGGTGATGGTCGAGCAACCCCGCGTCGTCCCGGGCGGCCCGCACGAGGCGCCCGCCGCCGACAGCAAGGCGTCGTCGTGAGCGAGATTGTCGACGAGCTGGAAGACAGCCGCGCGCCGCTGCTCGACCATCTGCTCGAACTGCGCCGCCGATTGCTATATTGCATCGTTGCGGTGGTGCTGTCGTTTGCGGTCTGCTGGTATTTCGCGGAGGATATCTTCGCGTTCCTGGTCCAGCCGCTGCTGAGCGCGGGGCAGAAGACGCTCATCTATACGCAGCTGTTCGAGGCGTTCTTCGTCCAGGTAAAGGTGGCATTCTTTGCCGCGACGATGATCTCGTTCCCGGTAATTGCGATGCAGCTGTGGCAGTTTGTCGCGCCGGGGCTGTATCGCAAAGAGAAGCGCGCACTGCTGCCGTTCCTGCTGGCGACGCCGGTGCTGTTCCTGCTGGGCGCGTCGATGGCCTATTACGTGGCGATCCCGATGGCGCTGCACTTCCTGCTTGGCTTTTCCGGGACGGTGGGCGGTGTGCACCAGCAGGCGCTGCCCGCGATGGGCTATTACCTCAGCTTCGTGATGCAGTTCCTCTTCGGCTTCGGGGCCGCGTTTCTGTTGCCGGTGCTGCTGATGCTGCTCGAGCGTGCCGGGATCGTGACGCGCAAGCAGCTGATCAGCTCGCGCCGTTATGCGATCGTCGGCGCTTTCGCGATCGCTGCGGTACTTACCCCGCCGGACGTCGGCTCGCAGCTGCTGCTCGCGATCCCGCTGGTGATCCTGTACGAGCTTGCGATCATCGGTATCTGGTTCACCGAGCGGAAGCGCGCGCGTGAGACAGCTGCGGCGCTGGAGGCGGAGTAAGCGCGCACGCCGGTCTCCGTATTCGGTCCGGGATTCACTGCGCTCTGCGTCCCGCCGGTGTGGATGCCCGCTGCACCCGTGGGCTTCGGAACGGGCCCAGAGTGACGGAAGGGGCGTCGGCAGCACCGACGCAGCCTCACCGGACGAGATACGGCGTCACCGAAGAATCACGCGCCCCTGCCTTGAGGCGAGACAAAGCCGACGGCACGCAGTAGATCGTCGCGCGTGAAGATCGTCACGTACAACGTCAACGGCATCAAGGCCCGGCTGCCGCGGCTGCTCGAGTATCTCGAGGAGGCGCAGCCCGACGTCGTCTGTCTCCAGGAGCTCAAGTCGAGCGACGAGACCTTCCCCGAGGCGGAGGTGCGCGACGCGGGCTATGGCGCGCTGTGGCACGGGCAGAAGGGCTTCAACGGCGTCGCGGTGCTCGCGCGTGGCGCCGATCCGGTCGAGCGGCAGCGCGGGCTCGAGGGCGAGCCCGAGGACGAGCATAGCCGCTATCTCGAATGCGAGGTGTTCGGGCTCACCGTGGCGTCGATCTATCTGCCCAACGGCAATCCTGTGCCGGGGCCGAAGTTCGACTATAAAATACGGTGGATCGACCGGCTGCGCACGCGCGCGCAGCAGCTGCTGACGGAGGAGGTGCCGGCGGTGCTGGCGGGCGATTATAATGTCATTCCCAACGACGACGACGTCTTCTCCTTGCGCGCGATGGCAAGCGACGCGCTGATGCAGCCGGAGAGTCGCGCCGGCTATCGCGCGCTCGTGGCGCAGGGCTGGACCGACGCGCTCCGCGCCCGGCATCCGCGCGGCGGCATATGGACCTTCTGGGACTATCAGGCCGGCGCGTGGCAACGCGACGCCGGCTTCCGCATCGATCACCTGCTGCTCAGCCCGGCGGTGGCGGACCGGCTCGTCGAGGCGGGCGTCGACAAGGCGTATCGCGGGCGCGAGAAAGCGAGCGATCACGCGCCGACCTGGGCGCGGCTGCGATGATCCGCGGCGCTCTGGTGGCAGCGACGCTGCTGCTCGCCGCCGCCCCGGCCGCGGCGCAGGACGGCGACGCGGACGTGCGCTTCTGCCCCAACCGGCCCTCGCTCGGCGCGAGCGGCTGCACCACACTGCCGGGGCAGGTCCAGGTCGAGATCTCGGGCGCCGACTGGCAGCGCGACGACACCGGCGACGAGCGCGAGGACCGCACGCTGTTCGGCGACACCATCGCGCGGATCGGTCTGACCGGGCGCAGCGAGTTGCAGGTGGAGTTCACCCCGCTCGGCACCGTGCGCACGCGCGACAAGGCGAGCGGCGCGGTGTCACGGCGCTGGGGCGCCGGTGACACGACGATCGCCTATCGCTACGCGCTGTCACACCCCGACGGCGGCGCGCTGTCGTCCGCGGTTCAGCCCTATGTCACGCTGCCGACCGGCCGCTCCGGCATCGGTGACGGCGATTGGGCGGTGGGCGTGGTCGCGCCGGTCTATTGGCAGATCGACAAGAAATGGAGCCTCGATTTCACCGGCGAGGCCGCCGCCGCGGTCGACGACGACGGCAACGGGCGCCATTTCGATGCGAGCGGCGTGGTCGGGCTGGGCTATGCGCTCACCGACAGCCTCACTGCGGTAGCAGAATTCTCGCTGGAGCGCGACGACGACCCGTCCGGGCATGTCACACGGACGCTCGCGGCGGGGTCGCTGGCCTGGCAGCCGACCAAGCGCACCCAGATCGACCTGCTCGCCGTGGCGGGGCTCAACCATGACGCGCCCGACGCGCGACTGGTAGTGGGCGGCGCCTTTCTGTTCTAGATCGGTGTACGGCGTTCGGCGAGCGACGGTTCGCGCCTCGGGTGGTGTACTCGCTCTACTCCGCTATCCCAGATGCGGGCCGAAACCCACCAAGCCGCTTACGTAACGAGCCTCGCCCTCGCGACGCCTTGGATCTCGGCTCAAGGCCAGAATGATAAGTGGCGATGGTGTGTAGACGCGCGCACGGGTCACGCGAGCGCGCGCGCGGCCTCAAGCACTTCCTCGGCATGCCCTTTCACGCTCACCTTGCGCCACACGCGCGCGAGCCGACCGGCGGCATCGAACAGGAAAGTCGCGCGCTCGATCCCCATATAGGTTCGGCCGTACATCTGCCGCTCGCCCCATACGCCGAACGCCTCGGTGACGCTGCCGTCGAGGTCACTGGCGAGCGGAATAGCGAGGCCGTGGCGCGCGATGAACTTGTTGTGCTTGGCCACCGTGTCGCGTGAGATGCCGATGATCGAGGCACCCGCCGCGGCGTAGCGGCTGGCGAGCGCGGAAAAGTCGAGCGCCTCGTGCGTGCAGCCCGGCGTGTCGTCCTTGGGATAGAAATAGACGATCAGCGGGCGCGGCAGGTCGCGCAAGCGCAGCGGCGCGCCGTCGGTGTCCGTCGCGGTCACGTCGGGGATGGTGTCCACGCGATACTCTCCTGCCATTGTGTGGCGACGCTCTCGCGCACCGCATCGAGCGTGGCAAGCAGCGTTTCCCACTCGGGCATCATCACCGCGCGGGCGATCAGCGCCCGCGTGGCCGCAGCGGCGGGCTCCTGCGCATCGGGCGCGACCAGCCGCACCGTCACCAGCAGTCGCGCGAGCAAGGCATAAGCGTCACCCATCGCCGGTGAGAGCGCGCCGCGATCGATCAACTGCGCGATCGCGGCGCCGAGCTGCGGGTCGAACCCGGCGCGACGGGTGAGCTGGGTGACGTGCACCGCGAACTCCAGATCGACCAGCCCACCCGGCAGCAACTTGGCGTCGAGCGGCCCCTGCGGCGGCTTGTGCCGCGCCATCTCGGCGCGCATCTCCGCCGCTTCCGCGGCGACGTCGCGCCGCGGCCGGTCGCCGGCGAGCACCGCGGCGACGATCGCTTCAACCTTATCCCGCGCCGCGGGGGAGCCGAACACCGCGCGCGCGCGAGTCAGCGCCATATGCTCCCACGTCCACGCCTCCTCACGCTGGTAGCGCGCGAAGCTGTCGACACTGACCACGAGAGGGCCTTGAGCGCCCGAGGGGCGCAGCCGCGTATCGACAGGGTAGAGCGGCCCGGCGGCGGTGGGGACCGACAGCGCTGCGGTGACGCGCTGCGCCAGCCGTGTGAAATAGAGCGTTGCCCCAAGCGGCTTGGCACCGTCCGACTCTGCGGTGAATTCGCCGGTGAAGAGATAGATCAGGTCGAGGTCGGAGGCATGAGTCAGCGCCATGCCGCCCATCCGGCCAAGCGCCAGGATCACCAGCTCGCCGCCGGGCACGCGCCCGTGCGCGCGCTCGAACTCGGCCGTGGCGGCGCTGGCCAGCGTCTCGATAGCCGCCTCGGCGACGCGCGCATAGCCAGCGGCGACATCGAGCGGGTCGGCGGCGCCGGCGACGATCTGCGCGCCAAGCGCGAATCGCTTATCGCCGACGAGTCGGCGGACGTGCTCGAGCAGCGCCTGATAGTCCGCGCCCGCCTCGGCCGCGCGCATCTCGGCGACCAGCTCGGCAACTTCCCCGACCGGCGCGAAGGCGCTGGCATCGATCAGCCCATCGAGCAGGTCGGGGCGGCGCGCGAGCTCGTCGGCGAGCGTGGGCGCGTGACTGAGCAGCTCGGCGAGCAACGTCGCCAGTGCCGGACGCGCCTCGAGCAGGCGGAAGACGTTCACCGCACTCGGCAACCGCTCGAACAGGCGATCGAGCCGGTTGAGCGCCACCGCGGGCACCGGCGCCTGCGCCAGCGCGCCGACCAGCCCGGGCAGCACCGCCTCGAGCGCGCTCTGCGCCGCGGCGCTGCGCAGCGCCGGGTAGCGCGCCTCGCGCCACGCGGTCACGCGGCGCACCGCATCGTCGCGGTCGACGAAGCCGGCGTCGGCGAGCGCGGCGCCGAGCCGTGCCGGATCGAACGGGAGCCCGGTGCCTGCGACGGGAGCAAGCCGGTCGAACGCCGCCGCGACGCGCTCGACGTGCGGTGCGAGCAGCGCGAGCAGCGCGGCGCCATCCTCCAGTCCGTGCAGCCGTGCGACGTGGTCGAGCGCCTCGCCCGCGGGCAGCGCGTGCGTCTGGCGGTCGTCGATCATCTGGACGCGATGCTCGATCGTGCGAAGCAGGGTATAAGCCTCGCACAGCGCCCGCGCATCGGCGGCGTCGATCCGCCCCGCCGCGGCGAGCGCGGCGAGCGCGTCGCGCGTGGCCGGAGCACGCAGCGCCGGATCGCGTCCGCCATGGATCAACTGGTGGATCTGCGCGAAAAACTCGATCTCGCGGATCCCGCCGCGCCCGCGCTTGAGATCATAGCCCGGGCCGAACATCTGCCCCTGCGCGTGATGGTCACGAATCCGCCGGGTGATGTCGAGGATCTCGCCGACGGCGCCGAAGTCGAGGCTGCGGCGCCAGACAAATGGGCGGATCGCCTCGAGGAAGCGCGCACCGAGCGCGCGATCGCCGGCGGCGACGCGCGCGCGAATGAAGGCGGCGCGTTCCCACGGCAACGCCTGCGATTCGTAATAGCTGATCGCGGCGTCGATCGGGATGGCGATGGGCGTAACCTCGGGAGACGGGCGCAGCCGCAGGTCGACGCGGAGTACATAGCCGTCGGTATCCCGCGCCTGGAGCAGTTCCAGGACCCGCCGACCGATGCGCACCGCCGCGTCAGCTACCTCCTCGCGCGCACGACACGGCAGCGTGGCCGGATCGTAGAGAAAGATCGGATCGATGTCGGAGGAATAGTTGAGCTCACGACTGCCCTGCTTGCCAAGCGCGATCGCGACGAAACCGCGCGGCGGCGCGTCGGGCGTGCGCTCCATCATCGCGCCCGCAATGGCGCGATCCAGCGCGTGATCGGCAAAGTCGCTCAGCCGTGCGGTAATCTGGGTGAGGTCAAGCGCGCCGGCGAGATCGCCCAGCGCGACCTCGAGTGCGAGCGCCCGACGCTCAAGCCGTAGCCGACGCGCCAGCGAGCCGCCGGTTTCGGCCAGCGCTTCCTTCGTCGCCGCTTCACGTTGCAGCAGCGTGTTCAGGAATGGCGCATTCTGTTCCGCCCGGCGGCGCGCCTCGTCGAAACCGGCAGTCGTCATGTCGAAACCTAACCACCAGTCGCACGTTCGAGCAACATGGTACGAGAAGCACCCTCCCTGACGCGAACGGCAACGGGCGACTATGTCGTACGTGCGCCTCAGGCGGGTGACGTGCTGGCGGGTTCACTGAACGCCGCGTTCCGGCGCGACAAGGCGCTGCCCAGCGACATGGCCTGTCTGCTGTCGCGACTAAGCCGCATCGCCAACTGAAGGCAGTCGGCCTAGGCGGTGAGAGCCGGCCCGGACGTTTTCATTAACGAGAGCCACCGCGAGCGCCGCTTTGCGCGGCGCTCCAGCCGCTACTGCTGCTGGCGGATGATCCATGCCAGCGCACATTCAAGCAAGCGCCGACCGGGCGGCCGGGCAACAATCCCCGCTCGCCACATCGGCACGCGGCCTCAGGTCAGGCGTCGCGATCGCGACTCAGTTCGTCGACCTCGTTCATGATCGAGTCGAGCGTCGTACGATCACCGCTCACCTCATGATCGCGACGCGACGAGAGCGCCCCATCGGTCATCAGTGCCTCGAGCGCGACGCGGCCGCGCGCGACGCGGCTCTTGATCGTACCCACAGCGACGCCGCAGATGTCGGCCGCTTCCTCATACGCAAAGCCACCCGCGCCGACCAGGATCAGCGCCTCGCGCTGTGGCTGCGGCAGGTGCATGAGCGCGCGCTGCATGTCGGCGAGCTCGACGTGCTTGTCCTGGCTCGCGGGCGCGGCAAGGACGCGATCCGCGACCAGATCGTCCCACTCGCCCTTGAAGCGCGCGCGTCGCATCTGGCTGAGGAACAGATTGCGCAGGATGATGAAGGTCCAGGCGCGCATATTGGTGCCCGCCTGGAAGCGCTTGCGTGCCGCCCAAGCCTTGAGCAGCGTCTCCTGCACCAGATCGTCGGCGAGATCACGATTGCCCGAGAGCGACCGCCCGAACGCGCGCAGATGGGGAATGACCAGCGCGAGCTGCTTCTTGAACTCGGGATCCGACAGCGCGACATATTCCGTCGGCGCCGGAGGAGCCGACGCCTCGTTCTCGTGCGAGGAAGATTGGGTCATGCCGCTCCGTCGTGCTGGCGCGGCGCCATTCTGGCGCTCGCCCGAGCTTGCAAGATAGGTATCGTCCGGCCGCTTGGCCAGACCGTCCGCCACCACTTGTTCGAGCATCGCGTCAGGACAGCAGGATGGCAGCGAACGCCACAACGATCAAAACCAGCGACGCCGCTAGAATATAGCGGGTCATGCCCGGGGTGCTGCCGGCGCGGGCCTCGTCGGTCTCGAGGTGCACTCGATCGTTCTCGTCTGCCATTGCCCCTCAACGCACCGAGACCGTTTTGGGTCCGTAAGGAAGATCGAAACGACAAGGCGGGCGGGAAGGATCGGATGCATTCTCCTGCCTTTGCTCGCCGGGATCGATGGCCTGCTTGCCGGCCCTCAACTCGCACGCGAGCGGCAAGAGTCCCCGCGCGCGCCGGGACCGCAGGCGCGGCGCCGGGGCGCGAGGATGCCGCGGATACACCGCGCCGACCGGTTAGGCGGGGATGGTGGTCTCGTCGAAGAACAGCGCCTGGCTGATCGCCGCCTTCACCGTCGAGCGCTGGAACGGCTTGGTGATCAGGAAGGTTGGCTCGGGCCGCTCGCCGGTGAGCAGCCGCTCGGGGAAGGCGGTGATGAAGATCACGGGCACGTTGAACTCGGCGAGGATGTCCTTCACCGCGTCGATCCCCGAACTGTCGTCTGCGAGCTGGATGTCGGCGAGCACCAGGCCGGGGCGATCCTCCATCGCCAGCGCCACCGCCTCGTCGCGGGTCACCGCCACGCCGGTCACCTCATGGCCGAGATCGCGCACGATCGACTCGATATCCATCGCGATGATCGGCTCGTCCTCGATGATCAGCACGCGCGCTCGCGTTTGCTTCTCGATTTCGGCGAGCGCCTCGGCGACAAGCGAGTCGACCTCGGCCGGCTCCACCTCGATCAGATAGGCCGCGTCCTCGGGCGTGAAGCCCTCCATCGCGGTGAGCAGCAGCGCCTGGCGCGACAGGGGCGTCATCCGCGACAGCCGCGCGCGTGCCACTGCCTCCTGCTCCTCTGCCGGCTCGGCGCTGTCGACCTCGTCGAAATTCGCCGAGTTCCAGATCGCCTGGAAGGTCCGATACAGGCCGAGCCGGGGATCGACGTCGCGCGGGAACTCGTCGGGCGCGGCCACGATCGCCTCCAGCGTCGCGCGCACATAGCGGTCGCCCTGCGCCTGGCTGCCCGTCAGCGCGCGACCATAGCGGCGCAGGAACGGAAGATGGGGCGCGAGTTGTTGTCCGAGCGACATATGTAGAAAGCCCTCCCTCACGAACGAGCGCTCAAGCAGCGTCGCCGTGCGTCGTGAAACCATGCGCGAGCGTCGCGCGGCCGCGGCGATAAGCTCTCCCCGGCCGGCGATTTTCGTCGCGTGCCGGGGGAACCATCGAAGGGCTATTTGGTTTCATCCGCCGAGCACGGCCAACCGTGCCGGCAGCAATGGGATGTTCCATCGTGTCCGCTCGACCCGCCCAGCGGTCGCTGGGGCCGGGTAGTCTTGGGGGTAAACGTTGACGTCGGACAAGAAAGCGCCGGAGAAGCCGAAGAAGGGCACCGTCGCGCATTCCAAGAATCGGGACATGGGTTCGGCGCTGCGCTCCGTGTATCAAAAGACCGTCGAGGAAGCCGTGCCGGATGATCTGCTCTCCTTGCTCGGCAAGCTTGACTGATCGAGGTGGCCGAGGCCCCGGCCGCTGACGTCCCGCGCCTGTCCGCGGGGCGAGGCGATGTGATCCATCGCTGGCCCACCGGGGCGAAATTGTTTCTGATCCTCAGCATCGCGCTGCTCCCGCTGGCGCTGATCGCGATCTTCGCCACCTTGCGCGTCACCCAGCTCGCCGACACCGAGCTGCGCTCGCACCTGCGCGTCGCGGCGGCCGAGTCGAGCCGCGCGATCGCGATCGAGCTGGTCGGTGACATGACCGCACTGCGCGTGGCGGTTGATGCCCTCAATGCCGACCGCGCCGATGCGCCCAGCTGCGCCCGCGCGCAGGGCGTGTTCGCACAGCAGTCCGCGGCCGGCACCAGCTTCGTCATCCTGGACCGACGCGGCCAGCCGCTCTGCGGGGAGCCTTTCCCCGGCGCTGCGGCATTCGCGCGCCAGTCGGACCCGTCAGTGATCAGTGCCCGGATCGTCGACGCCGCGCCGGGCCATCGGCGCGGGCTCATGCTGCGCGTGGCGGGACGGAGCAACGGCGTGAGCGCCGCCGCCTTTTTCCCCGCGACGTTTCTCCAGCAGCTGAGCCGGCCAAGCGGGTTCGCGCTCGACTATGGCTCGACGCTGACGCTCGGCAACGACCGGCTCGAACTCGATCCGCTCGCGCGTGAGAGCGCGTTCGAGCGACGCGAGGCGGCGCGCAACGATCTCGCCATCGCCGGTCTCGCGCTCGAGATGCAGGTTCGCAGCGCACCGATCAGCTCACCGCTGCTGATCGCGCTGGCGCTGCCGCTGCTGATGTGGGCGCTCGCGGCGGCGATCAGTTGGTTCGTGGTAGACCGGCTGCTGATCGCGCCGCTGCGCGCGCTGCGCGGCAGCATCGCCGATTATGTGCCGGGCGACGAACCCGATACCGCGATGTTGCGGGCATTGCCAGCGCAGGAAATCCGCGATCTCGGCGACACGTTCCGCGCTCTCAGCCGTACCGTCGCGCTGCATGAGGCCGGGCTCGCCGAAGGGCTGGTGCGCCAGACCAAGCTGACGCGCGAGGTGCACCATCGCGTCAAGAACAACCTTCAGGTGATCTCCAGCCTGATCAACTTCCACGCGCGCGGCGCAAAGAGCGCGGAAGCGACCCAGGCCTATGCCTCGATCCAGCGCCGCGTCGACGCGCTGGCGGTGGTGCACCGCTATCATTTCGCCGAGATGGAGGAGAATCGCGGGGTCGGCTTGCGCTCGGTGTTGGGGGAGCTCGCGTCCAGTATCCGCGCCACCGCGCCCGAGGGCACGCGAATCAGCATCATCCTCGACATCGACCCCTTCTATGTCACCCAGGACGTCGCAGTGGCGGTCGCCTTCCTGGTGACCGAGCTGGTCGAGCTGGCGATGACCTGCTCTCCCGAGGCGCAGCTGCGCATCTCGCTCAAGCCGCCGGCGAACCGCGTGGCGGATCGCGCGACGCTGCGCCTCTCGTCGCGCGCGCTGGTCGACAGCGACATTCTGCGCGACGGTCTCGGGCATCGCTATGGCCGCGTGATCGAAGGTCTTACCCGCCAGCTCCGCTCCTCGCTCGATCATGATCCGCTGGCGGGCGCCTATGAGATCGCGATTGCGGTCACCGGCAGCGAGTAAACACTTCTTTTTATTCGATTTAGGAAAATGTCGCGGCATTGCGGAACCGTTCTTCCAAGCGGCCGTTCAGCTACCCGGACAGCGACTTTATGCCCCCCCGCTCTCGCTGTCCGTGACATAGGCCCGGAAGCGTCCACCCCTCCCCCCCCCCGGTGACGCTTCCGGGCCTTTATCCTTTCGCCGCAAAACCTCGTTGCCCCGCCGCTGTTGCGCGCGTGGAACGTTCGCCGTCGCGGCGCATTGGTCAGTTGTTCTTCCAGGAGACAGGTCGATGCGTAAGATGATGACGGTCGCGGCTCTGGCCGGCGCGGTGCTGGTGGCAGCGTGCAACACGGTGGGCGGCGTCGGTAAGGACGTGTCGTCGGCCGGCGATGCCGTCAGCACCGCGGCAGACAAGTCGAAGTAACGCCTACCCTTCGGGGTCGCACGGAGGGCGGGTCACGGCGACGTGGCCCGCCTTTCGCGCGTCTAGGCCCCCTACGCACTCGCTCGCGGGGGAGAGGCGAATAACGAGGTGGCCGTGCGGTGGAGCCGGACGCGCTCGTTCAGCGCGGGGTCAAATGGAGAAGCTGGTGCCGCAGCCGCAGCCGCTCGCCGCATTGGGGTTCTCGACCTTGAACGAGGCGCCGCCGAGCGACTCGACATAGTCGACGCTCGCGCCGCGGACGAGATCGAGACTGACGTCGTCGACCACCAGCCGCACGCCATCGGTCTCCACCACCACGTCGGCCGCGTCAGGTGCGTCGGCGAAGCCGAAGCGATACTGAAATCCCGAGCAGCCGCCGCCCTCCACCGCAAGACGCAGGATGGCAGGCTTGTTCTGCCGCGCCGCGATCGCCGCGACGCGCGCGGCGGCGGCGGGGGTGAGTGCGATATCGGGTGCGAGCGTGGCCATGGGGGCAAGATAGGCGCGCCTCTGTCCGGAGGGAAGGGGAGTGCCCGCGACGATTGAGCACGACCGCGCCGCGCGCTAACCGCTCGGGTGCCATGTCGCTCTTCCCGCCCGCCACCTGTCCGCGCCTGATCGTCAAGATCGGCTCGGCGCTGCTCGTCGACGATCACGGCGGGGTGCGCCGCGCGTGGCTGGAGCAGATCGCCGCGGCGATTGCGGCGCGGGCCGCGGCCGGGCAGCAGGTCGCGGTCGTCTCGTCGGGCGCGATCGCGCTTGGGGCGCGGCGACTGGGCCTCACCAAGGGTGGACGCGCCAGCCTGGAGGACGCGCAGGCTGCGGCGGCAACCGGTCAGATCGCGCTCGCCGGGGTGTGGGCCGAGGTGCTCGGCGCGTGCGGGCTGACGGCGGCGCAGATACTGGTGACGCTCGGCGATCTGGAGGAGCGGCGGCGCTATCTCAATGCCGCCGCGACGCTCAACCGGCTGCTCCAGCTCGGCGTCGTGCCCGTGATCAACGAGAACGACTCGGTCGCCACCGAGGAGATCCGCTTCGGCGACAACGACCGGCTCGCCGCGCGCGTCGCGCAGGCGGCAGGCGCGCAGGGAGTGGTGCTGCTGTCCGATGTCGATGGACTATACGATCGCAACCCCGCGCTGCCGGGGGCGCAGCATATCGCGCGGGTGGAGCGGATCGACGCCGCGATCGAGGCGATGGCGGATCACGGCTCGGCCTCGGGCATGGGCTCCGGCGGCATGGTCTCCAAGATCGCGGCGGCGCGCATCGCCAATGCCGCCGGCGCCGCGCTGGCGATCGCCTCGGGGCGTGCCGAATCGCCGCTGTCGGCCGCGGCGCGGCACACGCTCTTCGCCGCCGAGCGCAGCGCGCCCGCGCGCAAGGCGTGGCTCGCCGGCGGGCTCACCGCGCGCGGAGCGATCCACGTTGACGTGGGGGCGGCGCGCGCGCTGACCGAGGGGCGCAGCCTGCTCGCCGCCGGCGTGACGCGGGTGGAGGGGAAATTCGCGCGCGGAGATCTCGTCACCATCGAGGGACCCACGGGGACGATCGCGCGCGGCCTCGCCGAATATGACGCGGCCGAGGCGACGCGGCTGATCGGGCGCCGCAGCGACGAGCAGGCAGCGATCCTCGGCTATGCTCCGCGCGCCGCGCTGGTCCACCGCAACCATATGGCGCTGCTGTGATCCTCGCGCTGACCGGCGCGACCGGCTTCGTCGGCGGCGCGCTGCTGGAGCAGGCGCTCGCCGCGGGGCACTACGTCCGCGCACTGGCACGGCGGCAGCAGCCCGAGCGCGACGGCGTGACCTGGGTGAGCGGCGCGCTCGACGACGCCGCAGCACTCTCGGCGCTGGTCTCGACCGCCGACGCGGTGGTCCATGTCGCCGGTGCGGTGAACGCGCCCGACCGCGCCGGCTTCGCCGCCGCCAACGTCGAGGGCACGCGCGCCGTGGTCGAGGCGGCCAAGGTGTGGGGAGTCGCCCGCTTCGTCCACGTCTCCTCGCTCGCCGCGCGCGAGCCCGCGCTCTCCAACTACGGCTGGTCCAAGGCAGGCGCGGAAGCGGAGGTTGGTGCCAGCGGGCTCGACTGGACGATCGTCCGCCCGCCCGGCGTCTACGGCCCCGGCGACATGGAGCAGCGCGATCTGTTCCGCGCCGCGCGGCGCGGCGTGGTGCCGTTGCCGCCGAACGGCCGGCTCTCGATCATCCATGTCGACGACCTCGCGCGCCTGCTGCTGGCGCTCGCCGAGCGGCCGGGCGCGGGCGCGCACGCCATCTATGAGCCCGCCAGCCCCGACGGCGCCCTGCGCTACACCGACTTCGCGCGCGCCATCGCCACCGCGGTCGGCCGCCCCGCGCTGCCGCTGCCGCTGCCCGCCGCGCTGCTCCGCCTCGCCGCGCGCGGGGACGCGCTGGTCCGCGGCGCGAGCGCCAAGCTCACCGCCGACCGCGTCGCCTATATGGTCCACCCCGACTGGACCGCCGACCCCGCCAAGACGCCACCCGCCGCGCTATGGCAGCCGCGGATCGGGGCGGGCGAGGGGCTGGCCGCCACGGCGCGATGGTATCGCGCCCAGGGGCTGCTATAGCGCGGCCCGACATCCGCCGCATTTCAAGGCCACAGCCGAGCTTATGACTGACCGTACCGCGATCCTCGACACGCTCCGCGCGCAGATCGAACCCTTCAACAAGAAGGGCATCGACATCACCGAGGCGACCACCTTCCAGGGCGGCCTGGAGTGGGACTCGCTCACCGTGATGGACTTCGTCGCCGCGATCGAGGACGAGTTCGACATCATCATCACGATGAACATGCAGGCCGAGATCGAGACCGTGGGGCAGCTCGCCGACGCGGTCGAGAAGCTGCGGGGCTGAGGGCGATGACCGAGACCGGCCTCCAGCCCGAGGCGCTGCCCGAGACCGTCGCGCCCGCACCGACCGCGCGTGACCTGTTCGCCAAGTTCGATCCGCTGATCGCCGAACGCGACAGGCTGATGTCCTCGGGCGTGCGCGATCCCTTCGGCATCGTCATGGAGGAGGTGCGCTCGCCCACCACCGCGGTGATCCGCGGGCAGGAGACGATCCTGCTCGGCACCTACAATTACATGGGCATGACGTTCGACCCCGACGTGATCGCGGCGGGCAAGCGCGCGCTGGAGCAGTTCGGCAGCGGCACCAACGGCAGCCGCATGCTCAACGGCACCTTCCGCGACCATGTCGACGCCGAGGACGCGCTGCGCGAGTTCTACGGCGCCGAGCACGCGATCGTCTTCTCGACCGGCTACCAGGCCAATCTCGGCGTGATCTCCACCATCGCCGGGCGCGGCGAATATGTCATCCTCGACGCCGACAGCCACGCCTCGATCTACGACGGCTGCAAGATAGGCGACGCCGAGATCGTCCGCTTTCGCCACAACTCAATCGAGGACCTCGACAAGCGCCTCGGCCGCCTGCCCAAGGAGCCGGGCAAGCTGGTGGTGCTCGAGGGCGTCTATTCGATGCTCGGCGACATTGCGCCGCTGCGTGAGATGGTCGCTGTGGCGCGCAAGCACGGCTGTATGGTGCTGGTCGACGAGGCGCATTCAATGGGCTTCTTCGGCGAGCACGGCCGCGGCGTATACGAGGAGCTGGGGCTGGAACTCGGCCGCGACGTGGACTTCGTGATCGGCACCTTCTCCAAGTCGGTCGGCACCGTCGGCGGCTTCTGCATCTCGAACCATCCCAAGTTCGAGGCGCTGCGCCTGTCGTGCCGTCCTTACATCTTCACCGCCTCGCTGCCGCCCTCGGTCGTCGCCACCGCCGCCACCTCGGTGCGCAAGCTGATGCACGCGCACGAGAAGCGCGCGCGGCTCTGGAACAATGCGCGGCAACTTCACGGCGGGCTCAAGGCGCTCGGCTTCCGGCTCGGCACCGACTCGCCCGATTCGGCAATCGTCGCGGTGATCCTGGAGGATCAGGAACAGGCGGTGGCGATGTGGCAGGGGCTGCTCGAGGCCGGGCTGTACGTCAACGTCGCGCGGCCGCCGGCGACGCCAGCAGGCACCTTCCTGCTGCGCTGTTCGATCTGCGCCGAGCACAGCGCCGAGCAGATCGGCCGCGTGATCGCGATGTTCGCCGCGGCGGGTCAGCAGGTCGGGGCGATCGGCACGCATTAGGTTTTTCGTTAACCTCCGGTAAGGTATACGGAGGGGGTGACGAACGACGCGGCCGAGCACGGGGGAGCCACCTCCATCCGGGGCACCGTCGCCCTTTGGGCGATGGCGCTGCTGGGCGTGGCGGTGCTCGGCGCATTGCTGTTGACATTGCGCGGCGCCAACCACCAGCGCGACGATGCGCTGGCGGCGCAGCGTCATAGCTATGACGTGATGATCCTGGTGCGCACGCTGCAGGGCACGATCGCGCGCTCGGAGGCGTCACTCGGGCGGTATGTGATCTCGGGCGACCAGCAGCTCGGGCGGCTGTATTTCGAGGATTGGCGCCGCGCCGACGAGACGATCGACCGACTCGAGAAGCTGACCCACGACAATGCGGTGCAGGCGGGTCACCTCGCCGACATCCGCAAGGCCTTCGGCGAGCGCGGCGACGAACTCGCGCTCACCGCGCTCAACACCAACTACCGCAAGAACAGCCAGGCACTGGCGCGCTTCTATCACAGCAGCACGTCCGACTCGCTCAATCGCATCAACAGCGGACTCGACGCGCTGGTGGCGCAGGAGCGCGCCCTGCTCGAGGCGCGAACCAGCCACGCGCAGGCGTCGGTGCGCCGCTCGAGCATGATGGCCAAGGTGCTCGCCGCTTTCGGGCTCCTGCTGGTGGTGGGCGTGATCTGGCTCGGCTGGGCGGTGGTGTCCGCGCATGCCGAACATGCCGCCGCCCGCGGCGAGGCGGACGCGCAGCGCGACCGCGCGGAGGAGCTCGCGCAGGCGGTGGCCCAGGCCACGGCAGAGCTGCGCGCGCAGGAAGCGCGGCTGCGACAGATCCAGAAGATGGAGGCGGTGGGCCAGCTCACCGGCGGGATCGCGCACGATTTCAACAATATGCTTGCGGTCGTGCTGGGCGGGGTCGAGCTGGCGCAGCGCGCGATCCGGATCGATCCGGGGTCGGCCGCGCGCCATCTCGCCAGCGCGCACGACGGCGCGCAGCGGGCCGCCGCGCTGACCCAGCAACTGCTCGCCTTTGCGCGCGAGACCGCGATCAACCCCGAGACGATCGCCGTGACGACGCTGTTCGACGGTCTCGCCGATCTGATCGGCCGCACGCTGGGGGACGGCATTTCGGTGCGGTTCACCGACGAGAGCGCTGGCTGGTGCACCCGCGCCGACCGGGTCCAGCTCGAGAACTCGCTCGTGAACCTTGCGGTCAATGCGCGCGACGCGATGCAGGGGCGCGGTACGCTCGCGGTTCGCGCCGCGCGGCGCACCGTCGCGGGCGACGATTTCGTCGCGCTGGCGGTGAGCGACAACGGCTGCGGCATGGCGCCGGAGGTGGTGGAGCGCGTGTTCGAGCCGTTCTTCACCACCAAGCCGGTCGGCAAGGGCACGGGGCTGGGACTAAGCCAGGTCTTCTCGTTCGCGCGCCAGATCGGCGGCGACGTCGCGATCGATTCGGTGGTAGGCGTGGGTACGACGGTGACGCTGCTGCTGCCCCGCGAGCGTGTCGCGCTCGCGGCGCCGGCGGCTCCGCCCGTGGTGCCGGCCGCGCCGCCAGCCGCGGCGTCGGACACCAGCGGCCTGCATATCCTGGTGGTGGAGGATGATCCGCGCGTGCTGCCGGCGACGATGGACGCGCTTCGCGAGCTCGGTCACCTGCCGCATGCCTGCGACGACCCGACGCGCGCCGGCGCATTGCTCGCAGCGATGGAGCGGGTCGATCTAATCCTGTCCGACGTGCTGATGCCGACGCTGACCGGCCCGGAGATGGTCGCCGGGCTGGCGGTGGCGCACGCGCGCGTCCCGGTGCTGTTCGTCACCGGCTTTGCGGGAGGCGCGGACGAGGCGATCGATCTCGGCGGCCGTCCGGTGCTGCGCAAGCCCTTCACGCTGGCCGCGCTGGAGCGCGCGGTGGCAAGCGCGGCGGCGCCGCACGACGACCCGCCGGCGCGGGTGGCAGCGTGAGTGTTACCGGGTGACGAGCGGGCTGCCGTCATCCTGATGCCGCCGTAGAACGTACCCCGCCGGACCGAATAGATGGAGCGGTGGTGTCATCGCGCGAGATTCAGTCCTCTCCTCCTAGGTAGAGGATGGGGTGAGGTGCAGGTGGCAAACTCGGTAAGACCTCGATTTCTCATCCAGCCTGCCCCCTGAGAGGATCCATCTGCTAAACTCCGGATCGCTCGTCACCTTGCGTCATCCCGGAGGATGTCCGGAATCCACTCCTCCGCAAGAGCGATGGCTAAGGAGTGCGCGGCACGCTGGATCCCGGACCCAGTCCGGGATGGCGGAAGAGCTTTGCAGAGGAACTCTGAAGGGCAGAACTTGATGGGTTAGGGCAAAGTCTCCAACGCATCGCGGCGCGTCCTCCGCACCGTCCGCCCTCGCGCTTTTCGCTGCTGACGCACGCGCCGTGCGCGCTTATAGCCGCACCCTCACCAGGGCCTTACGCCCGATGCCACGAGGCGGCGCCGCACCTTGTTCACTTCGATCGACCGCTACATGGCCCGGCTGATCGCGCTGCCGCTGTTCGCCACGCTGCTGATCGCCTCGATGCTGCTGATCCTCGATCGGATCGGGCGGCTGTTCGACTTCGTCATCACGCAGGGCGGTCCGGTCAGCGTGGTGTGGAAGATGCTGGCCAACCTGCTGCCCGAATATCTCGGCCTCGGTATCCCGATCGGGCTGATGCTGGGCGTGCTGCTCGCCTTTCGGCGGATCGCCACGTCGAGCGAACTCGACGTGATGCGGGGCGTCGGCATGAGCTACTCGCGGCTGCTGCGCGTGCCGTACATGTACGCGATCGTGCTGGCGGCGCTCAACATCGCCATCGTCGGCTATGTCCAGCCGCTGGCGCGGTACAATTACGAGAAGCTGCGCTTCGAGCTGCGCACCGGCGCGCTCGGCGCGTCGATCAAGGTGGGCGAATTCACCCATCTGGGCGATCGCATGACGCTGCGGATCGAGCGCAGCCAGGACAGCGGGCGCCGGCTCTCCGGCATCTTCGTTCACGCGCTCACCCCGCGCAACGACTGGGTCGGCGTCACCGCCGAGACCGGGCAGTTTCTCGCCACCGACGATCCCAATGTGATCATCTTCCGGCTGACCGACGGCACGTTGATCCACAACCGCCCGGATTTCCCCACGCCGCGCACGCTGACCTTCACCGCGCACGATTTGCCGATCAATCTGCCGCGGTTCGAGAGCTTCCGCACGCGCGGGGGCAAGAATCTCGAATATACGCTGCCCCAGCTCGCCAAGCTCGGCCATGCCGCGAACGCCAGCGAGGCGCAGCGTGACGGCAGCCGCGCCGAGTTCCATTTCCGCGTCGTCGAGGTGGCGATGATGTTCCTGCTGCCGCTGCTGGCGGTGTCGCTGGGCGTGCCGCCCAAGCGCTCCAGCTCGGCGCTTGGCGTGTTCCTGTCGATCGTGATGGTAGTGACCTATCACAAGATCAACCAATATGCCGCGGCACTGGGCGAACGCGGCGCGGTGGACCCGCTCATCGCGCTATGGGCGCCATTCCTGCTGTTCGGCGCGCTGATCCTGTGGATGTATTACACCCTGGCCTATGTTCCCGGCGGACAGCCGATCGGCGCGCTGGAGCGCTTCTTCGGCAAGGCTTGGGCGGCGGTGGCGCGCTACCTTCCCGGTCGCCGGCGCAAGGAGGCGCGCGCATGAGCGCCTTTTTCCCGTCGCGCACCGTCGCCATCTATATGGCGCGGCTGTTCCTCACGCGCACGTTCGGTATCCTGTTCGGGCTGGTGCTGGTGCTGCAGACGCTCGATCTGCTGAGCGAGAGCGGGCGCATCCTCGCCACGGCAGGCAACGGCGATGCCGAGGTGTGGCGCTACGTCTCGCTGCGGGCGCCGCAGATCATCTCGACGTTCCTGCCGTTCTCGGTGCTGCTCGGCACCGTGCTGACGCTGATCACGATGAACGCCAACAGCGAGGTGGTCGCGCTCAAGGCCTCCGGCCTGTCAGCGCATCAGGTGCTGGCGCCACTGGTAAGCGCGAGCGTGGGGATCGCGTTGGTCACCTTCGCCTTCAACGACCGTGTGGTCAGCCGCGCGACCGCGGAGCTGAGCGCCTGGCAGAAAGTGAATTACGGCGCCATGCCGCTCGACCGCGGCGATCGCTCGAACGTCTGGGTGCGCGCGGACAACAATCTGATCTCGGCCGATCGGATCAGCGGGCGCGGCAATGCGGCGCAGCTCGGTGGCGTCGCGGTCTACGAGCGCAACCCCGACGGCGGGCTGCGCGGGCTGATCACCGCGCCCAATGGTGTGCGCCAGGGTGACGGCTGGAAGGTGTGGCCGGCCAAGCGGTTCGACGTCACCTCGGGCGCGCTCACTTCGTTGGGCGCGGTGGTGGTGGCGCGCGGCGTGACGCCGGATCAGTTCACGCTGGCCAATGTCGATGGCGACGCGCTGTCGTTCGCCGGGTTGCGCACCGCGATCGGCGACCTGGAAGAGGCCGGGCGACCGACCGAGTCGCTCGAGGGCGTGTTGTGGCACAAATTGTCCGGGCCGCTGTCGTCGGTGCTGATGCCGCTGCTCGGCGCGGTGGCGGCGTTCGGCATCGCGCGCTCAGGCGCATTGTTCCTGCGCGCGGTGATCGGCATGGCGCTCGGTTTCGCTTATTTCATGGCGGACAAGTTCGCGCTGGCGATGGGCAATCTCGGTGCCTATCCGCCATTCCTCGCCGCCTGGGCGCCGTTCCTGCTGTTCCTACTGATCGGCGAGGCGGTGCTGCTGCGTACGGAGGAGTAGTTACCCCTCCGCACAGCGGTTCTCTCCTCGCGCTACCAGGAGACCGGCGGGCTGGGCAGTGACATGGTGGCGCTGGCACACGCGCGGCGCTGCCAGCATTAGCGGCAGTAGAGTAAGCGGCACTCCGGATCCTGAAAGGAGTTCAGGATGGCAGAAGTGAGAGAACGCAGCGTGGTTCCCTAACGACCCCGCCGCGTCCTACCTCGTCAGCGCGGCCGCATCGTCGCGGCGGCGAGCTTGCCGACCAACCCCGGCAGGCCGGCGTAATTCGCCTTGTGATACGGCGAGTCCGGCTCCAGCACCGCGGAGATGCGGCGGTGCGCCTCGGCAAGTGCATGATACGGCAGCCCCGGCAGCAGATGATGCAACGCGTGGTAGCGCAGCCCGACCGGCGCCCACAGCACCGGCAGCAGCGCCGGCGGGGGCACGTTGACGGTGTCGAGATATTGCGCGGTGACGCTCATCGCCTCGCCCTCATTCTCCCACAGATGTGCCACGAGCGTGCGCACCTGGTTGATCAGCGCGACACCCGAGCCGACCAGCATGAAGATCGCGAACGCCTTGAGCGACACCACGCCCGCGACCGTCAACGCGATCAGCGCGATCGCCCACAGGCTGGTGGCCATCTCGAGCCGGGTCCAGCGCGCCTTCTCCTCACCCTGCGGCGGGCGACGGCGGAAGTGCGGGTTGATCGACAGCGCCGAATAGCGCGCCACCACCGCCTCGCGCAGCGTCGGCGAGAGCGTGGAGAGCGGCGCCAGCAGTGCATAGCGGATCAGCAGACCGAGCGGCGCCAGCGCCGATACCAGGATGAACACCGGCAGCGTCCACGGCCGCATGAGCGCGAGCGGGAGATACTCGGGGTCCTCCGACGTACCATAGCGCGTCTTGGCATGGTGCAGGTTGTGCACCCCCTCGTACATGAACGACGGGATCATCATCGGCACGCCGATCAGCACGTTCCACCCGGTACGGAAGCCAGGCAGAGCGGCATGTTTGATATGGCTGATCTCGTGAATCATGCTCATGCCGCGATACAGCGCGAGCACCGCGACGACGCCCGCCACGACCACCCAGCCGGTCGATGCCACGGTAACGGCCACTGCGAGCGCGGCATAGCCCACCAGCGCCGAGCCGATCAGGTCGGCCCAGTAAAGCGCGGGGCGTGGCTGCACCAGGTCTCGCGTGAGATCGGCGGCGGCGCGCAGCATCGCCTTGTCGTCGGCGATCGGTACGCGCGGCGCGCTGGGCGTAGCGCCCGCGCGGTCGAGAGTGATCGTGTTCATGGCGCTGTTCATTGCCGTAACATAGTGGCGACTCCATGGCGTTTACAGGACGCCCGGCGTTACCGTTGCAGGTAAAAGCTCACTCGCCATGATCGCTTTCCCCGTTTACGGGCGAATGCCATGTCCGATCTCTCCCTCACGCCGGTGACCACCAAGCGCGAGCGCAAGGCGTTCGTCGACCTGCCGTTCCGGCTCTACCAGGATGATCCGTATTGGGTGCCGCCGCTCAAGGGCGAGGCGCTCGGGCTGATCACGCCCGAGAAGAACGGCTGGTTCAGCCATGCCAAGGCGCAGCTGTTCCTTGCGCATCGCGGCGGTCGTGTGGTGGGGCGGATCTCGGCGCATATCGACACGTTGGCGCTGGAGATGCCCGCCGCGCAGGGTTTCGGCCCTGGCGTCGGGCAATGGGGTCTGATGGATGCGGAGGACGAGGGCGTCTTTACGGCGCTGCTCGCACGCGCCGAGGCGTGGCTGCGCGAGCACGGGATGACGCGCGCGCTCGGCCCCATCAGCATGTCGATCTGGGAAGAGCCGGGATTGCTGATTCAAGGCTTTGAGCAGGCGCCCACCGTGATGATGGGGCACCACAAGCGCGAGTACCGCGAGTGGATCGAGCGCGCGGGGTATCACCCGGTCAAGCAGCTGCAGACCTACGAGCTCGACATCACGCAGGAATTCCCTCCGATCGTAAAGCGGATCATCCGCTCGGGCGAGAACAACAAGAGCATCGTCGTTCGCGAGGTGGACAAGCGCCGCTTCGACGAGGAAGCCGCAATTATCCTCGAAATCCTCAACGACGCTTGGGCGGACAATTGGGGCTTCGTTCCGCTCACCCCGCCCGAGATCAAGGACGTCGGCGTCAAGCTCAAGCCGATCGTGTTCAATGATCTGATCCGTATTGCCGAGGTGGATGGCAAGCCGGTGGCGTTCATGATCACCTTGCCCGACCTGAATGAGGCGATCCGGCCGCTGAACGGCAGCCTGCTCCCGTTCGGCTGGGCCAAGCTGCTGCTGTGGCTGCGCAAGCCGCGCGTGCGGACGATGCGCGTGCCGCTGATGGGCGTGCGCAAGGAGCTGCAATCGTCACGGCTGGCGAGCCAGCTCGCCTTCATGATGATCGAGGCGATCCGCAAGGCGTCGGTCGCCAATTATGGCGCGTCGCGCGGCGAGATCGGGTGGATCCTCGACGACAATCAGGGGATGAACTCGATCGCCACCGCGATCGAAAGCCGCGTCAACAAGGTGTATCAGGTTTACGAGCGGACGCTCTGACCGAAAGGGGGGGGGCGGGGTGGCGGACACGTCCCGACCCCGCCTCGATCGCGCGGGCGTCAGAGGCGATCGGGAACGATCACGCCGAGTTCCTTCCAGTCCGCGCGGGTGTGGCAGACCCGCTGGATGATGCGCGTGCCGGTCGCCTCTGTGTTGTAGCAATAGCGGGTGGCGGGGTTGCGCGACGGGGTGACGGTCTTGCTGACCGCTTCCGTGCCAGCGGGTGTGACGGTCTTCGGCGCGGCGTCCGCGGCGGCCACGAGGAACAGGCTGGTGGAGGCGACGACAACGGTGGCGATGATGTTCATGATAGTGTCTCCCTGCCCCGTTGATCGGGGACAGCGGATGCTTTGCAGACCCCGTGCCAATTCATAAAAAGCCGTACTAACAATGACTTGGCTGCTGAGAGTGGCCAATGTCGATTTTCCTCGCGCCGACATCCGGCGAAATGCGCCAGATGGTGGCGCGGCCTTGTGGAGGTGGTGCCGCCGCCCCATCTGTTCGACACTGTCCAAGATCTGGTTCGCGAGCCTGGACAGCTGAGAGACCAACGTGCTCCCGCTTGCATGCAGGGGAGAGACGAATGGACCTCAACGAATTGTATCGAGGCCACCTGATCGCGGTGGCGCGGGCGGCGAACACGGTCAGTCCGGGCTGCACTGAGATCCATCGTGCGCAGGTGCGCGGCTATGCCGGCCGCATCGCCGACGTGCAGTGGCTCGCCGGGGTGGTCCGTTCCACCGTCGTGGTGGCCGCATGAGCGAGCAGCCCGAGAATAGCGCGCCGCGTCAGCCACGACGCCCGTATTTCCGTCCCCACAACAGCGTGCCGAAATTGTCGCCCGAGAGCGCCGCGCGCGAGAGCCAGGTGGTGCGCGCCGCGAGCGAACGGCTCGGGCTGACGGGTGCGATGGCGTTTCTCAACTCGGACGTCGGGCTCGACGAGCGTCCGCTCAAGCTCGCCGCGGCAAGTGCCGAGGGTGCGAAGGTGGTGCTCGATCTGATCGCGCAGCAACAGCCGACGGTGGGAGAGCCATGATGAAGGAATCGGACGTCTTCTCGATCCGCGCCGCGGAATGTCGCGAGCAGGCCGAGGCCAGCGCGCTCGCCAATGTGCGGGAGCGCTGCCTGCGCGCGGAGGCGGCCTGGACCGCAATGGCGACACGCTCGCGGCGCTCGGAAGACGCGCGCGCCGCGCGCGAGATGGTGGTGCCCGCCGCCTGAGCCCCGTGTCGACCGGCTCGGTCGGTCGGCGCCGTTGCGATCGCGCCGAGGCGGTGCCCAGCGCTAAGAATCACTCGCAACTTACGAAAATTACGCGATCAATGGCGACCCAACGCGGCGAACCGCAACGACTCGCCGCGTCCTTCCGTCGCCCGGACGCGGCGGCGGGCCGCCGGTCTTGCTCAATTAACCCTCGGCAGTTCACAAACCTTTGCGTCCGGGAGGCGATCGTCTCCGGGGCGGCAGTACGAGAAAAGGGGAAGGTCGCGCGGCGTCTCGCCACCGGCCGCATCTTTGATCTGGGGTTCGATGAACGACACCGCTCTCACGCCGGCCGTGCGCCCGCTCGATCGTCTGCGCGCCGTTCGCGGCACGCGTTTCATGATGCGCGGCGGTGCTGCGCTGGTGCTCGGCTTCGCCGGCTATGGCGCGGTGGCGGCGAGCCAGCAGGTCGCGGTGGCGGCTGGGTTGACTTCGGCGCCGAGCAGCGAGCGCAAGCTGGCGCGAATGGAACAGAAGGTCACCCGGCTCCAGGCGCGCGTGGCGACGATCAGGCACACCGCCGCGCTGCACGCCAGCCGCATCGAACAACGCCAGGCGCTGCTCGCCGCCGCCCTCACCGGTGATGGTGAAAGCCGGCAGCTGGCGCGCGCCACGCTGGCGATCGATCCCGACGCCACCCGCCTTGCCGGCGACGCGATCAAGCCCTTCCTGCGGCTCGAGTCGCGCCAGGCCGAGCTCGCCGCGGTGGCGCAGCGCGAGCTCGACCAGCGCTATGCCGCCACCGCGACGCAGGTGCGCAAGCTGGGCATCTCCACCACGCGCATTGCTCGCGGCGGCACCGCGATGGGCGGTCCGCTGGTCGAGGCGAACAGCCCCGAGGCGCGCGCCGATCTCGCCGCTGACCAGCAGTTCCGCTCGCTGTTCATGAGCTGGAAGAAGCTTGACCGGCTCGAGCAGGGCGTGATCGCGATCCCCTCGGTGCAGCCGGTGCAGAAGCTCCAGTTCACCAGCAATTTCGGCATTCGCTCGGACCCGTTCCGCGGCACCGCGGCGATGCACGCCGGGGTCGACATCCCCGGCCCGAGCGGCACGCCGATCTACGCCACCGCGGACGGCGTGATCAGCCATGCCGGGCGCCAAGGCGGCTATGGCAACATGGTCGAGATCAACCATGGCAAGGGTATCGCCACCCGCTACGGTCATCTTTCCAAAATCCTGGTCTCGGACAATACGCGCGTGAAGCGCGGCCAGCTGATCGCGCTGATGGGCTCGACCGGCCGTTCGACCGGCCCGCATCTCCATTACGAGGTCCGCATCGACGGCCATGCGGTCAATCCGGTGCCGTTCCTCACCACCGCGGATTATCTGATGGCCGCGCAGGACCGTGCCGTGGGCCAGATTCCGGTGTCGACCTCGGGCCCGGTGCCGCAGGACTGATTAGCGACGGGAAGAGGGAAGGGGCGCCGCGTCAGGCGAGCGGCCCTGCTTGGCAGCGCGCGATCCTTGTTGATGGAGGCGCCACCGAGCGCCTGTACCGGCGCAAGCCTGTCAGCTTTCGAAGACTGCGATCGTCCAACTCGGGTGGCGTGGCCCACGCGGCTCGCACCCGCTGCTCACTCGCGCAGCGGTGACCATTCCAGCGCCTCTTCCTCGCCGTCGTCGTCGACCGGGGCCGCGCCGGTCGGGATCGCCTCCAGCAACTTGTCGAGCGCCCAGTCGACCCCGACGCCGCTGGCGCCCGAGAGCGGGATCACCTCGGCGCCGCTCGCCTCCTCCAACTCGGCCGAGAGCGCCGCGATCAGCTCGTCGTCGAGCGTGTCGATCTTGTTGAGCGCGACCACTACCGGCTTCTCCTCGAGGCCGCCGCCATAGGCCGCCAACTCGTCGCGCACGATCCGGTAACTCTCCGCCACGTTGTCGTCATTGGCGTCGACCAGGTGGAGCAGCACGCGGCAGCGCTCGATATGGCCGAGAAAGCGGTCGCCGATCCCGGCGCCCTCGGCCGCGCCCTCGATCAGCCCGGGGATGTCCGCCACGACGAATTCGCGCATCTTGTGGCGCACCACGCCGAGCTGCGGGCGCGTGGTGGTGAAAGCATAGGCGCCGACCTTGGCCTGGGCGTTGGTCACCTGGTTGATGAAGGTCGACTTGCCCGCGTTCGGCAAGCCGACCAGCCCGGCATCGGCGAGCAGCTTGAGCCGCAGCCACACCCAGGCTTCCTCGCTCGGCCAGCCGGTGCCGTGCTGGCGTGGTGTGCGGTTGGTCGAGGTCTTGTAGCTGGCGTTGCCGCGGCCGCCGTCGCCGCCGCGCAGGAACACAATCCGCTCGCCGACGCGGGTGAGGTCGGCGAGCAGCGTCCGCTCCTCGTCGTCGGCGAGGATTTGGGTGCCGACCGGCACCTTGATGACGAGGTCCTTGCCGCCGCCGCCGGTGCGGTTGCTGCCCGAGCCGCCGGAGCCGCGCGGCGCGCGGAAGTGCTGGGTGTAGCGAAAGTCGATCAGCGTGTTCAGTCCCGCCACCGTCTCGAAGACGATGTCGCCGCCCTTGCCGCCGTCACCACCGTCGGGACCGCCATATTCGATGTACTTCTCGCGCCGGAAGCTCACCGCGCCGGGGCCGCCAGCGCCCGAACGAACGAAAATCTTTGCCTGATCGAGGAAATGCATGGCGCGCTCCGTACCGTGTCGCGCCGGGTAAAGCGACAGCGTCGTGGCGTCGGCGTCGCTTCGCCGCCTTGCCGGGGATGGCGGCGCCATCCTAGGGAAGGCGCGGACGGCGCGTCGCGCGCCGATGAGGGATCGAGACGGGTGGTCGATAGCAGCTGGGGTGTGCCGACGGCTTCACGGGGCGGGGCGCTGGCGAGTCGCGATCCGGCGACGCGCGCCGACGAGCGGGCGCGCGCCAGCGAGGCACGCGCCCTCGCTCGCGCGGACGCGACCAGCGCGCGGCTCGAGGCGCGTGCCACCGCCCGCGAAGCGCAGGCGAACGAGCGCGAGCGCGCGCGCGCGGCGCGCCAGGAAGCGGCAACCGCGCTGGCGGCGCGCGACCCACATCGCGCCGCGGCGGAGCGCAAGCGCGGCTCGGGGCGGCGCGACGTGGTGCGCAAGGATCGCGACACCAGCGGCTATGCCATGGTGGTCGACGCTGCGCGCATCCGCACGCTCGCGGAGCGCGGCGCCTCCGTGAGCGGCCTGGCCGCCGTGTTTGGCATGACCGTCGAGCAGATCAAGCAGACGCTGGCCGAACCAGCAGAGGGAGCGGCGGCATGACCGCGGCGCAGACCTGGGACGCGGCGGCGGTGCGGACCTGGCTTGAGCGGCGGGTCGCGGCGGCGCGTACCGATCAGGTCACCGCGCAGCGACGCGGCCGCTCGGGTGAGGACGAGTGCGATCTGGCCGCGGCGGAGGAGATGGTGTGCGCGGCGCTGCTGCGCCTTGGTGCCGCCGACACGCAGGAGACGTTCGCCGCCGTGCTCAAGGCGCTGGCCGAGCGCGACGATTATATCTGGCGCGGGGTCTATGACGATCGCAAGTTCGATCGCCATGTCCGCGGCGCAATCCGCAAGCTGCTGAAGATGGCGAAGACGAACACCGGGTTCGAGCGCCTGGGCCACTATCAATAGCCATGAGCTACGGACTCGCCGCGTACCGCTTCGCGGGCAGCGATCGGTGCTGCGCGCTTACGACGCCGCCTCGCTGACGATTGCGACGAAATTCGCCGTCGTTCGGGCGCCGCTGATGGGGTGGACCAGCCACATCGCGCTCACCGCGCTGGCGTCGGCCAGCGGCGTGTAGACCAGCCCCGCCGACTGGAGCGCGCACAGTGATTCGGCCACCACGGTAACGCCGACCCCCGCCGCGACTAGCCCGAGCAGCGTGGACACCTCGCGCACCGTCTGCGCCACCCGCGGCTCCGCCCCTGCGGCGCGCATCAGCGCGAACAGTTCCTCCGTGAAGCCGCCGCTGCGATCGCTGGCATAGACCACCAGCGGGTGCGCGGCGGCGTCGGCGAGGCGGAGCTCCGTCCGACCGGCGAGGGGGTGGTCGGGTCGTGTCGCGACCACCAGCCGCTCGCTGAGGAGGCGGGTCGCGGCAAGTTCGGGCGGCAGCGTCGGTGCGGCGGCGCTCCGCAGGAATCCGACGTCGAGCGAGTCGGTGAGGATTGCGTGCACCTGCGCCGGACCGGCGAACTCCGTCAGCGCCAGTCGCACCTCGGGGTAGCGCAGCCGGAAGGCGTGGATCGCGGCGGCGACCTGGGGAATGAACGGTGCCGAGGCGTTGAAGCCGACGCGCAGCTCGCCCGACTCGCCACGCGCGGCACGGCGCGCCACCAGGATCGCCTGCTCCGCCTCGATCAATGTGCGGCGTGCCGCCTCCAGGAAGGCCGTCCCAGCCTGGGTCAAAGTGACTCGGCGGCTGGTGCGGTCGAGCAGGCGCACGCCCAGCTCGTCCTCCAGCTGGCGGATCTGCTGGCTGAGCGGGGGCTGCGAGATGCCGAGCCGCGCTGCCGCCCGCGCGAAGTGCAGGTCCTCGGCGACCTGGACGAAGTAACGCAGATGTCGCAGCTCCATGATCGATAGGCTGTACGTATCGATCGAGGCGGAAACAATATTAGACAAAGCGTTAACCAGCGCTCATCCGCTGCACCGCGGCATGTCATTGCGCCGCCGTCCTTTCCTGGTCGTCCGACGCCGCGCGCGCTAGGCTGGCGCGCGACGCCGCTCACCGGGGTGGGCGTCACCCACGGGAAGCTGTGCCCATGATCGGCATCGTACGCATCGCGCTGGCGCGCCCGCTGACCTTCATCGTCATGGCGATCCTGATCGCGATCGTCGGCGTCCTCGCGGCGCTCCGCACCCCGGTCGACATCTTCCCCGACATCAAGGTGCCGGTGATCGCCACCGCGTGGCAATATGCCGGCCTGTCACCCGACGAGATGTCGGGGCGGATCATCACCCCGTTCGAGCGCGTGCTGACCACCACGGTCAACGACATCGACCATATCGAGAGCCAGTCGCTGCCCGGCATCGGCGTGGTGAAGATCTATTTCCAGCCCGGCGCCGACATCCGCACCGCCACCGCGCAGGTCACCTCGGTGTCGCAGACCGTGCTGAAACAATTGCCGCCGGGGATCACCCCGCCGCTGGTGCTCAACTACAGCGCCTCGACGGTGCCGATCGTGCAGCTCGCTCTGTCGGGCAAGGGCCTGTCCGAGGGGCAGATGTTTGATCTCGCCAGCAACCAGGTGCGTCCCGGGCTGGTGACCGTGCCGGGCGCGGCGATCCCCTATCCCTCGGGCGGGCGCCAGCGCCAGATCCAGATCGACCTCGACCCCGACGCGCTCCAGTCCAAGGGGCTGTCGGCGCAGGACGTCGGCAACGCAATCGCGGCGCAGAACCAGATCAACCCGGCCGGCTTCGCCAAGATTGGCGGCTTCCAGTATAGTGTGCGCCTCAACAACGCGCCCGCCTCGATCGAGGAGCTCAACAGCATTCCGGTCAAGGTCGTGGGCGGCGCCACCATCTACATGCGCGATGTTGCCCATGTGCGCGACGGATCGGCGCCGCAGACCAACGTCGTCCATGTCGACGGCGCGCGCTCAGTGATCATGACCGTGCTCAAGAACGGCGCCACCTCGACGCTGGCGATCGTGCAGGGGATCAAGGACGCGCTGCCCAAGATCCAGGAGACGCTGCCGAGCACGCTCAAGATCGTGCCGATCGGGGACCAGTCCTTGTTCGTCCGCGCCGCGGTGGAGGGCGTGGTCAAGGAAGGCGCGATCGCCGCGGCGCTGACCAGCCTGATGATCCTGCTGTTCCTGGGTTCGTGGCGCTCGACCGTGATCATCGCGATCTCGATCCCGTTGGCGATCCTGTCCGCGATCATCGGCCTGGCGGTGACGGGCAACACGCTCAACACGATGACGCTCGGCGGCCTCAGCCTCGCGGTCGGCATCCTGGTCGACGACGCGACGGTGACGATCGAGAACATCAACTGGCACCTCGAGCAGGGCAAGCCGGTTCACCGTGCGATCCTCGACGGCGCGGCGCAGATCGTGACACCCGCCTTCGTCTCGCTGCTGTGCATCTGCATCGTGTTCGTGCCGATGTTCTTCCTGCCCGGCGTGGCGGGGTTCCTGTTCGTGCCGCTGGCGCTGGCGGTGGTGTTCGCGATGATCGCCTCGTTCATCCTGTCGCGCACGCTGGTGCCGACCATGGCGATGTACCTGCTTAAGCCGCACGGCGCGGGCGACGACCACGACCAGCACAGCGCCGGGGCGCCGACATCGCGCAACCCGCTCCTGCGCTTCCAGCGCGGCTTCGAGGCGCGGTTCGAGCGGATCCGCGCGGGCTATGGCGGGATGCTCGAACGCGTGCTCGCCGCGCCCAGGGGGTTCGTGATCGGCTTCCTCGCGGTGGTACTGCTGTCGTTCGGGCTGGTGCCGTTCCTCGGGCAGAACTTCTTCCCCTCGGTCGACGCGGGGCAGATCGCGATGCACGTGCGCGCGCCGGTCGGCAGCCGCATCGAGGAAACGTCGGCGGAGTTTGACCGCATTCAGCGCCGCATCCGCCAGATCATCCCGGCCGACGAGCTGGTCTCGGTCGTTGACAACATCGGCCTGCCGGTCAGCTCGATCAACACAACCTACAACAATTCGGGGACGGTCGGGCCGCAGGACGGCGACGTGCTGATCCAGCTGTCGCACGATCACGCGCCCACGGCGGACTATGTCCGCCGCCTGCGCGAGCAGCTGCCCCGCGACTTCCCCGGCGCCACCTTCTCCTTCCTGCCCGCGGACATCACCAGCCAGATCCTCAACTTCGGCGCGCCCGCCCCGATCGACATCCAGATCGCAGGCAAGGATGCCGCCGCCAATGCCGCCTATGCGCAGAAGCTCCTGCGCCGGATCGCCAAGATCCCCGGCCTGGCCGACGCGCGCATCCAGCAGTCGGCGCGCTACCCGCAGCTCAACGTCGCGGTCGATCGCAGCCGCATCGGCCAGTACGGCCTGACCGAGCGCGACGTGACGACCAGCCTGGCGAGCTCGCTGGCGGGCACCGCGCAGACGGCGCCGGTGTTCTTCCTCAATCCCGAAAACGGCGTGTCCTACCCGGTGGTGGCGCAGGCGCCCGAGTATCGCGTCGGCTCGATAAGCGACCTGTCGAGCATCCCGGTGACCGGCGCCAGCGGGCGCTCGCAGGTGCTGGGCGGGCTCGGCACGATCGTGCGCAGCAATGCGCCCGCGGTGGTCTCGCACTATAATATCGCGCCGGTGGTCGACCTCTACGCCACCCCGGCGGGGCGCGACCTGGGCGCGGTGGCAGGCGACATCCGCGGCGTGCTCGACGATCTCAAGGCCGAGGCGCCCAAGGGCGCGACCGTCACGCTGCGCGGCCAATATGCCACGATGAAGAGCGCCTTCTCGGGGCTGGGTTACGGGCTGCTCGGCGCGATCGTGCTGATCTACCTGCTGATCGTGGTCAACTTCCAGAGCTGGCTCGACCCGTTCGTGATCATCACCGCGCTGCCCGGCGCCTTGGCGGGGATCATCTGGATGCTGTTCACCACCGGCACCACCTTGTCGGTGCCCGCGCTCACCGGCGCGATCATGTGCATGGGCGTCGCCACCGCCAACGCGATCCTGGTGGTGAGCTTCGCGCGCGAGCGGCTCACCGAGCTCGGCGACGCCACCGCCGCCGCGCTGGAGGCGGGGATGACGCGCTTCCGCCCGGTGCTGATGACCGCGCTGGCGATGATCATCGGCATGCTGCCGATGGCGCTGGGGCTGGGTGAGGGTGGCGAGCAGAACGCGCCGCTCGGTCGCGCGGTGATCGGCGGGCTGCTGGTCGCCACCTTCGCCACCTTGATGTTCGTGCCCGTCATCTTCAGCCTCGTCCACCGCCGTCGCGCCGCGACCGCGCCGACGCGCGAGGCCCACCATCTGGAGCAAGCCCATGTCTGAGGCGTCGTACGAGACGACCCCCGCGTCGACGCCGGCCGCGCCCTCCACGGCGTCGTCGCGCTCGCTGCGCACCGCCGGGATCGCGGCGGCGGTGATCGCTGTCGGCGTCGTCGGCGTGGGTATCGCGGCGCGCTCGCGCACCGACAGCAAGCTCGCCGACTGGACCGCGGCGCAGTCGACCCCGACCGTCGCGGTGATCCAGGCCAAGCCGGCGGCGGCGACGGGCGCGCTGACGCTCCCCGCCAACCTGCAGGCGATCAACAGCGCCCCGATCTTCGCGCGCACCAGTGGCTACGTGCGCAAATGGTACGTCGACATCGGCGACTCCGTCCGCGCCGGGCAGACGCTGGCGGTGCTCGACGCGCCCGAGATCGACCAGCAGCTCGTCGCCGCGCGCGCCGACCTTGAGACTGCGCGCGCCAACCAGCAGCTCGCCGCCTCCACTGCGACGCGCTGGCGCAACATGCTCGCCAAGGACGCGGTGTCGAAGCAGGAGACCGACGAGAAGGTCGGCGACCTCGCCGCCAAGACCGCGGTGACCAACGCCGCGCGCGCCAACGTCTCGCGGCTGACCTACACGCAGGGCTTCACCCGCCTGATCGCGCCCTTCGCCGGCATCGTCACCAGCCGCTCGACCGACATCGGCGCGCTGGTGACCGCGGGGACGGCGGCGTCGACACCGCTGTTCACCGTCTCCGACGTGCGGCGGATGCGCGCCTATATCCGCGTGCCGCAGAATTATTCGGCGCAGATCCACCCGGGCATGCACGTGACGCTGACGCTGCCCGAATATGCCGGTCGCACGTTCGACGCGACGCTGACCCGCACCGCCGGCGCGGTGGAGCCATCGTCGGGCACGGTGCTGGTGCAGGTCGAGGCGCCCAACCCGGACCGCGCGCTCAAGCCCGGCGCCTATGCGCAGGCGAGCTTCCCGGTGGCGGGCGCGAGCGGCGCGGTGGCGTTGCCCGCGAGCGCGCTGATCGTCGGCGAGAACGGCACGCAGGTCGCGCTGGTCGGCGCGGACGGCAAGGCGCATCTGCGTACGATCCGGATCGGGCAGGACCATGGCAATACGGTGGAGGTGAGTTCGGGCGTCACCCCGCGCGACCGCGTGATCGACAACCCGCCCGATTCGCTCGCCGACGGCGACGCGGTGCAGGTGCAGAAGGCGGGCGCGCGGTGAGGGGTTGGGCGCTGCGCTCGTGGCCCTGGGCTCCTGCGTCCGCAGGAGCACGGGGCGGGGCGGTGAAAACCGGTTGTGTTCCTGCGCACGCAGGAACCCAGGGCGATGAGGCGTTGCGCTCGTCGTCGCGCGGCTTGGGAAGCGCACCGACACCCTACGCCTTCTCGTCACCCCGGACCTGTTCCGGGGCTCACGGTCCCGCTTCTTCAACGATCGTGGAGCGCGCCGACAGGTGGATCCCGGAACAGGTCCGGGATGACGGGAGTGGGACGCGTGCCCGTCACGCGCTTACCGTCGCGCGCCTCGCCACGCTCGCCACCCTGCTCGCCACCGCGGCCTGCTCCGTCGCGCCCGATTACGTCCGCCCGGCGACGCCCGCGCCCGCGGCGTACAAGGAGGCGGAGGGCTGGCAGGCGGCCGGCACCGACGTCGCTCCCGCCGGCAAGTGGTGGGAGGCCTTCGCCGATCCGGTGCTCACCGGACTCGAGGAGCGGGTCGTCGCCGGCAACCAGGATCTCGCCGCCGCGATTGCGCGCTACGACCAGGCGCGCGCGGTCGCGCGCCAGGCGCGGTCGGATCTCTTCCCCGAGGTCGGCGTCTCCGCCGACGTCAGCCGCGACCGCGTCTCCGCGGGCCGGCCGCTCGCGCTCGGCAGCGCCGCGCCCTACACCGTAGGCACGGTCGGCGCCTCGCTCGCCTATGAGCTCGACCTGTTCGGTCGCGTGCGCAACTCGGTGCGCGCCAGCCGCGCCGACGCAGCCGCCAGCGCGGCCGATGTCGCCGCGGTGACACTGGGGCTGCAGGCGCAGCTCGCCAGCATCTATTTCGACATGCGCGGGCTCGACGCGCGGATCGTGCTGCTGCGCCAGACCGTCGAGGCCAACGAGCGTGCCTATCAGCTCACCGATACCCGCCACAGCGGCGGCATCGCCTCGGGGATCGACGTCAGCCGCGCGCAGAACCTGCTCTCCAGCGCGCGCGCCGAGCTGTCCGCGGTGGGGATCGCACGCCAGCGTGACGAGCATGCCATCGCGGTGCTGCTCGGCGAGGCGCCCGCCGGCTTCACGCTCGCGGTCGAGGACCGCCAGCTCGCGCCGCCCGCGATCCCCGCCGGCCTGCCCTCGACCCTGCTCGAGCGCCGCCCCGACATCGCCGCGGCGGAGCGGCGCGTCGCCGCCGCCAACGCGCGGATCGGCGTGGCGCGCTCGGCACTGTTCCCCAGCGTCACGCTCGGCGCGGCGGGCGGGTTCGAGACGGCGCGCGGCTCGCTGCTGAGCGCCTCCAACGGTTTCTGGGCGCTCGGCCCGCTGTCCGCGGCGCTGGCGATCTTCGACGGCGGGCGCCGCCGCGCTGGCGTGCAGCGCGCGCGCGGCGAATATGACGAGGCGGCGGCGTCGTACCGCCAGACCGTGCTCACCGCCTTCCGCGAGGTGGAGGACGCGCTCGCCAGCCAGCGGCTGCTCGCCGCGCAGGAGCGCGACCAGCGCGCCGCGGCCGAGGCGGCAGAGCACACGCGCGAGCTGGCGCTGATCCGCTACCGCGACGGGGCGGCGGACTATCTCGAGGTGGTCACCGCGCAGACCGCCGCGCTCGACGCCGAGCGCGCGCTGCTGACGGTGCGCAGCCAGCAACTCCAGACCGCGACCGACCTGATCCGCGCGCTCGGCGGGGGTGTCGCGGCGGGCTGAGCCGTGCTGTCATCGGCGTGCCGCATGAAGCGGATAACGGCGGTACGACACCAGCCTGATCCGAGAAGCCCCTCTCCTTCAGGGGAGGGGTTGGGGTGGGGCGTCTCCGCTGAAGGTGCGTTTGCGGAAGAGCCCACCCCCGCCCCTCCCCTGAAGGAGAGGGGAGGTCGTCTGAAGTCGTCCTTTTTCCCTTGCGGGACAGAAGGAGAGGGCGGGCGCCTCGAGCGAGGCTCCGTCACGAGGCCGAAGGAGCAAGCCATGCCGCCGATGCAGGACCGCCGCAGCTTCATCCGCGGCATGATGGCTTCCGCCGGGGCCGCCGCGGCGCTGACTCCCTCGATCGCGCGCGCGCTCGAGCTGCCCGCGCGCCACCGCACCGGCACGTTGCGCGACGTCGACCATGTCGTGATCCTCACCCAGGAGAATCGCGCCTTCGACCATTATTTCGGCGCGATGCGCGGCGTGCGCGGGTTCGGCGACCGTTTCGCCGCGCCGGCGCCGCCGCTGCCCGGCGCGCCGAGTCGCACCGTGCTGCTCCAGCCCAACGAGCATGCCGATGCCGCGCCCGCGCTGCTCGCGCCCTTCCGGCTCGACACCGCGACCGACTTCCGCCTCTATCGCCCGCTCGGCACCCCGCACGGCTTCGCCGACAGCCAGGCGGCGTGGGACAACGGGCGGATGGGCGCCTGGACCCTGGCCAAGCACAACCACGCGATGGCGCATTTCATGCGCGCGGACCTGCCGTTCCAATATGCGCTCGCCGAGGCCTTCACGCTGTGTGACGCCTATCACAGTGCGATGCACCTGAGCACCAATCCCAACCGGCTGTACATCTGGTCGGGGACGCACGACCCGCTGGCACGCGCCGGCGGCCCCGCGATCGACAATGGCTATGACAGCCTGGACGCCGACCCGCTGCGCCACGGCGGCTATCGCTGGACCACCTATCCCGAGCGGCTGATGGCGGCGGGGATCAGCTTCCAGATCTACCAGGACATGGCGGACAATTTCACCGACAATCCGCTGGTCGGCTTCCATGCCTATCGCCGCGCGCAGTCCGCCGCGGACGAAGCCGCGGCGCTGCTCGCGCGCCGCACCACCACGACGCGCACGCTCAACGACCTGCGCCAGGACGTGCGCGACGATCGCCTGCCCGCGGTATCGTGGATCATCGCGCCCGAGGCGGCGTCGGAGCACCCCAGCGTGTCCACCCCGCTACAGGGCGGCGACTATAGCGCACGCGTGCTCGACGCGCTCACCGCCAACCCGGACGTGTGGGCGCGCACCGTGCTGTTGATCAACTTCGACGAGAATGACGGCCTGTTCGACCATATGCCCCCACCGGCGCCGCCAGCGCGGATCAACGGCCGCCCGGTCGGCGCCAGCGACGTGCCCGCCGATGACGAATATCACGTCCACTGCCGCACGCCCGAGGACGCCGCCTATCGCGACCGCCCCTATGGCCTCGGCATGCGTGTGCCGCTGTACGTCGTCTCGCCGTGGAGCCGTGGCGGCTATGTCGCCTCCGAGGTATTCGATCACACCAGCATCCTGCGCTTCCTGGAAGCGCGCTTCGGCGTGCGCGAGCCCAATATCGGCGCGTGGCGGCGGGCGGTGTGCGGCGACCTGACCTCCTGCTTCGACTTCGCCGCGCCGGACACGGTGGCGTTCATGGCGGGCCTGCCCGCCACCGCGGCGTCGTCGGCGCGTGCGGCGGGGCTGAAGGGGATCGCGCCGCCACTGCCCGCCGCGGTGAAGGCACCCGAGCAGGAGCGCGGGCTGCGCCGACGCCGCGCCACGCCCTACAAGCTCGACGCCGAGTTGCGGGGCGGTGAGTCGTCGGCGCTGCTGCTGGTGAACCACTCGCGCGAGCGCGCGGCGGTCTTCCACGTCTATGACATGGCGCGGCTGGACGGGCTGCCCGCGCGCTACACCGTCGTGGCGGGCGGCGCGCTGCCGCACTCGCTGCCGGCCGGCGTGGCCGATCTATTCGTGCTCGGTCCGGACGGGTTCCACCGCCGGCTGGTCGGGCGTGGCGACCTGTTCGCGGTCAGCCTCGCGCGCGATGCCGCGCCCGCGCTGCTGGTCGAGAACCGCACCGCCGCGCCGCTGATGGTGGAGGTGACCGACCGCGCTTATGGCGCGGCGCCGGTCACGCTCGCGCTGCGCCCGCGGCAGACCCGCCGCCTCGCGCTCGATCTCGCGGCGAGCCACGGCTGGTACGACCGGCAACTCGTCGCCGGCGCGCAGGCGTGGCGGATGGCCGGCCACCTCGGGGATGGGCACGCCTCTTTCTCCGACCCTGCCATCGGTGGGCCCGGGCCGCTGATCCCCGCGACGGTGATCTGAGGAGCGGACGGGTGGTCCCGCTCCGTTCCGCCATCATCCGCGTGGCTCGATGGGCCGCCGGCGAGGGGGCGGGCCGATCGACGGAGCAGGGGCACCGGCGACAGTTATCTTGCGCCGCGCACCACGGTGACCAATGAAGCGCAGATGCATCACGCTCGCCTGACCGCCTGGCTCGCCGGTCTGACCCTCCCCCTTTCCGCGTCGGCCTCGGCGCAAGAGCCGGCGCCGGCGCGCACGGGCTTCGAGGCAGCCCAAGCGTGGGACTCGTTCGTCACGCTGCTGCGCGACCATTATGGTTATCTGGCCCGACCCGGCATCGACGGCGAGTCGATCCTGGCGACCTTCGCGCCGCGCGCACGCGCCGCGCGGACCGACAAGGAGTTCATCGACGTCCTCCAGCTTGTCGCGCACAATTTCGCCGATCCGCACCTCATCGTCGGTCCGCTCGACGGGGACGACTGGGCAGTGGTGCCGACCGCCTCGGACCTGTTCGGCGCCTATGACGGCACACGCTTCCGGATCGAGGAGGTGCGCGCCCGCAGCGATGCGACCGCGCGCGGTATCTCGCCCGGGATGACGGTGGTGCGGCTAGACGGCGTCTCGCCGCGCCGCGCGATCGAACAGATCACGGGCCGCGCCTTCACCGATCTCACCGCCACGCAGGTCGCGTTCGCGTTCAACGTCGCGCTCGCCGGCCACCGCCGCCGCGCGCGCGTGCTGGAGGTCGCCGAGGGGCGACATCGGTACGCGCTGGCTCCCACCAACGCTCTGGCGGATCGGATCGGGCAGGGCCCGCTATTGGATGTGGAGCGCCGCGGGGCGATGGGGATCATCCGCATCAACAACTCGCTCGGCGACCAGGCGCTGGTCGATCGTTTCTCCCGCGCGCTCGAGACACTCAAGGACACGGACGCGCTGCTGATCGATCTGCGCAACACGCCCAGTGGCGGTAACACGAGCGTGGCGCGCGGCATCATGGGCCATTTCGTCGACCACGATCGCCCCTATCAGATGCATGTCGTTCCTTATGAGGCGCGCGTGCTCGGGCCGACCCGCAAGTTCATGGAATATGTCGCGCCGTTCGGCTTGCGCTACCCGGGGCGCGTCTATGTCGCGGGCGGGCGATGGACCGGCAGCATGGGCGAGGGGCTGATGATCGGATTCGACGCGATCGGCGCCACCACCGTCGGCACCGACATGGCGCATCTGCTGGGCGCGCTCAGCAACGAGACGATCGATGTCTCGGCGGCCCAGGTCGATCTCGGCACCGAGCAGCTCTTCACCGTGACGGGCCTGCCGCGCGAGCTTTACCGCCCCCAAATCTATCTCAGCCGTGCGGAACCGATGCCAGCGGGTGACCCGGTACTGTCCGCGCTCGACCGACTGACCGGTGGTGCAGAGCTTGATCGATGATGTGGGGAGGAAGGTGGCGGAGAGGGTGGGATTCGAACCCACGGTACCCGTGAGGGCACAACGGTTTTCGAGACCGTCCCAATCGACCACTCTGGCACCTCTCCGCGGAGGACACCGGAACCTGCGAAAGGCGGGTCCGGCGGCGATCGAGCGGCGCCCCTAGCCCGGTCCCGCGCGGGACGCAAGCATGTCCGTTGTTGTGCGCGGCGATTTCCGCACTAGATTGTCCACATGACCCGCCAACAGACGATGGCCACGAAAGCCGAGGCGCCGGTGGCGCCGCCGATTGCCCATGCTCGCTTTTCGATCGGCGACGTGGTGCGCCACCGCATGCTCGATTTTCGCGGGGTGATCTTCGACGTCGACCCGGTCTTCGCCAACAGCGAGGAATGGTACCAGTCGATCCCAGAGGATTTCCGTCCGGACAAGGACCAGCCCTTCTATCATCTGCTCGCGGAGAACATGGAATCGAGCTACGTCGCCTATGTCAGCCAGCAGAACCTGGTCCATGACGACAGCGACGAGCCGATCGACCATCCCGCGATCGCCGGATTGTTCGATCGGCTGGCGGACGGACGCTACGGGTTGAAGCGCCAGCACCGTCACTGATCCGCCCGCCGGGTTGCCCATTCCCCCAGGCGTGACGGAATCGGTTGACAGGCCGGGAGGCTTCGCATAGCTCGCACGCTTCTCTCGCAGGGTACGCCTTCGCGAGCTATGAAATTTGGGAAGTGACAAGAGCCATGTTCGCAGTCGTGCGCACGGGCGGCAAGCAGTATCGCGTCGCCGCCGGAGACAAGATCGTCGTCGAGAAGATCGAGGGCGAGGCCGGCGCGTCGGTGACGCTGGGTGACGTGCTGCTCGCGGGTGAGGGCGCGGAGCTCAAGTCGGTCGACGGCCTCACTGTGGCGGCGGAGATCGTCGCCCAAGCCAAGGGCGAGAAGGTGATCGTGTTCAAGAAGCGTCGCCGCCACAATTATCGTCGTCGCAACGGCCATCGCCAGAACCACACGATCCTCAAGATCGTGTCGGTCGGCTGATCCCGTAGCGCGCAGGAGCAAGAGCAAATGGCACATAAGAAAGCAGGCGGTTCGTCGCGCAACGGTCGTGACTCGGCCGGCCGTCGTCTTGGCGTGAAGAAGTTCGGCGGTCAGGAAGCGATCGCGGGCAACATCCTCGTGCGCCAGCGCGGCACCAAGTTCTACCCGGGCCGCAATGTCGGCATCGGCAAGGACCACACCCTTTTTGCGCTCGTCGACGGCCGCGTGGTGTTCCACGAGGGTAAGCTCGGCCGCAAATTCTGCTCGGTCGACATTATGGCGGCGGCAGCCGAATAACATCGGGTAACCAGCCGGGTTGCCCACCAGGGCGACCCGGGGTTCCGCAGCACGGAACCCAGCCAACAAGGGAGACGGGTCGCCCCGGCTCCCTTTTTTCATGCTCCCTCGGCCCCAGCGTGTCGCGCCATCGTCATCGACGTGTGGCAGCGGCCCGAACAAGGAGACGGAGCATGTTCGCGTTGACGCCGAGACTCACGCTCAGGCCGGGGTGGCTTGAGGACGCGCCGGCGCTCGCCCGCGCCATCGCGCATGAGGCGGTGGTGTCGCGGCTGACGCGCGTTCCCTGGCCCTATGCCGAGGAGGATGCGGCCGCCTTTCTCTCGCTCCAGCCACATCCGCGCGAGCCGCGCTTCCAGATCGTCGAGCGTAGCGGCGACTATCGGCTGATCGGCGGGATCGGTCTGCATCGCGGCCAGTGCGGCGGGGTCGAGCTGGGCTATTGGCTCACCCCGGACACCTGGGGGCGCGGCTATGCCACCGAGGCGGGGCGCGCCGTGCTCGACATCGCGCGTCGCGCGCTCGGGCTGACGCGGGTGGACGCCCACCATCAGGTCGACAATCCGGCGTCCGGGCGGGTGCTGCGCAAGCTCGGCTTCGTCGAGTGCGGCCGGTCGCGCCGCTACGCGCTGGCGCGCGACGCCGAGGTGGACTGCGTGGATTACACGCTCGACCTCGCCGTCGACCCGGAGCGAGCGATGCCGATCGCGGCCTGATCATCGCGGCATGATCGGTTGCTTTCGGCGTTGAACGCGGCACAAGGGCAGCAACGTTCCGAAACTCCGACAGGTGACCAGCCGATGCCGCGGGCGACCGCTGCCCTTCCTCGCCGCCGGCTGACGCCTGAGGCGTCGCGCGACGCGGCGCTGGAGGCAGCACGCGCGCTGCTGCTCGAGGACGGCCCGCAGGCGGTGACGCTCAAGGCCGTAGCAGCGCGGGTCGGGCGGACGCATGCCAATCTGCTTCATCATTTCGGTTCGGCCGACGGCCTGCAACAGGCGTTGATCGAGCGCATGACGGCGAGCATCGTCGCCACGATCCGCGACGCGGTGCGCCGCTCGCGCGCCGAGCGCGACCCGGCCGAGCTGGTCGACGTGGTGTTCGATGCCTTCGGGCAGGGCGGGGCGGGCGCGCTGGCGAGCTGGATGATCCTCACCGGCAACCGCGACGCGCTCGACCCGGTGTTCGGCGCCATCCATGATCTGGTCGAGGAGTTGGCGCGCGATGAGGAGCGCGCCGACGCGCTGATCCGCGACGAGACGCTCCAGCTCGTGCTGGCGGCACTGGGCGATGCGCTGCTCGGCGCCGCAATGGCGCGTGCGCTCGCGCTGCCGAATGATCGCGCGCGCGAGCTGGCGCGGCAGATGCTGCTGCGTGATAGGGCGGCGGCGACGACGGACGAGGCGGGGGCATCAGGCTAGCGCCTGATTCACCCAAGCTGAACCATGCTCCCGCGCCTGCGGGAGCCCAGAGCCAAAGGTGGTAACGTTGCTGGCCCTGGGCTCCGGCGTTCGCTTGAGCACGCTCGCGGTTCAGACGAAAGGGATCAGGCACTGACCGCCCGCGAGATTGCCGCGGCCGGCTACCTCCCGAGGCCGCCGCTGCAATTAAGCTATTTCGCCGCCCAGCGGATCGCGTTCGTCAGCACGCGGCGATAGTTGGGATCGTCGTAGTTCGCCGCGTCGTGGCCGAGCGCGGAGAAGAACACGTGCCCCTTGGCGCGCGGGTTGACCCACATGACCGGGTGCTTGCCCATCCGCAACTTGTCGCCCGGCCGGTAGCTCGCCTCGTCGACGCGCGCGAGCACGGTCATGCCGCGCGCCGCCGGGTCGCTGCTGAACGAGTACCATTCGTCACTCGACGTCCATGGCAGCTTTACGCCCGCCATCACCGGGTGGCGCGGCTGGTCCACCAGGATCGTGGCCTTCTGGATATGATCATCGCCGTTCGGGTGACCGATGAACTCGGTGCCGATGATCGTGTCGACGTACCATGGCTCCTTGTGACTGTTGTCGCCCGCGGCATGGAGCGCCACCACGCCACCGCCACGCGCGACGAAGCGCTCGAACGCGGCCTGCTGCTCGGGTGTCAGAAAGGCGCCGCTCGCGCTGTTGAGCACCACCACCGAGAAATGCCGAAGCGCCTCGTCGTTGAACACCGCGCCATTCTCGGTCTGGAAGCTCTTGCGGCCGAGGCCGCGCGCGATGTCGGCCAGTACCGCATTGGAGTGTGGGATGTGCTCGAGGTGGCGCCAGCCGTTCGTCTTGGAGACGATCAGCACGCCATGCGTGATCCCGGCGGGCAGGGCCGGCGCCACGCGGTCGAGCGTGGCGGGCGGCAGATGCGGGTTCGGGTCCGCCTGCGTTAGCGCGAGCAGCCCGACTATCGCCAACAATCGCATCATCCGTCTCCTTTGTCGTCGTCGCGCGTCAGGGGCGCAGGGTTGGGGTGGCCGCAGCCCGGTCGATCTCCGCGCCCCAGGGATCGCGCGCGATCACCGTGGTGCCCGCGGCGCTGAAGTCGGCGATCGTGTCCGCGACGCGGCTATAACGCGGCCAGCGCGGCAGGCCGGTGCCGTTGGGATCGCCATGCGCGACGAAGTTCGCGACGTAGCGGCTCATCGCATGCCCCATCGCCTCATCGCGCGGGGTCGCCTGCGCGCCGTATTTGATTGCGGCATTGTCGAAGAAGAAGGGGATGTCGGTGGCGTGCTGCGCGCCCGGCGTGGCAACCGAACTCGCGACATAAGAGAAGCGATAGGCCCAGACCGGCACGCCCTTGGCGGCGAGCCGCGCCGCGGCATCGCGCGCGCCCGCTACCATATAGCCGGTACGGCCGCCGATGTCCGCGCTGGTGGCGCCGATCAGCATCGGCACATGCGCAAAGCGGTTTCCGGCATAAGCCGCACCGATGTCGACCACCACCGTGCCGTCGATGAACGGACCGGCATAGGTGGGCGCGGCCGGGTCGCGCGGTGCCATCGCGGCGAGGTTGAGCCCATCCACCACCGCGCTGCCGGGCAGCGCGCGCAGCCGTTCGAGCGCGTCGGGCGCGGACGGGTCGATGCCCTTGCTGCGCGCGAAATTGGCACCGATCTGCTCCGCATCGGCGAGCGACTTGCCGCGCGGATCGGGGTGGCCGTCGCCGCCCGACATCACGAACGCCTGGCGGAACAGCCCGCGGGTCAGCGGCGAGGTGACCAGCTGATGCACCGACATGCCACCCGCGCTCTCGCCGACGATCGTCACCCGCGCGGGATCGCCCCCGAACGCCGCGATGTTGCGCCGGATCCATTCGAGCGCGGCGATCTGGTCCATCGTGCCGTAATTACCGAGCCGACCCGCATCGGGGTTGGCGCGGCTGAGCTGCGGCAACGCGAACGTGCCGAAGCGGCCGAGCCGGTAGTTGAAGCTGACGAACATCACGCCGCGCTTGGCCATGTTCGCGCCGGCATAGGTGGGCGGCGAGGCACCACCGTTGACGAAGCCGCCACCGTAGATCCACACCAGCACGGGCAACTTGCCGCGCGCCGCCGTCGGCTTCCACACGTTGACGTAGAGGCAATCTTCGGACGGTTCGGTGCCGAGCGGCGCGGCGTCGCTGGGGAAAGGCAGCTGCATGCAATCGGCAGCGTAGCGGGTCGCGTCGCGCACCCCGGTCCACCTTGCCGCCGGCTGGGGCGCACGCCAGCGCAGTGCGCCGACGGGCGGCGAGGCGAACGGGATGCCCTTCCAGCTGGCGACGCCCTCGCTCACCGTGCCGCGAACCGCGCCGCGGTCGGTCTGCACCACCGGAGACCCCGGCTGGGCCGCGGCAGGCTCCGCGACCAGCAGCCCGGCCAGTGCCGCGACGATCGGCTTCCTCATGCATCCCCCTCCCGACGTCGAATCGTCCCGGCGACCCGACGAGTTACGCCAGACCTCCCGCGTGCGACGCGCGACGTCAACCGGATTGCATGATCCGGCGTCGGGGTGGCGCCGAGGGACGGGATGATGGCTCGTCTCCCGTTATTCTACACAAGCGGCAGCGAGTTCAGGATGCCCCTGACTGAGGCGCGCTCCCCGCCCGCCAGCCTGCTGCCACGCGCGCGAGATTCACGCGTTGATTGAGCTGCTTAGGCCCTTGGTTATCTGCCCGTTAAGAATAGTCTTTACCTTCTGTTAAGACCTTTATGTCAGATCGGCTGACACAATAATGACGTGAGGAGAGCCGTCGTGGACGATCCGCGTAAGCTCAAGAACGAGCTGGAAGTCGCCGCGCGAGTGGCGGGTTCGCTCACCGACATACGTGCCGCGCAGGAGGTGGAGCGCTATATGCGCGAGGTGGAGGCCAAGCTGCGCTTTCCGCCGCGGCCCAGTGCCGACCTGCTGATCTGATGGGAGCGAGCATCCCGTATCCTCCCGACGAGGCGCTTCGCCAGCGCGCGGTGGACGCCTGCGGGATCTTTCGACGTCCGCGCAATCCCGAGCTGCAGCGGATTGTCACCGAAGCGGCGCGGCTCACGCGCGCGCCCCTCGCGGCGATCTCGGTCGTCGATCGCTCGCGGCAGTGGCTGGCGGCGCGCTTCGGCATCGACGCGGAGGAAGGCCCACGCGATGATTCCTTCTGCGGCTATACCATCCTGCGTCCCGGCGAACCGATGATCGTGGCCGACGCCCGCGACGATCGCCGCTTCGTCGCCAACCCCTCGGTGCTCGGCTACCCTCACATTCGCTTCTACGCCGGGGTGCCGCTGGTCGACCATGCCGGCTTCGCGCTCGGCGCGCTGTGCGTCGCGGACACGAGCCCGCGCGTCGGACTGTTCGACGTCTACGACCTCACGCATCTGGCGCGTCACGCCGAACGGATCATGGCGAACTGAGGGCGTCCGGCCTGATCGCCGCGGCACCGTTGCGGACATGACGCGTTGGTGGCGCGAAGGAGAGAGACGCATGTCCGATGACCGCGAGGACCAGCCGGTCCTGTACGTACCTGCCAGCCCCAATGTCGGCGCCGCCGATCCCGATGGCGACCCGGACGATCCCAAGCGCGCTGCCAAGGATCGCGCCCGCGCCGACGACCTCGCCGCCAAGGTGGCTGTCGGCGACGAGCTATCGGCCTATGAGAAGGTCGCCGGGCGCGGTGTCGTCGGCGACTGACGCCAGTCCGGTTACGCCAGGATGAGCCCTTCGCGGTTCATCCTGGCGGTGACCGCGCGGTTCTGCTCGTCGCTGAGCTCGGCACGAAGCTTGGGGAAGAGGTCGTCTTCCTCCTCGTGCATATGGTGCTCAATCATCCCGCGGAACTCGCGCAGCTTCGGCAGCCAGGCCGGGTCGTTCTTCGCCATCCGCCCGAGCTCGAAGAAATACTGCTTCACATAGCCATGCTCGTGATTGAGCTGATCGGCGGCCGTGGTGAGGCCGTGGTCGCGCATCTCGGCATACACCACATTCTCTTCCTGGAACGCATGTTTGGCGATCGCGTGCTTGAGCTGTGCCAGCAGCGTGGTGCGCCGGCCGGTGGCGTGATCGGGAGTCGCTTCGAGCGCGTCGAACAGCTTGAGCGCGGCGGCATGCTCCGCCGCCAATGCCTCGTCCCAGCGACCTGCGAGCACGGTGGGGGCCTGCACCACCGCCTTGCGTAGCAGGTTGGCGACCAATCCTGCGGCGACCCCCAGAGCCGCCGTCAACGCGATCGTCTGCCCGCGACGTTCGCGCGCGCCTTGTTCCTGTGCCATCACATCCGCTCCTTGCCGTCCGCGCTGCAACGACGCCGCGGGAGCGCTGTTCCCGTCGCAGGCGCACGCGCATGTATAGCTGCCGCGAAGTGACTGATCGATGTTGTGACCGCCCGCGATCCGCGAGCCGAAGCGGAACCCGCTTCGAAAACAGGACGTTAGCTTGGCCTTCGGCGATCTCGCCTCGTCATATCTGGGAGCAGCGATGCTGGCGATGGACTATCGCGGGCCCTACCGGGTCCGCCTCTCGCACAAGCCGATGCCGCAAATCCTCCACCCGCGCGACGCGATCGTCCGGGTGACGCGCTCATGCATCTGCGGTTCGGACCTGCACCTTTACCACGGGATGGTGCCCGACACGCGGATCGGCAGCACCTTCGGCCATGAGTTCTGCGGCGTCGTCGAGGAGGTCGGGGCCGAGGTCGAGCGGATCGCGCCGGGCGACCATGTGCTGGTGCCGTTCAACATCGCCTGCGGCCAGTGCCATTTCTGCCAGCAGGGGCTGTTCGGCAACTGCCATGAGGCCAATCCGGAGGCCACCGCGCTGGGTGGGATCTTCGGCTATTCGCACACCGCGGGCGGCTATGACGGCGGGCAGGCCGAGTATGTCCGCGTCCCTTACGCCGACGTCGGTCCGACCAAGATCCCGGACTGGATGGACCCCGACGACGCGGTGCTGCTCACCGATGTGGTGCCGACGGGCTATCAGGCCGCCGAGATGGGCGGCATCCAGAAAGGCGACACGGTCGTGGTGTTCGGCGCAGGCCCGGTCGGGATCATGGCGGCGCGCGCGGCGTGGCTGTTCGGCGCGGGGCGCGTGATCGTGCTCGACATGCACGATTACCGGCTCGACTTCGTGCGCACCTATGGCCCGGCGGAGGTCTACAACTTCAAAGAAATCGACGATGTCGTCGTGTTTCTGAAGAAGACCACCGACGGGCTCGGCGTCGATGTCGCGATCGACGCGGTCGGCGGCGATGCGCGCGGCAATGCGTGGCAGTGGCTGTTCGGCAGCAAGCTCAAGCTCGAGGCGGGCTCCGCCATCGCGCTGCACTGGGCGATCAACTCGGTGAAGAAGGGCGGTATCGTGTCGATCGTCGGGGTCTATGGGCCGACGGGCAACATGGTCCCGATCGGCAACGTCGTGAACAAGGGCATCACGATCCGCGCCAACCAGGCCTCGGTCAAGCGTTTGCTGCCGCGGCTGATCGAGCATGTTCGCGAAGGACGGATCGATCCCAAGGCGATGATCACGCACCGCGTGCCGCTGAGCGACATCGCCGACGCGTACCGCCTGTTCGCCGACAAATTGGACGGCTGCATCAAGCCGGTACTGGTGCCCCATGCCCGCTGAGGACCAAGCGGTGGAGCGCGCCGCCAAGACGCTGAGCCCTGCGCTGGCCGATCCCGCGACGATCCGCGGCTGGGGCGTCGACGCGGACGTGCGCAACGATCCCACCTATCCGATCCGCGACCAGTCGCGCGATCACGGGCTGACGCGCGACTGGAACCGCCCACCGGTGCAGCGCCCGGGCGTCGAGATCCTTCAGTCGATCGAGCACGTCCGTCAGCCCGCCGTGGTGGGCACGTCGGTGCCGCCGCGCGGGGTAAGCGGGGCGATGCGCCGCGCCGCCTTCCGCTGGAGCGAGTCGAACTGGCTCCACTGGCTGATCCTGCTCGGCGCCGACCGGGTTGATATGATCGAGGGCGTGGCGGAAGACCTGTCGCGTGGGCGCGTGCCGAACGTGCCGGCCGAGATGGGCGCACGTGCGGCGTGGCAGCACGACCGCGAGGGATCGATCCGGCGCTGGGGTTTCGCCGCCGCGACGGTCGCGGTGGTCGCCTCGATCGCGGTCAATGTGCGGCGTGAGCGCGCGACGGCGCGGACCACCCGGTTGCCGGCCTCGGCCGAGCGGGAGAGCGACAGACCGTCGTTCTGACGCGGGCGGCGCAGCCGGTCGTCACCCCGACGCTGGTCTCAGGTCCATGATAGCGCGAGCGCCCCCGGCCGGGGCGCTGCCAAAGGTGGACCCGAGCCGCGTCCCGGACGACGGCCGGGACGCGATCGTCGGCTCAGCCCAGCGCCTCGCGCGACCAGGCGACGAACTCCTGCCGCTGCTCGCCCAGCTTCTCGATGCCGAGCTCGACGACGTCGCCGGCCTTGAGATACCAGGGCTCTGGCTTCTGCCCCAGCCCGACGCCCGGCGGCGTACCCGTGGTGATGATGTCGCCCGGCTCCAGCGTCATGAACTGCGAGCAATAAGCAACGATCTGCGCGACGGTGAAGATCATCGTCGCGGTTGAGCCGTCCTGCACGCGCTGGCCGTTCACCGCGAGCCACAGCCGTAATTGCTGCGGATCGCCGACCTCGTCCGCGGTGACCAGCCACGGCCCGACAGGGCCGAACGTCGGAAAGCCCTTGCCTTTGTCCCAGGTCGGGCCGCGCTCCTGTTGCCAATGGCGCTCGGACACGTCGTTCACCACAACATAGCCGGCGACATGCGCCAGCGCGTCCGACTCCTCGACATAGCTGGCACGCGTGCCGATCACGACGCCCAGCTCGACCTCCCAGTCGGTCTTGCGGCTGTCGCGCGGGATCACGACCGGGTCGTTCGCGCCCTGCAGGCAATTCACCCATTTGTTGAACACCACCGGCTCGGACGGGATCGGCAGGTTCGACTCGGCCGCATGGTCGGCGTAATTGAGCCCGATCGCGACGAACTTCTGCGGGCCGCGGACGGGCACGCCGTAGCGCGGGCTGCCCTCGACCAGCGGCAGCGTGGCGGGATCGAGCGCGGCCAGCCGCGCCAGCGCGGCCGGTGCGAGTTCGCCCGCGGTGATGTCGGTGATCACGCCCGACAGGTCGCGCAGCGCACCCGCGTCGTCGACCAGCGCGGGCTTCTCGGCCCCCTTCGCACCATAGCGGCAGAGTTTCATCGTGATCACCTCGAAGGCTGGAGATGGTGGACCGCGGACGTTGCCATCCGCCGCCAGTGGATGCAGGTTGCACCTATGCGCTACATCGCGCGATCGCCTTCGTGAACCCTGAGCCCATGACAATCGTCGCCTCCACCCTCGATTTCCGCGAGCTTGCGCGACGCCGCCTGCCGCCTTTCCTGTTCGAATATATCGATGGCGGCTCGTACAGCGAGACGACGTTGCGACGGAACGTCGCCGATCTCGAAACGATCGAGCTGCGCCAACGCGTGCTGCGCGACATCGGTACGATCGACCTGTCGACCGAGCTGTTCGGCGAGCGGATGGCGCTGCCGGTCGCGCTGGCGCCGATCGGCCTCGCCGGGATGAACGCGCGGCGTGGCGAGGTCCAGGCGGCGCGCGCCGCGGAAGCAGCCGGCGTGCCGTTCTGCCTGTCGACCGTGTCGGCCTGCCCGATCGCGGAGGTATCGCGCGGCACGACCCGGCCGTTCTGGTTTCAGCTCTACATGATTCGCGACCGCGGCTTCATGCGCGACTTGCTCGATCAGGCGCGCGCCGCCGGGTGCAACGCTTTGATGTTCACGGTCGATATGCCGGTGCCCGGGTCACGCTACCGCGATTATCGGTCGGGGCTGGCGGGAGCGAGCGGGTGGCGTGGCGCGGCGCGGCGGTTCGGCCAGGCACTGCGACGGCCGCGCTGGGCGTGGGACGTCGGTGTGCACGGTCGACCGCATCAGCTCGGCAATGTCGCGCCCGTGCTTGGCAACGCGACCGGGCTGGAGGATTTCCTCGGCTGGATGCGCAACAACTTCGATCCCACGGTGACGTGGCGTGACCTGGAGGCGGTGCGGCAGGACTGGACCGGCCCCCTGATTCTCAAGGGCGTGCTCGACGCCGAGGACGCGCGCGAGGCAGCGGCGCTGGGCGCCGACGGGCTGGTGGTGTCCAACCACGGTGGCCGCCAGCTCGATGGCGTGCCCTCCACCGCGCGCGCGCTGCCCGCGATCGCGGAGGCGGTGGGCGACCGTTTGACCGTGCTGGCGGACGGCGGGGTGCGCACCGGCCTGGACGTGGTGCGGATGCTGGCGCTCGGCGCGCGCGGGGTGCTGCTCGGGCGGGCCTGGGCCTATGCGCTCGCCGCCGGCGGCGAGGCGGGGGTCGCGCGGATGCTCGCGCTGATCGAGGCGGAGATGCGCGTCGCCATGGCGCTTACCGGCTGTACCGACATTGCGGCGATCGGGCCGGACGTGCTGGTGCGTCGCTGAGTCAGACCTGCCGTCCCGTCATTGCAGCCACCCGGGAAGCGTCACGTTCGCGTGCTCGCACGTTTGCGGGTGGCGAAGCAGCGGCGCACTTGCGGGAATGCGTCCGACCTGAACCAGGCTCTTCTCCTCGTAATCGGAAAGAAAGACGCGGCCCTGATCGGCATAGAGCAGGCGGGTGCGCCCGAGTAGCACCGGGTAGACGCAGCGCCGCGCGTGCGCGGTGATGAACAGCGACGGTGTGACTGGGCCCGTCCGCGACCCGAACGGCGATGCCGCCTCGCCGAGCGCGACAAAGCCGAACGCCACGCCGAAGCAGAGCACGAACCAGCCGAGCGGACGCACGTGCGCGCGCATCGCCGCCTCGGTCCGGGTCAGCTGCGCGAGCACCAGCGTCGCCAGCACGAGGAGCGCAAACACGGCGATGAGGAAGTGAAACACGCCGTCGACCGTGGCCAGCGCATAGGCGCAGAACGCGACGCCTGCCACCCCGACTGCGACGCCCGTCGACCGCGGCGCGCGGGCGAGCAGCGCCCGCGTCAACAGCTCGGCCACCGGCCACATGATCAATGCTGCGATCACCGCCACCGCGGCGAGGACCAGCGTGGCGGGGCCGAGCGTGAGCCAGCCGGCGGTCGCCAGCTCGGAGACGTTGAACGCGCCCAGTCCGGCGAGCCCGACCGGCGCGAACGCCCCCAAGGTGAGCAACGTGCCGCCGAGATAGAAAGCGAGCGGCAGCGCGGCGACGATCGGCGCGATCCAGGCGAGCAGCCGGCGCGACTTGCGCGCAACGCCCCTTACCATGGCAGCACCCGCGCGTCGGCGGCGGCGGAAGGGGCGGGCAGGGGGTGGGCGTCCGACATGGCGCTCGTCTCGCCACCGCGCGTGGCGCGATCAAGATTAACCGCCGATCAGCCAGACCCGCTGCCATGAGGGGGCGGGTAGGCGATTGGTGACCGTCGCTTTCCCGTCCGCTCGCGTCGACCCATAATGGCGAGCGCCTCCCGCGGCCGGCGCTTCTCGTCGCGTCACCCCACTTCGGCCAGCGTGCGGTCGAGTCGCGCCAGTTCGCCGCTCTCGCGGCCGTGACGACCATAGAACAGCTCGAACAGCGGGCTGGCCATCATCGTGGTCACGATCGCCATCAGCACCAGCATCGAGAAGAGCGTCGGCCCGATAATGCCCTTCTGCAGGCCGATGTTGATGATGATAAGCTCCATCAGCCCGCGCGAGTTCATCAGTGCGCCGATCCCCAAGGCGGTGCGATTGTCCTCGCCCGAGAGTCGCGCGGCGAGATAGCAGGCGCCGCCCTTAGCGATCACCGAGGCGGCCAGCACGCCCAGCGCGATCAGCAGCAGCTCGGGCGAGTTCACCATGTCCATCCGCGTGTTCAGCCCCGAATAGGTGAAGAACATCGGCAGCAGCAGCACCACCGTCAGCGGCTCGAGCTTGCGCTTGATCTCGGCGGTCAGCAGCCCCCGCGGCATCACCGCACCAAGGATGAAGCCGCCGAAGATGGCGTGGATGCCGACCACGTCCATCAGAAAGGCGGAGACGCAGAAGGCGATCATCACCAGCGCGAAATTGGCGAGGCTGAGCTCGCCCTCGCGCTCGACCCGTCGCGCGATCGGCGCGAGCAGCCGCGGTCCGGCGAGGATCACGATCAGCGCCCACAGCAGCCCGCCGCCGATCGCAAGGATCGCCACGCCCGCGCCGCCGCCGAACGTGGCGAGCACCAGCGCCAGCACGCACCAGGAGCAGGCGTCATCGAACGCGCCCGCGGTGAGCGACAGCGTGCCGAGCGAACTGTCTGCCAGGCCGCGCTCGTTGATGATCCGCGCCAGCATCGGGAAGGCGGTGAGCGCGATGCAGGCACCCAGGAACAGCGTCGCATTCGCCTGGCTGATCCCGCTCGCGAATAGGCCGGGAACACCGAGCAGTAATGGGGTGATCAGCACCGCGATCGCGAAGGGCGCGGCGATCCCTGCCATCGACACGAACGAGGCGCTGCGTGCCTTGGTGCGGAAATGATCGAGCCGCAGCGTGGTGCCGACGAGGAACATGTACAATCCGACGCCGAGCTGCGCGCCGGCGTAGAGCACGTTCTTCGTCTCCTTGGGGAAGATCGCGCCCTGCAGCCCCGGGAACAGCAGCCCCAGCAGCGAGGGGCCGAGCACCACGCCGGCGATCATCTCACCCACCACTTGCGGCTGGCCGAGCAGCTTGCGCCCGAGCCAGCCGATGACGCGGCAGGCGAGCAGGATGACCGCGAGCTGGAGGAAGAGGTGGATCGAGAAATCGCCCGGCGCATAGCTGCGCGCCGCGGCTGCGGTGGCCGGTCCATGCGGTTCCAGGACGTTCGTCACCGTCGTCCACAGGCTGGCGCCCCAGTCGCTCATCGTTGCTCCTCCCCCCGGCGGACACGCCCGCTCTCGTTGCGCAAGAAGAAGAGGATGCGGATCAGGCGCAAGGGTTTGGCCGTTCTTACCCGTCGATTTCGGCGACCAGATGCGGAAACGTTGCGAGGCGGTCACATTGTAGTATCGTACCTACAAAGCAGGCCGTCATGGTTAGGCAGGTAGGTACGTGCGAACGCTCTCGAGCCGGGTCTTCAATCAGGACGTCAGCCAGGCGAAGCGGCTGGCGGCGCGCGAACCCGTGCTGATCACCGACCGCGGGCGACCGACGCACGTGCTGCTCAGCTTCGAGTCGTTCCGTCAGCTCGCGGGGCAGGGCGACACATTGGCCGACCGGCTCGCGCTCGCTGAACCGATCGCCTTCGAACCGGACTGGCGCGCGATCACGCGCTGGGCACGCTGATGCACCTGCTCGATACCGAACTCGTCTGGGCGCTGCGTCATGCCAAGGCGGGAACGGCAGATCCCGCGGTGGCGGCCTGGGCGGCGAGCCAGCCGCGTACCGCGTTGTTCATCTCGGCGCTCACGCTGGGTGAGCTCGCCACGGCGCTGCTCCAGCTCGAACGCGCGGACAAGAGCGCGGCGGGGATGCTGCGGCGCTGGGCCGAGGAGGCCGTTCCTGCCGCCTTCGACGGCCGCGTCCTGCCGGTCGATGCCGCGGTAGCGCGGCGCGCGGCTGCGTTGGGCTATGCGGAGCCGCGCGACGCATTGCTCGCCGCGACCGCGCTGGAGCACGGTCTCACGCTGGCGACGCCGCACCCCGCCCATTACCGCCCCGGCAAGGTGCGCACGGTCAATCCATGGCGCTACGTCGCGGGCGCCCCCGACGAGGAGCTCGACTGGCGCGAGGCCGCGCGCGGCGGGCCGTTCTGGCTCAGGAACCTGTTCGCGCGGGGGTGAGCGCGCGCGCAGCGAGCTGATCCACCAGCGTGCGATGCGGCGGCAGGTCGCGCACGGCGCGCTCCGCAAAGGCGCGCAGCCGCGCGAACAGCCGCGCGGCCTCCGCTTGGTCGGTCGCGCCACCGTCGCTGTGGAAGCCCATGCCGTAGAGGATATATTGATAGTTGAAGGGCGCGAAGGTCTCGCTCTCCAGCTCGAAGTCGAACCGGCTCGGTGGACGGTGCCGCCACTGATCGAGCCAGCCACGCAGCCGCGCCGGCATCGTCGCGGGGTCGGCGTTGTCGCGCCAGAACGGCTCGGGGCGGCGGCTGAGGCAGTAATGCAGCTTCAGGAAGGCCGCGATATTCTCAAAGCGCGCCGCCATCAGCGCATTGAAGCGCGCCGCCGGAGGGTTCACCGGCCCGCGCGCGGGCAGCAGTTCCGCGATCATCGCCGCCGCCGCCTCGATCAGCACCACCCCGGTCGATTCGAGCGGCTCGAGGAAGCCGCTCGCCAGCCCGACCGCGACGCAATTGCCGACCCACGAGCGCTCGCGCCAGCCGGGCGCGAAGTGGATCGGCCGCGGCGTCACAGCCGCCGCGTCGCGTCCGAGGTAGCGCGCCAGCGTCGCCGCCGCTTCGTCATCACTCATATAGCGGCTGGCGTAGACGCAACCGATCCCCCGCGCCCCGGCGAGCCCGATGTCCCAGATCCAACCGGCTGCATGCGCGGCGGCCAGGGTGGCGCTCTCGATCGGCGCGTCCGGATCCGCGTACGGCAGCTTGCACGTGAGCGCGCGATCGGTGAACAACTGGTCCGCGACCGAGTGGAAGCGCGAGCCCAGCGCGCGGCCGATCAGCTCGGCGCGGAAGCCGGTGCAATCGACATAGAGGTCGGCCACGAGCGAACCCGCGTCGCTCTCGACGCGGGCGATCGTGCCGTCGGCTGCCAGCACCACCTCGCGCAGCCACCCGGCATGGTGTGTCACGCCCAGCGCGCGCGCGCGCGCCGCCAGCAGCGCGGCGAAGCGCGCCGCGTCGAAGTGGAAGGCATAGTTGAGCGGGCCGGCGTAATCCCCCTCCGCGGGCAGCTTGGGCGCGCGTCGTGCCGCCGCGACGCGGTGCTGGATCGTCACCGCCTCGGCAAAGGGCAGTCGGGCGTGCGCGTCCTGCTCGAGCCAGAGCGGCACCAGGCTCGTCTCGGCTTCATAGGGCGGATCGAACGGGTGAAAGTAGCTGTGCGGCTCATCCGCTGCGGCGGGTTGCCAGCCGGTGAAGCGCACCCCCTGTTTGAACGTAGCGCCGGCCTCGCGCACGAACGTGCCCTCGTCGATGCCGAGGAAGCGGAGCGTCGCGCGAATCGTTGGGAAGGCGCCTTCGCCCACGCCGATCGTTCCGATCTCGGGGCATTCCAGCAAGGTGATCGCCGTGCCGGCGCCGAGCGCGCGCGCCAGATAGGCGGCGGTGAGCCAGCCGGCGGTGCCCCCGCCGACGATCAGCACTTGGCGCGGCTGCGACATCATTCGCTCATAGCGCACGGCCGTGCATCGTGTCAGCCCGCGCGTCGGCGAGGCGCCGACACAGCGAGCGCTATGGACAGCCTGACGTCTGCCGCATAGGCTCGTGTTAACGATAACATGGGAGAGTGAGATGCACCGTTCCGTCGTCACGCGCGCGCGACGCCATCTATTGTCCGGCCTCGCCGCCGCGCTGGCCGCGGCCTCGTCCTGCCCCGCCGCGGCGCAGGACGACCAGATGACTCCGATCGCGACTCCGTCGCAGCCCGGCGCGCTGCCGCTCGGCACTGGCGCTCTCCCCGGCGCGACGGTGAAGGAATCGTGGTTCCGCCAATATGGCAGCGTCTTTACCCGCAACGTCACCGAAGCGACGCTCACGCCGTTCTTGCCGGATCCGGCGCGCGCGAGCGGGGCGGCCGTGATCGTGGCGCCGGGCGGCGGATTTCGCACGCTCTCGATGGAGAATGAGGGCTATGACGTGGCGCGCGCGCTCGCCGCGCGCGGTATCGCCGCGTTCGTGCTGAAGTATCGGCTCAACCAGACGCCCAGCGGAATGCCCGCCTTCGCCGAATCGATGCGGGCGATGTTCTCGGGCACCGCGGCGCGCCCGCCGCGCCCGGAACCTGCAGCGATGGCGACCCAGCTCGCCCCGCAGCTCGCCGACGCCAACGCGGCCTTCGCGCTGGTGCGTCGCCGCGCCGTGGAGTGGCACGTCGACCCGCAGAAGATTGGCATGGTCGGCTTTTCGGCGGGCGCGATGCTGACGCTCGCCACCACGCTCACCTCGACCGAGGCGCGCCCCGCGTTCATTGGCGACATCTACGGGCCGCTCACCGCGGTCGACGTTCCTGCAGGCGCGCCGCCGCTGTTCATCGCGCTGGCCGCGGATGACCCATTTTTCGCCAATGGCGGGTTCGGCCTGGTCGAGCGCTGGCGCGCGGCGAAGCGGCCGGTGGAATTCCATTTCTACGAGCAGGGCGGCCATGGCTTCGGCATGTACCCCAAGGCGACGACGAGCACCGGTTGGTTCGACGCCTTCGCACGCTGGCTGACGATGCACGGCATGATCAAGGCGGGGTGAAGAGGCACGGCGTCCCTCGCGCCACGGCGAGCATCGGCGTCGCGGCCGTGATCCGGGAGCCATGGTCCTGCGAGCGCAACGATGGACGAGTAGGTCGCGCGACCGGAGCCGGCCAAAGGCGTGACCGTGGCGCTTTCACTTCCACTATCGTCATCCCGGACACGTTCCGGGATTCATCGTCCTGGGAGAGCAACGCCTGCTGCTCTTGCGGCACCATGGATCCCGGCTCAACCCAGGATGACGATGGTTAGGAGCAAAGGCTCACTGGCGCGATTTCGGCTCGAGGACGGGATAACGACTCAGGCCTCGTCCGCTTACCGCGCCGGCGGCGCCGACCCTGTCGCCGGATCGAAGTCGGCGCCCCCGAGATCCAACGGGTCGGGCGGGTCGCGCCGCGGCGCCGACGCGCTCTCCCGCCACGCTCGCGCGATCATGTCGCGCAGCATCGCGGCGCCGCTCGCCGCGCGCTCGATCACCAGCGCGCGCACCGCGGCGTCCTTCGGGTCCGCAAAGCCGCCGCGCTTCTCGAGCTGGTAGGTCAGCTCCACCTTGCTCCCGGCGAGGTCGAGATAGGCCAGCACCGCGTCGAACAAGTCGCCCTGCGCGTGGCCGAGCGGGGCCAGGCGCGGCGCGAGATCGCGTTCGCTCAGGCCGATCAGATCGACGAAGCCGCTCTCGAAGCGGCCATGGACGCTGCGGTCGCGCGTGTAACCGGCGGGATTGTCGCCGACCCAGCCGTCGTGATGGATCGAATCGTGCATCGGCTGCGCGCCGTCGCCGATGTAATGACCGAGCAGCGCCACCTGATAGGCGGCCTGCCCCTCTGCCAGGTCGGCAGCGCGTCGGTCGGCACCGGCGGCACGCACCGCGCGCATCGCCACCACCAGCCGGCCGTAGCTCTCCATCGCGGCATAGGGCAAGGTACCGGTCCAGCGCACGTTGGTCCGTACCGCGCGCGCCGGGTCGCTCTCCTTGAGCCGCTCGTGCTCGCGATAGAGTGCGATGACAAAGGCGTAGCGCGAGCGCGGGATCGGGCGAAGGAAGGCGAATTGTTCACGGAACCAGCCGTGGTTCGGATCTTCCTCGATCTTGCTGAACGGCTCGCTGGCCGAACGCCAGCTGTCGGGCAGCGTGGCCGAATCGGCGATCATGTCGGCGTGGCGGCGCAGGAACAATGGGCCGTCGACTGGAAGCGCGGCGAGCGCAGCACGGTCGATCGCAGCGTGCGCGCGGTGCCCCCAGGCGGATGCTGGGGCGGGGGCGAGCAGCAGCGCGGCGGCAAGCAGGGCGGGGAGGCGCATCGGCGAATCCTCGTATCAGGGGTCAAGCGGGTCGAGCGGGTCGACCCGGAGCGACTCGCGCGCGGGGCGGAACTCGATCTCGGTGGGCGAGCGCCGCGGTCCGATCGTGCCGGGCAGATAGCCGAGCTCGCGCCGGTTGCGCTCGGCGAAGGCGGTGCCCTCGACATAGCGGCTCTGCTCGGGGTTGCAGACGATCAGCGCAGGCCGGTCGAGCGGCGCGCCCAGTGCGGCCAGCTCGCGGGTCGCGTTGCGCAGGTTGGTAGTGGTGTGCCGCGCATAGGGCTCAAGCACGATCGCCGTCGCCGGCACGCCATAGCGCTCGATCAGCGCGCGGCGCATCTCGACCGCTTCGGTGAAGCGCGTCGCGCGCGGATGGGCGCGGCCGCCGCTGACGATGATCAGCGCGACATCCCCCGCGGCGTAGCGGCTCGCCGCGAGGCGAACATGATATTGGCCGCCCGGGCTGAGCGGCATGTCGGGTACTTCGGGGCCGACGCCAGTGACGATCAGCGCGCTGTAACGATAGCGCGACCAGTCCAGCGCGCGCGCACGGCGCCGTGCCGGCGCGTCGAGCGGGCCGGCCGGCCCGGCGCTGACGCCGATGGCATCGGTGCGATCGTTGGTCGCGAGCAGGCCCAGTGCGAGCTCGACGCTGGGATCGAGCGTGCCCGCGCGCGGGGTCGCTGCGAGTGCCACCGCGGCGCGGAGCCGGGTGCGCGCCTCGGCGCTGTCCGGCGCCACTTCCGGTCCGTCGATCGCGGGATAGCGCGGCGCGGCGCCGAGCGCATAGACGTCGAGTATTGCGGTGACGCCGCGCAGCTCGCGGCGCAACTGCGCGGCCGCGCCGTCGTCCGGCAGGCCAGGCAGTGCGGCGGCGCGCGCGGGCAAGGCGGCTAGCAGCGCGTCGATCTCCCCCGCCTCCCAGCGCGCGGCGCGCGCGACACACGCGGCGTCGTCGCCGCACGCGGCGGCCCGGCTGGCACGGGCCGCGCGTAGAGCGGCGGGCACCGCGCTGGTGCCCAGCCGCGTCAGCAGCGGGAACAGCCGCGCCGCCAGCGCCTCGCTGGTGCGATCGCGCACCGGCGCCGCGCTGGCCGGGGTGGCGGGCGCCGCCCCTGCCGCCAGCGGCACTGCCGCGGCGAGCAGGGCGAGACCCGCGCGCCGGCTCACCACGACCGCGTCACCGTCAGCCGCACGTTGCGCCCGAAGATCGGGCGGCCATAGATGGCGTTGGCGGTGCCCTGCCCGCTGAGATTGTCGGTGCGCGTGTTCCCCTCCGTCAGCCCCTTGGCGTTGGTGAGATTGTCGCCGACCACCTGCACCTGCCAGTCGCCCCGGGTCGCGGTCACGCCCGCGCCGAAGGTAGAATAGGAGGGCAGTGCGGTGTTGTTGTAGATGTCGACGTAGCGCTTCCCCATGTAGTTCCAGCGGCCGTACAGGTCGATGTCGGTGTCGCCCGCGGCGAAGCGGAAGGTCGGGCGCAGATTGCCGTACACTTTGGGCTCACGCACGATCTGCTTGCCCTCGGCTGCCTGCGGGTCGGCGCCGGTGCTGCTGCGGAAGTTGCGATATTCCGGGCTGCTGACGGTGAGTGCGGCATTGAGCTGGAACCAGTTCGTCGCCTTGAGCAGACCGTCGAGCTCGATGCCCTTGATCTGCGCCTCGCCGATGAAGGGCACGTTGACGTCGTTGCGCCCGGTGGTGGGGTCGAAGGCAAGGAACGAGGCGTTGAGCGGGTCGAAGTTGGTGTAGAAGCCGGTGGCGTAGAGGTACGAGCCGCCCGACTGCAGCTTGATGCCGACCTCATATTGGTCCGCCTTGGTGGTGATGATCGTCGGGTTGATCGTGTAGGTCACCTGCATCGACGGCGGCGTCTCCAGGTGCGAGGCGCGCGCGTAGAGGCCGAAGTGGCGCGTGAAGTCGTAGTTCACGCCCGCGGTCCAGTTGGTGATGTTGGGGTTGAGCTCGCGATTGGTGATCGTGCCGGTGAAGCCGCGCGTGGCATTGTCCGCCAGCGTGGCCGGATCGCCGAGATTGTATTGCGCGGTGTTGGCGGCATAGCCGGCATAATCGTAGCGCTCGTGGCGGATGCCCGCGTCGACGCGCAGCCCGCGCACGATCTCCCAGGTGTCGTTGGCGTAGACCGCGACCATCTTGGCGTCGGCGTCGCCCTTGGTGAGCGTGGCGGCATAGTTGAGCGCGCCATTGTCGGTGACACGGCCGAGCACCGCGCCTGCGGCGGAGTAGGCGACCAGGTCGAGCGTGCGCGGCTTGCCCGCCACCTCGATCAGATAGTTCTGGTAGATCGACTCGGCGCTCGCGCCATAGGCGCTGGCATAAACGCCGACCTTGAGGTCGTGCCGTCCGATCGCGGTATCGAACGCGCGCGCGACGCTCAGGTCGCCCTGCGCCGAGTAGAAGCGCGAGTGGATGTCGCGATACTGGCCCTGCACCACCAACCCGGAGGCGGCATAGGGGTCGTAGACGGTGCTGGTCCCGGCAAGAACATAGCCCATCGATGCGACCGGCCCGAAGGCGGTGCGCGAGGCGGTGAGATAGGAGTTGGCGAAGGCGTTGCCGTCGCTCGGATTGGTGGTCGAGTAGAAAGCGGTGAAGTCGAGCCTGCCCTTGGTGAAGCCCGCCTTGGCGGAAACCAGCCAGTCGCCGAGATCCGCGTCATATTGCACGCCGGCGTTGAACATCTGCATGTGGCGACCGGTGGCGAGATCGCTCGAGCGGCCCTGGATCACGCCGGCGCCGTCGCGATACTTCAGGTTGACGTCGCGCAGCGCGGGTGAGTTCATCGTGCCGCTGAAATAGTCGATGTAGCGATCGAGCGAGCGGCTCGGGTCGCGCGGATCCGCGGTCGGGATCGGCAGGTAGAAGACGTTGTGGTCGTTGACATAGTTGGCGCTGACCTTGAGCGTGCCGGTGCCCGTGTCGTGGGTCAGGTTGGCGCGGATCTGCCCGCCGCGGTCGTTGGGGAAGCCGTTGTCGCGATAGCCGTCATGGTAGCGCAGGAAGCCGCCGACCGCGTAATTCGTGCTGTCGTCGAGCTTGCCCGACTGGACCGCGTCGAGCCGGTACAGCCCGGTGTCGCCGAGCGTCACGCGCGCCTTGCCGCGCGACTCGTCGCGTCCGGTGACGGTCACCGCGTTGACGATCGCGCCGGAGTAGCTGGCGTAGACCGGGGCGGGGCCGCCGCGCACCACCTCGAGTCGCTCGGTCATCAGATCCGGGCGGATCAGCGCGTCGCCGCGGAAGAAGAAGCCGTCATTCTCGTGGAATAGCGGCAGCCCGTCCTGCTGGAAGCTGACGAAGCCGCCGTCGTTGGGGAGGCCGCGGATGCGATAGATGTTCTGCACCTCGCCGCCGGTCGACTCGGTCTGGAAGCCGGGAAGCTGGCCGATCAGGTCGGCGGTGTTGAGCGGGGCGATGCGCTGGATCTCGTCCTGCGAGACCGAGTTGATCGCGTAAGAAACGTCGAAGCGGCGCTCGGCGCGGGTGGAGCCGGTGACGATGATGTCGTCCGCCGCGGTGTCGGCACCCTGCGGCGCCGCGGCCTCCTGCGCCAGCGCGGCGGGCGCCGTCAGACAGATGGCCATAGCGGCCGTGCAAGCGAGCACGTGCTTTCTCACGAGGAACCCCCAAATATGTTGTTGATACGGCGTTGTGCCGTTGGGAGCGGGGGCTAGGTCGCGCCGGTGACGGTTCAGTGACAAACTGGCGTCGTCCTTGTTAAATGGGATCGGTTCCGCGGCTCGCGCACTTTTTTGCATTTTGTCGTTGACGGCATGTTGGACCGCCCATATAAGCCGACTTCTCGACGGGGCGGGCCACTCGCTGGAACGCCCCATCGGTCAGCGCTAGATCAGGTGCCAGCGTCGCTCCGGTAAAAGGGAGTTCGACGGGGCGCCGGTTTTTCGCGGCTCTTTGACATTGTAGGTTAAGATGAAGGGACATGTGGACGGTGGTCTGCGGGTCTGGCGCATTCAAGGTGCG
>NZ_JBLFFI010000008.1:0-114769 GCF_051400595.1 Sphingomonas larreae
CCCTGCCAGTCGGCCGGAACCGCGAACTGGCGCCGGTACCAGAGGCGATCCTCGGGCGTGACCGCGCGCGCGACGCCTTGGCGCGGCCCCGGCGGGCCGCACCTGGTCGCCGCGCGCTCGATCACCTTCCCCCTTCCGGTAAGGCGCTGACGCAGGTTTCTGGCGGCGGCTGGCGAGCTTAACCACGCCGGCTAACCTGCGCGTAGCGTCCCGGCAGTAGAGGCGGTTTGTTCACGGCCGATCGAGGGGTGGCGGCCCGGCCTTTCGGCGGCGCGATTCCAAGCACGCGCCCGGCCGCTTGGCGTCCGCATCCCCGCTGAAAGGGGTTTCGGGTCGGCCGTGAACAACCCGGCGCGCCACCCCGCTCGCTCGCTTCGGTCCGGCCCTTCGGCCTACCCTTGCTACGCATCGGCCGGGGAAGCGCCGGTGCGGGCATCGAGCCCGCCCCGGCGCTGCTGCCGCGGGGGTAAACTCTCTTTCAAGTCGTCCCAGTCTGTCGGCCGGCACGGCGAGCCTCAAGGACGGCGGGGCCCCGCCATTTTGCTACGCAAAATCGTGACCCCCACCGCCGCTGACGCGGCCGCTACGCGGTCCTTGACCCTCGCCGCCCCGACCGACGCGTGAGCACCGTCACAGAGACGAAGGAGGAACAGACATGCAGGTCACGTTGTTTCAGGCCCTGATTTCGGCTAATGTCGTCGAGGATGTGGCTGCGCGCGCAGTCGCCGCTGTCGAGGAACACATCGACATGAACGTCGGGTACGCCATCAAGCCACTGCAAGCCGAGGTCGCAGCGATGCGCACCACTATGGATGCGCGGTTCGGTTCTATGGAAGCGAAGCTGGAGGCAGGCCTCAAGGGCATGCAGACCTCGATCGACGACCTCAAGTGGTTCCTGATCCTGCAGGGCACCGCACTGGTCGGTATCGCCAGCTACGTGCAGCTGGTAAAGTAACGACGCGGGGCCGTAAGGCCCCGCTGACCGCCACGGAAACCAAGGGCCGCTCGGGCAACCGGGCGGCCCTTTTCTGTTGCACAATGCCCCCTGCACCCTGCCCCCGCCCCGGCTCGCTCGCATCGTACGGCCCCTTCGGCCGCCCTCGCTACGCCTCGGCCGGGGAAGCGCCAGTGCGGGCATCGAGCCCGCCCTGGCGCTGCTGACGCCCCCTCTAGAGAGCCTTCTTCGCCGGGGATGGAAGCAGCCGAACCACCCCGGTCGCCGGGCGGTACAACCTCGCCGGAGAAGAGGGAGAAGGGGAGACGCGGGTTCAACGAAGGAGGTCGAGATGACCATCACGTTCCGCGTCGACGACGGCCACAACATTCTGTCGTCCTCCCCTGCTATTATCACCCCTGACCAGCTCGGCGCGTTGCGCGATCTGCTCGGCCGCCATGTCGTGCGCAGCGGCGTCGCCATGGTGGTTCCGACCCACGGCGATCCGGCCTCCAGGACGTTCGAGATCGAGGTCCGCGTCTGTCCGCTTGCGCTTGCGTCGATCGCGCGCTGTTTCGACTGGGATCCCGCCGTCATGACCGTCGTCGACGAGGCACAATTCCTCGGCCGTCGCGCGCGCATCTGGCAGGCTGAACCGGGCGGCGACATCAAGCTCGGCCTCGGCCTCAACCCCGACGCCGCGCTCGAGCTGGAGGTCGCCAACGGCAATGCCTATGCAATCCTCGCCAGCCTCGGACTGGACGAGGAAAGCTGCGGTGCCGTGCCCATGTCGGAGCTGCGCGACCGGCTCATGGACCCGGGGCATCCGGTGAAGGCTGGACGACGATCCGCACATGACCCGCTACGTCGAAGCGCTGACCACCATGGCGGCCCTGAAACCCATCGACGGCGAGTACCATCTCGCATGGGCCTAACGGCCCCGCTCGGCACTCAGAGCAACCCACAGGGACGCCCAGCCTGATGGCTGGCGCGTCCCTTTTTTTGCCTGCGAATCTCAAGCCGGCTGCGCCTGGATCCTCACTGAAAAGAGAATGGCCGCACAGGGTAGCAGCCCCGTGCGGCCATCGCCGTGACCATCGGTCTCGAACCGGCTCAGGCTGTCGCCGTGAGCCGCTTCTCCACCTCGTCGACGCCCAGCGTCTTCACCGCCTTCATCAGCCCCTCAAGTCGATCGAGCGGGAGCTTAAGCAGCCCTGCCCTTTCGACCGTCCCGACAGCCGCCTCGCGGAGCCTCGCCGCATGCGCCTGACGGCGCTCGGCGATCTTCCGCTCGTCAGCTTCGATCGCGGCCATTTCAGCGTCCAGTGACTTCGCCATAGTGTTGCCTTTCGGTCAGGCTCATCGGCTTCTGAACGGCGTTGTTATACCGGCCACTGTCGCTCTCTGGAAGCCACCTCGCAGCATCTGCGGCCAACCCCGGACACGACCCATGAACCAGCCTCGGCTACGCCTCAGCGACCCGGCGCGCAGCGCCGCTCAGAACCTGCCCTTCCGCCTCCGCAGACGACTACCTCGCTGCTTGCGGTCGGCGGGCATCGTGTCGGCGCGGCGTTAAGGCTGTCGGGAACATGAAGAGGGCCGGCAGGCGTCGCCGCAGTCGAAGGCGCCGTATAGCGGGTACAGTGGTTACAGCCGGTACAGCGGGTACAACGGGTACAACGGGTACAGCGGTTCCTAACGGAAGCGATACCCCAGCGGAAGGAAGCCATCGTAACGCAGGGATTTTCCGCCTCGATTCAACTCGTTTACAGCTCGGCCCACCTGCATTGGCGTCCGAACGTCCGAAGTTGAGGGCAACGGCCTTCCTGATTATTGGGCGTTCTCGCCCCTTCCCCACTGCGCCGAGACCCAATTGCGGTCATTCAGGGCCGCCTGTCGGCCACCCGACTCCGGACGCTTGTTCATCTCGCCGCCCGAGCCTTCTGGGCAATCTGCGCAGCTATCCGGCTGGCCTGATTGGCAGGAAAGCGGACGGGCACGTTCATTGCCGCAACGGGGCGTGAGCTGCTTTCTGTTCATCCCAGCGCTCGGCGCTGGACCGGTATTCCCTAAGCGCCAGCTGGCAATGGCGACGCATGCCTACATAGTCGGCACCAGGCTCAAGAGTATAATCCAGAACATGGAGGAGGGGATCGAGCCACTCGTCCGAGCGGTCCATCGTCAAAGATTTGGCACTCTGTATCGTTTGGATAGAACACCAAATGATTTTCGGTATTGCGGTGCACCGAGCCAATATATCGCCACTGGCCCGCAATCTCGAATTCCTTCCTCAGAATTTCGACTCCGGCCATCAGGGGAGAACCCGACTCATCAAATGTAATAACCAGCGGAGTCTCGCCATAATCAGCCACAATGATTCCTCCACTTGGCGAACGGTATAGGCTGACATGCCGGGCATCTCGGCCAGTATTAAAGTCGGAAGTAAAGCTACCCTTCTCATTCCTAGCGACGGTGCGGAATGTGCCACTTGAGCGATGCTGAAAGGTCAGTACCAGACCATCTTGGAATCGGACTGTTTGTTCCATCCACGTCCACTCGCAGGCGGTCGCTAAAAGGCAGATTGAAGCCGAAGCAAGGGCGCGAGTCGCAGTAGCTCGGAACATGCCGTACAATGGCAGTTTTGAGCTACCCCCTCAAGTTGCGGGGATCGGCTTGCTGATCATGAACGATCGTCGGTTTTCGGTTCCCTCTGCGAACGGCTAAGCGTCTATTTATGGGCGCTTGCAGCCCCTCCCTCTCGTGCCGAGGACCCAAAAACCCGTCGTTCAAGCTAGCATAATGGCTCCCCGAGAGCGGTCATTCATACAGCCGGAGCACGCCGCCCCAATTTCTGGTAAGGACCCTGTCAAGCTAAACCACCGCTTGATTAGTGTACGTTAGGTGACTGGCGCGCCGATGGGATCGCAGCAGATACGCGACAAAAAGTGCGGTAATGCTGTTTACAATCAATGGCAGTGCCGCCGCAGTCTCATCAAAAATGACGGCAGCAACGAAGATGCCCGTACCTTCCTGCCGAATAAGACAAGAACTCTCGATGGCGAGCCGATCGACGTGACGGCATGCTGCGACAGCGGCCATCCCGCCCGCGATCAATACAGCTATCACATTGAGGAGGAGCGTGGCGCCTAACAGGCTCACCGAGCAGCGCCAGAGTGCGTCAAAATTGTCGAGCAGAATGTACGTCAACACACAGGCTAGTAGTGGCCGGACAAGCGGAGTGATAATCCGCTTTGCCGAGCGGGCATGCCTCGGCGCAATCCGTTGGAGGGCGGCGCCGAGAACGAGCGGCAAGACGCAGATGCTGGAAACACTGGTTAGAATGTCGCGGCCAGGCACGTCGACAACCCCTACGGATACATCAAGCCAGGTCGCCAAAGCAGGAATAAGACGAGGCGCCACCGCGAGATAGAGCAGGCTGGAGGATGTGGTCAGTGCTACCGCGGCCCCAGCCGCGCCCCCGGCCGCGCTCGTCATCGGCCCCGCTAGGAGGCCCGCTGGTGACACAGCGAGCAACGCCAGCCCGAATGCAAAAGCTGGTTGATCGCGGAAGCAGGCGGCGATCACCAGCCCGGCCGTCGGCAGCAGGACCGCCGACGCTATCAGACCCGCGATCAGCGTGCGCCCCGCGACGTGTCTGTTGGGCAGCCGGCGCAGATCCATGTCGAGGCCGGCCACCAGCATCGCCAGAGCCAGCACCACCGGCAGTATCGCATTCTCGACCATTCGCCCCCGCCCCCCGGCTGGATCGACGGCTCATCGTCGCGTCCATCGCGCCACGGCCCGAGCACCATGCAACAGCACGTTTGGTAGGTGCCGGGCAAGCGCGAAACCGCGGATTGCACGCGGTACGTCCAGCGCGATCTGTGGCCGGTAGGTCTGCGGTGCCAAGAGCATCCGCGCCACTTCGCGACCGACGATTGCGTTGGTGGCGATGCCGCGGCCATTGCATGCCTGCACCGCAAGCAGACGGTCGTCGAGCCGCACCACTCTTGGCAGAAGACTGCTGTTCATCCACGCCACGCCCTGCCACAGGTGTGCGATCCTGACCGGCTCATGATAGCGCAGCATCGCGCGCAGCCGATCGTTCACCGCGATCTCGACAGCGTCAGCGGTCGCGTGCGCCGACACGGGATAATAGGTCAGCAGCCGATCCCCCGCGATCCAGCGGATTGAGAAGATATCGCGCTCTAGATCGGTCAGCGCCTGCCCGTGCGGGAGCACCGCGGCGCGCATCGCGCTCGACAGCGGCCGCGTGACGAGTTCATGGATGCGCATCGGCAAAACCGTCTCGTGCAACATCGGATGAAGGCGGTGGTTGCCGCCATTGGCGCACAGCACGACGCCGGCCGCCCGCACCGTCCCGCCCGCGGTGAGCAGGCGCCAGCCCTGCGGTTCGCGGTTCAGCGCGGTCGCCGGGCTATGATGGAACAGGCGCCCGCCTGCCGCGACCAGCCGCTCCGCGAGCCCCTGTGCCAGCCGCACCGGATCCACTCCGCCCCCGCTAGCGTCCAGCACCGCGGCGGTATAGCCGGCGGTGCCCGTCAGCGCGGCGACCGCCGCCGCGTCCAGCACGGTGACATCGCGGCGGAAGGGACGCCATTGCTCGACCACCATTGCCAACCGGCGCGGCGCGTCTTCTCCGCGCGCGGGCGCCACGAACCCCTGCGGCCGCGCGTCGCAGGCGATCGCATGCTCGCGGATCAGGTCGAACAGGTGGCCGCCGCTCTCGCCGATCAGTCGAAGCCAGCCGCCGCCGACCTCGCGGCCGAGCCGCGCGAGAACCCGCGCCGGCGTGGTGCGGACCAGCTGGGGCGCGACGATGCCCGCGGAGGCGCCCAGCGCCCCCGCCCCTGGCACGCTCTCCTCGACCACCACCACCTCGCGACCTGCCAGCGCGAGCTGGAGCGCGAGCGACAGGCCCGCGATGCCCGCGCCCACGATCGCGAACTCCGCCTCGACCACCCCGCGCAGCGGCGGATGCGCCACGACGTCGGCGGCCTCCGCCTGCCAGAAGGACGCGGTGTCGGCGCCGCCCCAAGGCGGCGCGCGATCACGCCCGCGGGTCACGGGCCCGTGTCCGATCGCTCCGTCATGCCGCCCCCAGCGCCCCCGAATGCCCGTATCGCGTTCAAATGAACGTATCGAGCGCGAAGGTGGCCGCTGTCAACCGGGCGGCGAGTCCTTGTCGCGCGGGTGCGCCAGATTGCTGCCGATGATCTGCAGCGTCGCGACGAAGCGCTGCAGCTCGTCGTGACTGAGCCCCCTCGTGGCTTCCACGAACAGCGGCGCGACCAGCGGCGTCAGCGTGTCGAGCAGCGCGCGGCCCGCGGCCGACATGCGCACGTCGGTGGCGCGGCTGTCCTCCTCGCTCTGCGCGGTGTCGACGAGGCCCAATTCCCCCATCCGTTCGACGATGCGGCTCACCGTCGGCCGCTTGATCAGCGCCATGTCAGCCAGGTCCGTCATCCGGCACGGCTGGTGATCGCGCAGCACCGTCATGATCCGGTACATCGCCTTGTTCGCGCCATGCGCGGACAGCACCGCGTCCATGTTGCGGTGATACATGTAATCGGCGTGGGCGATCAGATAGAAAGGCGACGTGGCCAGGCGAAACGCCTCGCTGGTCGGATCGAACATCCGGTTCCTGGTCACTGCGCATCCTCTCTCTGCGACCTGTCCGCCCGACCGCCGACCCGGCCGACCGGTCGCGATCACGCCGCGTGCCCCCATGGCCGCTCCGCCTCGCGCCGACAATCGGCACGGCGGGCACGGCGCCGAATTGGCGGGTTGACACGTGCATAGAATTGCGTTCACTTTCACGCAACAGGGCAGAGATCAGGGGGTAGACGATGGGACCGGGCAGGCGATCCGCGCTTCTGGGGTGCGCGGCAGTGCTGCTGCTGGGCATGCCGGGGCCGGCGAGCGACGCCGCCGCGCAGGGGCCGTCGCGCGCGCAGATGGGGCAGCGGATGGCGCAGGCGCCGGTGGCGGTGCCGATCCTGCCGATGAGCGAGACCGAGCAGCGCGCGCCGGCGCTGCCCCCCGTGCTGTCGATCCGCGATCGGGCCAAGCTGCAGAACGCGATCCTCGCCGAGCGGCTGGACACGATCGTCCCGCGGCTGATGCGGCAGCAGGGCATCGACATGTGGGTGCTGATGGCGCGCGAATATTTCGAGGAGCCGGTGGTCGCCACCATGCTCAACTCGGAAAGCCTGCACGCGCGCCGCCGCACCATCCTGATCTTCTTCGATCCCGGAGCGGGCAAGCCGATCGAGCGGCTGACGGTGAGCCGCTACGGCCTCGGCGGCCTGTTCAGCCCGGCCTGGGACCCCGACAAGCAGCCCGACCAATGGAAGGCCGTGGCCGAGCTGATCGCCGCGCGCGACCCGCGCAAGATCGCGATCAACACCTCGGCCGTCTCCGCCTTCGCCGACGGGATGACGCTGAGCCAATATGACGAGATGAAGGCGGCGCTCCGCCCCGACCTGCGCGAGCGGATCGTGCCCGGCGACCGGCTGGCGATCGGCTGGCTGGAGACGCGCATCCCCGCGGAGACGCGGATCTACCCCGGCATCCTGCGGCTCGCGCACGGGATCATCGGCGAGGCCTTCTCGCGCAAGGCGATCACGCCGGGGCGGACGACGAGCGACGACGTCGTGTGGTGGTATCGTCAGCGTGTCTCCGATCTCGGGCTCGCCACCTGGTTCCAGCCCTCGGTCGGCATCATCCGGCAGGGCTCGCCCACCATGCTGGAGGGCGACACCGTGATCCGGCCGGGCGACCTGCTGTGGACCGACTTCGGCATCACCTATCTCCGTCTCAACACCGACACGCAGCATCTCGCCTATGTTCTCAAGCCCGGCGAGACCGCGGTACCCGCGGGTCTGGCCGCGGGGCTGAAGGCGGCCAACGGGGTGCAGGACGCGCTGCTCTCCTCCTTCGAGGTCGGCAAGAGCGGCAACCAGGTACTGGCCGCGGCCCGCGCCAAGGCAATCGCCGCCGGGCTGAAGCCGAGCATCTACACGCATCCCCTCGGCTATCACGGCCATGCCGCCGGCACGGCGATCGGTTTCTGGGACAAGCAGAGCGGCGACGAGCGCGGTGAATATCCGATCCACGCCGACACCGCCTGGTCGATCGAACTCGCGGCCTATGCCCCGGTCCCCGAGTGGGGCGGACAGGAGGTGCAGTTCCGCGCGGAGGAGAACGCCTTCTACGACGGGCGGCGGGTGCGCTTCATCGACGGGCGACAGACCGAGATCACGCTGATCCCATCGGAGTGACCGGGGGACGCGGGCAGGCTTGAAGAGGGGGACGGCGGATGGCGAAGCGGTGGGCGGCGGGATGGGCGATGTTGCTGGCGACGACCGCGCCGGCGTTGGCGGATGATTTTCGCGTCACCTTGCCGGCGAGCGCCACGGCCGACCAGGTCGACGGCCGCGTGCTGGTGATCCTGACGAAGGACAAGCAGACCGAGCCGCGCTTTCAGGTCCGCCCCGATTATGTTGGCGCGCAGGTGTTCGGCGTCACCGTCGACGGGTTGCGGCGCGGCCAGTCCGCCACCGTCGGCGCCGACGTGCTCGGCTTCCCCGCGCTCAGCACCGCGCAGGTCCCCAAGGGGCGCTACTGGGCGCAGCCGGTGCTGCACCGCTACGACACGTACAAGCTGGCCAACGGCCGCACCGTCAAGCTTCCCGCCCCGCGCGGGGCAGGTCAGAACTGGCGGCTGGAGCCGGGCAATCTCGTCGGCACCCCGCGCGAGATCGACTTTGATCCCGCCGGGAGCGCGACCATCGCGCTCGAGCTGGACCGCGTGAACCCGCCGATCGCCGAGCCGAAGGACACCGAGTTCGTCCGCCACTTCAAGGTGCGCAGCGAGCGCTTGTCCAAATTCTGGGGTCGCGACATCTACATCCGCGGCCACGTGCTGGTCCCGCGCGATTTCGACCGGCATCCCGAAGCGCATTACCCATTGATGATCTTCCACGGGCATTTCCCGGACGATTTCGGCGGCTTCCGCACCACGCCGCCCGATCCGAACCTCAAGTGCGAGCCGAGCGAGCGCTTCGGCCTTCCCTGCTACAATCGCGAGGAACAGCAGGAGGCCTACGACTTCTACAGGAAATGGGTGTCGGACAAGTTCCCGCGCTACCTCGTCGTCGAGATCGACCATTCCAACCCCTATTACGACGACAGCTATGCGGTGAACTCGGCCAATCTCGGGCCGTATGGCGACGCCATCACCTATGACTTCATTCCCGAGCTGGAGCGCCGCTATCGCGGCCTCGGCGCGGGCTGGGCGCGGTTCCTCTACGGCGGGTCGACCGGCGGGTGGGAGGCGCTGGGCGTGCAGGTCAAATACCCTGACCAGTATAACGGCGCCTTCGCCGCCTGCCCGGACCCGATCGACTTCCGCCAGACCATGACGGTGGACATCTACCGCGACGCCAACGCCTATCGCTACGAAGGGCCGTTCGGCAGCGTCGAGCATCCGGGCAAGCGCGACTGGCTCGGCCATGTCCCTTACACCATCGAGCAGGAGAACCGGCTCGAGCTCGTGCTCGGTGACAAGTCGCGTTCGGGCGGTCAATGGGACATCTGGGAAGCCGTCTACTCGCCGCAGGGTGCCGACGGCTATCCGAAGCGCATCTGGGACAAGCGCACCGGCGTCATCGACAAGGAGGTCGCCGCTTACTGGCGCGAGCATTACGACTTGCGCTACATCCTTCAACGCGACTGGAAGACGCTGGCCCCGAAGCTTCAGGGCAAGATCCACATCTATGTCGGCGACATGGACAATTTCTACCTCAACAATGCCGTCTACCTGATGGAGGATTTCCTCAAGACGACGAAGCCGGCCTATGGCGGCGAGGTGGATTATGGCGATCGTCGCGAACATTGCTGGAACGGCGACCATGCCACGTCCAACGCGATCGGCCGATTGCGCTACAATAGCTTCTACTTGCCCAAGATCCTGAAGCGGATCGAGGCTAGCGCCCCCAAGGGCGCCGACCTCACCAGCTGGCGATACTGAACACCCACTGACGACGGCCGACAACGGCCGCGACCACCGGAGGAACAGGCGCCCGTCCGCGCGGGGCGGCGCGGCGCGGACAGACGCGTGCCCGTCGCTCGCGACGATGCGCGCCCAAGAGGGAGACAAGGGACGTGAACATCAGGCATCGCTCGGCCCTGCTGGCCACCACCATCATCTGGGGCGCGGTCGCGCTTCCCGCCGCGGCGCAGGACGCGCCGGCGACCGCCTCGGTCGCCCCTCCCGCCGCCGACCCCGCCCAGGCCGCCGCAGAGGCGGAGGGCGCCACCATCGTCGTCACCGGATCGCGCATCCGCTCGGCCAATGCCACCAGCATCAGCCCGGTGATCCAGGTGACCGGCGAGGAGTTCGTCACGCGCGGCGCGACCCGCAGCGAGGACCTGGTGAACCAGCTGCCCCAGGTGTTCGCCGCGCAGGGTTCGGCCAATTCCAACGAAGCGACCGGCACCGCGCAGGTCGACCTGCGCGGCCTCACGCCGGTGCGGACGCTCGTGCTGGTAAACGGCAAGCGGCTTCCCTACGGCAGCCCCAAGTCGGTCCCGTCCGATCTCAACCAGGTGCCCGCCGCGCTGGTGCGCAACGTCGAGGTGCTGACCGGCGGCGCCTCCGCGGTCTATGGCTCGGACGCGATCGCGGGCGTGGTCAACTTCAACCTGATCGACAATTTCGAGGGCGTGAAGCTCAACGCCGGGCTCAGCATCTATCAGCACAGCAACGGCAACCGCGGCTTCCGCGACCTGCTGGACGCGAACGACCGGCTGGTGCCGGGCGCCTATCCCAAGCCCGACACCTCGGTCTGGAACGGTTTCACGCAGGATTATTCCGCGGTGCTCGGCACTAACATGGCCGATGGGCGCGGCAACATCACCGCTTACGCCACCTATCGCAAGATCCGCCCGATCCTGCAGGCCGATTACGATTACAGCGCCTGCGCTCTGGGCACGACGGGAACCGGCGGCGACACCTATTCGTGCAGCGGCTCGGGCTTCAACGATCCCGCCAATATCGCCAATACGGCGGCGGTCGCCAACGTGCCGACGCAGTTCCGCGTCGACAACGGCCAGTTCGTCTCCGGCCGCCGCACCTATAATTTCGCACCGTCCAATTACTACCAGCGCCCCGACGAGCGCTACACGCTCGGTGCGATCGGCCATATCGAGCTGAGCGAGCGGCTCATCCCTTATTTCGAGCTCAGCTACATGAACGACCGATCGACCGCGCAGATCGCGCCGGGAACGGTATCGGGCGGCGTGCTCGGCAGCGGCGGCGGGCTCAACTGCGACAACGCCTTCCTGAGCGCGCAACAGCGCCAGTTCGTCTGCGGCGCGGCCGGCCTGTCGACCGCGGGCAATTACGACGCGGCCGGCGCTTATGTCGGGTCGGGGGCGATCGCGCCGGGCATCCTGCTCAGCCGACGCAATGTCGAGGGAGGCAACCGCCAGGACGATATCCGGCACTCCACCTTCCGCCTCGTCGGCGGGCTGCGCGGCCAGCTCGACCCCGCGTTCAGCTACGACGTCTATGCCAGCTACGCGCGCGTCGAATATCGCAGCCGCTTCACTGGCGACGCCAACGTTCAGCGCGTCGCCAACGCATTGAACGCGGTGATCGACCGACGCACCGGCTCCGCCACCGCCGGCCAGGCGGTGTGCGCCATCAACGCCGACGCGGTGTCGGGCAACGACGATCCCAATTGCGCGCCGCTCGATTATTTCAGCGGCCAGCCCGCCAGCGCCGCGGCGGTGAACTACATTTCCGAGTCCAAGGGGATCGTGGGCGACACCGGGCTGACCAACATCGTCGCCTCGCTCAACGGCGACCTGGGCAAATATGGTGTGATCCTGCCCTGGGCGGAGAGCGGGATCGGCGTCGCCTTCGGGCTCGAATACCGCAAGAACACGCTCGAGCTGCTGCCCGACGAGGTCTATCAGAACTCAGTGTCGCCCGAGTTCCCGGTACGCGGCTCGACCACCGCGAAGGAGGTCTTCGGCGAGCTCAACGTGCCCTTCATCGAGTCGCGGCCGTTCTTCCACCTGCTGTCGTTCGAGGGCGCCTACCGCTATTCCGACTATGACACCGGCTTCAAGACCCACACCTACAAGCTGGGGCTGAACTGGGCCCCGATCCGGTCGGCGCGGTTCCGCGGCAGCTACCAGCGCGCGGTGCGCGCGCCCAATGTCGTCGAGCTCTTCTCCTCGCAGTCGCTGTTCGAGGTCGAACTGACCGAGCTCGCCAACGGCCTCTACGATCCTTGTGCCGGCGAGACGCCCTTCGCCACCGCGGAGCAATGCGCGCGCACCGGCGTGACCGCGGCGCAATACGGGCGGATCATCGACAACCCGGCCGGTCAGTTCAACTCGCTGATCGGCGGCAACCCCGATCTCGACCCGGAGAAGGCCGACACCTGGTCCGCGGGCATTGTGCTGGAGCCCGCGTTCGTGCCACGCCTATCGCTGTCGGTGGACTATTTCGACATCCGGGTGAAGAACCTGGTCGGCAGCGTGAACCCCAATCTGGCGATGACCAACTGCCTGTCGTTGGGGGATCCCTTCTTCTGCGGGCTCATCAACCGCGGCGCCGGCGGCACCCTGTTCCTCAACGACACGGGCTATTTCCGCCGCTTCAACGTCAATACCGGCTCGCTCAGCACGAGCGGGATCGACGTCGCGCTGGACTATCGCGTGCCGACCGATCGGCTCGGCACCTTCGCGCTCAATCTCGCCGGCACCTATCTGGCGGAATATGAGACCGTGCCCCTGCCCGGCTCGCCGGCCTCGGACGTCTATGACTGCAAGGGTCTGTACGGCGGCCTGTGCGGGCGGCCGCGGCCCGAGTGGCGCCATCGCATGCTGGGGACCTGGAGCTCGCCCGGCGGCGTCGGGGTGAACCTGACGTGGCGCTACATCTCCGCGGTCAAAATCGCGCAGACCAGCGACCAGCCCGCGCTCGCCGGCAGCTATGCGGCGCTCAACGAACGCCTCAACAGCCGCAGCTACTTCGACCTCGCCTTCACCTTCGATGCGAAGGAGAACATCCGCTTCACGCTCGGCATGAACAACCTGTTCGACAAGCAGCCGCCGCTGACCACCACCGCGGCGATCGAGGATGGCGGCAACGGCAACACCTATCCGCAATTCTACGACGCCGCCGGCCGCTATCTGTTCACCAGCGCCTCGTTGCGCTTCTGACGATCCAGTGCGGGCGGGAGCGAGCCTTCCACGCCGATTAACCTAGCATGGAGCTGAAGATGCTGCGGATCGCCCTCACCCTGTGCCTCCTGGCGTCCCCCGCCGCCGCAGCCACCGTACCACCGCCCGCGCCGACCGAAGCGGATCGCACCGCCGCTGTCGACCTGTTGAAGCGGCTCGTGGCGATCCCCACGGCGAAGGGGCGCGGCCGCGTTCCCGAGCTGGTGGATCTGATCGCGACCCGTCTGACCGAGGCGGGCTTCATGGCCGACGAAATCGTGCGTCGTCCGGTGACGATAGACGGCGAACAGACGATGGGTTTGATCGTCCGCTACGCGGGACGCGACGCGTCGCTCCAACCCGTGGCTCTCTTGGCGCACATGGACGTGGTGGATGCGGTCGCAGCCAATTGGGCGACCGATCCGTATCGCCCGGTGGAGAAGGACGGTTATCTTTACGGCCGCGGAACGCAGGACAATAAATTCGGCGTCGCGGTGCTGGTGGAGACGTTCGCACGGTTACGGCGGGCGGGGTGGCGCCCGCACCGCGATCTCCTGCTCGCTTTCTCGGGCGACGAGGAGACCGGGATGCTATCGACCCGCGCGGTTATCGCGCATCCTTGGGTGGCGCGCGCAGCCTATGCGCTCAACTCGGACGCGGGCGGCGGGTCGGTGACGGCGGACGGGCGCCCGATCGCCTTCGGCATGCAGTCTGCGGAAAAGACCAACGCCACCTTCAATCTCTCGGTGAAGAACCGCGGGGGACACAGTTCGGTGCCGCGCGATGACAACGCAATCTATCAGCTTGCCCGTGCGCTGACGCGCGTTGAGGCGCTCCGCTTCCCCGTCCAGCTCAACAGCGTGACGTTCGGAATGGTGACGCGGCTTGCGGCAGAGCGCGGGGGCGCGCTGGGGGAAGCTCTGACGCGACTGACAACCTCGCCGGACGATCCAAAGTCGTTAGCGATCGTACGACGCTATCCCGATATTTCGAACATTCTGTGGACGACCTGCGTCGCCACGATGCTTGATGCGGGTAATGCACCTAATGCGCTGGCGCAGAATGCGAGTGCAACCGTGAATTGCCGCATCCTACCGGGGATCGGTGTCGAGCGTGTTCGCGGCGAGTTGGCTGCCGCGGCTGGACCGGAGACGAATGTGACCCTCGTCGGCGAGGCCGTCGAAAGCCCCGTGTCAGAGCCGCAGGCGGACGTCACAGCGCTGCTGCAGGCTGGGCTGTCTGCCACTTACCCTGGTGCGACGCTGAATCCGATGATGTCGTCCGGCGGCACGGAGGGTAGAGAGTATCGCCGCGCCGGCATCCCCACGTGGGGCGCGGGCAGCCTAGGCTTGGTGCTGCCCGAGGACAGCCGCGCGCACGGCACGGACGAGCGGATCCCGCTTCGCGCCTTTGGCCGCGAACTCGTATACTGGCAGTCGGTGCTTACAAGCATCAAGTAAGATGGCCGTTCATTGTACCTGGCGTTAGCTCCGACCCAACACCGGTCATTCAGGGTCACCTGCCGGCCGTTCAATTTCAGCCATTCGTTCATGCTGGTGCTCAAGCCTTCCAGGCGTTCTGCGCAGCTGTTCGGCTGGCCTTACCTGGGAAGTTTGCGGACGGTCCGCGTTCGGGCGAGTGAGCGCGCATAGCCGACGTTGGCTGACCCCGCCGGCTTCCCGATAACGATCGAGAAACGGGAAAGCCAACCGCCTTCCGGAACTCGTCTGACCACGATTTGGCAGGATCGAACCACTTACGCAGCAGTGCTCATCTGAGTCCGCGCCTGTCGAACATCGCGGCCGGGGGGGAGGCCAAACATGCGGCCATATTCACGCGTGAACTGCGGAACGCTCTCGTATCCCACGCCGTAGGCGGCATCGCTGACCGCCTCGCCCAGTGAGAGCATTCGGCGCCGAGCCTCGATGAGCCGCAGCTGCTTCTGGAACTGTAACGGAGACAGGGACGTGATGCTGCGGAAATGAACGTGGAAGGCGGACAGGCTCATCCCTGCCGCCTCGGCCAGTGCCTCGACCTTCACCGCTTCGGCATAGTGCGTGCGGAGGATGGCGACAGCGCGCGCGATACGCTGTGCGTGGCTGTCGATTACTCCCAACGCCCGGATCGCGCCGCCATGCCGACCGCTGAGCAACCAGTAGTGCAGCTCGCGCTTGAGCTGCGGTCCCAACACCGTCAGCGTGGCGGGGCGATCGAGCAGGCGCAGCAGTCGCAAGGCCGCGTCCGCGACCTCGGCCTCAGTGAGATCGACCCTGACCGGCTCGTTCGCCTCGAACGGCGCCGCGCCGATCTCGCCTACCAAGTCCGCGATGATGGCGGGATCGAGCTCGAGAACGAGAGAATAATAAGGCAAGGCACGGCTCGCCGTCGTGATCTGGCTCACGGTAGGCACATCGGTGGTGATAAGCAGGGATTGGCCCCCGCCGAAGTCGAAGGTGGCGCTGCCCATCGTCACACGCTTGCTCCCTTGCAGCACCAGCGCCACCAAGGGCTTTGACACGGCGTATTGCAGCAAAGTCGGCGCCATTTCGCGCAGGATGACCAGCCCGTCCACCGGGGTCGCCGCGACGCCAGCACGGTCAACGTGGGCGTCGGCATAGCGCCGTGCATAGTCGAGAAGGAGACCTGTCATGGGCGCCTGGGTACGGCACGCGATTGGATTCGGCAACGAGTCAGGACAATCAGGCAAGTTTTCGGGCTGATCGCGCAACAACGGCGTGGCGGTCGGATGCATAAGGTTGGCAACACCAACCGGAGGCTTGCATGACCACCATCTCCCTCGTGACCGGCGGCAGCCGTGGCCTTGGCCGCAACACCGCAATCAGCATCGCCCGCCACGGCGGCGACGTGATCCTTACCTATCATAGCGGCAAGGACAACGTCGATGCCGTCGTTGCCGAGATCGAGGCGCTAGGCCGCAAGGCGGCCGCGTTGCAGCTCGACACCGGCAACGTCTCGACCTTTCCGTCCTTCGTGAAGACGCTGCGCAGAGCACTGACCGGCACCTTCGGGCGCGACACGATCGACCACCTTGTCAACAATGCCGGCCACGGCGAAATGGCGGAGTTCGCCGCTACCACAGAGGAGCAGTTCGACAAGCTGTTCAGCGTCCATGTGAAGGGCGTGTTCTTCCTGACGCAAGCACTGCTTCCCGTGCTGGCCGATGGCGGGCGGATCGTGAACTTCTCATCGGGACTGACCCGCGTGTCGTTCCCCGGATTCTCAGCCTATTCGGCCGCCAAGGGCGCGATCGAGGTGCTGACCGTCTACATGGCAAAGGAGTTGGGCGCGCGTGGCATCACCGCCAACACAATCGCCCCCGGCGCGATCGAAACCGACTTTCTGGGCGGTGCGGTCCGCGACATTCCCGACTACAACACCGCTTTCGCAGGCATGACCGCGCTCGGCCGCGTCGGCCTGCCCGACGATATCGGGCCGATGGTCGCGAGCCTGCTCGGTCCCGACAACCGCTGGGTCAACGGCCAGCGCATCGAGGTGTCGGGCGGCCAGACGATCTGACGCCTCATGCGGGTGTCGCGATGCGGCACCCGCTCCCCTGGTCAAAGGCGCTACCATGCCGAAGCTCATCATCCACTCGCCTGCCGGCACGTTCGATGCAGCCGATCGCCAGCGTGTCGCTGGCGACCTGACAGCGTTGGGCCTAGCCTGCGAAGCACTACCGCCCTCGCCAATGGTGCGTAGCACCGTATGGACCTACTTCGCGGATTATGCGGCAGATGCCGTGTTCATGGGCGACGAACCCGCTCGGCTGCCCGTCGTGACGCTCCAGATATACGTGCTGGCCGGTGGACTGGATGCTGCCGGCAAGCGCCGGCTCATTGAAGGCGCAACCGCCATTCTTGATAGACGGCCGGACGGCACAACGGTCGCCCCGGTGTACGTCGTCATTCACGAGATTGCGGAGCGAAATTGGGGCCTCTTCGGAAAACAGGCCGATCTTGCCGCGCTGCGGGCGAGCGCACCGTATGCGCCGGCGATCGGACGTTCTAGCGTCCCCTGAAACGAAGCCTAAGCGGGAACGTGGCCCAGCCGATCGCGCCGACAGGGATCCGAAGCTTCCGCTTCCCTCCCAATCTCGACCATCCACCCAAGTCGCCGACCGGATGCACCTTGAACGTCTGAAATCGGGGAGGAAAGCGGACACGAGCGCTCCCTTATGTTAGATCCGTGTAGCATTTCGGAGTTCGCCGCCATGCGCCACATGCTCGCCTTTGCCGTCTCCCTCATTTCGACCGCGGTCGCCGCCCAAGAGCATCCGTTGGCGGTTGCGCAGGTGCTGGCTCTCAACACCCGATTAGAGGGTGCCATCGCCCGCGGTGACGCGGCCGGGTGCTGTCAGTCTAATGCGAACTCGTCTCTACACGATGCACCTCGCCCCCGGCTCGCGATGGATCAGCTGGCGAGCGCCTGCCACTCAGCCAGCGCCGCGGAGCGGCGCTGCTTTTAGGTTTGCCTATCGACGAGGTGACGTTCGTGGTTGAAGTGGTTGTGGACGTTGGCGTGAACAGAGGCGAACTTCTGTAAGGTTCGCATCTGCCGGAATCTCAGCATCGCCCGCTCTCGTCGCCGGAACGGCAGGTGCGAGTTCTCCACTCGGTTGTTGGCCCAGCGCCCCACCTTCTGCTTCTCGCGGCTGCCGAGTTCGGTCAGAGCAGCACCGTAGGAGCGCAGACCATCGGTGGTGATCGCCTCAGGCGAGCCGTGGCGCTTGAGCGCCTTCTTCATGAAGGCGAGCGCTGCCCCCTTGTCGCGGGTTTTGGTGACGTAGCTCTCGAGGATCTCACCTTCGTGATCGACTGCACGCCACAGGTAGACCATCTCGCCGTTCAACTTCACGTACATTTCGTCCAGGTGCCAGCGCCAATGGCGGAAGCCGCGCATCCGGCTCACCCGCTGGCGCCGCACCTCGCCCGCGAACAGCGGACCGAACCTGTTCCACCACAGCCTCACCGTCTCGTGGCAGATGTCGATTCCACGCTCGAACAGCAGGTCCTCCACGTTCCGCAGCGACAGCGGGAAGCGCACGTACATCAGCACCACCAACCGGATCACCTCGGGCGACGAGTTGAAGTAGCGGAACGGACTGGCTGGCTTGCGCGGGCGAGGCATACTTCTCTCCTACCCCGGCGAGCGCCGCAGGTGCATTAGCTTTGACAGCGCCGAGGATACCCACATGACGCAGCAGACCGAGCACGACGATCCGAAGCAGGGTGGCACAAACAGCCCAGGAGAGAATGGCGAAGATCACGACATCCTGGGCAAGAAGCAGGAAGACCTTACCGCTAAAGACCTTGAGGGCGACAGTCGCTCCGAGGGTGAGACTTCTGGTGTGGCTGACGCGGAGAGGAAGTTTCTGGGCGACTTCGCCTAATTCCTTACGCAAGGGAGCGAGCGGATGTGGGCGCAACCAGCCCCTCATCCGCAAGCCTACCTAAGGCGACGTGGGCGAGAGCACCTCGACATAGCCCGTCAGAATGTCGCCTGCCCGCGGGAGCCGTCGACATGGTGCCAAAGGTGCACGACGGAAGCTGTACGCCTGGGTTGCCGCGCGCCGCCAGATGACGATCGGCTTACGCTTGCCGCTCAGGCGCGAACGTTCTTTGACTTACGCCCCCTGTCCTCCACTCTCTAAGACAATATCGTACAAGCGCTTCGCAGAGGCGCTGCGCTGTCCCATCGCAAAGCCGATCATGAACGCTGTCGCGTGGGAGGTTGCTGCATCATCCGCTGCCAGTCGCATCGACCAGTCTCCATATTGGCGAGACAGCACGGCACGATCAAACAGCTCTTCAAGGTCGCGATGTCGAGGATCGCCCCGAATGCGCTCCATCGTTTTCTCAACGTCGTCCGGGGTGCCCTCTAACACCTGTGCGAAGCTGATCGGATGCGCCCAGAGCACCCCTGTTACGTCGTATTCGGCGTTCCACCGGACAGATGATGTCAGGATAGCGTCCAAGGGCTCAGGGTCGACCCCGACCAGCGATTGGCTAATGTATATCAGGCGTCGAAGCATGATACGCTAACGAATGGTTCGCTGATCAGTCTCAGCGCGGCGCTGCAATAATCGGACAAACCGCGAGCCAGCCGTGTGGCGTCGGTGCCGGCTCGACACCCGCTTGCCTGTCCGCAGATGCAATCGGCGCCTCACGATTGAGCCCACTCCCAAGAACGCAGTGTTCGGCTAGGAGAGTCCGAATGGATGCGAACTAGCCGCAGGCGTTCCGCCATGCGCTCCACGTCCGCTAACTGCCGGTTTAGTCGAGCGCTTATGTCAAGAAGCGATGCTCCCTGCCGCACTAGCTCTCTCAGCGCTGTGATGTCTGTCTGCGTCCATCGCCGGCGATGAGGAGAGACATCAGCTTCACCGACCATGACTTGCCCACCTGGTTCGCGGGATCTCGCCTCGTATAAGTTCGCCTGAGAAGACACCCCGCATCTGGTCTGCGGCGGCCGCTCGAGTGAATACCACTCGCGTTCCGCCATCCGGCAGCGCCTCTATAGAGCTTATTTGCGCCTGCTGATCGGCTGCCAGCTCTCGCACGGCGGCTTCCGTCAGGTTGACGTTGACGGCGCGACTCACTTAACTTCACCAGATGCGCGGTCGCTCAAGATAGGCTCGATCCTAACGACAATCGGCAGGTGGTCAGGTTCAATCATCAGCTTGCGGTTCGGGAAGGCTTGGCCCGCAAGAAGTCGACCGTAAGCCGCCGCTAGGCCTTCATGTGCAATTCGTGCCGGACCACTGGAGGCGATGCTGGCGTTGTAAAGGGACACCTGCTCACGGGCGAGGATGTAGTTGAGATCCACGGTCGTCTCCCACCAGAGCGGGAGCGCAGGGTCTCTCAGCCGTGCGAAGCCCGGATAGAGCGCAAGGTACATGCTATATGGATATGACACTCCGGAATACAAGGCGCCACATCGTCTTCGGCATCGCTCTACCGAAGATGATTTGCCCCTGAGCGCTTACATCGAAATTGTTGATGATGTCGGAGCAATCTTGCGCCGGATGCGCTAGAACTAAGCGGCCGCCAAACAAGCGGCTTGACTAAATTAGGAATTTGGCATGGCCGACATCAAGGACGTGACGGCCGTTATCGCTTCCGCGCTCACAGAAGTGAGCTTAGCGGGATCGCTCGACGTCAAGATGGATGGTGGCGAGTCGATCGAGGGGTTAGGTGTTCGAAGTGGTGACGATGTGAAAGTGACGGTCGTTGTCACCCGGATCGGCTACGAACCAGATATTATTCCGACGCGGGATCCGAGCTGATTAGATCTAAAGAGACGCTTTTTCATCGGCTCACCCGCTGGCGCCGCATCTCACCCGCGAAGAGTGGGCCGAACCTGTTCCACCACAGCCTTACCGTCCCATGGCAGATGTCGATGCCGCGCTCGAACAGCAGGTCTTCCACGTTCCGAAGCGACAGCGGGAAGCGCACGTACATCAGCACCACCAGCCGGATCACCTCCGGCGAGGAGTTGAAGTAGCGGAACGGCGAGGCTGGCTTGCGCGGGCGAGGCATGCCACTCCCCTAACCCGGCGAGCGCGCCAGGTGCACTAGCTTTGACAGAGGCCACACTGCCGGAAGAGGTCTTCATGGAAGGCAGGCCGATTAGGAAGGGGTAACGATCTTAGCCGTTTAGGCCGCGTCGCTTGATCTCAGCCGATAGCGTGTCAGCTCGCCAACCACCCGATCCCCACGTTCCGATCGCTTGGTGAAAAAGCAGCTCCTGATCAGTCCAGGTCACAAGCGGCTCAGGTGGTGCATAGGTCGAGGTTGCGCTTTTCCGAGACATGTTGCCTCCGATCCGAGATCAGGTTTTTCAAACTTGCTCACAAATGAACCATGCCAGCGAGGTTCACAGACCACAAATTAACCTAGTGGAACGAAGTAGAACATCAATCTACGGGACACATAAATATACGATCAAACAAAAGAACAGCGATACTCCAAGAAGACCAGCGATGTCCAGAGCTCCAATTTTCCTGGATTCCTTTTTTTCCACGAATGAGGGCGTCTGCGAAGGTACTTGCTCGATCATTATATTTCACCTTCCAATATGTTTTTAAGATTACGCCGGGCTATTATCCTGGTAATCAGGCGTGGCGACTAGTGCTCGTGGCCGCTCAAGGCCCGAACTCCGGGAGATCCGGAATATAAATCGCCCGCCTGCCTTGAAGCGTCACCGCCGGGAATTCCCGATAAGCCGTAAGGCGTCAGCACTGCGACTTCGCCGATGCTGGAACGCGCTTCAGTCCAGTCTCAACCGTGAAGAAGCAGACTAGGGGTTGAGCCCGCCACCTCGGGGCAATTTCATATGGCAGTCCACTCGTTTCCGTTTACGAAGGCCGTGCCTCAGTCCTTTAGATGCGACAAGCCTACTTTCGAGAGCACCACAACGCGCCGCTTCGACGCCGCTGTAAACGCACCAAAAAGGGTGATCTCGATGGTCAAGACGATCAACGCACATCCAGCTACATGATACCAGTTCATCATAGCCAGGCCTAATCTAATCGACTTTTACCTAGTACTCGAATCCTATCATAAGCGGTCTATCATTTTTTGCTGGCTTGAGGTCAGCCTTGTCGACTCGCAGGATAATTGATGAATGATCACATAGGCGTTCTGAGCGTCATTACCAGTGCGATTGTTTTTGGCTGAAAAACGATAGGCGCGAAATTGTGCGATGAGGCGCAGCCTCGGCACTCTTGCGGATCGCGCCACAGGCGAGCTTGCTCAATGGCAAGCGAACGGCCGCGACGATGTTATGGAGCGTATTATGCAACGATCTATCACGCGGAACATTTGGCATTTTGCGCCAGACACCCTTTGGTGGCTCTGCGCACCCCTTCATCGTCCAATCCTTCAATCCGATACGCTATAGAAAGGGCTAAAAATGATCTATCCAAGCGTTTACGACATCACCTTCGAACCTAACAAGGTGCTGTTTAACTACCGCGGGGACGGCTCACCACAATCTGTGCGGCTCGATATGAAGAGGCGAATGCATTGATCGACGAGCTGATACAGGCGACCAGAAGTGCCCTCAATAGGGGCGCGCATGATGCGGCCAGAGAGGCGTCAAAAAAGGTTGTTATCCGGTCAAACGTCACCCTTGAGGTCGATGGTCGAGCTTCGTGAGGAGGCTGGGATGAGCGGCCTGTCTGGCGGTCGGACGTGCAAAGGGGGTGCCTGTGGCCGCTCTTCTAAGGGCCACGGCGAGCCGTGGTCCACGGCCGCGAAGTGTAAAGCGGCAGTGTCTTTGTCAGCCACAGCGGGCTGCGCTCGCGGGATGCACCTCGGGGCTGCGGGTTACACTAAACAATGCACATCCGCCGGAAGCGTTGTCGTGGGGCAGGCGTGCCCACGCCGATGATGAAGAGCTTGCAGCGGTTAGCGCCGAGCCAGAGACGGCGATGATCGCCGCGACGTATCTGAAGGAGCGCCGCACGGCATCGAGCTTGCGTACACACCGCGTCGACGTGGCGCAAAAAGGAGCTGACATGGTAAGCGAAATCGAATTGAGACTGGCACGGGCGACCGGCGAGACCGCAGGAGCCAACCCGCCGCCTTGGGTCGCTGAGTGCCCGCATGGGCACAGCGAGTCCTTGCAGCGCATAGCGTGGCAGGAGGGCTTTGAAATTGGCCGGGTCCGGAACGAAGCTATGAGAGCCGGTGGATCCCTTGGTTCCTCTGTGCTTGGTTACAACTAGGGACTCAAGCCCGTGGCTGGGATGCGAAGAGCTGGCATGAGGCCGACCCGCTAAGCTGCGAACACCGCTCTCTAGGGAGGACGCGTAGCAAACGCGGGCCGATGAGCGCTCGCTTCTTTGGCTCGGCACAGTGTCGCTGATGCTCTACTGGGGGTTGGATGCTAAAGTGGGCCATCGAAGTCAATCCGACCGATCACCGCGCCCGATAAACCGACGCATGTCCATCCCTCTGTTGCTTCGACGTCAAAGGGCGGCCTTTTCCACACTGAGGCAAGCGGCGTCTATTTTCGGGCCGGCCTCAACGCTTGCAGCGGCGAAAACAGCCGCTTTCAGCCCTTCGCAGTCGGCCTTGCTCGCGATGTTATCAATGACTGTGACCGCTTTACTTACGCTTAGGTCGAGGTTCGGGGTCGCGCCGCTGACCATAAGAACGAGTAGGTAGACCTTCATTGGGAGCTCTCCTGTGATAACGAGGATGCATGGCGATTGGAGAGCCTCATGGAATAGCTCTGCCTATACCGGATCACCAGATGCAGGTTCCGGCCATTCGCCACCAAATATACACGCCCTACGTTAGGCAAACGACGTCTAGTCACTGATCTACTCACTGCGGAGTTGACGTCCGCTGACTACCGTCGATTATGTCGGTGACCGGCGGATCGACGGTTGCCACTGCCCGTGGGTGCTCCGCCCTGGAAGGTGGCATTGCTCCTAAATATCTGACGAGGCGTCGCGGGTTGGAATGACATACCTGCGCGCTGAGCGATAGCGATCAGGGGACCCGCTTAAGCGGGAACGATCAATAAGATGGCCGACGATCGATGTCTCCCACCAGTCGTGCTAGGCTTTGATGACTCCGCCCTACCCGGTGTCGGCAGTGTTCTTCGCTCCGTCCGCTTGCTGCTGCGACGTGCCGATCGCGGGCGTGTCGATACCGTTGATGAGGATAGCGCAGATCAGCGAGCCCGCTTGATCGGTCACCACCACCTTCAGAAGCCCGTCTGCCCAAAAAGAGCCGTCGACGATCTTGAGCACCTGACCAGCGGTTTCGACCGCCAATACCTTCGCTTCTCCTGGGCCAGGCAGTTCCTCGATTTTGCTTCCGATCTCAGCGGAGCGATCGTGGATGGCGAATTGGTATTGGGGCATCGGCGCCTTTCCAGCCGCGGCAAGTCAGGCGTAATCCGCGGACATGCGTAACGACATGATTGAGGATATGACCCGGCGCGAGCAGGCGGCGCGAACGCCGGGACACGAAAATGCGCCGCTTCGTTGGCGATCGCTCCTGTGTAAGCGCGCACACGACGACATCGCTCCACGATCATAAACAATCGACCTAAGCTAGATCAGCTTGTTATCGCTTGGGCATGGAGCCGGACAGGCGACACGTGGATCGAACGAACGCCTTGATCGAGCAATAGCCTTCTATCTCGTGACGACGGAGCTATGAGCCGTGATCAATATACAGTCACCGCGGCCAGCAGGCCTGCCGGAAGCGCGCGTTTTGCCGCTGCCAGGACGCGGCAATCAGATCGAGCTGCGCGCGCACCTTCTGGGCACGCGCATCGACATGCGCGCCCTCATCGGCTTTGGAGGTGTTGTCAAAGCAACCGCACCTGGCCCGACATTGGCGATCTTCTACCCCGTTCGCTTGCTCGATGGCAGGCAAACAAAGGCAATCTCGAAACCAACTCGAGAGAGTTCGCGGTACTGACAGCCTTAGGATCGTAGCTGAAGCACCCAGCGATGCGCAAGCCTTCAGGCGCTCGGGGAGCCGGTGCGTCTGGTTTGACAGAGCCCGTTGGTGCGCTGCTCCGCCCAGCGTCGCAGGATCTTGCCGCGGAAGCGCGGCAGCACCGCGGCCTCCTCGCCGACCAGCGGCACCGAGAACCACAGCACCCCCTTCATCCCGCGCGCGTGCAGCGCGTCGGTGACGACTCGCATGCGCCGCAGCCGCTCGGGGCGCCAGTCGCCGGCATGCGCGTAGCCGCGGTTGGTGTCGCCGGTCTGCCAGCCGTCATCGACGATCATCACCTTGAAGCCGTGCCGCGCCGCCGCTTCAGCCTCGGCCAGCACCGTCCCCTCGTCGACCGCGACGGACGCTTGCGGATAGTTTGCGCCGGGCCAAACCGCTCCTTGGTTGGCTGCGAGGAGGTGCGTTAAGTAGCGGGATAGCACAATTTCCGAAAGCCTCGATTACTGCAGATGGCGCTTTCTGTAATGAAACATTGCTATGCCAAATAGTCAACATTTCGATCTCAAATGTCGCTAAGGTGTGGTGTTAGCCAGCCTTTCCGGCCGTGCCACCGACTCGAGGTCTGGCCTTGGCTTTACGTCGCTTACAGGCGCTGCGCGCCGATCTCCCTTCATCAATCGTCGTGTTTCTAGTGGCTCTGCCATTATGCCTTGGCATTGCACTCGCGTCCGGAGCGCCGCTCTTTTCGGGCGTGATCGCCGGCATTGTCGGCGGAATCGTTGTCGGCGCGCTATCGAGGTCACACCTATCAGTCAGCGGCCCTGCGGCGGGATTGACCGTTATCGTTCTTGCCGCAATCGAGCGATTGCCATCCTTTGAGGCATTCCTGCTGGCCGTGATGCTGGCTGGCGTGCTGCAGATTGCTTTGGCTGCGACCCGCTCAGGTATCGCGGCTGAGTTCGTTCCCTTCTCAGTAATCACCGGTATGCTGGCGGCGATAGGCTTAATCCTTATTCTCAAGCAGGTGCCTCACGCGCTTGGATACCAAGGGGATTTCGACGGCAGCTTCGAGTTTTTCCAAGCCGACGGGAGTAACACGTTCACCGCGATCATTACCGCCATTCGTCAGCATCTCTCGCCGGGTGCCATGCTGATCGCGCTGGTCAGCCTCGCATTCCTTTTTTGGTGGGACAATGCGCGTCCGACGAGTGGCCCGTTGCGCTTCGTGCCTGGCCCGCTTGTTGTGGTTTTGATTGGGGTGGGAGGCAATGCGCTGCTCGGCATATTGAGACCGAGCTGGCAGCTAGGCGCCGCGCACCTCGTCCAGGTTCCCGTTGCCGCCACGCCCGGTAAGTTTGCATCGTTCTTTACGACGCCTGATTTCTCGCAGATCGATAACGGCGCGGTTTGGACGACTGCGCTCACGCTGGCAATTGTGGCCAGCCTAGAGTCCTTGCTCAGCGTAAAGGCCGTCGACGCTCTAGACCCCAAGCGCCGTACCACTCCGAAGAATTGGGAGCTCATGGCGCAGGGCGGCGGAAACATCATCTCCGGCCTGATCGGTGGATTGCCAATCACATCGGTGATCGTCCGCTCGTCCGCGAACGTCGATGCCGGCGGACAAAGCAAAACCTCAACGATGCTTCACGGCCTGTGGCTGCTGCTGAGCGTTGCGCTGATTCCCGTCCTGCTGAACTTTATACCACTCGCCGCACTAGCCGCAGTGCTGATCGCGACAGGATACAAATTAACGAAGCCTAAGCTATTTATCGATCGCTATAGGCAGGGCTGGACACAATTCCTTCCTTTTGTGATTACAAGCGCGGCTATTCTGTTCACCGATCTACTGATCGGGATCGTGATCGGACTGGTGGTGGGCTTCATCTTCGTTGTGGCGCGCAACTTTCGGCCTGCGATCACCTACGTGTGCGACGAGGCCGATTGTCTGATCCGAGCCAGGCGCAACCTCTACTTTATACACAAATACGAGCTTCAAAGTAAGCTGGACAAGGTTCCCACGAGCGCTAACTTGCTAATTGATCTGTCATCCACAAATTATGTGGACCTCGACAATGTTGAGGTAATCAATGCCTTTATTGAAGGCGCCAAATACCGCGACATCAGCGTTACAGTTCGTGGCGATATCGCGGAGCGCAGCGCGCCGTTGATCAATGCGCCTATTTCGGAGGTCCGTTTCGCGTGAGGAACTACAAGCAGCTACTGCTAGCAAACCGAGCTTGGGCGCTTGAACTGGTGGAGGAGAAATCCGATTTTTTCGAGCGCCAGGCACACGGCCAGAAGCCCGAGTTCCTGTGGATCGGCTGCTCCGACAGCCGTGTCAGCCCGGAACAGATGACGATGTCACCACCGGGTGGTATGTTCCTCCACCGCAATATCGCCAATCTAGTCAACGAGGACGACCTCAATTTGATGTCGGTGCTGCAATATGGCGTTGACGTGCTGGGCGTTAAGCATCTAATCGTCTGCGGGCACTATGGCTGCGGCGGCGTAAAGGCAGCAGTCCAGGGCGGCACAAGTGGTTTTGTCGACACTTGGCTCCAAACCGCGCGCAACGTTGCGAGTGATCACTGGGAAGAGTTGGGAAGGCAGGCGACGCCCGAAGCCAAGATTAATCGGCTGGTTGAGTTCAACGTGCGGGACCAACTTGTCAATCTCGCGCGCACTGCCATCGTGCAGAGGGCATTTGCCCAGAAGCAGGATTTGTGGTTGCACGGCTGGGTCTACGACATTCGTGACGGCCGCATCAAACCGCTGATGGAGATCGATCGCGATACGACGCTGGAGACGGTTCCCCATCCCCGGCACGTGCTGCTTACCGCAGGTGAAAGTAACGCAGCACCGGACTTTGAGGATCATTGAGCTTGGAACCGCGCGACGCTAGATCCGGGTTTCGCAAACGTCGTCAATCGCGAATTGCGGTCGGCAGCCAGGGTCCGAATAGCGTCGCTTGTCGCGACAAAGCCGGCTTGAGAAAGCGCCGTTCGGGCGTGGTGCTCTCGCCCTCCGAGTGGCTCCTAGGTGCTAGCTTCCCAGCAGTGTGTCAGTCGCTTCCTGAAAGCGTCGAAAGGCTCTGGATTTGCCTCGTCGCGGCGGCAGCAAAAGCCCGGCAATTCGGGCTTCAATCGCCTGACGCAATCGCGCACGGTTCGGCTTCCTGTGATCGCTATTTGGTCCCCAAAGCGGGGCAAACGGAGAACGTGCCGCTTTGATGAGCGAACAGGAGGGTGTTTAGGCGCGCTGTCCCGCGCGCCTAAGTCCCTGCAGAAAAGGGATAATCAGGTCGCCGTCGAAGCATGATATGCGGACCAGATAAGTGCGTACCATGTGGCGAATTGGCAGCACACCGAACGCCAGCCACGCGGCCATGAGAAAGGAAACCTTGCCCTCGATTGGTCGCCTTCTCGGGCGTAGTACACAGTTGACCTCTCCCTACGCGCACTTTGACGACGAGCATGATCCAGATGCCATCCGAAGCCACAGCACACGCGTGCTTACCCTGGTTCACGGCGGGCACTTGCCAGGTTGGCGAAGAGCTCGGAGCGGGTCTGCGCACTCTCCTTCCATGCGGGCTGGCCAGGGCGTGTGCGCCAAGACTCGCTGAGCGGGCTGTTGTCGACGATGTCGAAACCGAACTGATCGTAAAGGCGCGCCACGACGGCTATGGCCTCGGGGAAGTCGCTTGACGCAGACAGCGCCAGTCGGTCGGGCGATCCGGGTGCCCGTCCCCAAGTCAGAATGCGCGGTGCCTGGATGTGCGTGAACGCCTTGACCACCATAGAGGCGGGCAACTGTTCTTGGCGGAGCTCGTGCTCCGTCTTCTCGCCCGAGTCCACGATGGGATAATCCCCGTCGCGCCAAGGCATGTAGTTGTTGGTGTCGATCACGACCTTTCCGGCCAACGCCTGATCCGGCATGTCGTTGACCGGCTTGAGTGGCACGGCGACAATCACGAAGTCGCCCGCGGCTGCAGCCTCCGCTGCAGTCGCTGCCCGCGCAGCCGGGCCCAGTCGTTCGATCAGATCCGTCAAAGTCTCCGGTCCTCGCGAATTCGCAATCACGACCGAATAGCCGCTTGCGATCGCGGCGCGGGCGATGTGGCTGCCCACCTCGCCTGCGCCGATGATGCCGATGGTGGCCACGCGATCTCAGGCTCCGAACGCACCGTCGATGGTGTGCATTGCGCCAGTGACGAAGCTAGCTTCTGGCCCGGCCAGCCACGCCACCATGCCTGCGATCTCCTCGGGCCGACCGTGGCGCTTGATCGCCATAAAGCCGTGCATCAGATCCTTCATTGGCCCGTTCTCCGGGTTCGCGTCGGTATCGATCGGGCCGGGTTGCACGACGTTGATCGTAATCCCGCGAGGCCCAAAATCACGCGCCAAACCGCGGGCCATGCCCTGCAACGCCGACTTACTGAGCGCGTAGGACGCCATGCCAGGTACGGGCATCCTGTCGCCGTTCACCGACCCGATCACGATGATCCGCCCGCCTTCAGGCATCTGCCGGGCTGCCTCGACCGAGGCATGGTAGGGGGCGTGCACGTTGACCCTGAACAGGCGATCGACCTCGTCCGGATCTTGCTCGAGCGCATCGCCGAAGAGTGCAAAGCCAGAGTTCACGACCAGCACGTCTAGCGGACCGCTGTCCCGGACCCTCGCGATCACGGCGTCACGATCGGCGCTATCAGTCTGCACTGCCGTGCTGCCCGTCTCGGCGGCCAGCCGCTCGGCCGCCTCACGCGAGCCGGCGTAGGTGAAGGTCACTTGGGCGCCAGCCGTGGCGAAACGCCGCACGATAGCCGCTCCGATTCCCCGGCTTCCGCCAAGAACCAGAACAGATTTTCCCTGAAACGCAGCCATGTCGTCATCCTTGAGGTTCACTTTACGATACGCTACATAAATAGCCAATCAGCATCGTCAAGGATTTCTGTACGAGTGACTACAGATAAGCAGCGGAGCCGGGGTCGCCCGCGCCGCTTCGATCCAGCGGAGGCGGTCGCTACGGCCCAAAGGCTGTTCCACGCCCGCGGCTACGATGCGGTCAGCGTCGCTGACGTGACCGCTGCGCTCGGAATCAATCCGCCGAGCTTCTACGCCGCTTTCGGTAGCAAGGCCGGCCTCTATGCCCGCGTGCTCACACGTTATAACAGCGGCAGTGCCGTCCCGCTGGCCGCCTTGCTGCGCGACGATCGCCCGGTTAAGGACTGCCTTGCCGCCGTTCTGGAGGAAGCCGCAAGGAACTATGCCGCTGATCCGGATGCGGCCGGGTGCCTCGTTCTCGAAGGCGTGCGCTGCGATGACCAGCAAGCCCGCGAGGCGGCGCTAGCGTACAATCTAGCTGCCGAAGGGGTGATCCGAGACTATGTTGCGGCTCGCTGTCCTGACAAAGCTGAGCAGTTGACCGATTTCGTCAGCACGACCATGTCCGGGCTCTCCGCTAAAGCCCGTGCCGGACACGGATTAGATCAACTGCTGGCAACCGCCCGCCTCGCCGGCATGGCTATCGCACAGGCTGTTCCCGGTTAGACGCGTGTCTCCCCGAGAGGAGACTCAGTTGCGGCCGTTCCGCGCACCGACATCGGCCACTCGTCCATGTATGCTGGGTATGCGGTCAGGCAGGTTGGACATCAGCAGTTCTGAAGGCCGTCTCATAGGCGAACAGGCCGGGTAGGCCGCCCGTCATGATGAACAATACGGGGCCGCCAGTCCACGCACCGCCACGTATAGCGGCGATCAGGCCTGCGAACGCCTTTCCGCCATAGACTGGGTCGAGCAGAAGCCCTTCCGTGCGTGCGACGAGTCGTACGGCTTCGAACATGCCAGCAGTGGGCACGCCATAGCCGTCGCCAAGCTGGCCGTCTGCGACGGCGATCTCGCCTTCGGCGAAAACGCTTGCCGGATCAAGCAACGCCAACGTCCCGGTCGCCAACCGGGCAGTGGTCTCCCTTGCCTCTCGGATTTGGGCGAGGACGGTGAAGGATTGTACTCGCGATGCCTCGTCGCCTGCGGCCTTGAGCCCGGCGGCAAGCCCCGCGTGAGTGCCGGAGCTGCCGTTCGGCACCACGATGCGAGAGAAACGGAGCCCGGCCGCTTGTTCCTGTGCGATGATTTCCTGCGCGCACACCGCATAGCCGAGGCAGCCGAGCGGCGACGACCCGCCCGCACCCACGACATAGGCGCGGCGCCCGGCCGCCGCGAGCTGTGCGGCGCGCTCCCGGGCAATCTCAAGGGCGTCGACACCGCCTGACCTTCGATGGACGATCGCGCCGAACAGGTCGTCGAGCAGCACATTTCCGTTGCGCCGGTAGGCCTCGTCATCCCGCGCGACGGTATCGGTCAGCACCAGCTCGCAAGCCAAACCCGCGCGCGCTGCGGCGGCCGCGCTCAGCCGCGCGTGGTTCGATTGCCGGGCACCCGTGGTGATGAAGGTGTCGCAGTCCTGTTCCAGCGCCTCGCCGATCAGGAACTCGAGCTTCCGGAGCTTGTTGCCGCCCACGCCAAGGCCCATCAGGTCGTCGCGTTTGACGTAGATTGGCGGGCAATCCCGACGTCCCAGAGCCTCCTCAAGCCGCCTCAAGCGCTGGACCGGCGTCGGCGCCTCAACCAAGGAAAAACGAGGCCGTTCTTCGAGCAAGACAGTCATCCTTCCTCCCCGGGTCCTCGGAGCAGCAGCGCCGGGTCGCTCCGCTTAGACCTTTCTCGACGAAGCCATAACTGAGTACCCGCGTTGGATGACCCAGTTGCGGTCATTCAAAGCCATCTGCTCGCGCCCAACTTCCACCGCCCGTTCATCTTGGCGCTCGAGCCTTTCAGGTGTTCCGCGCACCAGCAGGCGCTCTTACCCGGACGAACGCGGCGCGCAGCACGCCACCACCTGGCCGCGTGAACGTCTCGGTCAGCCGGGAGCTCCGAACCTCAAGTAAGAGCTCATGGGTCGTCCGCACGCTTCCGACCCAATTCGGAAAGGTCGCGCCCTCCACTACGTTGCCGGAGAATGTCCCGTTTCCGTGGACGGAGTAAGCGCCATAGAAGCCAATTCCGTTGCCATCGCCTCCCGGTTCTCGCTGTCGGTACCTTCGCCGCGCCGCCCCGACGCGAAACGCCGCGTCTCCGAGTTCGTCAGGACCTCCACGAAGTGCATATCCGGGGTAAAGATCAGCATCCCGGCCGGCTGAAGTCCGTAGGGCCGCGTCTCGCGTCCATCCTCTTCCAAGGTCGCCGAGATCATCCGCCACGTGCCGACCGGCTCGTTTGACGAACTCGCACCCTGGCCCGCGCAACCCCCAGAGGCGGCAAGCGTCAGCGCAAGCGCCGTCGCGCGCGCGGTCATCACGACCGGTCTGCAGCGAACGCAACATCCCGCTGCGCACGAAGCGCGTCTAACCGCGACGTGAGAGCCCTCTCGATACTGATGTACGCGGTACCGCCAAGCGTCACCCGAGCTGTTGGCTGCGCGATGTCACCAGCCTCGATCATCGCCGCCACGGTGCGATCGGCGTCGCCGGTCAAGGTGAAGTCGCCGCTGGCGATCGCACGTCGAACCTCACCCGCAGGCGTGGCGTCATACACCTCGCTTTCCGGCGCACGATCCAAAGCTGCGCCGAAGCCCGTGTCGGTCGGCCCCGGCTCGATAAGTGGCCGCCGATGTAAACTTTAATTTGCGCGAGAAGCCGATAGCTTTCGCCAGATTGCAAATGAGCAAATAAGTCTGTTTAGGTGAATAGCCGGTCATTGATCTGCCGCCATGCTTTTCTGTTTTGCCATGATCTATGTTTTTTCTGGCAGCAAAACCTGGATAATTCGCGTTGATGATCATTGGAGAACCGACATGCCAATCGACAATTCAGACGCTCGAGCTCCAAGCGGCGCCGCTTCAGCAGCACGGCCCTTCAATCCCGATGGTGGGGAGGACGAAGCTAGTACATCGCAGGACGGTGACGAGCGGCACCTCCACGGCGATCGAAAGCCCTTAGATCGACAGCAATCCGGTGCGGACGCGGTCGATGATGACGATCCAAACAAAACTGAGAAGCTGACCAAGGCAGGCCGCGACATCGACCCTGATGCGGGCGCTGACTGATGGCGATGGAGGCGGCACGAGCACTCCTTTCTCGATTCTTCCGCTCCACGTTCTCTCAACCGAAGGACGCTGACAAGAACCGCCGCGGCACGAGCCCCGGCGCCAACAAGTCGACTGTCCAGGCCAGCGGTTACGGCACCAACAAGGGCGCGCCGGACGGTGTCTCCGCGTCACCCAGCGGGTCCGAGGGCGCCAACATCCAGGGGCGATCAGCTGGCGGCGAGAGTGGCGGCGGAGCCTACCCCAATCCCAAGTCTGGCAAGGCGGGGACGAACAGTGGCTTCATGGGGCATGGTGGGCAGACCGACATCGGGTACCATGGTGGCGAGCAGGCCGGCGATAACGGCGGCACGACGGCAAATGCTACGACCCGCGGCAAGGATGATTATGCGGGGTCCGAACGCTCCCGATGAGGCGCCTCTAACGCGGCCAAGCTGCAGCGCACGAGAGCTAACGCCGACTCTCGAATGCTCCAAGCCAATCAAGCAGCGTCTCCTGAAGCACGATCCCGGAGTTCGAGTAGCTGTGATCGTCGGCTATATGCGCGCATCGCAACAGGGCGCCGCCGCGTTCCTCGATTACGCCGGCAAGCGCATCGCTTCCGTGCGCGAAGCCATCGTCGGAGCTGATCAGGAGGACTGGCCGGGCTTGCAGTGCCGCTGCATAGGAGTTGAGCGCCCAGTCGCTCGCGCGATCCCGCGCCTCTCGCGCTAGCGATCCCGGCGAGGTGCCGGCAAGGATATGCAGTCCGGCGCCGACCCCGACGTTCGCGTCGATCGCGCCGATGTCGCGGCTGCTCCCTGTCCAAACGCCTCGCCTAGATCAACGCCAGACAGAAGCGCAGCGCCGAGAACCTCCGGATGAGAGGACGCCACGTTTGCCGCGACGAACCCACCCATGCTGTGGCCCACCAGAGCGATTCTAGCCGGATCGATACGTAGTCTGCCCTCACGCCCTTTCTGCTGAAGCCACGCGAGCGCCGCCTCGGCATCGTCGAGACAATGCGCGAAGCTGAAGCTGCCGGGACCACTCCATGCGCCACGATAGTGGATCGTAAGAACGTTCCAGCCCGATCGGCGCATCGCCTGTGCGCAGTCGACGTTCTGCTTGCGTTGCGATACTCGTCGGTCGCCACAAGCCGGCCCGAGCCCAGGTTGAGCAGGAAGCGGTTCGCCTGCACCGCCAGTCGACCATCAATTCCGGGCGTATCGGCCTTTCGGCCGGCTTGCCAGAGACGACGTGATCTCCGCCCCGATTGCGCCCCTAATCGCGGCGGAGGAGTCCTCCAATGCGGGACTATTTCACCCGTGAGGAGCGCTGCCGATCGCGCGTGCATTCTCGGCACGACACTCGCCAGGGACGGCCGCTAACGCTGCTCAGCGCCAGAAGCGCTTGCTGTCCATCAATGCGGCATAGGAATTTGCCGCTTCCTCAAGCAAAGGACGACGTCGCGACAGATCGGGCTCAAGGGCCTTTGCGGTTGGCGTGCCATTCAGAGCCAGGTTCGCGATCACCATCGGAGCGGTCGCTAGGTCATTCAGATCGCCAAGAACTGATTGCAGCGCCTCCAAGGCCGCGAGGAACGCTTGGTGCCGGCGCGTCGGCTTCTTGCCGGGAAACAGATTTGCGAAGAACTCGGTCGCATAACGGAGCTTCTTTGCCTCGATGCGGGCTTCGTGCCGCCGGTCGTCGCTCACCAACTCGAGCCCGCGCCCAAGCCGCTTGAGCCGCCGGCGGTGCTTCTCGAGCGCCTCGGCGGCGAACGATTCGATTGATCGCTCACGCACCGCATCAGTGGTGTCCGAAGCCCAAGCACCGATCGCTGTCCATTCGGCCAAGTCGAGCATCAGCGCGCGTGCCCGTGTCGACGCCAAGGCTATCTGTACGGCAGCATACGCATCCTTGCGAGCCGCCCGTAGTGGCTCGACGATCTCGCGACCTGAGAGCCGCTCGAGCATGACATCCAGGTTGCGGGCATGACCAAGCTCGCCTGCGATCCAGCGCAGTTCGGTACGGAGATGATCGTACCGGTCGTCCGCAACGACGGTCTTGAAAGTCGACAAGGCGGAGCGCAGCCGGCGTAGGGCGACCCGTGCCTGGTGGAGCGCGCGGGCATCCCCGCTTCGCGTAAGGATTGCTTCGTTGAGGCGGAACTGACGCAGACAGGTTCCCACAATCGCGCGAAAGCCGGCCGCAGCCGAAATCCCTGATTGCAGCTGCAGCGGCCCAGTCTTGACCGGCTTGTCCATATTAGCAGCGGCCAACCTGTAGCCGCGCTCCGACTTGGTAAGAACACCGAGCCGTACCGGAGCTGATCGGTCCAGCTCCCGAGCGATGGCGAACAGCGCAGCGGGGTCGCCGCCTTTGAGTTCCAGTTCAACCTCACAGACCGGCTCCGAGCGCTCCGCCGCACGTACCTCTCCGCGGTCGAGCACGACTTCAATGGCCGCCTCGGTCCGCTCGACCAGAACGGTCCTGCGGGTCACCACGACGCGGAAGAGAGGCTCAATGCGTGCGAGATCGGCGTCTGGGATCATGCGCCGAAGCGGACCGTCATCATCGTCGAGTACTGGCTGATCACTACTGACCTCGCGCTCCCACTCCGGTCGGACGAACAGGCCTGCCGCAGCCTCGCTCTCGGCCTTGATGGTTTGGATCCGTCTTTCACCGACCGTGCGAACGCGCAGCGAAAAGCCGGCCTTGTGCAGCGCTTGGCTGGGCGTGTCGAAGTAGACCGATTGCTGTTCGCGATCGAGCGCGCTGTCGCTGTTCAGCGGTGCTGCAGCGAGAAGCGGGTCGAGTTGGGCCGGGTCGACGTCGAGCTTCAGCTCGTATTCCGCGTCCAGGTCGGCGACGTCCGGGTCGCTGCTGCTGACGGCGGTTGCAGGTGCCGCCATAGCGCCGGCACTCTCCTGCATGGTCTTCTTGCTCAAGGTGGCCTCCGTCGCCGTCGAGGATAGCTTGAACCTCGTCGATCACAACTCCTCGCCTTCAGCGGGGGTCCGAGCCCAACCAGCACCTCCGCCCGTATGGCAAAATGCTGAGATCAGCGTACGGCCGTCGTGCCTTTTGTTTTGAACAAAATTCGGGGGATCCTTACATCCCTCAGGAGGTCGGGCGCGTGAAGCTCGCGGTACCGCCGGCGGCGTGACTGCGCCACACTTCAATCGCGTGGCCCACCGTCAAGCTTGGTCTCGAGCCCACGACTTAATCTTGGTGCTCGGGGTTGATCGCCACCAAAGCCTCCAAATCAGCGGAGTAGAGACGTCGCTTTCTTCCGATGTAGGGAAAATCGACGAGGTCACCAGAAACCTCCACAACCACGTCTTCGCGGTCTTCGCCTGTAAGGGCCGCAAATTTTCTGACAGAGTCGGCGAGAGCGTTGGCTTGGGCATACGCGTCGCGCGGGCCGTAGAAGTCTGTGGCGCGTTTCCAATCATCATCGGTCATGGCGAACTCCTCGAGCGTGAAGCTCGAAGAGCGAACGCGCCGGACGATCTCTCGGGTCCGAGTTCGTCGGAGCGGTAGGCACGAGGATACCCGAGATCCGCGACCGCATGCACGAGCTGGCGAACCAGCACGGCATTTCGGAGCACCATCTGGCCGATCAGACCGCCGGCGATCGCCGCGACGCCGCGCAGCGTCGCGATGGCACGCCTAACCGAGAACCAAGAGGCGGCGGTGCGCCACGCCCTCAATTTGGCGTCGCATACGCCAAGGAACCACTCTCCCCGGCATGAAATTGTGACGGCGCAGCTTCCCTTCCTTCGCGGACCTTCCCGCACCGCGGCAGGTGTAAGAGGCGGTTGCCAAGCAGCGACCGCTTGAGATTGCGACGGGCAAGCAGATAACGCTCGACAGCAACCCTTCAAATAGGGCGGTGCGCTTTCGTATGCGTGTAGCCGAAAACTAGCAGACGCCTTCTCACCAGGCGTCGCCCCTCGGTTCGACCCAGTTCCTGCCATTCCGCGGCACTACGGCGCTTTTCAGGACCGGCCATTCGTTCACTATCCGCCCGTCGCCTTGTCAGGCTGCGCGATAGCCGGCGCGTCAATCCGCTTGGCGATCTCCGATATGGCAAGGAAGGGGCACGCTGATGGTCGCGGCGCAGGACGAGCCCGGCGTCGCTCACTACTTACTGCTAAGCGAGCTGTCGCTTGGGTCACCGGTGCCGTGGCCAAGCCTGCCGATCGCGGGTAACAGCGCCGCCCTACAGCAAAGCCGGCTAGCGGTACGCCGGCGTCTCCACGAGGCGGGCGGAGTGATGATTAAGAGCGCCCGTCAGCTGCTATCGCGGCGAACGGGCAAGCATCCCTCCTCCCACCAGCATCGCAGCGCCCCACAGCAGGAACAAATAGTCCCAAATGGAAAGGCCTAGGGGCTCGTAAACGTGATGGAGCTGAAGAAGGTGGTGATCGATCACGCCCTCGACGAGATTGAACAGGCCCCATCCCGCCAGGAGCGAGCCAGCGAGAAGACGCCCCGACATGTTCGCGCCCGTGGTCCTGCCGGCCCGCCACAGCAGAAGAATGCCGGCGGCCGTGATTGTCCAGACGCCGGCATGGAAGATACCGTCCCAGACCATATTCACTTTCGCGCCCACGTAGTCGGTGTTCGCGATCCGACCCGACATCATGTTGTGCAGCTGCAGGATCTGGTGAAACACGATGCCATCAACAAACCCGCCCATGCCGATCCCGAGCGCGAGGCCAGCCGCGAGTAGTGGGCGGGATCGTGAGGTCATAGCGAGGTTGGTCTTTCTGGGTCACGGGCGACCAGCGCGACGATCGCCAGCAGCGCGGTGACGGGCAGCAGGATGGCTGCCAGGTTCGACGCTAGATCAGGGCTCAGCAAGCGCTCTCGAACCGAGATCGCCGGCGCCGAATGACAGAGAGTGCAGGCGGCCGCCGGGCTGGGAAGCAGGGCAAACAACAACATGGCGCACACCCGGTCGAAAGCTGCCAGACCCGTCTCGTTCATAGCCATGCCCAGAGACGTCCGTGCGAAAGGCGGGTTCCGTAGAATTGCGGCCGATAGCGGGAGGGATCTGCCTCTCAGCGGGGTAGATTGTAGAACGCGAGCGACGCGAGCCGGATCTGCGGCACCAGCAGACGATGGCGCTTCGGATCATAACCGATCGCCGCCGGTACGGCGATGTCGCTCGCAACGGCCCTGGCCGGTCCGGTGGGTGGAACATGGTAGACGGCGTGCCCGTCTTGGCTCGCAACAAGCAGGCTGCCGTCGGCCAACGGCACGATGCCGTCGATCCGTCCGACCGGCAGCGATCGTTCGCGCCGGATCCTGCCGTTCTTGTCGCGGAACACCAGATTCACACCTCGGCCTCCGTGAACGATCTCACCGGCATGCGTCAGGGCGATTCCGTTGGGACGCTCGAGCGCATCGTCACGAGCGACCCACGGCGCTGTACGGCCGCCGCGGATCACCCAAAGCGCGCCGCTCACCGCATCACTGCCGGAATCGGTGACGTAGATGGTACCGTCATCGTCCACGGTCAGGTCGTTCAGTCGCTCGCTACCGGAGACCGCGATTGTCCCCCGTGGCGCGCCCGTCCGCCGGTCGAACATGTGCACCGCCGTAGGATCGGCGACATAGACAATGTCACCCTTGATGAAGAGTCCCAGGGGGCGAGCCAGTACGGCACCATCGCGCCCTCCCTCGATCCATTTGAGATTGGTCACTTGCCCGTTGGGGGAGACGCGCGAGATGAAGCCCTGCCCTTGAGCCGGCCCCATATTGGCCACCAGGTATTCGTCGGCTCGATCATCATAGCGCGCGCATTCCGACCCGGAGAAACCCACATTTTCAACCAGCCGCGACGGCGGCAAGCTTTGTGCGGGCACCGTCTGGGCGGGCGCCACAGGGACCGTTAGCAGCAGGATTATCGGCGCACCGAAATACCTCAAGCTCATCTGCCGCACTCCCTGTGCCCTGCGGCGAGACTGAAACCACTTGCGGGGCACGTCAAGCCGCCGGTCGGCGACGCTCGCATCGCCGCCCCACCAGTCGCGGTCATCCCCTGCCAACCTCGCGGAGGCATTCAGCCACCGGCGGATGTGCTTTTAAGTCATAAGCTTTGACGCTTTCTGTCGAATATATCGAGCGGCTATCGTTGTTTTCTCCGTTGTTCCTCTGGTCCACCAAAACACCACGCTTCTGCGCTTCAGCTTTGTTTTGCTGCGGCGTGGAACCTATGTATAGTAGAGACCGAGCATCCAACTCGGCTTGCCGCCTCCGAGAACGACCCTCCTCTAGCAACCAAGCTCAGAGCGTATTGAAGCCTGGCGCTTGAGACCGATGGTCTTCCCACCGGACGGCGCGACCTGGCAGAGGCCTCTGCCAAGCCAGGCTCACCTTTGCCAATGAGCTGATCTCTGGCACTATTTAATGCTGCAAACGCCATTCCGATGCCTTTATCCTTCCTGGTATCAAGGCCATCACCAAGGGAAATAAGATGAGCGCCTGCGCTTAGAATTGAACTAACGGTCTCAATTATAAGGTCTGTCTTAGACCCAAGCCGATTTAGGTGCATCACTATCACTAGGTCGTCCGAGGTGCAGTCGCTAATAAGGTCAGCAAGCGCCGGCCTCAGATTAAATTCCTCAAACGAGGACTCAGAATACACAACCGAAGCGCCAGCTCTCTCAAGCGACACAATTTCATGTTCAACTGCTTGGCGGCTCAGCATGGAGCTTATGTAGCCGTACACTGCACTCATGGTTTAAGCGCCCTCGCATACATAGCAGCTCGACTGGCGCTCGATGTGAGCGCCCGTGCAAGATCGCACGCGTCCCGGCGCCTTAGCCGAGCAACACACCCCATACAAGGGCGCTGGAGTGGACCAACACGGGGAAACGAATGTTGCGCGAAGCGGGGTCTTTTATGCATAAAACTGTGCCTTTGACGACACAGTCGTGATCAAAAGACCTGTTTTCGGCATCTGGATCGCCAGCGCGCGCTTGAAATGGCTGCCGGCGACCGGTTTCATGACGGCAATATGAAAAGGGGTCCAAGATCATGAGATTGTCGCGCTTCCTCACCGCCACTGCACTGATGGGGGCGATGGTGTCGCTTCCGGGCTTGGCGGCCGCGCAAACCGCCGCGAGCGGTGACGCAGCACCAGCACAGACTGATGCGAACGGTGCAGAGGAGCCCACCGGTGACGTCGTCGTCACCGGCTCGCGCATTCGCCGTCCCGATCTGGAGTCGGCTTCTCCGGTGGCCGTGATCGGACAGCAGCAGATCCAATCGCAGGGCATCGTTAACACGCAGGACTTGCTACAGAAGCTGCCGCAGGTCGGCATTCCTGGTCTCAGCCGCGCAAACAGCAATTTTCTAACTAGCGGCAATGGCATCGCGACGATCAACCTGCGCAATCTGGGTGATTCACGGACTCTCGTCTTGGTGAACGGTCGTCGCTTCGTGCCGGGCGTCGCCGGCACGTCGATCGTCGACATCAACAACATCCCCGCAGACTTCATCGAGCGGTTTGAGGTCGTCACCGGCGGCGCCTCGGCGGTATATGGGTCCGACGCGATAGCGGGCGTGGTCAACTACATCCTGCGGACGGACATCGACGGCATCATCGCTCGAGGTCAATACGGCATAACAGATCGCGGCGACAACGCGACTTACAATGCAAGCCTTAGCGGCGGCACGAAGTTCGGGGCGGACGGCCGCGGCTCGATCATGGCCAACGTCACCTACTCGAAGGAAGAAGGGCTGCTCTCGCGCAATCGCGCGATTTCAGCGGAGGACTGCTCGGCAGCAGGCTGCGGCCCGCAGTCATACAGCAGCTATGCGCCGCAGGGCCGTTTCGAACTCCGCAATGGCGCTTCAGCGTCGACCAACGCGGGCGGATTCGGCAGCAACCTTTTCACCTTCAACCCTGACAACAGCCTACAGCTTGGTTTTCCAACCGGATACGGCTTCAATCGAAACGCTGTGCGGCGGATAACCACACCGGTCGAGCGGATCATCGGCTCGCTCAATGCGCAGTATGAAGTCGCTGATAGTGCGACGCTTTTCCTTGAGAGCACCTACGCTAAGACGCGTTCGAGTTCGCAGATCGAGGCGCTGGCGTTGGACTCAATCAATGATGGCGTTGGTACGGGCTATAACATCGACAATCCGTTGCTGCCCGCCGCGATCAGGCAGCAGATCATCGCACGCAACAGCGACGGCATCGCCAGCAACGACGTGACATCGATTGCCTTCCGCCGCCGTCAGAACGAGGTCTTCAGCCGGAGCAATCGCAACGACCGCGACACGTTCCGCATCGCCGGAGGCGTGCGCGGGGACCTCTCGGAGAAGTGGAACTACGAGCTGAGCGCCGTCTATGGCCAACTGCGTGACCGCACGAGCAGTCAGGACATCGACATCACCCGATATGCTCAAGCGGTCAATGCGATCACTGACGGCAGCGGCAACATCGTCTGCGCCGATCCCGCGGCGCGGGCTGCCGGCTGCGTACCGATCAACCTGTTCGGCTACAACACTGCGACTCCTGAGGCTTCGGCGTACGTCCTCGCGGCGGAGCCCCGCGCCGTGCGCATCAAGAACACTCAGTTCGTGGTCACCGGAAACGTCAGCGGTTCGCTTTTCACCCTGCCCTACGGTGACGTGCAGGTGTCGGTCGGTGGGGAATACCGTCGCGAGAAGAGCACCGAGGACTGGGATGCGCTGACCAACGCCGGGCAGAACTCTGGCAATCAGACGCCGGACACGATTGGCAGCTTCAACGTCAAGGAAGCGTTCGGCGAACTCAACATTCCGATCTTGAAGGGGCTGCCGTTTGCGGAATCCCTTTCGATCCAAGGCGCAGCCCGCTACTCTGATTACTCGACCATCGGACACGTCTTCAGCTGGAACGCGGGCGGCGAGTACTCGCCCGTTCGCGGGCTGCGCTTCCGCGGCCTCTATGCCATCGCCAACCGTGCGCCTAACATCGGAGAGCTCTTCTCGTCAGCCTCTGAGACCTTCCCGTCGGTGCAGGATCCCTGCGACGGCACGACGGCAACGTCGACCGGCACCTACGCAGCCGCGTGCCGTGCCATCCCGGCAATCGCCACGGCGGTGCAGAACGGCGGGACCTTCTCCTACTCGCTGGCGGACATCCAAAGCATCAACGGCTTCAACGGCGGCAATCGCAACCTTAGCGAGGAAAAGGGCAAGACCCTGACGCTGGGCGCCGTGATCGCGCCGGATCAGATCCGCGGCCTTAGCCTGACCGTGGACTATTTCGACATCCGGCTCGAGAATGCCATCGACATCGTACCGCGCTCGACGTCGATCCAGCAGTGCCTGTTGAGCGGGCTGCCGCAGTTCTGCGACAACGTCCTCCGCAACAACACCGGTCGAATCCAGACGGTCAACGCCCAGAACATCAACGTGGCCGCGACCAAGACCCGCGGCATCGACGTGAACTTCGCCTATGGCCGGGCGCTCGGCCTGGCTGCGGAGGACCGGCTCGACCTAAACGTGCTCTACACGCATACCTTGAGCTATGAGACGCAGTCCGACCCGTCGGCGCCGCGCTACAGTGGCGTGAGCAACCTCGAGTACGGCGGCGTCTTCCGCAATAAGGTAAACGCGACGGCCACGTACAGCGCAGGCCCTTACAGCATCAATTGGACCACGACTTATCTCAGCCCCATGCTCGACACGGTAAGCGACGAGTTCGCGGAATATGCCGACTCAATCGAGCTTGCCGACGACATCCGTGGGCACAATCGTATTAAATCGTACTTCTACCACGACGTGCAGGTGCGCGCGCGCGCTGGCGAAACTTCGTCAATGGAGTTCTTCGTTGGCGTGAACAACCTGTTCGACCGCAAGCCTCCGAAGCTGGAGGACACGGTCTACTACGGCACCATAACCGGCACCACCACCGCAGCTGACATCTATGATCCGGTCGGGCGCCGCTTCTACGCCGGCGCGCAACTGCGCTTCTAGTCCGAGCACTAATGCAAGGCGATCAGCCGCTCGCAACGCGAGCGGCTGATCGCCACGGTAGTTAAACGACTCTATATGGTTGCGGCGCTTGCCACCCTCGGGACGGAGGACCCAAAGTCGGTTTGCATGCAGCCTCGTAGTGAAAGGCAGGGAGCACGACCCGCGAATTGCATTAGCTCGATAGGAGCCTCTCGCTTGTTGTGCGTCAGGCTAAATAGGGTGACAGGACCGTCGCCGCCCAAGTGATAAAGGTGCGGACACGGCGCGAGAGGTTGCCCCGGTGAGCGACCACGAGCGTCATGTCGAGCGGCTCGGGGCGAAGGTCGGGCAGAACCTCGACCAGCGCTCCGCTCTCGAGGTGGTGACGCACGCCCAGCAGCGCGGCCTGGATCAAGCCGAGGCCCGCGAGACCGGCAGCTTCATAGGTTTGCACGCTGTTGACGTGCAACGCGCCGGGCAGAGGCACCGTCGCGTAGCCGCCATTGCCGTCCGGATATTCCCAACCATAGCGCTTGGCGCCAAGCGTGCGGCTGTAGTGGATCGTCCGGTGTTCCTGCCGCGTAAGGTCTGCAATCGACTGTGGAATCCCGAGGCTTGCGAGGTAAGCGGGACTTGCCGCATTGACCATGAGAAGCTTGCCGAGTGGGCGCGCTACCAGCCTCTCGTCGCCGATTGGGCCGATCCGCAGGACACAGTCGAAGCCCTCCTGCACCAAATCGACTTGCCGATCGGTGCTCGACAGCTCCAGTTCGAGATCGGGGTAAGCTGTCATGAACGTCGGCAGGACTGGTAAAATCGCCGTGCGCGCTACTTCCGTTGGCAGGTCGACCCGGAGGCGACCGCGCAAGCCGGCGTGGTCCCCTGCAAACATCGAATGCAGATCATCGGCTTCGGCCAGCAGGTCCCGGGCCCGGCCGTGAAAGGCTCGCCCGTCCTCCGTCAATTGCACGCTGCGCGTCGTTCGGTGCAGCAGCCTGGCGCCAACAGCCAACTCCAAGTCGCGGACCACGGTGGAGGCACGTCCCTTGGAGATGCCCAGACTGTCGGCGGCGCGGGTGAAGCTGCCCATGTCCGCGACCCGCGTGAAGATCAAAAGTGGTTCGAGGTCCTGCATCAACGATCCGCCTGATGTCACGTTCTAGAAGAAACGACGTGTTCCATCGCGCTTAGTTCATCAGGCTTGGCCGGAACAGTAAGCTCGAGCCCGGCTTGGTGTCGCGCAAGCGAGGACGCCCGAGCAACCGGCGCCGCGCTGGCGCTGACTCGCACCATCCAGCGGGCTCGACCGCACCACGCCAAGCGCAACAACGACGAGCCCGCGCGCACCGCACAGCCCACCGGCGTGTTCGAGCGCCTTCCCCGAGTGCATCCGGTCCTGAGTTGGATCCTCTCATCAGCGAAGAGATCCATCGCTTGACAGGTTCCTTTTTCGGCGTGACCTTTCCCTTATGCTTGTCCCAATCCTGCTCGTGCTGACGCAGGCTACTCCCTCCGCCGCCCCACCTAAGGGCTCGCGCGAGGTCGTCGTCATTGGACGGCAGGCGGAGAGCGATCTGGCCGAGTGCCTGGCGCGGCACTGCCCGCCCGCGCAGGAGGTCGAGGCCGCGCTGCAGGCATCAGTTGAGCAGTTCACGGGCGGGCGCTACGATGATGCACGACGAACGCTGCAACGCGCCATTCACCGCAATCGTGGCTATGCCGCGACAATGCCCGGTCCGGTGTCTAGCCTCTACGCGACGCTGGCGACGGTCGCCGAACACAATGGCAACACCACATTGTGGAGGAACGCCGCGCGTAGCGATGTCGAGGTGCTGCGAACGCATCTCGGGATCGACAACCCAACTACGCTGATTGAGGAACTCCAGCTTGCCGACGACATGATTGGGTTGCGTATGCCCGGGGTCGCCGACGGCCTCTACCGCAAGGTCGAACGCCTTGCCACCGCTGGCGGGCACCGCGCTATCGCAGTAGGTGCGGTCTTCCGCCGCGCGTGGCTGGCGTTGGCGCGCGATCGAACGAGGGACGCCGAGCGGCTGATCGCCAATGCGGTCGCGCTGGCCGGCCGCGATCCGGGTGACGTCGCCGACTTACGAGACATCCTGCTCGCGCGCATCGCCGTGAGGCGCGGCGATAGTGGCGCGGTGGATGCGCTCGCCGCGCGGCTGCGTCAGTCCGCGACGCGGACTCCGGCCCTGCTGTTCGCGCCAGCGATCGAGGACATCAATCCGACTCCCAGCCCCTCCGATCGCGGCAACAGCGATCCGGTGCGGTTCGCCGACGTCGGCTACTGGATCCGCCCCAATGGCCGGACCGCCGAAGTAGAGGTGCTGCGCACCTCCGGGCTCGGGCAATGGGAGATCGGCATTCTGCGCCAGGTGAGGCAACGCCGCTACGTTCCCATTGATGTCGCGGCCAGCGATCCCGGCCTGTACCGGATCGACCGCTTCACGGTGCGCGACGAATTTGGCTCCGTCCCGGGCAGCCGGATCAAGCAACGGCACGGCAACATGACGGTTCATGTCATCGACCTGACCGGGACCGAGGCGATGAACGCCGCGCAGCGCCAGCGAACCAGCCTTAGCGCGACTGCCCCGCACCAGCGAGATCGCTGAGACTGTACGCTCCATAGCGGCTCCGTTCAGCTGTACCTGAAGCGGACGTTCCCTCCAGCCTGTGTGCAGGTCGAATGTTGTTGTCAGTCTAGCGATGTTGTCTGCCTCCGGCGTCCCGCTCAGCCTGCCGCGGCGTTCCCCTGTGCGGCCTCGATCAGCGCTTGTCAGACGGCGCTGTCCTTAAGGCATCAGCGGCTGCGCCTAGCGGTGCTTCCCCTCAGCAAGCGAGCGCAGGCGCGCGCGCCCGACCCTTTCGGTCGGTCGGCTTCTGCTGAAGCAGGTCGTTAAGGAAACTCTCGCGCCAAGCCGTCAGATCGTCGCGGATCACGCCCGCATAGAGCGCCTTCCAGCGTGCAATCCGTTCGGCCCGCGGCATCTCCAGCGCGCGGCAGATAGCGTCGGCCAGATCCTCGCGGCTGTTCGGATTCACCAGCAACGCTTCACGCATCTGCGCCGCGGCCCCCGCGAAGCGTGAGAGGATGAGAACGCCCGGGTCTTCCGCATCCTGTGCGGCGACATATTCTTTTGCCACCAAATTCATTCCGTCTTGAAGCGGAGTGACCAGCGCTACCGAAGCCGCACGATAAGCGCCGGTCAGCACGTCCCGGGGCATTGACTGGGCGCGATATCGGAGCGGGCTCCAATCCAATGTTCCAAACGCCCCGTTGATCCGGCCGGCCTCTGACAGCAGGCTGTCGTTCAGCGCCTGATAGGCGTCGACATCCGTTCGGCTCGGCTGACCGATCTGAAGCAGTGTTAACCTATCGCGCCATTCAGGGTGATCGATTAGGAATTGTTCGTAGGCGGCGAACTTCTGGGGCAAACCCTTGGAATAGTCGATCCGGTCAACACCGATCAGCAGCTTACGATCCCCAACTCCCTTCATTGTGACGCAAGTATTGCGGGCTGCCTTTGACGCGACGAGAACGCGCATCTCGTCGAGGTCGAGGCCGATCGGATACGCGCTGGCCCGGACTTCACGGCCGAGCGCCGTGACCAAACCATCGTCCCTCACCTCGCCCTTCAGTTCGTCGGTGACATAGTCTTGGAACGCGGCCAGGAAGCTCTCAGTCTGGAACCCCAGCAGGTCATAGTCGAACATCGACTGCACTAGCTCGTGATGGCGCGGCAGAGTGGAAAGAACCTGTCGGGCCGGCCACGGAATGTGGAGGAAGAAGCCGATGCGATTGCGCGCGCCGCGCTCACGCAACGCACGAGCGAGCGGAATGAGGTGGTAGTCATGCACCCACAGCGTGTCGTCGTTTTGCAGCAGCGGGATCAGCGCATCAGCGAAACGCTCATTAACTCGTCGGTATGCCGTCGCGAACGAGCGCTCATGAACAATCAGGTCGGTTCGATAGTGGCAAAGCGGCCACAAGGTCCGATTAGCGAAGCCGTCGTAATACTCCTCCACATCCTGCGGAGCGAGGTCGATTGTGGCGATGTCGATGCCGTCGTGATGCCGCACGCTGGCCGCCGCTGTCGGTTTGTCTGCCGCCTTGCCGCTCCACCCGAACCACAGGCCACCGTGCTCGCGAAGCGCAGCGGATAGCGCCATGGCGAGCCCACCCTTGGATGCCTGACCGCGCCCCTCGACTTGCGCGACTCTATTCGACACTACCAACAGCCTGCCCATGGGTCCTCTTCCTGACGATTTGTTAAGGTAGAACCCTCGTCCGGGCCAAAGGTGCCCGCTTTCCGCCACTTACCTACGTTGGACGTTCGCGGCGCGATCGGAACGATGCCTCGCAGCAGCGGTTCACCCTCTCGTCGACGACTGGAGGTATCCTTGCCACGCTCCGATCTCCGCATTGTTTCTTTGCATACTGATCTGGTTTCGGCGCCCAGCGACGCGGCCGAGGAGACGTTCTCCACGGCTGCCGCGGCGGGGTTCGATGCGGCGATATGGCGGATCGATCGGCCGCTGCTCGACATCGACCCGGTCCCTGATGCCTTACTGACACGATGCAGGGACGCGCGGCTGCGTCCCATTTTGGAGGTGGACCTAAGCCGTTTTTCGCTCGGTCACTCGCTTGTGGCGAGTTACCCCGATGCGTTTGCGGTCCGGCGCTCGGGAACGCTCGAAAGTCCTGTCGATCCGCGCGCGCGCTTAGTAATCGCCGGCGAAGCCAGGGCGCGGCTGCGTTCGCCAGAAACGGTCGCCTTGCTCCGCCAGCCGCTCACAGATGCGCTGACTGGGTTGGTGGATCGTGGTGCGGGCGGTTTCCGTCTCATCGGTGCCGATCGGAACTTGCCATCGTTTGTGGGCGAGCTGATCGATACCGTGCGACAGCGGGCCCCTGACGTGATGTTCATCGCCGGAACGCCTGACCTTTCCCGTGCCCGGACACTGGCGCTGGCTCACGCTGGACTGGACGCGGTGGTGTCGTCGTTCAACTGGTGGGATCTGCGCGCGCCCTGGCTTGTGGAGGAGTATCGCGCGCTCCGCCCGATCGCCCCCCTCTTGTCCGAGATCCGACCGGATACGCTGACGCGAGCCGACGATCCGGCGCTCCTGCAGCAGCGGCTCGCGGCCGCGGCCGCGGTCGGCGACGGCGTGATCTTGCCCGCAACGCTTCTCGGCACGGGCGATGAAGCGCGAGAAGCGGTGCGACGCGTGCTCGAACTCACGGGGACGGTGAGCCACTTCGCCGGAGAAATGCGGCGCTTGAGCGGGTCCGCTGCCGGCGTCACGGCGCTGCTGCGCGCGGACAAGGCGGACGTGCGCGACGCCGCAGAGGCGCTACTAATCCTTATCAACACCGACGCGCAGCCGCAGCCCGCCCCAGACCCTGCGCTGCTGCTTCCGGGCGCGGGTGCTGCATTCGCTTCTTTCGAGAGGGTGGACGGATCGTCTGATGCGTTCGCCCAAATGAGGGGCGGCGAAGTGCGTGCGCTGACGGCCGCTCGTAGCCAGTCGATTACGCTTTCCATTATCGAGCCTAGTGACAGCGCCCTTGCCGCAGGTTCGGCGAACCGGCTTGTGGTCGAGGATGTGCGGCCCGGGATCGACGGCAACTTCCCTGTTAAGCGCGTCGTGGGCGAAAGCGTCGCTGTCGACGCAACGGTCTTCGCCGACGGGCACGAGCAACTCGCCGCCGAGCTGTTATGGCGCGAGGCGGGCGCGCAGACGTGGAACGCGGTGCGTATGGAGCAACTGCCAAACGACGGCTGGCGTGCCGCTTTCCCGCTTGCGCGGCTCGGGAGGCATGAATTCGCGGTCGAGGGCTGGCTGGATCGCTTCGGCGGCTTTCGCCGCGATTTCCGAAAAAAGCTCGACGCAGGAGTCGCGCAAGCCGTTGACCACGCCGAAGGGCGCGTCCTGGTCGACGCCGCTGTCGCGCGCGGCGCTAACCTCGGCGACTGGCCGGCCCGCCTTGCTGCCGCGGGCGACGGCGACGAGAGCGCCAGCCTGCTGCTGTCGCCCGAGCTGGCAGCAGCAATGGACGCGGCGGATGATCGCCCGCATCGCATTCGCTCCAATGTTCAACCGGTAGATGCCGAGCGGCTGCAGGCTCGCTTCTCGAGCTGGTACGAGCTGTTCCCTCGATCGATCACCGACGATCCGGCCAGGCACGGCACGTTCATCGATGTGCTCGATCGCCTGCCCGCGATCCGCGAAATGGGTTTTGACACGCTCTACTTTCCGCCCATCCACCCGATCGGGCGCACTCACCGCAAGGGGCCGAACAACACGCTAATAGCGGGTCCGGACGATCCCGGCAGTCCTTATGCAATCGGGAGCAAGGACGGTGGCCACGACGCGATTCATCCCGAGCTGGGCAGCTTTGAGGATTTCGGCCGGCTGGTCGCCGCCGCAGCCGACCACGGACTAGAGATCGCGCTCGACTTCGCGATCCAGGCGTCGCCGGATCATCCCTGGCTGACCGAGCACCCCGGATGGTTCTCGTGGCGCCCCGACGGCTCGATGAAATATGCGGAGAACCCGCCCAAGAAATACCAGGACATCGTCAACGTCGACTTTTACGGGTCGGAAGCGGTGCCGGACCTGTGGCTGGCGCTTCGTGACGTCATCCTGTTGTGGATCGGTCAGGGCGTCAAGACTTTCCGGGTCGACAATCCCCACACCAAGCCACTGCCGTTCTGGGAGTGGATGATCGGCGAAGTGCGCGCGGCTCATCCGGAGGTGATCTTCCTGGCCGAGGCGTTCACCCGTCCGTCGATGATGTACCGGCTGGCTAAGATCGGCTTTTCGCAGTCGTACACCTATTTCACTTGGCGAGACCGCAAGGACGAGCTGATCGAGTACATCACCGAGCTCACCACCACGGCGCCGAAGGAGTTCTACCGCCCGCACTTCTTTGTAAACACGCCGGACATCAATCCGGTGTTCTTGCAGACCTCGGGCCGACCTGGTTTCCGTATCCGCGCGGTATTGGCGGCGACCTTATCAGGCCTGTTTGGGGTCTACTCGGGGTTCGAGCTGTGCGAAGCAGCGCCCGTCCCCGGTAAAGAGGAGTACCTCGATTCCGAGAAGTACGTCGTAAAGCCGCGCGACTGGCAGGCGCCAGGCAACATCATCGCCGACATCACTCTGCTGAATAACCTACGCCGCGCGCATCCAGCGTTGCAGACGCATCTGAACACTCGGTTTTATCCGGCTTACAACGACAACATCATCTATTACGCGAAGCCTGCGCACGATGGGACCGACATGATCTTGGTCATGGTCAACCTCGACCCGCACGCCGCTCAGGAATGCGACTTTGAGGTGCCGCTCTGGGAGTTTGGCCTCAGCGACCATGACAGCATCGCGGTGGAGGACCTAGCCGGCGGCTATCGCTTCCATTGGCAGGGAAAGACGCAGCACATCCACCTCGCCCCTGACGAACCCTACCGCATCTGGCGCATCGCGCCTGGAGATTTCGCATGACCCCGACCGACCGGGACCCGCTGTGGTACAAGGACGCCGTAATCTACCAGCTTCACGTCAAATCCTTTTTTGACAAGGACAATGACGGCATCGGCGATTTCGCCGGGCTGATGGAGAAGCTCGACTATATAGCCGATCTCGGCGTGACGGCGATCTGGTTGCTGCCCTTCTACCCCTCCCCCCGACGCGACGACGGCTACGACATCGCGGAATACCTCGACGTCAGCCCTGACTATGGCACCATGGACGACGCGCGTGCCTTCATCGACGCCGCCCATGCGCGCGGCATCCGCGTCATCACCGAGCTGGTCATCAATCACACGTCAGACCAGCACCCCTGGTTCCAAGCCGCTCGAAAGGCGCCGGCGGGAAGTCCCGAGCGCGACTTCTATGTATGGTCGGACAATGACAAGCTGTATTCCGGCACGCGCATCATCTTTCTTGACACAGAAAAGTCTAACTGGACGTGGGACGAGGAAGCGGGAGCCTACTTTTGGCACCGTTTCTACTCACATCAGCCAGATCTTAATTTCGACAATCCCAAGGTGCTCGAAGCCGTGCTCGCGGTGATGCACTTCTGGCTCGATCTCGGGGTGGACGGATTGCGTCTCGATGCCATTCCTTATCTGATCGAACGAGACGGTACCTCCAATGAGAACCTGCCCGAGACGCACGAGGTTTTGCGCAAGATCAGGGCTGATCTAGACGCGCATTATCCCGATCGCATGCTGCTCGCTGAAGCGAACATGTGGCCGGAGGATACTCAGCAGTATTTCGGCGAAGAAGGGCCGGAATGCCACATGGCGTTCCACTTTCCACTGATGCCGCGGATGTACATGGCCGTTGCGCAGGAGGACCGGTTCCCCGTCACCGACATTATGCGCCAGACGCCCGAGATCGCACCGGAAAATCAGTGGGCGATCTTCCTGCGCAACCATGACGAGCTGACCCTCGAGATGGTAACCGACGCCGAACGCGATTACCTTTGGAATACCTATGCCGCTGACAAGCGGGCGCGCATCAACCTTGGCATCCGTCGCCGTCTGACACCGCTGATGGAGCGGGACCGGCGGCGGGTGGAACTGATGAACGCGCTGCTGCTGACCATGCCGGGCACGCCGGTCCTTTATTATGGCGACGAGATCGGCATGGGGGACAATATCTTCCTCGGCGACCGCGACGGCGTGCGCACGCCAATGCAATGGTCGCCCGATCGCAACGGCGGCTTCTCGCGCGCCGATCCCGCCAGCCTTACCCTGCCCGCGATCCAGGATCCGCTCTACGGATTTCAGGCGGTGAACGTGGAGGCGCAGGAGCGCGACCGCCATTCGTTGCTGAACACGGTGAAGCGGATGCTAGCGGTGCGACGCGAGCACCAGGCTTTCGGCCGCGGGACCCAGCGTTTCCTGCGCCCCGCCAATCGCAAGATCCTCGCCTACCTCCGCGAACATGGCGACGAGACGATGCTGTGCGTTGCCAATCTCGGTCGCACCGCGCAGGCGGTTGAGCTGGACCTTCACGAGTTCGAAGGTCGAACGCCCGTGGAGCTTACGGGGGGCACGTCTTTCCCCAAGATCGGCCAGCTACCCTATCTGCTCACGCTGCCGCCCTATGGCTTCTCATGGTTCTGCCTGTCGACAGCCGATGCTTCGCCCAGCTGGTCCAGCGGAGCACCGGGGGCCGACGTTGAACGCCATACATTTGTGCTTCGCCCTGCCCTGTCGGACGTCGCCCAAGGTCAAAACAGAGACGTCTTCGAGCGAGATATTCTGCCCGACTACGTTGCGCAGCGCCGTTGGTTTGCCGCAAAAGACGAGGCGATCACGGGCGTCCGCTTGTCCCGAATGCTCGCGATGCCGGGTGCCGAAGACCTGTTGCTGACGCAGGTGGAAGTTTCCACCGCGACCGGCACGGCGACGTACATGCTACCGCTCGGCATCGCATGGGAAGGTGAGCCGCACGGCCCCTTTGCGTCGAACCTGGCGATCGCCCGCATCCGGCGGGGCCGCACCGTTGGCCTTCTCACCGACGGCTTCACGCTAGGCGGCTTCGCCGCTTCCGTGATCAGTGCCATGCGCGACCAGGAAGTCGTGGCGGTCGACGGCGGGGAGCTGCGCTTCGCGGCCACGGCAGCGCTGGACATCGAAGCGAATGCTAGTCCCGAGTGGCTATCCGCCGAGCAGTCGAACAGTTCGCTGGTTCTTGGCCAGTCGGCGGTGCTGAAGCTGCTGCGCAAGATCGAGCCAGGGATCCATCCAGATGCGGAGATGGTCCGCTATCTGACCGGTCACGGGTTTGCGAACACTCCGGCGATTCTTGGTGAAGTCCAGCTTCATCAGGGCGACGAGACGAGCTTGATGATGCTCGTCCAGCGCTTCGTGTACAATCAGGGCGACGGGTGGGCCTGGACGCTGGGCATCCTGGAGCGACTGGCGACCGACGACGAGTCCAGCTTCTCCAACTACGAGAACTTCGCCAATAACTTTGGCCGACGGCTTGCAGAGATGCACGCGATCCTTGCTCAGCCGAGCGATAACGCTGCCTTCGCTCCCGAGTCGATGACCTCGATCGACGCGAACCAGCTTTCGGGCCGGATCGAGGGCCAACTCGACAAGGCATTGGGTCTGCTCGCCGGCGCGACGCTCGACGGTGAGGAGGCGCGTGAACATGCAACCTTCCTGCATGAGCATCGTCAGCAACTGATGGATCGGGTTCGCGCCGTCGCGCGTGGCGCCAAAGGTCGCACCCGGACCCGCATTCACGGCGATCTTCACCTTGGCCAGGTGCTGGTGACCGGCAGCGACGTGATGATCATTGACTTCGAAGGCGAACCCGCGAAACCGCTTGCCGAGCGGCGGAGCAAGGACCTGCCGATGCGCGATGTCGCCGGTGTGCTGCGCTCATTTGACTATGCCGCAGTTGTCGGGAGGCAGAACCTACCAGCCTCCTCCGAAACCGATCAGGATCGCGCCAGCGAACGCTATGCGGCGTTCCGCGACAGTGCTGTTCGCGCGTTCCTGGATGGCTATGCGGGTGCGGAGGACGTCGGCGTCGAGCCGTTGCTTGACCTCTTCGTGCTCGAAAAGGCAGCATACGAGATCGCCTATGAGGCTGCCAATCGGCCGGGATGGGTGGCTGTACCGCTAGCGGGGCTCGCGAGCGCGGCCAAACGCCTGCTCGAGGAGGATGCCGCGTGAGCGAGCGGAACATGCACAGCCTTGCCGCTGCCCTTCTCGACGGCCGGCTTGATGATCCCTTCGCACTCCTCGGCATCCATTCCGACGGCGGCAACCGAGTGGTCAGGAGCTTTCAGCCGGGGGCGGAGCGGGTGGCACTGGTCGCCCGTGACGATGGTCGCGAGCTCGCCCGGCTTGAGGAGCAGGGCGAAGGATTGTTCGTCGGGGCGCTGTCGCAGAACGTGCCCTACCTGTTGCGCATTACATGGCCCGGTGAGGTGATACAGGAGACGGAGGACCCATATGTCTTCGGTCCTGTACTCGGCGACCTCGACCTGCACCTTTTCAATGAGGGGCGACATTGGGACCTTGCTCGCGTGTTCGGTGCGCAACCACGGACCGTTGAAGGCGTCGAAGGCGTTTCCTTCGCCGTTTGGGCGCCCAACGCGCGCCGGGTCTCGGTGATCGGCGACTTCAACGGCTGGGATGGCCGACGTCACCCTATGCGTCGGCATCACGAGGCGGGAGTGTGGGAGCTGTTCGTGCCGCGCCTTGGTGCCGGTACGCTTTATAAATATGAGGTGCTGGGCGCCGACGGCAGCGTCGTCCAGAAGGCGGATCCGCTCGCTCGCCAGACCCAGCGCCCGCCAGCGACCTGCTCCGTCGTGGCCGCAGCACCCGATTTCCGCTGGACCGATGACGATTGGATGGCCGAGCGGAAAGCGCGCCACCGCGCCGATGCAGCGATATCGATCTACGAGGTTCACGCCGGCTCATGGCTTCGCCCGGAGGGTGACGGCGTCGGCACGCTTGATTGGTATGGGCTCGCTGATCGGCTGATCCCCTACGTGGTCGAAATGGGCTTCACCCATGTCGAGTTGCTACCGATCATGGAGCATCCCTTCGGCGGATCCTGGGGCTATCAACCGCTATCCCAGTTCGCGCCATCCGCCCGTTATGGCAGCCCGGAGGAGTTCGCCCGCTTCGTCGACCAGTGCCACCGTTCTGGGATCGGCGTCATCCTCGACTGGGTGCCCGCGCACTTCCCAACCGACCCGCACGGGCTCGCGCATTTTGACGGCACGCACCTCTACGAACACGCCGACCCGCGGGAGGGATTCCATCAGGACTGGAACACGCTGATCTTCAATCTCGGACGGCGTGAAGTGGCGGGCTTCCTCGTCGCGTCCGCGCTGTGGTGGCTGGAGTCCTTCCACGTCGACGGCTTGCGCGTCGATGCCGTCGCCTCGATGCTCTACCGCGACTATAGCCGCAATGCGGGCGAGTGGCTGCCGAACGTGCACGGCGGCCGCGAAAATCTCGAGTCCGTCGAGTTTTTGAAGCGCCTGAACGCCGTCGTGGCGGAACGTTGCCCCGGAGCGATTACGCTGGCGGAGGAATCAACGGCCTGGCCAGGCGTCACTGCGCCGGTGGTTCAAGGCGGCCTCGGCTTCAACTATAAATGGAACATGGGCTGGATGCACGACACGCTCCAGTATTGCGAACGCGATCCCATGTATCGAAGCTGGCATCATGGCGAGCTGACCTTTGGCCTCGTCTACGCTTGGTCGGAAAAATTTGTCCTTCCGCTCAGCCACGACGAAGTAGTACACGGTAAAGGTTCGCTGCTCGACAAAATGCCGGGCGACGCTTGGCGGAAGTTCGCCACCCTGCGCGCCTACTACAGCTTCATGTGGACGCATCCAGGCAAGAAGCTGCTCTTCATGGGTTGCGAGATCGCGCAGGAACGGGAGTGGGACCATGACGGCCAGGTCGCGTGGGACCTGCTGAGCCGACCCGAGCATGCTGCGATCCAACGCCTGGTGCGCGACCTTAACCACCTCTACGCGGCCGAGCCTGCGCTTCACGCGGGAGATGCCGACCCGCGCGGTTTTGAGTGGATCGTCGGAGACGACGCAGCCCGCAGCGTGTTCGTCTATGCGCGCCACGGCGGCAACGGCGTGCCCTGTGTGGTGTGCCTGAACATGAGCCCCGAGCCGCATTACGGCTACACCGTCGGCCTCCCCCGGCTAGGTGCCTGGAAGGAAATTTTTAACAGTGATGCCAGTATCTACGGTGGCGGGAATATCGGTAACGCCGGAATGGTTAACGCGAACGCGGCACCGACGCATGGCCAGCCGGCCAGCGCCGAGGTCGTCCTGCCGCCGCTCGGCGCAGTGATACTGCGATACCAGGGGCGCGGGCGTTGAACTCTTTGCCGCGAACCTATGAGCAACTGCTCGGGCTCGGCCGCGAGACCCACATGCCACGACTTGAGGCTAAGCTCAGCAAAGGCGCGGAGCCGATCGGCGGAGTCGCCGTTGTGGCGCGCTGGTCGGCGGGCGATGGCGCGCGGCTGACGATCCCGATCAATCTGAGGTCTGACGCGCTCGCCTTGCGGCGTTTCTGCCGCTTCCGCTCCGCTGAAGGCGATGCGGCTGCTTCCGTCAGCGCTGCCGTCTGGGCCGATCTATGACCGACCTGCACGACCTCGCCATCGCGGCGGGCCTTCACGTGAAGTGGGAAGACGCGCTGGGCGAGCAACAGCGGGTCGAAGACGATGCGCTCGTCTCGATCCTCGCCGCGCTTGGGCTGCCCGCCGACAGCAAGGATGCGATCGCCGCGAGCCGAGAGACGCTCGCGCGTGACGCGGGCGATTGCGCCTTCGTGTCCGCCGAGCTCGGCCAGTTTATCGCTCTGCCGCCCGTTTTCGGAACGGTGGACGTTGCTGAACTGATCCTCGAAGACGGCGGCCAACGGCAACTCGCGCTGACTGCCTCAGCCCATGGCCTCACTCTGCCCCCGATAGATACGGTCGGCTACCACCGCTTGATCTTGGCCAATCGGGAGATTCGCCTCGCCATAGCGCCGCGGCGCTGCTTCGGGGTCGGCGACGCGGCACAGGGCAAGCGCATCTGGGGCCCCGCGGTGCAGATCGCCGCGCTTAAGGATGGCCGCGCCACCGCCTTTGGCGACTTCAGCACGTTAGCCGACACGGCGCGCGCCTTTGCGCAGCGCGGTGCCGACGCGCTAGCGATCAGCCCGGTTCACGCCCTGTTCCCAGCCGATCCCAGTCGATATAGCCCCTATGCGCCGTCCAGTCGGTTATTTCTCAACGTCCTGTACGCCGACCCGGCGCTAGCCGGCTTTCCTGTTCCCACACAGCCGCTCGGCGAGTTGATCGCCTGGCCCGAGGCGATCCCGGAACGCCTGCGCCTTCTCCGGCAGGCGTATGACGCCCGCAGCGAATCCGTTTCCGCCGCTTTCGCAACCTACGCCGAACAGGGCGGCGAGGAGCTTAAGCGCCACGCCCGCTTCGACGCGCTTCACGCGCACTTCTTCGCCGCTGCCGGAATCACCGGGTGGCAGGGCTGGCCGGCGGAGCTCCACAACCCTGCCGGCGTGGCGGCGTCTCGCTTTGCCGCCGAGTACGCAGACGAGGTCAACTTTTATCTCTTCCTGCAATGGCTGGCGAAGCAGAGCCTCGACGCCGCGCAGCGCACCGCGAAGGATGGCGGCATGGCGTTGGGGCTAATCGCCGATCTGGCAGTTGGCATGGATCCGGGCGGCAGTCACGCCTGGAGCCGGCCCGAGAACCTGCTGACCGACCTGTCGATCGGCGCGCCACCCGACCTGCTCAGACCAGACGGGCAAAGCTGGGGCATCACCAGCTTTGCGCCCCAGGCGCTTCGCCGCACCGGATTTGAACCGTTCATCGCCACCCTGCGCGCTGCGCTCGACCATGCGGGCGGCATTCGCATTGACCATGCGCTTGGCCTAAGCCGCCTGTGGGTCGTGCCCGAAGGCGCCTCAGCCAAGGACGGCGCGTACCTGACGATGCCGTTGGACGACATGCTGCGAGTGCTCGCGATCGAATCGCAGCGAGCGAAGGCGGTGGTGATCGGCGAGGATCTCGGCACCGTGCCAGAGGGATTTCGTTCTGCGATGGACGAGAAGGGCGTGCTCGGCATGCGCGTGCTGTGGTTCGAGCGCGATGAGAACGGCGACGTGATTCCGCCCGCAAAGTGGTCGACCGATGCCGCCGCGATGACCGGCACGCACGACCTACCGACCGTCGCCGGCTATTGGCAGGAGCGCGACATAGACTGGAGCTGGAGGCTTGGTCGCGCCTCCCGCGCGACCGACGAGGTCGAAGATCGGGCACAGCGTTCGAAGGATCGCGGTCGGCTTTGGGGAGCCTTTACCGATGCCGGTGTCGCGGACGGTGGCGAGCCCGCGACGGACGACACGCGCCCGGTGGTCGATGCCGCGGTCACATTTGTCGCCAGCACCCCCTGTGCGCTGGCGATCTTGCCTATGGAGGACCTCGTCGGACTGGTTGAGCAACCTAATCTGCCCGGTACAATCAACGAGCATCCCAACTGGCAGCGCCGGTTGCCAGAAGCCACCGCCGACCTGCTCAATCGCCTCGATGTCGCCGCGCGTCTCGGTTTGATCCGATCCACGAGAACCCGGTGATTCTCCGCGCCGCCTACCGAATAATTTTTGAGAGGATTTCACCTCTTCCCCTAGCCATGCACTGTGCCCCGCCATTTGGAGCGCCTGGGGCACAACTTCCCTTTACGCATCGCCGATCGCGGTGGCGCGCAGCGGTTCCACCCACGGCTCTGACGTCATCAACCCGACGCAAGGGCGCGGCGCCTGAGCCCTACGAGCATGCCGCCGTGCTGGCAGCACGCGCGAGGCCAAGCCGCGAGTTGTTGGGCGCGGAGCAGCAGCGCTGGCTAGAAGACGTGCTCGCCCGCTCGGTGGAAGCGGGCAAGCCGTGGCAGTTGCCCGGGAATCAGGTGGTGATGGCACGCGTAGCGGGACTGAAGTTGCCCTCAATCCTGCGTAAAGAGCGGTTTGCGGCAATGTTGGCGAAGCTTCCGGAACAATGGCGCGCACGCTTGCAGGCGTCTTTTGCGAGTACCGCGCGGGTGTGCCGTTCAACCTAGATTTCCGGGATGGCTATCCGTCGGCGCGCGAGCGGCTGTATGCGGCATTTCAGCGGGCGGGCACACGGCCGATCGCGCTCGCGCGCGATGGTCATGCGGCCTGCTGGTCAAGCCACTGATGCAAATCATTCAGATTGCGAGCATCTGCGCAGGTTTGGTCGCCACCAACGGGCGCTTGCGGTGTTTGAGCGTGACCAAGCCGCGATTTTAGATGTGCCTGTGACGACCGACATCTATCACTCAGACCGATTTTATCCGGCTCGCGAAGCACAGTCATGCGGCGGCTAATTGCGGGCGGCTACGCCGAACAAGGTTGTGCAGAACTACGTTCGGGTGGGCAGCGGCGGTATCATGGTTGATGAGCTGACAAGCATGTCCGCAACGTGTCGGCGGGAGTCGCGTGTAACGCCGGACGGGGGTTGGTCGACGAAGTGGCGGGCGGCATCCGCTACGTTCAGGGCGTCGACGCGCGACAGAGAGATGGTCCTTATGCAGCTGACACAGGCGCACCGAACCGCCACCGGGTCCCACGTTCCTCGCGAGAGCGGAGAGGTAGCGAGCCGTCGTCACATCCCGGGAAGGCGTCAGTGCGTGGCGGCAGCTCACCCGTTCCTTGCCGAGCTCGCCGGCCGATGATCGGTGCTGAGATGCGGGTCGTGCTGCTGCTGAGCGGTGGCAATGCGCTCGGCGCCTATCAGGCCGGCGCTTATGAGGCGATGCAGGAGGCCGGTCTCGCTCCCGACCTCGTCACCGGCGCTTCCATTGGCGCGATCAATGGCGCGCTCGTCTGTGGCAATCCGCCGGATCGGCGGCTGTCGAGACTACGCACCTTCTGGAGCGTCGATGAAGACGATCTGCCCTCGCCTACGGCTCTGTCGTTCTTAGAAGATTGGCGCCGCACCACCGCGGCGCTGACGAGCGCGCTGGCCGGTCAACCTGGCCGTTTCTCGCCGCGTCACCTGTTTGGGACCTCCTGGAACCCGCTTGGCAATCTCGAGCCCGCGAGTTTGTATGACTCCGCTCCGCTGGGTGCGACCCTCGAGCGCCTAGTCGACTTCGACCTGCTGCAAGCCGCCGCCCCGCCGTTGACCATCACTGCGGTGGATCTCGAAACAGGCGATGATGTCGTGTTCGACACGAGAACTCATGACGTTGGCCCCGACCATCTCCGCGCGAGCAGCGCACTGCTACCCGCGTTCCCGCCGGTACAGATCGGCGACCGCCTGCTCGGCGACGGCGGCCTCTCCGCCAACCTGCCGCTCGACCCGGTTCTCTCGGAGAACGCCGAACTGCCGACACTCTGCCTCGCGCTCGACCTCTTGCCGCTTCGCGCGCGGCGCCCCGCGACCCTAGGCGAAACGCTTTCACGCGCGCAGGACCTTCAGTTTGCAACACAGAGCCGCCGCGTGTTGGCGGCATGGCAGGCGATTCTCGGCGCTCGGGCTGAAAGCAGCCAGAACGCGTCCGCGCCCATTTTCCTGCTTCACCTCGCCTACGACGATCAGGCCCGGGAAGTCAGCGGCAAAGCGTTCGATTTCTCAAAGGCCTCAGTGGCGGCGCGATGGCGGTCGGGGCTGGAAGACATGCGATCGGCGATCGAGTGGCTGGACAGGAGCGCCTACCCTTTCGACGCGCCGGGACTCACGGTGCTTCAACCGATCCGCTCGGCGGCGCAGATCGTGAGCTTCGAGAGCGTACGACTTTCGCTTTCTCCGTCCGTCGGCTGACTCGTCGCGGCGGCGTGCGGCGGATGTTGCTTCGCCGGCTCCGCCGACCGCTCCACAAGTCCTGATGTCAGACGTTGCCGATAAATCCCTGCCTCGAGGGCGGCTGTGCGGGCGCCGTGTTGTCGCTACTGATCGGACGGCTAAGGAAGGGCGAGTCGGCGAGGCCGAAGCGCCATGGTCGATCGACCGCGCGTGAGATGCCAATCCGCCGTCCCGCAACGATGAGCGGATCGCCGCGACGCTCGATCAAGGTGAATGGCGGTACACGCAGGTCAGCGCCGTCAGAGGAGAGGTCAATTCCGAGAGCCGCGCACAGCCGACCGGGTCCACTGCATAGCCGCGATAAATCATCGATCCCGCGACGAGCCCGCATCGCCGCCAACCCGCGGGTCGGCGCCAGCGCACGGACCAGCACCGCGGCGCCCGCGCCGCAGGTGACGTTCAGGCAATGATGCAGTCCGTAAATGCGGTACACATAGGCATGCCCCGCCGGGCCGAACATCGTAGCGTTTCGCTGCCGCGGGCCGGCGAAGCTGTGTGAGGCTGGGTCGCCGGCGTCATAAGCCTCGGTCTCCACGATCTCGCCGCCGACATCGTGGAAGAGCAAGGTCACGCCGATGAGCGCGCGCGCCAACGCCTCGGCCGGCTGCTCGAAAGATGGTGTCATCGCCCGTTACCCTGTCCGTTGCGTCTCGCGCCCGAGGCGATGTGCGCGATTTCGCGCAACCTTCTCTTGGGTTGAGCCTTCCCTCACCAGGGTGGCATCAACGCACGAGGTTAGGTCATGTCCCTCAAATCCGTCGTCGACACCATGGCGGGCGCCGCCACGATCGATCCGGGTCCGGCGAGATCCGCGATGCTGGATAAGCTCCGTCAAGCGCGCACCGCTTTCAACATGAACCAGTCTGCGCAGGCCGGAGGTCATTGGCTTGCCGCCGATGACAGCGGGCGCGTGGCCTTTTCCCCGACGAGACCCGACGGCCAGCAGCTGGTGATCAACGGGCAGTCTGTCACGTTCTGGGAGGCAGACCAGGTCCCCGCCCTGCTCCAGGCCTTCGAGGCCGCGATCACTCTTGGCGACTTAGATTCACAGCTCACTGGCACGACGCCCGCGGGACACTCGTTGCCGCTGGACCAGCTCACATCCGACGAGGTCGCGTGTCGACCGAGCATATTGGAACGCATGGTCGATAACCCATAATCAGTCATCCAGAGCAACCTGCCCGCTTCCCAACTCCGGCCGCTCGTTCATCTCGCTGTTGATGCCCCGGGCGAACAACCGAGGCTGTTCCAAAAAGCTTTGTGGCGAGGCTCGCCGACAAGCACACCCTTTTGTCTGGCAGCTCGGCCAGGCGAGGCGTGGCAGACCGAAATTTGAACTCGGACATCAATACCTGATGTAGTGGGCTGGGCTGAATAGCTTTGGTGAGCGAAGCACGGCCCCTATACACCTTGTCCTTACCGCAGGTTTGATAGCTAACGTGCGAGGCAACAGAGGCACGCAGCAGACCGACCTTTCATCCAGACGCACGAACGGCCGCCCCATCGCTGGAGCGACCGTTCCATTGCCAGCCACTGACGGCTGATCCGTTAGAAGCTTCGACCCGCTACGAGGCCGGTCGAGTTCTGACGATCCGCCTTCCGCGGCATGTGACAATGAGACATTCGACCACCTCCTTTCCGTTGTTGAACAGGAACCCGGATATGGGCCGTTAAAGGGAAACTTCAAGGATCGTAGATAGTTAGACGCAGATGCAGGTTCCGTTCGATAACAGCTACGCCCGCTTGCCCGAACGATTCTTCGCTCCCGTCCGCCCGCTACAAAGTCCTGCACCGACGCTGATTGAGGTGAACGACCATCTCGCGGCCGAGCTCGGAATCGATGCGTCGTGGCTGAAGAGCTCGGATGGCTTTCATATGCTCTCCGGCCGCTTGATCGCTGAGGGATCCGAGCCGCTCGCCCAAGCCTATGCCGGGCACCAGTTCGGTAACTTCGTGCCCCAACTCGGCGACGGTCGCGCCATCCTGCTGGGCGAGGTTGTGGATCGGCATGGGCGCCGCCGCGACATCCAGCTCAAGGGTGGAGGCCGCACCCCGTTCTCTCGTGGCGGGGACGGGCGGGCGGCGCTTGGCCCTGTGCTCCGCGAATATCTCGTCAGCGAGAACATGGCGGCATTGGGAATACCAACCACCCGTGCGCTTGCCGCAATCACCACAGGCGAGCCGGTCATCCGCGACGCCGTCCTGCCTGGAGCCATTCTGACCCGTGTCGCGTCGAGCCATGTCCGCGTGGGCACCTTCCAGTATTTTGCGGCGCGAGGTGACGTAGAAGCACTACGGCTGCTCGCGGACCATGTAATCAGCCGACATTACCACGAAGCCGCCGGGGCGGAGCAGCCATACAGGGCGCTTCTTGACGCCGTAATCGCTGCTCAATCGGAACTCGTCGCCTGCTGGCTGCTCGTCGGTTTCGTTCACGGCGTGATGAACACGGACAACATGTCGATAGCCGGTGAGACGATCGATTACGGCCCATGCGCTTTCATGGACACCTATGATCCCGCGACGGTATTCAGCTCAATCGATCGGATGGGCCGCTACGCTTATGGCAACCAGCCGCGGATTGCTCATTGGAACCTCACCCGGCTGGCAGAAGCAATGCTTCCGCTCCTCGACGAGAACGAGGACGCGGCCGTCGAACAGGCGCAGGACGCGCTCGCCGCGTTTGGACCGTTGTTCGAGCAGGCCTATTTCGCCGGGCTGCGCCGCAAGGTCGGCTTGGCGTCGAACGAAGATGGGGACGTTGAACTCATCAACACTCTCCTGACCAGGATGACCGAAAACCAGGTGGACTTCACTCTGTTCTTCCGCGCTCTTGGGCGAGCCGCGCTTGGTGAGAAGGAGCCGGCACGCGCGCTCTTCATCGATCCTACCTCCTTCGACGCCTGGGCGGCGGAATGGCGCCTGCGCTTGGCCCGTGAGGAACAGGATGCGGCGAGCCGCCGGTCAGCCATGGACCGGATGAATCCTGCCTTCATCCCGCGCAATCATCAGGTCGAGGCAATGATCGCCGCAGCGGTCAACCGGAAAGACTTTGGACCCTTCCGGCGTATGCTGGATGTGCTCTCCCGGCCCTACGAGGATCAGCCCGACGCGCGGGCGCTCGCCGCCCCGCCGCTACCGCACGAGCGGGTGGCAGCGACCTTCTGCGGCACCTAGCCGAGAGGAGCTGACAATGAACCACGTCGCACTGCTGGGCGACTCCATCTTCGACAACCGCGCCTATGTCACCTCCGCACCTGATGTCAGTACGCAGTTGCGGGCGGAATTGGGGACAGCTTGGAAGGTAAGCCTCGTCGCGGTAGACGGCCATGTAACGCAAGACGTGCGGGATCGTCAGCTCGACCGCCTGCCGGACGGGATCAGCCACATCGTCATCTCGGTCGGCGGCAATGACGCGCTCGGCCAGGCCTCGATACTGGGCGAGGGCGCGCGTTCAGTCGCGGAGGCGATCCACCGCCTTGCCGAAGCGCAGGCGCGCTTTGCACGATCCTACGAAAGCATGGCGAATGCCGTTGTGGCGCTTGGCCTGCCGGTCGCCGTCTGCACCATCTACGACGCGAATTATCCGGAGCCGCAACGCCGCTTGGTCGTGTCGGCGCTGTCTTTGTTCAACGATGTCATCATGCGCACGGCCTTTTCGCGCAGGCTGCCGGTCGTCGACCTGCGCCTGATCTGCAGCGCGCCGGCGGACTACGCCAATCCGATCGAACCGTCTGCGCAAGGTGGTGAGAAGATCGCACGGGTGATTGCCGCACTCGTTCGCTCCGTTCCCGCGGAGCGCTCGTCCATCTGGACCTGACGCTTGGGTTTAGCGAAGATCCGCCCTCAACCGCGCCGTGCGAATGATCAGGCTGAAATGATCGAACGTAGGCGGTAAAGCGCTGGTATTGAGCGCCTCGCCCGCCGGCATGTCGAACCGGCTCTCTCGCAGCACAAACTGCAACATCAAGCTCCCGAGCAGCAGGACCAAGTTGCGGGCCGGGCACTCGCCGGGGCCGCCGCTGAAGGGGATCAAGCCCCAGCGCTCCTCCTCCCCCTCCAGCCACACGTCCGGCGCGAAGCTATGCGCGAAAGGCAGGCGCTCGTCGTCGCGGTGGAGGAAGGGCAGATGGATCCCTCGCATGGTCGCCCCAGCCGCTTGCCATCCGCTTCATTCGGTTAACCGGCTTGTTGCATCAGCTCCTGTTCGCGCTTCAAACCTCGGTAGGCGGCAGGTCGCCTCGCAGTCGCTCCCTTTATACGATCTTCGAGTGTGGACTCTAAAGCGAAGCGAGCGCTGCGAGCGACGGAACAGCTTCGAGAAACCGAAATGGGCTAGGCTAGCTTTAAGGTCTCTAGATTTCGGTTTCGCAAACGTCGTCGATCACGAAAATGCGTTCGGCAGCCAGGGTCCGAATAGCGTCGCTTGTCGCGACAAAGCCGGTGAAAAAGCGCCGTTCGGCCGTGGCGCTCTCGCCCTCCGACTGGCGCCTAGGTGCTAGCTTTCGAGCAGTGTGTCAGTCGCTTCCTGCAAGCGCCGAAGGCGCCTGGATTTCGCTCGTCGCGGAGGGAGCAAAAAGCGGAGCGGTTTGGGCTCGGATCGCCTGACGCAATCGTGCGCGGTTCGGCTTCTTGTGATGGCTATTTGGTCCCCAAAGCGGAGCAAACAGGGAACGTGCCGCATTGATGAGCGAACAGGGCGGCGTTTAGGCGCGCTGTCCCGCGCGCCTAAGTCCCTGCAGAAAGGCGATAATCAGGTTGCCGTCGAGCGTGATCTGCGGACCAGATAAGTGCGAACCATGTGGCGAATTGACAGCACACCCTAAGCACACTTTCGCCACTCAGGCGGCGATGCGCAAGAAGGTCTTGCCCCTTGATTGGCTGGTTGCTTTGTCATCGTAGCGCGGGGACCTCACATATGCGCATCTCCGCTAAGAGCACGTTCTCGAAGCGGCTGAGCAGATTGACGTCGTGATTGATCAGATGCTCGGCTCGCTTATAGGGCGACCCCCGATAAGCGCCGCCCACCATTCCTCCTGCTATTCACGATCGCTTGGTCCGAACTCCTTATTGTATAGCAACGCCACAGCCTCACCGATAACGTCAGCGATGGCGCGCTTCTTTGATGGGGCGGCACCGACCAGATCGTAGACAAACTGATTCCGATGCACCGCCTTGGTGAGCCGATTGAAGTCGCAAGAACCATCCTCTTCCTCTGCTCCGACGAGGCGTCCTACATCAATGGAGCGGAGGTCCACGTGAACGGTGGGCAGCATGTCTGACGTCCACGCGCTGGCGTGGTCTGGTCGTTAGATTGGCGGCGGATCGGGCCAGCTATTGAGGCGGGCGACGTCCTCAAGGGGATTGTCTCCGATCCGCCCGTGACCCGCCTGTGGTAGATCCTGAGATGGATCTGCCTCTCAGCGGGGCAGATCGTAGAAGGCGAGCGACGCGAGCCGGATCTGCGGCACCAGCAGACGATGGCGTTTCGTATCATAACCGATTGCCGCCGGCATGGCGAAGGACCCGGCGACTGTCATTCACACCAGCGTCACCACTATCCAACGTTGCTACTGAAGCCGGGATTAGAGAGCAGTCAGCAAAGTCGATGGCTGTTCCAGCGTGGAGGGCTCTCCGATGAACCTTGAGAGCGGCTGCGCACAGGCAGCGCGCATAGCTCGAGAGGCGAGCTTGGTCGTCCGAAAGGCGAGCGGCCTCGTCAATTCGACCGTTCGAACACGAACTAAGCGATCTGCCTATGTCGGCGTTGTGCACCTCGACCTAAGTCCGTCTTCGTTCAGCGACGAGAGGACGTCTGATGAGCCAGCTTGCCCGTGCCGACGGTGGCATCGTTTCCGGAAATCGCCTTACCGGCACCACTCGCATCCCCAGCCCCGCCGCTCGGCTTGTGTCCCAAGCCACGGACGCTGCCACCGGACACGTGAACACGAAGCAGCTGGCGCTGCAGATCGTAGACGCGGCGCGAAGCGATCGGGCGAAGGCAGATGCCGCCTATCAAGCGATCGAGCAGCAGCTGAGCCTCGGAGATCGTAGTCGGCTGGCTCAAGACACTCGCGCTGCGGCGCTCGAACTTACCGCTAGCCGGACCGCTTCACTAGGTGGCGACGCGAGCAACGTCGTTCCCGGCCCGACGATCACAGGCGCCGCGCAAGGCGCCATCCAGTACGGTAGTAGGGTAGCAGCTAACGGCAACATGGTGAAGGGCGCGGGCACGCAGCTGCTAGTCGACAACCCCATTCTCACGCTCCAGTGGGAGGCGACGCGAAGCGCCTGGAACAACCAGATCGGCCTCTCCGGGCCGCTCGAGCGTGCACTGAACCCCAGTCCCGATTTGCCCCAAATCACCATTAATCCGCCAAACCAGCTGCCGCCTCCGGGCAGCGTGGGCAAAGGTTCCGGCTACACGAAAGGTCAGGCGGCCAACATCAACGGTGCCGCCGCCGAGCAGGCGATTGCCGGGCGGCTTCGCTCGCAGGGGTTCACCGTCACTACCGCGCCAAGCAGCGCCAACCTCGTCCAGAACGGCTCGCGCAAGGTGGACGTAATCGGCACTCGCGCGAACGCCGACCCTCGCATGAACGAGCGGATCGAGATCGAGTCGAAGGTCGGCTACACCAGCCACTCGGGTCCGGCCTCCCAGTCCGGAACTCCGAAGTACGAGGTAGCGAAGGATCGTGCACGGCTCGAGACGAGTCGCGCGGCACGCACCAGCGGCCTCGAACTTGAGGCGCGAGGCGCAACGCTCGCCAGGGGTGGCGAGATCCTCGCCAAGGTCGGAAAGGTCGCCCGGCCGGTCGGCATGGTCATGGACGCGGTCGAGATCGGCACCGCGTTCAAGGCCGACGGCAACACCGTCGGGGCGAACACCGGCCGGGCCGCCTCCGGCCTTGCCGGCGGTGCGGCGGGCGGCTGGGGCGGCGCCGCCGTGGGCGCTGCGATCGGCACGGCCGTATTCCCCGGTGTAGGTACGGTCGTGGGCGGGTTGATCGGTGGCATCGGCGGCGCCATTGCCGGCGACGCCGCCGGCCGAGGAGCCTTCGACACGATCAGGAGCTGGTTCTGAGCGGAAACCCCTGACTCGGGCGCGTTCAGACGGTAGGATCATGGCGTGGTGGGATTCTGGGATAGATTGCGCGGCAGAGGTGCCGATGCCGGCAGCGACGCCGACATCGATGCCGTGCTCGCGCACCTCCTCGTCGACTATCCGCCTAACTCTCCCGCCTACGCTGGAGCGCCGGAGACACTGACTGCTCAGCAGCAGGACGCGAACCTGGCTCGCTTCCTGGACGAGCGTCCTGCGCGCATAAAGGTCATCGGCGACTTTCTCCGCCGACAGGGCACCGATCCACAGGCGATGCTTGATCCTGGCAGCGGCAGCGTCGCTGCCGCTCACGCCGTCGACGCGTGGCTCGACAGAACGCTGCCGAAACGCCCCTTCTCTCCCGTGTCGGGTGACGAAATGCCGAACGCGCCGCGCGCAGCGGCAAGAGATAGCGACCGGTCGGGTGCAGACATATACTACAGCCTCGTCGCCGACCTCGCACTGCTCGAGGGAGAATCGATGCGAGCGTACGACCCGAGCTTCGACTGGTCGATCAATCGGGTGCCCGAGCTGTCCGACATGCCGAGCTACGGACGTATATGCCTCATGAAGCCGGGTGCGCTGGACTGGGAGGCGACCGTCCTCGACATGGACGATCACATGCTCGGCATCTGCCACGCCAAGATGGCACCTCGAGGCAACATGTCGGGTCATCGCTTCGGCGAGCTTATGAAGGGAGCGGCGGCTCGGGCATTCGATCCGCGCTGACGCCCTGCCGCTACTGTTGACGCTGCGAGGAGATCGCCGCTCTCGCCTCCGGCGTGACCACCACTCCGGCCTGCGTCAGCGCCGGTGATGGCCAGGATCGGTCGAGTACGTGACGCATCACCTCGGCCGCAGGCGGCGGCGGCCAGGACAGTCCCGACGCACGGGCACGTTCGACGAGCCGGCGATGCGAAGCATCCTGGGAAGGATCGACGACAAGCCTTGGCTCCATCAGCGAGTGAACGCCCATGTGTCCGCCAAGCGACACGCGCCACAGCGGCGCTCCTGCGTCCACCAGAGCCGCTGCAATGTCGAACGCCTCCATCGCGAGCGCAGTCTCAAGGTGCCCGCGCCCCATCGGATCGACCCAGCGCTGGTCGAGTCCATGGCGAATCAGCATCATCGCTCCACCGAGGTTGCGGTCGGCGGCAACGGCCGCGAAGACGTCGCGGCCGCCCGCCTTTTGAGGATCGGGCGAGGCTCCCGCCGAAAGCAGCATCTCCGCCATGACCGGTGTGTCAGCAGCCAGCGCCCACTCGAGCGCACGCCCGCGCTCGGCTCCATCCGGCCGCAAGCCGGCATCAAGGAGAGCCGACAACATGGCGGTATCGCAGCTGGTGACGGCGAAGGTCAGAAGGTCGCCGTGTTGACCATCGGGACGATCGCCGCGCTGGTCGTAGTCGACCTGCAGCCCCATCAGCGACGGATCGGCGCGCAGCATGGCGACAGTGCCCTCACGGTCGCCGTCGATCAGCCTGTCATACAACCGACGCCCCGTCTCGCCGTGCGTGAGATGCGGACGCACCTTCTGCGAAATGGGGAAAGACCAGCCGGTTCGATGGCTGAAACAGGTCGGCGGCATCGTGCACCCTACGGTCGGCACGGCGACCAGCACGCCGGCGAGAAGCGGCGCCAGCAGACGGGAACGGGGCGCCATGATCATGATCCTAGCGTGTGTCGGCGCGTCGGGCTAGCGCCCGCGCAGCGAGGCGATGACCCACTCCATGCCATGCCGATCGATCGCGTTGTCGTTCCAGAAGCGCTTCCCCTGGGGCGTGACCGGTTCGAGCGGCACGCGCGTGCCTACGGCCTCAGGGGCATCGACCCGGCTGCCGAGCGGACCAAACAGCAGTGCGCCGGCGATACGATCGCCACCATCCTGCAGCGCGGAAAGCACTTCTCCGCGGACGTAGTAGGCACGGATGTCCGGAATGGTCCGTCCCGAGGCGCCTCGGATCGCCTGCGCTTGGTCGATCGTCTCCGCGCTGAGACCCGCCGCGTTGAAGGTGCTGGCGGGGGCGCCGCTCGCCAACCCCGCCGCCGACGCCAGACCACCGCCAAGTGAGTGACCGGCAAAGGTGACGTTCTCGACGCCGCTCTGCGCCACGGCACGGCCGAGCTGGAGCGCACGACTGTAATGGTCGGTGTTGAGGCCTACCGCCTGACGCGCATTGGCGACCCAGTCGCCGCTCTGCTGCGAGCCTCGGAAGGCGATTACGACCTGTGCATCGTCTCCGCTGCCTTGAACGTACGCGCGTGCGCGGAAACCATTGGGCTGGTCGGCCAGCATCGCAGGTGTGACACCTACACGTGCAAGTTCCGCCTTGGTCGCAACATGAAATCCGGAAGGCGGCACGGCCACGTCGAGGTAGACGTCCTGCGCGAGCTCGGCGAGCGTCGTGGAGTCGAGCTTGGAAGCCGCACGAGGCGCAGACGGGGCCGCCATGTCGTGCGCCGCCGGTGCATGCTTCGCGCGATCGGCCGGTCCCCACGCCGCGCGCTCTCCTGCGGTCACGGCGTGCGCTGCAAGCAGCGCGCGCTCGGCGGGTGACGTGGAGGCAACACTCAGGGGTGGAGAGGCTGGGGCTACAGGATCGAGGCGGTTGACGTACACGGCGCGGCTCTCCTCGGACCAGGTCGGTGCTACCCGAGTGTCGCGAGGGCGTCGCTAGACGAATCGCCTAGAAGACGTAGGCCTCCTTTCAGTCCAGCGGATGGAAGAGCAGACCTGCGAGACAGCCCAGCTTGCGCATGCCGTCCACCTGCAGCTTGGCAACCGCGTTGTTACAGTGCGATCGCACCGTGCTTTCGTTGATGCCCAGCAGAAGGGCTATGTCGGCGTTGGAACGCCCCCATCCGAGCAGCCGGAGCGTCGCGGCCTCGGTGCGTGTGAGGGATTGGAGTCCGGACACGAAGGCAAGGGGTACCCGGACACCCTCCACCGTGAACTCGCCTATCTGGACGTCGGGACGCGCTGGACGGCTCGTCTCGGCCTGTCGAAGCAGCGCGATCAGCCGGGTGAGCTCCCCCGTATCGGTGACTCCCTCTCCCGCGCGCGACTTATCGACACCCGGCCTCACCGTTGTGACCCTACGCGCGACAGCACCTCAGTGGCCATGCGCTGGCGCGTGCCAAGTTCGCGGATGACCGAGCCGGCGAACAGCGGCAGCAGCATGATCAGCACCACCACAGCGGCCACGGCCTTGATCGGCATCGACAGCGAGAAGACGTTGAACTGCTGCGCGAAGCGGTTGAGCAGCCCGAGCCCGAGATCGATGACGTAGAGTACCAGCAGCACTGGCGCGGCGAAGAGGAACGCCAGCGCGAACAGTCGTCCGAACTCCGCCTCAAAGAGGCGCACCGCGCCTCGATCGAAGGCCATGTCGCCCGGACCGAGCGGCCACGCCGCGTAGCTCAGCATGACCGTACCGACCAGCAGCGTTATGCCTCCTGCGGAGACGAAGACCAGCTGCGCCACCCGTGCCAGGAGGCCGGCGGTGATCGACTCCTGCAACCCGGACATGGGGTCGATCAGCTGACCCACCGTCGCTCCCACCTTGGCATCGATCATCTCGCCTGCCGCTCCCATGGCCCACATGACGGTTCCGAAGAAGAAGCCGATCGTCGTGCCCGCCACCGCCTCCTTGGCGTAGAGCCACACCCACTGGCCGGCATCAAGCGAACCCGGATCGAACGGATGCGGCAGGCTTAGTGCAATTAGGCCGAACGCCACGAGAAGGGAGTTGCGCACCGTCGCTGGGATGACCTGAGGCGAGAAGATGGGCACGAGCGCGAAGGCGAAGGCGAAGCGCGCCGCAGCCACGCCTACGGTGAGCGCCTGCTGTGTCCACGGCGCGAGCGCCGCGAGTGCCGGGGCCGCGCTCATCCCACCATCCCTGGAAAGCGGGTGAAGATGCTGTCACCGAACCGAAGAAGGGCTCCCGCCACCATCGCCGACGTGACGAACAACGTCAGTACGATGGCGAAGAACTTCAGCGTGTATTGCAGCGTCTGCTCCTGCAGCTGCGTGGCGGCCTGTACGACCGCCACGAGGAGCCCCACCACCGAAGCCGCGACGATCGGTGGCGCCGACAGCAGCAGCACCAGCCAAAGCGCCTCCACCGTGACGCCGATGACGTCACCATTCATGGCACGATCTCACGCATATGAAAGCACCAGGCCGTGGGCCAGCTTCACCCAACCGTCGATCAGCACGAACAACAGGATCTTGAACGGCATCGAGATCGTGGTGGGCGACAGCATCATCATCCCCATCGCCAGCAGGATGTTCGAGATCACCATGTCAATGACCAGGAACGGCAGAAAGATCAGGAAACCAATCTGGAACGCGACCTTGAGTTCGCGGACGACGAAGGATGGGATTACCACCACGAAGTCGCGGTCGGTTAGCGTCGCGGCTCGCTGCGCCCCGCCGATGTTTCGCTGCGTCGCGAGGAAGAAGGCTCGCTCGCGCGGGTCCGAGTGCTTCACCAGAAAGGCGCGAAGCGGCTCCTTCGCACGATCGGCGGTGGCGAAGATCTGCTCGCTGCTGTCGATCGTCCTCGGCGGTGCCGCGTCGCCCGGCATCGTCGCCGCTGTCGGCACACGCGACGCCGCGGACATGTCGGTCAGCGTCGGGTACATCACGTAGATGGTGAGGATGAGCGCGAGCCCGTTCAGTACGACGTTAGGCGGCACCTGCTGCAGCCCAAGTGCATTTCGCAGCAGGCTGAGCACCACGACAATCTTGGTGAAGGACGTCACCATGACCGCGAAGAAGGGCGCGAGCGCAAGCAGGACCACCACGACGAGCGCGGAGCCGGGAGTGAAGGTGGAGAGGTCCATCAGCGCTCGGCCGTCTCGGGTTTAACCTCGGCGGTAGATCTGGGCGGTTGCGCGAGCTGCTCGACTACTACCGCGAACCTGTCCCCGAGCTGCACGATCTCGCCACGACCGAGCACGCGTCCGCCGACGCACAGTGTGACCCGTAGTCCCTCGTCGAGCGGACCGAGCGCCAGCGCGCCGCCCTCGCGCAGCGCAGCCAGCTCGCCAAGCGTCGCTGCTGCGCCTTCCACTCTCAGCTCGAGCGGTACGCGGAAGGCACGTAGCACCTCGCCGTCCGCAGGTACGTCCATGCCCATCGGCTCTCCCTCGTCGGCAACCGCACGTCCGTTCGCCGGGTCGAACCGGACCCGCCACTGACCGATCGTGCCCACGTCGAGCACTCCACGCCAAGCGCCGCCGGCCAGCACAACCAGGTCGCCGACGGCCAATGCACCCGCCTCCTCGACCGTAAGCAGCACCGCCGTCGCGCTTAGTGAGCCGGCCACCGGCACAGAGCCGGACCGCGCGGCAAGACGGGCCGTGTCCACCGGCATCGCCGCGACGAGCGTCGGCGGGATCGCTATCGCGAGCTCGGCCACCGCGATTTCGTCCCGGAACGCCGCTACTGAAATCATGATGGCGTCCCCGGCGGGGGTCCCGATGGCGCTATCGGGCTCGATGACCAGACCGGTACTCGCCTCGATCAAGTCGAGCAGAGGCTCTACCTGATCCAGCGCCGCTACGGCGGCTTCCACTCTCTCCGGGTGTAGCGAGGCCTCGCGGCCTTCGAGCGTATCGATGCGCAGAGCGACACCATCGGCACCGACCAGCCATGGGCCTGCCCCCGCGTCGCGCGTGATCCCGACTCGGAAGGTAAGGCCCTCTTCACCTGCGGCCTCAACCATCAGCGCCGCCCTTTCGGCTAGCGCCTGCCTCTCAGGGTCGAGTGTCGGGAGACGCGGGCGGGCGACGACTACCACGGCAGCTCCCCCGCCGGCCGAGCCTTGGATGTTGTGGTCTGAGCGGTGGATGGGTCGGACCCGCTCCATTCTTTGAGGAGGGTCACGCCGCCGGCGCCGATCCCGAGCAGAAGAGTCTCGCCGCCGACTTCGACCATGACTATCCGCTCGCGCGGCCCGAGCGGCAGAGCACGCACGAAGCGTAGCGCCCGTTCGCCCGACACACCCGCGGCACGCGAGCCGAGCGAGCGCTCCTGCCAGCGCCGAAGCAGGTAGATAGAGCCCCATGCCAGTGCGAGCACCATGCCGAGCGACAGCACGAGGGCCACAACCGACGACACGACCGTACCCAGGCCCATTACGCCTTCCCCACCGGCTCGTATCGGCGCCTGTCGAGATCCTGCTCCAGCGGCGCCTCTCCGGCACGTGCCCGCGTCGCCCACAGGATCACCTCGGCCACCGCGTCGAACAGCGGCTCCGGCACTAGACCACCCACCTCGCCTTCGGTCCACAGCGCTCGCGCGGCCGCGACGTTGCGGACGATCGGCACTCGCGCCTCGCGCGCGGCCTCTCGCATGAGTGCGGCAAGCGGCCCCTCACCCTTGCCCGCCACCACCGGCACCGGGCAGGTCTCGGGATGATACTCCAGCGCGATGGCGATATGCGTGGGATTGACCAGGAGCGCTGCCGCTCCCCGTGTGGCGCCTGCCGCGTTGCTGTTGGCCCACTCGCGATGCAGCTCGCGCCGATGCGACTTCACGTGTGGGTCGCCTTCGTCGTTCTTGTGCTCCTGCTTCACGTCCCGGCGGCTCATCTTCATCTTCTTGGTAAAGCTGTGCTTTGCATGCAGCCGATCGAGAAGTGCCACGCCGACGAAGGCGGCGACCGTCCAGCCGAGCAGTCTGAGCGTGACCGCCTCAAGAAGAGCAAGGTTCTGCCGCGCCGCCGACTGAGCGCCGCCTGGATCCCCGGCCCACTCGACCTGAGCCACCATGCGGCCGAGCTCGGGCATCAGTCCGCGGAGCGCCAGCCATGTCAGCACCACCAGGATCAACACCTTGGCGAGCGACTTCAGGAGCTCCACCAAACCGTCGAGCCCGAACATGCGCTTGAGACCCTCGATCGGATTCAGCTTGTCGAGAGAAGGCTTCAGCTTCTCCCCAGTAAGGATCGGACCAATCTGCAGCGACTCGGCGACAAGGCCCATCACCGCGACCGGAACCAGCAGAAGCGCGGTGGCACCAACCAGGAGCGCGCCCGTCCGCCAGCCAATCGTTACTGCGGCATTGGCAAATTCGCCGGCGAGTGCCGCTGACAGACTCGCCTCGGCGAGTGTTGCAAGCTGCTCGGCCAGGCTTCCCAACGTCGTAGCTAACAGAATTAGCCATGCCAGCGTCACGACCGCGGCACCAAGCTCCTTCGACTTCGCGACGTCACCCTTGCGGCGCGCATCACGAAGTTTCTTCGGGGTCGGCAACTCGGTCCTGTCGCCGCTGTCCTGACCCTTGCCCAATCGCCGACGCCCCTTCCACAAAGCATCCGCAGCGATGCAGCGTCGCTGCATGCGGGATCTGCTTCGAGTTGAATTGGATAGCGGTTCAACCGCCAAATTTCAGGTGCTGCAGAGGGGCATCCTGCAAGCACACGCACTTGATCGCGCGAGAACGCGTTGGCGGAACTCCACTTACCAACGGATGTCGCAGGCGTGCTTACCTACGAGCTACGCCTCAGGATCCTTTCTTCGGCATCAGCTATCGAGGCCGCGTTTAGACTTCCTACATGACCGTTTTGCGACGCTGCAGCCATGTTTTTTGTACAAAAGATTGGGGGTTGTCACTGTCGTAAACGGCTCGTTATCCTTCCTGTCGTTCGGGGGTCGGGCATGATTCACGATCGGAACTCCGTAGCTGGCGAGTACACTGCGCCATGGCGGGAAGACGTACATGCGTCTGCGAGAAGATCGACTAAAACGATTGCAGCGGTTGCTTGCAGTTGGCACCATCCTAGTGACGTCGTCTCAGACGCTGCTGGCTCACGACGAGGTTCCTCTTGGCTCGCCACCAGCGTGCCCACTCGCTGAGCCCGTGCGGGTCGGAAGCGACGACACGCTGCGGCGCTATGATGCGCTGTCCTCCTGCGCGCCCGAGCGTATCCGCGTCGCGGTGCCGAGCCGGTTGCTGCCACAGCGACCGCCAGTCGCCATGCGGACGATGGGCGCTGCCGGCAGGGTCGGTGTGGCGGTCCGTGCCAGCCGTCCGCGTATCGGCGACACACGGGTTGAACGTGCCCGGCTGGACGGCGCCGGTGTGGAGGTGGTGCGGATCATGCCGGTTCTGCCGCCTGCGCCGGCGGCCGACCTTTCTGCCGAGGATGCTTTACTCCAGGCCGGTGAGACGAGCGCCGAGGTGCTCGGCCTCCGGCCGGCGGCCAGCACTCCCTACGACGACATGATAGCAGGAGCCGCGGAACGTCACCGTGTCGATCCGCTGCTGCTTCACTCGATCATCACGCAGGAGTCCCATTACCGGCCAGCGGTGGTAAGCGCTCCCGGAGCCCGTGGCCTCATGCAGATCATGCCTGCCACGGGGCGTTCGCTAGGCGTCGCCGACCCGCTGCAGCTGCTCGATCCGCGCGCCAACGTCGACGCGGGCGCGCGGCTGGTGCGTCAGCTATGGAGCCGGATGGGTGGGCGGCTCGATCTTGTGCTCGCCGCCTTCAACGCCGGCGAGGGCGCGGTACGCAGGTTCGGGATGCGCGTGCCGCCGTATGGGGAGACCCGGGCATACGTGGCCCGCGTCCAGGACGGCTATTGGAAGCTCGCCTCCGGTGCCGTGCAAGCGGCGACACGCCGACCATGAAGCTGCTATCCCTGCCACGAGCCGGCGGTCTCCGGCTTGCCGACACGCTCCTCATCGGCGTGCTCGGTTCGGTAATCGCGCTGTTCATCCTGCCGCTGCCGCCGCTGCTGCTCGACCTGCTAATCGCGCTGAACATGACGCTAGGGCTGCTGCTGCTGCTGAGCGTCCTCTACGTCGCCACCCCGCTGGACTTCTCCACGTTCCCCAGCGTGCTGCTGCTCACCACGCTTTTCCGGCTCGGGATCAGCGTCGCGACCACCAAGATGATCCTGCTCACGGCCAACGGTGGGCACATCGTCCAGCAGTTCGGCCAGATGGTAGCCGGGGGCAATCTCGTAGTCGGTCTGGTCGTGTTCCTGATCATCACGGTCGTTCAGTTCATCGTCGTGTCCAAGGGCGCGGAGCGCGTTGCCGAGGTGGCCGCACGGTTCAGCCTCGACGCGATGCCGGGCAAGCAGCTGTCGATCGACAGCGACCTCCGCTCGGGGCTCCTTGGCAAGGAGGAGGCGCGCGAGAAGCGCCGGCTCGTCGAGCAGGAGAGCCGGCTTTACGGCAGCCTCGACGGGGCCATGAAGTTCGTGAAGGGCGATGCGATTGCCGCACTGGTAATCGTCGTCGTCAACCTGCTCGGCGGCTTCGCGGTCGGCGTCTTCTGGCACGGCATGACGATGGCGGAGGCGATCCAGGCCTACTCGATCCTCACCATCGGCGATGGCCTGGTGGCACAGATCCCCGCCTTCTTCTGCGCGCTTGCCGCAGGACTGCTCGTGACCCGCACTACCGACGAGACGCGGGAACGCGATCTCGCGCCCACGATCCTGCGGCAGCTGTCCGGTAAGCCCCACGTGCTTCTGGTGGCGGGCGGGCTCGCCGCCGCCATGGCGCTGGTGCCGGGGTTCCCGGCGCTCGTCTTTCTGCTGATCGGCGCGGTGCTGCTGGCCTCCGGCGCATGGAGTCATCCCGACCTAGGGGCCCTACTGCGCGCGCGCATCGGCACCGCCACGGCGGTGCCGCCACGAGAGGACAGCACGGTGCGTGCCGGCGACCTGGTGCCTACGGATCCTCTCCAGCTACGCGTAGGAGCCGACCGATCTCCCACCTCGCTCACCCTACTCGGCACGGCGGTGCAGACGCGTCTGGGCGAGCTGCAGCACAGGTACGGCGTCGCGATCCCGCCTATACGGGTCCTGGTCGATCGCTCCGGGGCTGTTCCGGCCGATGGTTGGCTGCTCGAGGCTTATGATGCGCCGCTCGGCCAAGGCACCGGAGACGACGACGCCCGGGTGGTTGCACTGACCGCGGAGCTGCTTCGGCGCAACCTGTCGATGATGCTCGGCCTGCAAGAGGTGACCGACCTGCTGAACTGGCTAGGCGGGCACTACCCCGAGGTGGTCAAGGAGGCCGTCAGGGCGGTACCTACGGCTACGATCGCCGACGTGCTGCGGCTTCTCGCCGACGAACTCGTGCCATTGCGCAACCTCCGCGATGCCGCCGAGGCGATCGCCGCCGCCGGACAAATCGAGCGCGATCCACGCGCGATTGCCGAACGAGTACGCATCGCGCTCCGCCGCAACATCGTCGCGCCGCTCGTCGAGGACGGCCGACTTCGGGTGCTGATGATCGGAACGGTCGTGGAGCAGGCGATCCGCGACACCATGACCAATATCGACGGAACACCTCGCCTGGCGATCGCCCCCTATCAGATGCGCGCCATGATCGACCTGCTTCGTCAGGAGGTACAGGTCTCGGGCGCACGTGCGATCCTAACGGCTCAGGATCTGCGACGAGCACTCCGCCTGGTCACGGCGGCCGACCTGTTCGACGTGCCGGTCCTTTCGTTCAACGAGCTCAATCCGGCTGTCGCGCTCGACGTCGTCGCAGAGCTCAACCACGCCTCGGAGCTGCTCGGCTTCGGCGCCGAGCTGGAAGCCGCCGAATGAAGCGTCGTCTCGCCACCCTGCTGATCGCCGCGACCCTGGTGACGGCACCGCGAGAAGCGGACGCGGGTGAGCCGCCATTCAGCGAGCGGCCCGTGTCGATCAGTGCTCGCGGCGAGGACGTCAGGACCTTCCTGGCCGACCTATTCGGGCAGAGCGGGCTCCGCGTGAAGGTGAGTACCGGCGTCGCCGGCAAGGTCAACGGCACGTTCGCCGGTCCGCCCGCCCGCGTCTGGGCTCAGCTGGCGCGCGCCTATGGCCTGGTTGGATACTGGGACGGTGCCATCATGCGGATATACGCGCAGTCGGAGATCGGCACGCGTTCCATTGCGACCGCTACGCCGGTCCAGCTGGCGGGCGAGGTACGCCGGCTAGGGCTGAGCGACGCGACGAACGTGGTCCAGACCGGGTCCGCCCTGGTGGTTGCGACCGGGGTTCCCGAGTTCTTGCAGAGGGTGGAGGACCTGGCCGGTGCCACGCGGCTGAGTGCTGGCAGTAGCGGCCGCGGCGGATCAGGCTCTCCCGCTCTCGCCGGCGGTGCTGTTGCCTCTCCGCTGCTGGCGCTGCCGGCCCGCGCGCCGGTACGGTCGCGGGTCACCGCGCCGGCAGGCACCGGCTCGCCTTTCGAGGTGCGCATGTTCTTTCTCAAGTACCGCGATGCGGCCGACAGGCAGCTCACCTCATCGGATCGGATTACGGTCGTGCCGGGCGTCGCATCGCTCCTGCGCGAACAGATGGGAGACGGGCGCGGAGTCTCGACCGCGTCGACGAACCAGTATCGGATCTCGGACCTCGACCGCTCCCAGGAATACGGCGGCTGGGGAAGCGGCGTTCCCTACGCGGCAAGGCCCGATGGCGTACTCCCTGGCTACGGCGGAGATCCTGCGGTCAATTCGGCAGCCGCCGCAGCCGCTTTGGCGGGGCTGACCAACCCGGAGGGCGCGCGCATCAGCGCCGACCCCACCAACAATGCCGTTATCGTACGCGATCGTCCCGAGCGGATGGGCGTGTACGAGCAGCTGATCGCGAACCTAGACACCGAGCCGGTCATGATCGAGATCGAGGCGACGATCATCGAGGTCTCGACCGAAGCGCTGCGCCAGCTCGGCATCGACTGGAACCTCGGCGTCGGCGGACTGCGCCTTGCCTTCGGCGGAGAGGTGGGCGGCCCTACCCCGGGCGCTTCAAACGTCGGCGGATCGTATCTTTCGGGGAACGGCGACAGCTTCGTCACGCGTATCCGCGCGCTACAGCAGCGCGGCGCGCTTCGAGTGGTGGCCCGTCCGGTGCTGTCGACGCCGACCAACCAAGTCGCCGTCTTCGACGACACCACGCAGCAGTTCGCTCGCATCACCGGCGAGCGCGAGGTGGCGCTGAAGACGATCACCTACGGCCTTTCGATGAGGGTGCAGCCTTCCGCGATCGAGGACGGCAGCGTCATGCGCATCCGCCTCGCGGTCGAAATCGCCGACACCCGGTTGAACGGACTCGTGGTAGACGGCATCCCGCTCTACTCGGGACCGCGCATCTCAACCCAGTCGATCGTCCGTCACGGCGAGGCGGTACTGATCGCCGGCATCACCTCCGACACGCAGTACGACTACAAGAGCAAGGTGCCGCTGCTCGGCGATATTCCCATTGCCGGGCAGGTCTTCCGCAAGCGCAACAAGGGAGACCAGCACTTCGAACGCCTCTTCCTGATCACTCCGCGCATCGTGTCATCGCGCGTGCCAGGACGTCCGGTCGCGAAGGGTCCCCCACCGCTGCCGCTAGAAGTTCTTCGCGGTGGCATGGCGAAGGGAGGCTGAAATGACGACAGACACCATACCGGACGTGAGCGTCGTAGAGCCGATGCCGCCGCTTGCATCACCGCTGCTTCGCGTACTCACCGGCAGGCTCGCGGGCGCCGAGTATCGCCTTCACGCCGGTCGTAGCGTGACAGTGGGACACGGATTTGAGAACGACGTCGTGCTGCGCGGGCGAGCGACCCAGGGCTTGGTCATGGAACTGCACGTCGGTGCCGAACTGCTCCTGCGCGTGCGCTCTGGCGCGATCGACGTGCTGGGCCGCTCGCTCGCGGCCGGCGAGGAGCTCATCCTCCCCGCATACCTCCCCGTACGGCTGGGGGATCTCGCCATAGCCGTCGGGGGTGACGATCCGGCTCGCTGGGCAGAGGCTGCGACGATGGCCTCTCACGGCGCCGCCACCCTCGCGCCCGAGCTGCTGCTTCGCCCTCGATCTCCGCTGGCCGACCGCATCGCGGCACGTGCGGTGCCATGGCTTCGCCTTGGCCGCGGCCGCATCATGGCCGGGGCCGCCGGCCTGATCGCGCTGCTTGCGCTCTCCGTAGGAGTACCGGTCGCTGACGCGTGGCATACCGCGGCCGCTCGCGATCCCGCGAAGGTTCGACGGCAGCTGGCCACCGCCGGCTTTGGAGCTCTCGACGTGGCACGTGACCCGGGTGGCGCTGGCGTGCTGGTGACCGGTGCGGTCGCGACCGATCGCGACGCCGAGCGGCTTCGTGCATATGTAGCCGCACGCCTTCCCGACGCTCTGGTTGAGGTCGAGAGCGCTGCAGCGCTTGCCGCTGCGGCGACCGACATGCTGCGCGCCAATGGCGTGGCGGCCGAGGCGCGGCCGTTAGGCGCCCGCGCCATCGCGGTTGAGGGCGAGTTCCTGCCTCACGATCGTCAGCGTGAGCTGTCCGCGCTGCTCCGTCGCGACATTCCGGGCCTGCGTCGCATCGACTACCGCGCCACCGATGGCGGTGGTTCGGACGAGCTACGGCACTTCTTCAACTCGCCGCAGTACGGCGCCGCCAGCTTCGTCGACGGCGACCCCGGCTACATCGTCACCGCCGACGGCTCGCGCTGGTTCGATGGCGCGATACTGCCGACGGGTCACCGCCTCGTGGCGGTAGGGCATGGCCGCGTGACGCTGGAACGCGGCGGGCAGGTCGACGTGATCAGCATGTGATTTCATCAGCAGCGAAGGAGAGAGACGATGACCGATTCAGTAACGACGAGCATGACCAGCGCCGCCCTCGTCAACAACGCAAACGCTCCCGCAAGGCCCCGAGGTGCCAACTGGTTCGAGGCATTCGCCAGCGCTTGGGGCGACGCGCTCGATGGCCAGGCTGCACGGATCGAGGCACAGTCGAACCGCATCTCGGTGGACGGAGTGGACCAGCCGTCCGAGATCACCAAGCTGACGGCGGAGTCGATGCGGTTCGGCTTCATGTCCAACAGCTCGCACACCTCGCTCGACAGCGTCTCCAAGGCGCTCGAGACGATGGCGCGCAAGGGCTGATCGCGGTGCTGGTCGAGGCCGCTGCGGCTGCGAACGCAGCGGCGCCCGCCGCGCGCGTGACCGATCTCGGGCCGATCGGGGGCACTGCCCCCGACGCGGCTGGAGCGGCTCGCTTCCAGTCGGCGCTGGAGCGCGCCGGCCCGGCGGGAGCCGCGCCGCCCGCCGGTGCAGTAGCCGATCTGCCCCCGACTGTGACCGGCCTGTTCCAGTCGCTTGATGCGATCAACGGACAGGCGCGGTCTGTGGCGGAATATGCCGCCACCGCGCAGGCGAACGGCACCCAGCTGACCCCAGGAGAGCTCGTGCAGCTCACCATGCGCTGCCAGCAGTTCATGTTCGAGTGCCAGCTCACTTCCAACATCGCCAACCGGAGTTCGGACGGTGTCCAGCAGCTCTTCAAGCAACAGGGCTAGGCGCATGCGCCTGGTCGGCGTCACGACGCTGGCGCTCCTGCTCGCCGCTTGCGGCGGGCAGGAGATTCACACCGGCCTCACCGAGAACGAGGCAAACGAGATCGTCGCGGCTCTCGGCACGGCCCACATCTCCGCCACCAAGGCCGCCGGCGAGAAAGGCACCTGGAACGTCGACGTCGCCACCGCCGACTTTGCGCGCTCGGTCGAGGTGCTCCGCGCCAACGGCCTGCCGCGCGAAGATTTCGAGACCCTCGGGACGGTGTTCAAGAAGGAGGGCTTCACCAGCTCGCCGCTCGCCGAGCGTGCCCGGCTGATCTACGGCCTCAGCCAGGAGCTCAGCCACACCATCTCGAACATCGACGGTGTGGTGCAGGCGCGGGTGCATATAACGATGCCCGAGGCCGACCCGCTCAGCCGCCAGGCACCGCCCGCTTCCGCAGCCGTGTTCGTGAAGTACCGACCCGGCTTCGACCTGCGTGGCCAGACCGGCGCGATCAAGTCGCTCGTCACCAATTCCATTGAGGGCCTGACCTATGACCGTGTGAGCGTCGTCATGCTGGCTGCGCGTCCGATGCCGGTTGCGGACGCCTCGCCCTGGACGTCCGTCGGGACGATCGTGTCGGGCGCTTCAATGCTCCTGCTCGCGCTCGGCGCCGTAGTCGCCGCGGCGCTCTCGGTACCGCGCCTGATACGACGGCGGCGCGCCGGCACGGTGACCGTCGTGTCCCGCGAGGCGACATGAGCTCTGCACGCCAAGCCAGACGGGCGATGCGTCTCAGCTCGCTCGTCGCTGCCACTACGCGCGCTGCCAGGCTCCGGCTGCGGCTTGCCGGTGTCGTTCCGCCGCACTTCGACGCCCTTGGTCAGGTCCCGCTCTCGCAACTTCATCCACAGGCCGACATGCACATGGTCGCTCTTGCCGCAGGACTGCTTCATTACCGTCGTCAGCTGGACGCCGAGCTGAGCGGCGCGCGACTTCAGCCGATCGCGGCCCTATGCGGAGAGGCGCTGCTTGACCGGATATGCGCCACCATCCCGCCGCCGCCGGAGCAATGCGCTACCTCGTCTACGATCCCTGACGCCGAGTCGCTGCTGCTGCTCGGTCACGAGCTGATCGAGCGCCGAGACGATCCGGCCGCCAGGGCGCTCGCGTCCAGCGCCTTCCTTCTGGTCGAGCGCACATGAGCTTCCACCTGCTCGTAGGGACGCGCGCGCTGCTGAGCGGCGACGGAACACGTATCCCTGCCGCCGAACGCGAGTCCTTCCTCGACGCGGTAGCGCTGCTCGATCGCGCAGCGCGACATGAAGAGGGCGTAGCTCAGAAGGTCGCCGATGCCCGTTCCGAAGGCTGGCAGGCAGGCCATGCTGCCGGCATCGCCGCGATCGAGGAGTCGATCTCGGCCGCTCTGTGCGAAATCTCCGCTGCCGCGGCCGCGCACGCTCGTACCCGCCGCGACGAGATCGCCTCTGCGGCGCTTGCCGCAGTCACCGCGATGATCGGAGCGCTCGATCCTGCCGACGCCGCCATGCGCGCCGCGCTTACGGCCGCCGCGCAGCTTCCTGACGACGATCGTCTCACCGTGGCCTGCTCGCCCGAAGTCGCTACGCTGCTGAGTGCGGCCCTGGCACAGCGCGACGACACGACGGTCGAGGAACGACCCGACTACCCGGTCACACGTGTCGAGCTGCTCACCGGCGGTGGCCGAGTGGTCGCCGGGCTCGACGTTCAGCTAGCTCAGCTGGCCGACCGCTGGGACGTCGAACGATGACCGCGCTTCTCGCCGCTCTGGCCGAGGCGCCGCTCTTTGAGCAGCGGGGGCGGCTGCGGGGCGCTATCGGCACCACGCTCCGAGCCGCCGGAGTGCGAGCCCGGATCGGCGATACGGTGGAGATCGTCGATCCGCGACGAGGCGGCGCCCTGATGGCCGAAGTCGTCGGCCTCGCCGAGGGCGAGCTGCTGCTGACCCCTCTCGGCGACCTCAAGGGTCTGTCGCTCGACGCCGAGGTTGTGCTGCGCCCAGCCTACAACCAGGTGGCGTTCGGCGACGCGCTGCTTGGTCGCGTGATCGATGCGCACGGTCGCGCTCTCGACGGACTGCCGCAGGTCTCCCGCGAGCGGGTGCGAGCGCTGGACTCCGCCGCGCCGTCGCCGATGAGCCGACGGCCTATCCGCGAGCCGCTCGAGACCGGGGTGCGGGCGATCGACGGGCTGCTGACGCTCGGACGTGGCCAGCGGCTCGGCGTGTTCGCGGCGGCAGGTGGAGGAAAGTCGACGCTGCTGGCCATGCTTGCGCGCCAGACCCGTGCCGATGCGGTGGTGATCGCGCTGATCGGGGAGCGCGGACGCGAAGTCCGCGAGTTCGTCGAGGACGTGCTCGGCGAAACGGGGCTGGCGAGATCGGTAGTGGTCGTCGCCACTGCCGACCGGCCCGCGATGGAGCGCGTGCGCGCGGCTCAGGTCGCAACCGCCATAGCCGAGGGGATGCGCGATGACGGTCAGCACGTTCTCCTGCTGATGGACAGCGTGACCCGCTACGCACGCGCTCTGCGCGAGATCGGACTTGCAGCTGGCGAGCCTGCGGTTCGGCGCGGCTTCCCGCCATCGGTATTCGCGGAGCTGCCGCGGCTCTTCGAGCGCGCGGGCAACGGCACCGAAGGGGGGATCACCGGCGTCTACACGGTGCTGCTCGAGGAGGAAGACGGCGACCCGATAGGCGAGGAGGTCCGCTCCCTGCTGGACGGCCACGTCCAACTCTCGCGCGCGCTCGGCGCTCGCGGACACTATCCCGCAATCGACGTGGGAGCCAGCCTGTCGCGTCTGTTCTCAGGCCTTGCCAGCCCTGCTCAGGCGCAGGCCGCGCGGCGCGTCCGCGCCATGCTGTCCAAGCTGGCCGACATCGAGCTTCTGGTGCAGCTGGGGGAGTACCGTCCCGGTCACGACAGGCTTGCGGACCTGGCGCTGCAGCAAAAGGAGGCCATGGACTCCTTCCTGCGCCAGGACGCGGACGCGCCGTCTCCCTACACGACCACGATCGCTATGCTGAGAGGACTGGACCCAGATGGTTGACCCGATCCGGCTAGGCCAGCTCGCCCGCGTTGCCTCGCTCCGACGTGACCGACACGAGATCGCCTTCTCGGACGCGGCACGGACGCGAGACGCGCGAGAGCAGGCGCATGCCGCAGCAGAGGCAGTAGCAAGCGCGGCAGCGCGAAGCGCTCACGACGCAGACCGTCAGTTCGCCGCTTCTCCTGCCTCCCAGCAGGCGCTTCTGTGGCGACGTGTCCAGTTGGAGCGCGCCGCCGTGGCGAGCGAGGCGGCGGCAGCAAGCACGACGGCGCTCGACGCAGCAGTGGTCGCGCAGGATCGAGCAAGAGCCGAACTGCTGCGCGCGGATGCCCGGCTCGATCGGACGAGCTCGCTGCAGGCACGCGCAGCCAGCGCCTATGCGCGTCAGCGCGACGAGCGGGACGCTGACGACCGCCCAACGACGCGGCTGGCATGAGCGCGATCGATCGCGTCCCGAGGAACACTGCATCCAGCGCGACAACATCGACCACAAACCCTGCCCTTCCGCGCGAACGCCTGGGAGACGCTCTGGTACGAGGCTTCCGTGCCAGCCTGGCGCGTCGTGGCGACCCGGAGGTGGAGCATGCGACCGAACGGCCGCAGCCACAGCAGCGAGATCCGCACGACCGGACCCGACATGAATCGAACAAGGCGTCCGTGCCGTCCGCACGCCTCAGATCGCCGCAGCCCGACGCGAGCCTGGCGTTCGCAACGCCGCCCGAGGCAAGGACCTCCGCGGTTGCTCGTCCCGACCCAGCCGTCACAGGGATGGGCGTCGATCCTGCCGCCGCGGCAGCGATCGAGCGGCTGGCCGGAGCGATCGCAGCCGCGCTGACCCGTGGAGAACAGCCGGTATACGCGATCGAGTTCAACGGCGCGTCACCGCTTGCGGAGCGTGCCCTGCTCACGCGCGAGCCGGGCGGAGCGTTGACGCTGCGCCTGGACGGCGTGCCCACCGTGCCGATCGTCGCACCTGCCGCGATCGAATGCGAGCTACGGGTCGCCCTTGACCGTCGACGTATCCGACTCGAACGGCTTGAGTACGGCGCGGCGAAGAAGACGAATGCTCGCCTCATCGAATCGGCCAGCAGTTCTAAGCGTTTCGCCGAGAGCCGACCCGGTACGATCGACGCATAACGCACCTCGAGGCCGGGCGGCGCGGGGATGGTCCACGCGATGCCGGGCGAAGATGGAGGATGATCATGAGTTTTCTCGGTGGCATCATGCGCTCGGCCGTCAATCCGCTCTCGCTCGCCCAGCTGGCGGCCGGTCCTGCGGGCTGGGCCACGCTGGCGATGCGCACGCTGGCCTCGGCGGTCGGCCAGCAGGTGCTTCAGCAGCTCGGTCAGCAGCTCGGCCTTCCGCAGAGCGTGATCAGCCTCGCGCAGAACAGCTACGGCGCCGCCACCGGCACGCTCGGCGGCCCGCTGAACATTCAGGATGCGGTCTCCGGCCTTGCCGACCAGTTCGGCCTGTCGGCGCTCGAGCAGGGGCAGCTGACCCGCTCGGCAAACGACGCGTTCCGCAGCCTCTCCAACTCACTCGCGGAAAGCGACGAGTTCAAGGCCGCGCGCACCGGCAAGGGCGGCGAGAGCATCTTCATGAAGATCGCTCGCGTCCTGGGCGAACTCGCGGACAAGAAGCTGGGCGAGATGGTCGGCCTGGCCGACCAGATCGGCGCCACCACCGACGGCAAGCAGCAGAACGAGATCACCAGCCTGACCGGCAAGATGCAGGGCAAGAGCCAGGAGTTCGGTCTGATCTCGAACGCCATGACGAACGTCATCAAGACGATCGGTGAAGGCGTGTCGACCATCTCGCGCAAGGGCTAAGTCGCCTCACCTGCGAGATGAAGGCGGCGCGTGCGGGGATGACCCCGCACGCGCCTCTGCTATTGTAAGGGGCATCGAGACGATGAGGGGAACAGGTATGCGCCGGCACTTGCTCGCGGTCGCCCTGGCAGGCGTGCTGTGTATCGCCGATGGTGCGACGGCGCAGATGAACTTCATTGGGCCGCGCCTCTCGGGACGGACCTTCGTACCGCAGATCGAGCTGCAGCAGCGCCGTGCGGACCAGCAATCCGGAGCCAGAGGACGGAGTTCCGCCGCCGGCGCTGCGGCGAGCGCCAGCTCGATGAGGTTCGTATCGTCGCCCGCACGACGGAAAGCCAACATAGCGAGCTTCATCGAGAAGAGCCGTGGCGATCCGGCGTCTGCCGCTGCGATGCGCGACATGTTCGCCAAGGTCGACGTGCTAGGCGGGATGGAGCGCGCGATCAGACCGCTGGGTCTACGGACGGACGATGTCGCCGACGCCTACGCCGTATGGTGGATGAGCTCCTGGGGCGCGGCGCACGGCGACAGGTCGACGCCGGATCGTACAACTGCGCAGGCGGTACGCGCCCAAACAGCGCGCGCGATGGCCTCCACTCCCCAGTTCGGCGCAGCCGACGACGTGGCGAAGCAGGAGTATGCGGAGGCGATGCTGGTACAGGCCGCTATGATCGACGGCATGCTCGAGCGGTACCATAACGACGCCGTTATGGGTCCGAAGGTAGCCGCCGCAGTGCGGCAGGGGGCGCGTGCCTCCGGCCTCGATCTGGACGCCATGACGTTGACGCCGCAGGGCTTCGTGGCCGCGCGCTGAGCGCGCGGCTCGGCCTATCGTCTCTCAGACACGATCGCCGTTGTCCGATCAATCGAGCGCAAGGCGGTGTCGATCGACTCCGCCTCGCGCTCCTCGGCCTCGGCTCTCGCGATGGCCCCGTCGATTTTCTCCAGCGAGCTCGCCTCAGGTCTTGCGCCCACCAGGCTGGCGCTCTCCAGGACGAAGGCACCGAGCGAGCGAGCCAATAGGCCCTGATCGACTGGGCCACCTCCCAGCTCGTGCGTCAGCTCGCGCGCCGTGCCGTCGACGTCGTAGGGGTCGCCCTCATGCCGGCGCCGGCGATCCTCGTCGAGGAGATCGAACTCGCGGGCGAAGGCGTCGCCAATCCGACCGGCCAACGTCCGCATCGCGGTACCTGCCCGCGAGCCCACACCGGGACCGCCGATCCGGATCGCACCGACGCCGTCCAGACGCCGCGAACCGATGGGACCGACCATCACAAGACTCCTTCGCAGCTCCCGGCGAGACGATCGCGCACGTCCCGACTAGCCGATCGACGATGTGAACGCCCTAGACGAAACGTGCACGGCGCGACCACGCCCCGTTTACCCGCGATTCGCTTAGATCGTCTCCTCGTTCCGCCGAGAGCGGGACATGTCGAGGGGAGCTAGCTTCCATCGGGCGGTAGACAGGGAGATGAGATCATGAGCGTGGACGGTGCATCCATCGGCTTCGGCACGGCGCTGGGCGCCAGCGCGTCGATGCTCGGCAGCGCGGCGCAGCTTCAGGCGGCGGCCGGCCTGCTGGTCAAGCAGGCCGACCCGCTCGGCGCTGGTCCCTTCGCTCAGGCCATGATGCCGCTGGCCGTCACGATCAGCGCCATCGCAGCCGGTCGCGCCGAACCAATGGCGCAGTGGTCCGCCACGACGACCGGCGCGCACACCGCGAACGTCGATCTCGGCGACGGCTATTCGTTGCGAATCGATGAGCGTAACAGCGAAATGACGATCCTGAACGTGAAGACTGGCGAAACGACTCGCGTATGGGGCGACCCGCACGTGGAGGTCGATGGCCGTCATGCCTTCGACTTCTGGGGAACCACCACGTTCCAGCTCGAGAACGGGGCCAAGATTACCATCAACACCGAGCGGTATGCAGGAAACCCGAACATGTACGTCGCCTCGCAGGTCGTCGTCACGAAGGGTGCGAACTCGGTGGTGATCGACGGTATTAGCCAGAACAGACTCGGAGACCTTTCCGTCAGCGTCGGCGCGAACGGACGCGCCCTCGACGCGGCGCACCGCGATGGCTTTATGCTGTACGAGAACGCTACCGGCTCAGGCTGGCGGGCGGAGCATGGCGCCGTGGCGAACCAGAAGGATTTGGACGCCACGCGGCCCGGCGAGGCCTACGGTCCCGGCTCCACCACGCCGAGCCTCGGCGAAATCATGGGGCTCGCCGGCCGCTTCCTGACTTTCGGCGCTCTTCACATGGGTAGCCTCGACGCGGGTCGCGATCAGGCCCGCCGCACCCAAGCATTTCAGCGCCTCCTTTGACGTTCAACGCGGGCGGGCAGTCGCCCGCCCGCGTCGGCCCGATACGGTCGCCCGCATGATTGATCGCTGGCTTCCTTGTCATCGAAAGAGATCGCAAGTGGCGTCATCGTTCATGAGGAAGGGCCTGCTCTCCACCCTCAGCAGGCGATCGAGCCCCCTCACCTACCCGCTGAACGCACGGCGGATTTCCTCAGCCGACAGCTTGAAATTGGACAGGTCGCTAACCACCCCGACGCAAGCTCGTCGCCATGCCGGACGCACGTCCCGCTCCCGGCTGTCACCCTCGAAGGACCGCACCGCGCCGGTCCCGTCCCAGCGTCCACGCCACTATGTCCTACCTGCGGCTGTCGCATGGTCAAGCGGACGCCATAAAGGGACGGGATCCGGCCGCCAGTGGGCTGCCACCTATTCACGTTACCGCGGGACCAGACCGATTTGAACCGAAGCTTGTCCCTCGCACGCGGCGGCCACCAGCATCGCACTCCGGACGAAGGCGTCGACCACCGACGCAGCGACAGCGCGGACCGACTGTCTGCCGCTATCACGCTCGGTCCTCACTTCCAGGTACCACTGCACTCAGCGTCGATGGTCGAAGAGACGAGTGGTATAGCGGCGGAGCCGGCGGCCTTGTAGCTCACTCCTTTCCACTCTCCTCCGGTCATCCTGTGCCGTTTATGGAAGCTCGTTCAACGTCCCGCGATGGTCGCGAGCGGGGTGCCTTCGGCGCGTCGCCGACTGTCGCGTTTCATCGCCCGTACGACCCTGATCTCGAGAGCCATATCGGCTCGGCGCAAGGCATATGCCTCGTGGGGACCATAGCACGTCTTCAGGCGCTCGAGCGCCTCGCCGAAGGTCTCACCTCCGACTGCTCTCCGCACCCCAGTCAGCCACCGCTGCGAAGCATAGGGATGTCGCCGTACCCACAGACCTCGGGCGAGATCGGCCGCCGCAATCAACAACCATCCTGCGAGCGCTACAAGCAATACGAGGGCCGACATCCTGTCGCCGAAAAAGGTCACCGTCAGCGAAGCTTTCAGCATCATGCCGGAAATTGGGAGATGGATGATCCCCGGCATGCTGCTGAGTGGCCCCACCTCCCAAGCTGCGAGTGCCCGGTCGGCCGCTGTCACGCGGTCAATCGCGCCAGGAATCATGACCGCCTCCAATGCTGTTCCATGAGCCGCCTTCGTGCCAATGCGACGGATTATCGTGAGAGGTTGAGTATGCCTTGGAGCTTGCGGAATGCCAGTCGTCGCGACGGTGCGCAGACAGGTCGGTACCGAAAGGATTGCCGAGCACATCAACGCCGCCGATCCCGCCGGTCATCGGCAGGCCGTTAGCTTGGTTGATAGCAGGTTCACTGGGCGCCGAGAGGCTCGGCGAGGCATGCCAGTCGTAGAACAATGAGGTGATCCGATCCAGCAGTCTCATGGGTCAAAAATCCTTCACCAATGAGTTCGCAGCGACGTCCATCTGGCGCCAACAACGTCCATCCAACGCGGGCGGGTTCGCGCTCGCTGACGGAGATCGTCGAACGACATCTTGAGCAGAATTCGGGCCTACGTCGTACGGCGTTGCATCCAACCTGGTGGCAAGTGCCAGGCTCGTCGCAGCGTTCAACATGTGCCCGCCTGATCCTCGCTGTCCGGCCTCTAAGAAGATCGCGGGCTCATTTATCAAGGCGGTGTAAGCGGGATCGTCGCCAAAGTGGCTGCGCGTGTAATTCCGGCCGCGAAGCAAAGGCTGTCAGCGACAGAACCGGCTTATGACTCGAACACGCGCTGAGCGGTCTTCGAGATCTCTGAATCTCGATTTCGTACACGTCGTCGGTCGTCAGAACGCGTTCGCCAGTCAGGAGCCGAATAGCGTGACTCGTCGCACCAAACCCGACTTCAGGAAACGCCACTCGCGCGTGCCGCTCTCGCCGTCCAACTCGCCGCTAGTAGCCTACTTCCAGAGCAGCGCACGTGAGCCAGTCGCTCCCCTGGAGGGCTCAAGGCGTCCGGATCCGACAAGTGGCGGATGGATCGGCAGCGGAGCGACTTTGGCTCTGGTTCCCTGAGGCGTTCGCGCGCGGCCTCCTGTGATGGCTATTTGATCCCCAAAGCGGGATAAATAGGGAACGCGCCGCCTCGACGACGGAACGGGAGCGGCACTTAGGCGCGCTGTCCCGCGCGCCTAAGTGCCTGCAGAAAGGCGATAATCAGGTCGCCGTCGGCTCTTGATACTCCGACACAAACAGGGCGAAACACATGCTGATTTGACAGCACACCGAACGCAAGCTTCGCTTGCCCTTTTCCTAGATTTTCTGCGCCTTTGGCAGCTTTGAACGTGCGTGTACGAGCGAACCCGTTTGTGAACCCGTCCGCACCCGCATCAAAAATGGCTAATACCCGTCAGATTGGCAGGTTCGCTTGAGTGCGCTTTTTCGATCCGGTTGCCGGCCGCGCATTGCGCGTGGCTCGCCAATCGGCTAAACCGCATACGCGCAGTGCCCACCATCCTCCCTGCTAGGAGGTTGGATTGCGGCAATCAAAATATGCTCGGACCGTCCGGTTTGATCCAGAAAGTCTGGCTCGGCTCGAGAGGGTCGCTGTCGAGCAGGAGCGCTCGGTAGCCGACCTCATTCGCCTTGCGATCGATCGCTTTCTGGCCGGAGAGATAAGGCTCTCGGCGAGTGAGCTACGCCACCTCCGCGTTGCCGAATATACGCAGGTCGCGCTCGACGCGATCATCCGGGAGGAGCACCCGGAGCTGCGCGATACGCTGGTCCTCGAGACGAACCGCCGCATGGAGAAATACCATGGCGCGTGACGACCCCAAGGGCACGCGGCGCGACATCCGCAACAACCGCCTGGCGATCCCGCAGGAGCACCATTCGTCCCGCGGCGACACGCCCCGCAACTCGGGCAATTTCACCCGCGGTTCGCAGCTCCTGAATACACAGGTGCTGATGTGGCTGCAGGGGGCCAAACTGCCGGTCCTCATGTGGCTCGGCGTGTTCGCCCTCGCCTACGTCACCATCCTGTCCATCACCCTCGACGAGAACAACGTGCAGCTCATCTGCATGCGGGTCCTCTCGAGCCTGTGGAACTGGGTCGCGCTTGACAATCTAAAGCAGGTTGACCTCCGCATGCCGGACAACAGTCTGCACCGCACGATCATGGGCTATGTGCCCCACGTCCCGGAGGTTGCGCGCGTGTGGGACAAGGCGGTCCGCGGGGTGCTCGGATCGATGATGATCGCCACCTGCGTGACGGTGCCGCTGGCCATCTGGTTCGTCGATTTCTCCAAGCGCCGCGGCAAGGCGATGATCCAGGAGCGGCACGAGCGCGGCGCCATGCTGGTCGAGCGCGATCTGCTCTACGCCGAGATCGTCCAGCACAACAAAATCGAGTTCGTGAAAGAGGCTCAGACCCTCTTCCCGGGCAAGACCGCAAAGGAGGTGCTGAGGCTGCCGTTCGGGGCTCGGAAGGCGGGCGGCATCCACCACCCCTATTACATCGCTGGCATCCCCTACCCGCACCGTCTTGAGCAGTCGCACACGATGCTGCTCGGCACCACCGGCTCGGGCAAAACGACGGCGCTCCGCAAGCACATCCGGCAGATGCGCGAGCGCCAGGACAGCGCCGTCATCTTCGACCTCACGGGGGCCTATGTGGAGGCCTTCTACGACCCCGAGCGCGACACGATCCTGAACCCGCTCGACGCGCGCTGCCCGGCTTGGTCGATCTTCAACGACTGCACTACCTACAGCGAGTTCACCGCCGCGGCAGCGGCCCTGATCCCGTCGGATGGCGGCGCGGCCGAGCCCTTCTGGGCGCTGGCTGCACGTACCCTGTTCATCGAGATGTGCATGAAGCTCATCGAGAAGAACATGATGTCGAACCAGGCGCTGGCCGACAACCTCATGACGGCCGATCTGAAGCAGGTTCACAAGCACCTCGCCAAGACCATCGCCGACCCCATCACGGCTCCGGAAGCGGCCAAGATGGCGGAGTCGATCCGCGCCGTCTTCAACACCAACGCGCAGGTGCTCCGCTTCCTCCCCGACACCGGTCCGAGCTACTCGATCAGGGGCTGGATGACGGGCGAGAAGAAGCTCGGCTCGATCCTCTTCATCACCTCCAACTACACCGACCTAGAGATGAACCGCGCGCTGCTGACGCTGTGGTCCAACCTCGCGATCCACTCGCTCATGACGATGGCGAAAACCCGCTCGCTCAGGACCTGGTTCATGTTCGACGAGCTCGGCGCGCTGCACCGCCTGCCCGCGATCGAGAGCGGCCTCCAGACCGCCCGAAACTACGGCGGGGCGATGATCCTCGGGCTGCACTCCTTCGACAAGCTGGTGCAGGTCTACGGCGAGGAAAACGCGCGCAATCTGTCGTCGCTTGCGCGCACCAAGCTCATCCTCGCTGCGGCTGATCTGGACACCGCGGAGCAGTGCGCACGATACATCGGGAACCGCGAGATCCGGCAGATGGATGAGGGGTATAGCTACGGCTATAACAGCACCCGCGACGCCTCAACGCTGACCCCTCGCAAGCAGATCGAGCCGCTCGTCATCCCCGACGACATCACGAATTTGCCGTCGATGCACGGCTTCATCAAATTTCCCGATGGTTTCCCCGCCGCGCGCATCCAGCTCGAGTGGGAGCATTACCCCAAGGTCGCCGAGGGCTTCGTGCCTCGCAAACCGGACAAGCCGGACGACGCCGGGTCGGGTGTGCGCGGAGGTGGAGGCAAGCCGAAAGGTGGTGATGACGAAGGCGGGCGTGGGGAGTCGCTGGCGCTGACGGAAGACGAGCTGACGCCGGCGAATGAGGCGAACAACCTCGCCGCCAGCATCCTCTCACAGCCGACCGAGGGCGAGCTGGACCGGTCCAACGACGGCCTGTCGCTCGATGCCACTGCAAGGGGCAGTGGCGACCCGCGTGCGGCATCTTCCAGCGAGCGTACCAGCGACGAAGATCGCGACGAGCGCGCTAAGTCGATGAACGGCCAGAGCGTGGTGCCGCAGCCGAAGCACCGTGACGGCGGCGAGCGCATGTCGATCGACGAACGATCAGAGGATCTGTCGATCCGGGAGGCACGCGACGCCTTCCCCGATGAGATCGACGACGGTCTGGGCATGGGCGACTGACATGCACTCGATCGCAAGCGTAAAGTCCGCCTCTGGCGCCGCAAAATACTTCACCCAGGACGACTATGTCGCTGGCGAGTATTACACCGACGAGAAGGCCGCCGATGTCAGCCTGTGGGGCGGTGAGGGCGCGGCCGCGGCTGGGCTCACCGGCACCGTCACGCAGGGAGCGTTCGCCAAGGCGCTGAACGGCGAGCTGCCATCCGGCGAGAAGGTCGACCAGCGCGAGGGTCGACGCCCCGGCTACGACCTCACCTTCTCAGCGCCCAAGTCGGTTTCCGTTATGGCTTATGTCGCTGGTGACAAGCGCATCCTCGGACCAGAGGGCGCGCACACCAAGGCGGTCCAGCAGACGATGGCCTGGATCGAAAAGAACGTCGCCGAGACCCGCATTACAAAGGACGGCAAGACCGAGGCGTTGAAAACCGGCAACCTGGTCTATGCGCTCTTCCAGCACGACACGAGCCGCGCGCTTGATCCGCAGGCACATATCCACGCCATCATCGCCAACCTGACCAAAGGCGCAGACGGTCTTTGGCACGCTCTACACGCCGATAAAATCTGGTCGAACAACAGCGTGATTGGTGCGATCTATCATGCCCACCTTCGCAACGAGCTGGAACAGATCGGCTACCAGATCGGGTCGCTCGGCAAGCACGGCACGTTCGAGATCGCTGGCGTCCCGAAGGTCATCCTCGAAACCTTCAGTAAGCGCCGCGGCGACATTGTCGCTGTAGCGGAACGGCTCGGGATCAAGAGCAGTCAGGGCATGCGCGATGTCACCGCCCGCACGCGCGATCCCAAACTGAACATCGAGGACCGTGATGAGCTAAATGCCGAGTGGATCAAGGAGGCTGAGGCGCTCGGGTTTACCGGTCAGGAGATCCGCGAGGCGGCCGAGATGATGGCCGCCAAGCTGGAGCAGCGTGAGAACGCAGGCCCGATAGGGCGCACCTACATGGCCATCGCTGATGCGGTAAGCGTCGCCAAGGAGACAGTATCAGGACTGCTACGAACGCCCGACCCGCTCGTCGATCGAGGCTTCGTCCGCCTGGCGCAGAGCGTCGGGCAGGCGAATGCTCAGCTGGCCGTGGCATCAGCTATTCGCAAGCTCGGCCAGCGTGAGGCGGCGTTCGAGACCAACAAGGTCGCCAAGCAAGCGCTAGACTTCGGTTTGAAGGGCGTGACCATCGACCAGGTCGAGACCCGCATCGCTCAGCTGGTCGAGAAGGGTAAGCTGCTCACCGGTGAGATCCGCCACGAAGGGCGGATGGTCGACGCTGTCACGACCCCGCAGGCGCTCAGGACGGAGGAAAGGATCCTCGAGCGGGTCGAGGCTGGCCGAGACGCCACCAGGCCATTGGTCGCGCCAGCTGAGGCGCCGGACCGGCTGCAGGCCGCCTCCCCTCACCCATTGAACGAGGGGCAGCTCGCAGCGGCCACGCTGATCGTCTCGACATCCGACCGCATCGTTGCCGTCCAGGGAATCGCCGGCGCGGGCAAGTCGACGATGCTGCAGGCCGTTGCTCGCGTCGTCGAGTCCGAGGGCAAGTCGGTGCTCGGACTCGCCTTTCAGAACAAGATGGTCAGCGACATGAAGGAAGGCATGGCTCGGCCCGATCCGGTGCCATCCAAAGAGATGTCGGTCGATCAAATGGAGGCGGCCGGCGTCAGTGCGGAGACTATCGCACATTTCATCTGGCACAACGAGAAGCACGCCAATCACTCGAATACGCCGGAGGCACAGGCGCGGCGCAATGAGCTGAAAGATACCGTCATCGTCGTCGACGAGACCTCCATGGTCCCGAACGAGCAGATGCTGGAGATGCTGACGATCGCGGAAGCGCTCGGCATCGAGAAGATCGCGCTCGTCGGCGATCGCCAGCAGCTGCTCCCGATCGACGCCGGCAAGGCCTTCGCCATGATGTTGGCGGCCAAGATCGGGATGGCGCGCATGGACGAGAACCTGCGTCAACAAACCGACCAGTTAAAAACCGTCGCCGCGCTCGCCAACGTCGGTCGCGCTGGCCAGGCGATGAAGGTGCTCGGAGAGAAGGTCATCGAGCACGAGGATCCGTCGGAGAAGGCATCCGAGCTGTGGCTCGCTCTGTCGCCCGAAGAGCGGGCCGACACTGCCATCTTTGCGTCCGGCCGCGAAACGCGCGCCGCGATCAACAAGGCAGTGCAGAAAGGCTTGAGGGAGGAAGGCACCCTCAAAGGTGAGGGCCTGACCCTGACCGTCCTCCAGAACGTTAATCTAGAGCGCGAGGAGCTCCGTTACGTCCAGAGCTATGCCAAAGGTCAGCGGCTAGAGATAAAGGGCTATGTCGCTGAGCTCGATCTGAAGCGCGGCTCGGCCGACGTTACGAGGACCTTCGCCAACGGCAAGGTCGAGATCCGCAAGGACGGTCAGACGATCAGGTTCGATCCGCAGAAGATCGATCCGGCGATCGAGAAGGATCGAATGTCGCTCGCCACGCTGGAGACGATCAAGATCCACGAAGGTGACCGCATCCGCTGGACCGACAACGACAAAGACCGTGGCATCGACAATGCCTCGCTCGCGACCATCAAGGGTATCGATGACGGCAAGGTCACTGTGGAGCTGGCGAATAAGGAGCAGCTAACGCTAGAGAAGGACGACAAGATGCTGCAGCGGCTGGACCTAGCCTACGCGCTGAACATGCACATGGCGCAGGGCGTGACCACCGGCAAAGCCATCACGGTCATGCTCAGCTACGAGCGAAACCTCTCCAACCAGCGCCTCTTCAACGTCGGGGTGACGCGCATCCGCTTCGACCTGACGATGGTAGTCGACAACCAGCAGAAGCTGGAGCGGCAGCTGGACCGCAACACCGGCAACAAGACCGCGGCGATCGAGAGTCTCAACCGCCTCGACATCGACGGCACTTCCTCGCGGAACCAAGCGGCCGACGATGCCCTGAGCGGCGCTGCCGCATCGCTCGACCATGATGATGCCGGGAAGGCGCTGATCGATGTCGCCAGTCTCGATCTCACCGACCTGCCCGACATGGGCAAGTCGGAGACCAATTACTCCGATCCGAAGCAGTTCGACGCTGACGCTCCGTCGCTGGATCGTAAGGACGGCGAAGATCGCGAAAAACCGGCCGAATTGCGGAAGGATGACGAGCTCGGTCTGCGGCCGCTCAACGTGGACGACCTGAGCGCCCTGCCCGCGATGCCCGCGATTGCCGACCAGATACCCGGATTGCCCCAGAAGCACCTTGGCCTGGACATGTGACGACCGCCATGACCCTTATCGTTGAAGGCACCTTGGACACTCTCCCCGCCGCAGTGCTCCGAATGCTATGCTCGACGCCTTCCGGAAGCTGACGACGCAGGCGCAATCGCGCATCGCACCCGCGGCTGCACCAGCCCCTGCTCCTCTAGCACCGACCAGGGGAACGTCTCAACCCGCGGCCAACCAGGGGCTCCCAGCCACAATCGGCCCGAGCCAGTGAAGAGAAGGGAGGAGAGGAGAGGACGGATGGTCGATGTGCCGTCCGGACCCACCCTCCCCTGCCCTCCAAACCAAAGGCGCAGCGATGAAGCCGCAGACTCGCTAACACGATCTTTTTCAGTCGACGGCAGATAGCTGGTGCGATGGCGCGGTATCTAAGGCGCCGGAGTGGCGACTCAGCCCATCGCATACCGTGCGGCTTCACCGCCGAAGATAATCGCCCTTGTCACCGGCTCGCCGAACATTTCACGTGCCGGGCAACCCCGATCCTCTTCTGCGACCCAGCATTCTAGGAAGCGCTCAGCCGTTCGGACGCAAGGAGAACGTCGTGACGTTTCCCTAGATCAAATGGCGCGGCACTATCGCGACAGCGCACGGCTATTGCGGAACGTCTTCTACGTCCTTGCCGCCAGGTAGCACCACGAAGCCTTGTCGATCCTGCAAGCGGACGTGCTGGCTCTTCCATCAGAAAGAGCCAGGCGGCCGAAAATGTCGTCCGCCTTATAGTCTCCCTGCCGCCATCGTGGTCTGGCCCGAGCCGCTTCTCGGCGGTGACTGCCGCAAGCACACTCGTGCGCGAGAAGGTAGGCGGCTGAGGTGAAGCTCGGACGGGCCCCCCTACCCCGCCCGCTTACCCCGCCGTTTTCGCCGTCGTGCGGCCACGGCCGCCTACGACCCTCCCCAGCGGCCGCCGTCCCAAACAGCAGATAGAGGCCTGATGCTCGACCAGTCCGATCGCACGACAGCTCGCAAATCACGCAAAATTGTTACCTAGTCGAACGCTATTCGCCTACGCCACCCGTTCCGCGCAAGTGACTCGAGATTGTCGAAGCATTTTCATCTTGGTGTATCTCGCCCTCTATCTCCACAAGATCAATTAAATCTTCCATAACGCTGCTCCGCCCGCTCTGGCCGCTCCGCCCGCTCCGCCCGCTCCGCCCGCTCCGCCCGCTCCGCCCCCTTCGCCGCTCTGCCCGCTCCGCCCGCTCCGCCGCTCTGCCCGCTCCGCACGCCTCGCATCCTCCGCGCGCTCCGCACGCCTCGCATCCTCCGCCCGCTCCGCGCGCTCCGCACGCTCCGCACGCTCCGGTATCTCCGCCCACCGGCGTGCTTCGCGTATTCAGCGCGATACGCGGGCTCTGCGCGCTCCGCGCCCCTCCCCCGCATCTCCGGAGGTTCGGGCGCCCCGCGCGTTCACCGCACTCGTCGGGTTGCCCACGCTCCTCGCGCTCCTCGCGCTCTTTGCAACCCGTGCGGCCCTCGCGACCCTCTGTTCCTTCAGCTCCCTACGCTCCGCCCGCTCCGTGCGCTCGCCGCGCTCCGTGCGCTCGCCGCGCTCCGCGCGCTCGCCGTGGTTCCTGCGGTGGCCGGACTATGCTTGCTCGCCGCGACTCGTTCGGTTCGCCCTTACCGCGTTAGGCGTGCGCTGGGTCACGCTGCAAACATCGAAGGTCCTTTGTGATGCGAAAGAGCTGCTCCTAATCTCTTCGTCGCCTGTGGTTCATCACGTGTTGTGATGAGCCTCCCAACGAATTGTAGCGAAGCAGCAGTTCTCACACTTGCTAACGAATCGTTCGTAGCGCTCACAGCGCTCACAGCGCTCACAGCGCTCACAGCGCTCACAGCGCCCGCAGCGCTTACCGCGCTCCCAGCGCTCACAGCGCCCACAGCGCCCACAGCGCCCACAGCGCTCACAGCGCTCAAACCACTCACAGCGCTCACAGCGATCACAGGGCTCACAGCGCTCCAAGCGCTCAAAAACCCGCAGCGCTCACAGCGCTCGCAGCGCTCACAGGGCTCGCAGCGCTCGCAGCGCTCCCAGTGCTCACAGCAATCACAGCCTTCATAGCGCTCACAGCGCTCACAGTGCTCACAGCGCTCACAGTGCTCACAGCGCTCGCAGCACTCACAGCGCTCACAGGGCGTGCGGCCCTCGAAACGCGTACAACGCGCACAGCGCCCACAGCGCCCACAGCGCTCACAGCGTTCACGGCAACCACAGGGCTCACAGCGGTTACAGCGCTCTCAGCGCTCGCATAGTCGCGCAGGAGGATTGTAGCACTGGCGTGGCCGAGAAGGACGTTCTCTCGCTTGTCAAGCAAACGCGGCGCTCGACGGAGCTGGTTCGGAGCTCTTGAGCGATGAGGAAGCGGAGCTATCAGTTGTGGATCGTTAGTAAGGCGAGGATAGGCCGGTTTGCTCCTAGGCCATCGATCCGGCCAAGAACGTCACAGGCTATTGGTACCGTGTGCGCGGGGCGCGCAAGACAAAGCCGGCAGGAGCCGATTTGTCAGGGGTAGGGGAGCTCTTCGCGACCGGCAATTAGTGGCGCTTCGCATCGTCATTTCGAACCGCCGTAACCGCGCGCTCCGCCGCGGCCGCTAGAACCGTTGTGACTTGCGGAACCGCCGGAACCGCTTTAACGCAGCGGATTGCCACGTGAACGTGCAAGTTGGAGGTTCGAATGCCCGTCATCACGCTGCTGTCGCCCAAGGGCGGGGTGGGTAAGACTACTACCGCCCTGCTCCTTGCCACGGAGCTCGCAGCGCAAGGCGCCAACGTGATCCTGGTCGACGCCGACCCGAACTTTCCTCTGTCGAAATGGGCAGCGCTGAAGGGAAAGCCTGACAACATCGAGGTGGTTGAGGAGATCGATGAAGAGACAATTATCGACACGATCACCGAAGCACGTCGGCGCGCCAAGTTCGTAATAGTCGACCTGGAGGGCAGGGCCTCCGGCCGAGTAACAAACGCGCTCCTCGTCTCCAATCTCGCGCTGATTCCGATGCAAGGATCGGCGCTAGACTCCAACGAAGCGGCGCGTGCCTTCAAGAACGTCAAGCAGGTTTCGAAACACCGTGATAAGCCGCTCAAGTTCGCGGCGGTGCTGGCTAAGACCCAGGCATCCGACCGCCTATGGCCGCGCGACCTCAAGCAGATCATTGCCGGCCTGCAAGAGGCTGGCATCCCCGTGATAAGCACCGCACTTGCGGATCGCGGTGCGTTTCGCGCGCTGTTCAGCTTCGGCGGCACGCTCGCGACGCTGAAGGCGACGGACGTCGGCTCGCTCGCCACCGCCCGTGCTAACGCGGCAGCTTTCACCGTCGATGTGTTGACCCTCCTCAACGAAAAGGCACCGGCATGACCAAAGGCAGCGCTCGCCCCGGACTCGCGAAATTCGCACTCGACGAAGATGATGACATCCCCGTGCCGACGGCAGAACAGCGCGCGGCCGCGCGGCAGGGCGGGGAGCGGCTTGGCTTCAAGTCTGAACCTGCTGATACGGCATCGAAGCCTACGGCCGTGCCTTCGCCGGTCCGAGCTGCCATCTACACCGCGAACTTTCACATCCGCACGACGCCGGAGGATCGCGACCGCTATGACGAGTTCGCATACCGGCACCGAATGAAAAAGGGTGAGGCGATGAGGCTTCTTCTGGATTTGGCCGAGGAGGCTGAGGCGGCGCGCAAAAAGGGTAGATAGGAGGTCGCGAGTAAGGGGAACGATTTGGGGAGCAGGGGAGTGGGGAAAGCAGACCGCTGATTTTCGACCCGCCTTGCTCGTGGCGGTTCGGGCGAACCGAACGGTTACAGCGGAGATATGCGAAGACCGGAAGCGATCGTCTGCCTGACGGCTTATCGGGGAAAGCGCCTCTTCACCGCTACTGCCGGCTGGTATGGGCGAGCCACTCTCGAGCGGCTCACGCTGATCTGCGGGGCCCGCGGTACAGCTTCTGGTCCTGAACCTTATAGCCCAAGGTAGCGCTGGCACCGGGTCAACGCGGACCGTGCGTTGTCGTCGGTCAGCTTCGCAGCGGCGTCGCCCTCGGCCGAACGCGTATGAGGGTGTTGCTCCGACTCTTTCGCTGTTCAAGGTCAAATTGAGAGGATCTCATCATAAACGCAGGCGTCAGCGCCGATCGTGGCAGGCGCGGGGCAGGCTAGGGAAGCGCATGAGGTATATGCTTCGAGCGCTTGCAAGTGCGGTGGCTGCCGCGGGCGAGTATGAGTATTTGGTTTTGGGCATGCGGCGACTGTTCCGCTTTGCCATCTCGGATGCCGCGCCAGCGCAGCACCGCGCGCTTGGTTAGGCGCCGCGGACACCATGATTGGCGGGTGGATAGCCGCCCCCTGCTGCGGGGCGGTCGGCCGGTAGAACCAGCCGTTCAGCCGGCAGGGGAGGGGGTTCGATTGCCGGCCCAGAATGGGAGAGCTGTTCGTCCGCTATCGGGCGGACGGGAGGGCAAACCGTCCGTTAGTTCAGGAGGAAGAAGAGGGGGCTCGGTCGCGACGAAGGGGGGAAAGCTGCCACTCCGTGGTATGGCGATCGCCAACAACGCGGAGGTTCGATCAGGCGAGGCAGGGGGCTTGAACGCCTGCCCGGGTAGGGTGGATAGCTGCCCGTCCGCTATTGAGCGGTCTGCTGGGAAGTTCGGCCGTTCGTTCAGACGGCAGGGGAGGGGGCCCGAGATCCTGAGTCGGGTGGAAAGCGGCCGGTCCGCGTTCGGGCGGACGGCCGAGAAAACCAGTCGTTCGTTCAGCGTGGAGACCCGATCGCTCATCGAAGGGCAGAACGGCACGATCGCTTTCGGGTGCTGCATGGGTCTTCGCATGAGAGGCGAGGGCTCGCAAGCGCCTATGCCGAGCTTTACGGTCGTAACTCTTGGCTTCCGCCTTGCTGCCCTTCGTTCTGAGAATCAGAACCAGCTACGGTAATGTCGAGCAGCCACGACCCCGGTGGACTCAGCGACGCTTGATCGATCGGGAGAAGATGAGAGCACGATCATCGGCACGCACTAGCCAGGTAAATAAGCTGGCTGGCGCGGCATATCTGGCGCTCGTCGCGATCGCCAGCATCTCAATCGCGGCCGGTAGCGGCGTAGTGGGCTGAACATTCAGCCAGCTTGATCAGCGCCACGGCGCACGCGCGGGGCTGCAATCTGCGAATCATTACGATGCCGCACGATCCTGTCAGCTCGCATCTCGTACTCGAGAGCCTCGGGCCTTAGCCGGTAAACATCAGCGCCTTGCACAAAAACGGCTGCGATCCGGCGACAGCGGTCAGCTCGACGCCGAAGCTATCGGCTAAGAAGCCGGTGTGTGGCGGAGATACCCTCCGTCGAGGTGCCCTCCGTGCGTTTGGAAAACGCCCGTGATCCTGCCTGCTGTAACGGGGCGACACCCGCCGCCAACCTCCGCTCCCGCCGGAAGTAAACATTAAGGGCCTAGGGGGACGCCTTTAGCAATAGTCCGTGCCATGGATCCGCTAAGCCCAGCTGCCAGGACGTCGGCCGCCTTCTCGGTCGCTGACCGCGTGGCACCGGCTAGCTTGCCGACTTCCTCAGCAACTACGCCGAAGCCACGCCCGGCGTCTCCTGCGCGTGCAGCCTCGATGGACGCGTTGAGAGCCAGCAGACGGGACTGGCTCGCGATGCCGGCGATAACCTGAACGACCTGCGACAGCTCACGCATCGCAATCTCGAGGGCGTTACGCTCACCGGTAAGCTCAGCCTCTGACGCTTTTAGAGCGGCGTTACGTGCTACGAGCTGGGTATTCGCCTCTACGATCCGCAGGTTGATCTCGTAGATTTCGCGGGTTTTCTCCTCCACCAACGCTTCTGCGGCCTCGCGAGCGGCACGCTCGCGTGCCAGACGGCCCTGAAGGCGCCGGATCTCATCGTCCGGTGAAACCGTGTCGATCACGCTACACGCCTCAAGGTGTTGCGCGTCACGGTGAAGCGGATTGTGTCACCGAGTGGGGAATAGCTGACTTCGACAGGCTCTCTCAGGTGGACGGCGGCGCCCTTGATGACGCCGACGGCTAAGTCTGCGAGCGGCTTGCAGCTGCGATAATCAAGCGTCAGTTGATCGTACGTCCGCTCGACCACGCGAAAGGACGGCAGCTCGGCGTCGGGGTACAATCGTCGCACCTCCCGCTCGTGGAAGTCATCAATGCCGTCGAGCACATCGAAGAGGTCGCGGTCGCGGAAAAGCTGCGGAAATTTGTTCACCCACTGCTCAAAACAGAACGTGCCAAACCGCTCCATCAACGTCGGCATGGGCGTTCCCGAGCGGCGCGTCAGGCCGGTGATCAACGCCACCATCTCCTGGAATGGATAGGTTCCCACACTCGTGTAGGCTCCCCCGTGGGGGAGGTTGGCCGCCTCGATTACGTCATCGAGCATATCGGCACCGAAGTTCCGCTCGCAGAACTCGAAAAATGTGGTGAAAACCAAGCCCTTCACGCCACACCCCAGCATACGTCAGTGCGGTGCTAAGTGGCCGATCTGGCCTAAGATTCTCTTACAACGCTGCACTACGCGCGCTTACTCATCCCAAAGAGCGCGTTCCGCAAGCTGTAGAGAAAAAGCGAATAAGGCGACAGCCTTTGCGGCGCGCAAGGCGTGCCGCCCGTCGAGATGAATGGACGACCGAAGTTGAAAGGCGCCCCGGGTCCGGGAGTGACCGCTTCTGGGTCCCTCTTACCAACGCCTTTCAGGCGCAACGACCGCGATTTCTATAAACAACGCGACACGTTCACGTCCGTGCCGTTGTCGAGCCTCGTCAGGTCGCGCTCGACGCGCGCCGGCATCGCCGCGATCTCCACGATCATCGGCGAGGAGAGCAGGTTCAGGAAAGTCAGCGGCTCGTGCCGATACGCCACCTCCACGAACATGGCCGGGCGATCGGCGTCGCCGAGGATGCGTGAGTCGCTCGGCCCCATCCCGGGGAAGCTTGTGCCCTCGGCCCCGGCGTTCTCCACCCCGTAGGAGGACGGATGGTCCAGCCCGCCGCGGCAGCGTTGCCAGTGGATCCACTGTCCCTTGTCGGTATTCTGCTCGAGGCTGGAGAGGATGATGCGGCCGCGGTGCGCGAAATCCAGCCCCTCGCCAGCGACGGTGCCGCCGAGTAGCACGTCGTTGACCTGCGCCTCGGTGAGGCGTTGAGGTCCGGCCAACTCGACGCTGCCCAGTCGGCCGGCATTGTCGGCGACCTGCAGCGCGATCTGGCTGAGCCGCTGCTTCATCAAAGCATAGTGGCACAGCTCGGCCAGGCCCATGATCATCAGCAGGAACAAAGGCAGCGCGAGCGCGAGCTCGACCAAGGCGACCCCGGAGCAATCGCGGCGCAACGCTTGCGCCACACCGGAATGGATGCTCACGGGCAGCTCCGTTCGATCACCGCGGTCTGCTGATCATAGGGCTGGTTGCGGAAGGCGGTCCGGGCGACGATCGGGCGCTCGCGCCGCAGCGGGTTGATCGCGATCGGCATCAGCCGCGCATGGTGGACGGTGGCGGTGTAGACGACGACGTCGCGCGCGTTGCCGTCGCTCTCGTCGCTGCCGCCGCGCTCGTCCCAGCGGCCGTTGTTGTTGAGGTCTTGGTAGGTCTCGTGCGCGTCGCAGACGCCGTTGGCGTTGACGTCGTTGAACGGCTCAAAGGGCGCGTCGACCTCGGCATAGTCGCGGAAGGAGCGGCGCGTGAAGGTCACGCTCGCGGTGGGCGCGAGCTGGTGCACCGTGTCGCGCACCCGGTTCTCGATAAAGGCGCGCTGCGCCGCGTCGCCCGCGGTTTCCAGCGTGCGGCTGCGGCTGGCGCGCTGCATCTCGCCTTCCACCACGGTGCGGACGTAGGCGTCATAACCGAGCTCGAGCCCGCCGGTTACGAGGATCAGCAGCACCGGCGCGGCGAGCGCGAACTCGATTGCGGTTGCCGCGGTGCGATCGTGAAGCAGCCGGCGCATCAGCGCACCAGCCGCAGGTGCGAGATGCGCTTGGCGATGTCGGAGAAGGCTGCCTCCAGCTCGGCGGCATTCTTCGCCTCGAAGGCATGGCCCTGTGTCGCACAGCCGCTCAGCAGCGGTGTGAGCGAGGTGCCGAAGGCAATCACCCAGACGGTGACGCCCTTGGCCTTGGCGACCAGGCAGAGGCTGCCGAGCCGCTGCTCGACGAGGCTGTTCTGCTCGCCCGCGGTGGGCAGGCGTGTGGCCGGCGTGCGCCGCCGGTCCAGCGCGGAGAGGCCATAGGCATCATAATCGGCGACGTGGGTCTCGGTCTGACCGTCCGTCATGAAGATCAGGTGACGCGCCAATTTGCTGCCGAGCGGCGCCTGATTCTCGCTCGCGAACAGGCCCTGCGCGGAGAGCAGGCGTAGCCCCCAGAGGAAGCCGACGTCGTGGTAGGTCAGACCCGCCGGCTTAAGCGAGGCGAGATAGCTGCTCAGCGTGGTGGCATCGATCACAGACAGCTTGCGGGCGTAGGTCGGGCAGGCGGCCCGGACGGCGGTGTCGCTGCTCGGCGTTATGTAATTGTCATAGCTGTGCAGCACCGTCGTCGGCGCACCCCAGCGGTCATCGCGGATGTCGTTCGCATTCCACTGTTTGCGCGAGTAGACCAGACCCGGCAGGGCGGGGCGCCACTGTGTCTTGGCATCGCCCGCGATCGGGACCGTGTCGACGTCAAGGTCGAACCCCGGGTCGGCCTTCATCGCGTCATGGTTCAGCGACGACTGGCGTTCCTCGATGCAGGCGTTGCTGCGGGTCCAGCTGATCGTGCGCATCTGATGATTGTTGGCGACCTGCGCCGTGAACTCACCACCTGAGACATTACCAAGTCCATCAGCATTGCGCAGGCTCGCAAGCGCGTATTCCACGGGTGCGTAGTCCCACCAGTAGCGATTGTCGTAGGTAACGGCGCCGGCATCTGGATTCTTGTACCTTCTCCATGGCTGCTTTTGCACGTAATCCTTGTATCTCACTTCGGTCACCGTGCAGGCGCCACCACTTAGGCGGGCGCTTCGATCGATGTTGTTGATTATCTGAACAGCTGTCCATGTCGCGGTGCCGTCAGGATTGTTCACACGGTTTTCATCGTATGGTTTGTAGTTCTGCTCGGATGTGACAGTGCAACGCTCAGCCGGGATGGTGTATGTTGTCGTGTCCTTGCTGCCGCTGACGTACGTCCATGGTCCAGTCGGCTCCTCCTTGAACTCTGAGCCTGTTCTAGGAACACTCTCTACCTCTTTCGCGACGCGCGACTGATAGGTCCAGCGGCTTACGAGCCAGTCTGGCTTGAGCAACGTTCCCACGTTAACAGTGGAGGCATACGGCACGAAGCCGTAGCGCAGCCGCGTCTCGCTGCCCTTAGCCTTCTGCAGAACCGTATAGAAATTCTGCACCGACGAGCGAAGCGCCGCGATGCGGCTGATCGAGTCGCCGGGGTTGGATTCCGCCATCGACAGCGTCGTGTCGAGCACGAACATGATGTCGGCATTTGGCAACTCCATCTGCGCGTCGCAGCTCGCCTGCAGATCTATCGCGCCGAAGCCGAACACCTTCATGATTAGCATGGGAACGCTGGCCGAAGCGGTGGCGTGCACGGTCGAAATGCTCCGCGGCTCGTAGATGATACGTGACCCCGTTGAGCCATACTGGCCAGTGCGGAAGTTTGACTGGAAGTAGCGGTCGGCCTTTTGCTGAGCTACGCTGCTCCAAGCCTCAGCCCCCATACCAAGCCGACCGGCGAGCACCGCGGCGTCGCACGCTTGTTGCAGCCGAGTGCGAACGAGGTAGGCACGTGCCATATCGAAGGCACCTCCCAACATGCCGAGGAGTGGCAACATGCTCGCCGCGCCGATCAGCAGGACGTTGCCACGCCGGTCGCGCAAAAGTCGGCGCGAAAAGCCGGAGAGCTTCGCCACGATCCATCACTCCGCTTTGGCGCTCTCAACGGAGCGCGTTTCCGTCGACCCCAACTGCAACGCAAAGGTTTAAAATGGCGTGTTTGTTGATCAACGTCAGGATGAAGCCTGGACAGCTGCGCTGCGCGCCTCAGCATGGTAGCCGCCACAAAACGGCATTTTGGGCTGCTCCCACGTGATGAACGATAGACCGGAGTTGGGGAGCGGTCGGAGCCTCCTGAATGACCGCAAATGGGTCATAAGGCCTGGGCGCGAGCCTCAAAATTGATCTCGCTTCTGCCGCACCACGGGATTGCCTGCTCGATCTGTGGCATCTTCACCACCAGGCCCGTTACGGCGCACTACCCAGCTCGGCGGCAGGCACAATTCCCTCATTAAGGAGCGTGTGGAGCGCAGCAATATGACCATTGTTTCGCGCGCCCCCGGGGTCTGGGGTCATGACGACCGTCAGCTTCAGGCCAGGCACGATGAACAGCATCTGCCCGCCATAGCCCCAGGCGAAACGCAACGGATGGTCACGAATGGTGCCAACGAACCAGCCAAAGCCATATTGTCCACCGCTCCACGGCGATACGGTGCGCGGGGGCCAGCTTTCCTCGATCCAGCGGGCAGGCACGATCCGCCGTCCGTCTATCACGCCGCCCAGGCGATAGAGTTCGCCGAACCGCGCTAGACTGCGCGGCGACATCATCATGTCGTTGCCGCCGAGATAGATGCCCTGCGGATCGCGCGACCATGGCGGGATGGTAATGCCGAGCGGCTCCGCCAGCCAGTCGCGCATCAGGGCATGGGTGTCGCGTCCCGACGCGCGGGTCAGCATCGTCGACAGCAGATGCGTGTTGCCGGTCGAGTAGAGCATCGCACCGCCCGGCTCATCGACGAACGGGCGCGCGAGGGCGAAGCGAACTTAGTTGCGGCTGGACACCCAGCGCCCGTAATTCTCGCCCGACGTCCGCTCGAGCCCCGCGCGCATCGTCAGCAAGTCCTCGACGGTCAGCCGGGTAAGACGCGGGTCCGGATCGGGAGGTGCATTGCTGCCGAGCACCGACAGCACGAGCTGATCGACGTCGGTTAGCGCGCCTTTCGCGATCGCGATCCCGACCAGCGCGGACAGGACCGACTTGGACGCGGACTTGATATTAACCGGCCGATCGAGCGGCGGCCCGCCGTTAAACCGCTGCTCAGCCAGCACTTGCCCGTCGCGGAGAACCAGTTGCGAGCGGAGCCGGGGAAGACGACGGGCCTTGGCGATGGTGTCGGCAAGGATGGCGCTGTCCAGGCCGCGCGTCTTAACCGGGCTGGATACGACCGCTTGCCGTGGCGCAGGTGCAGCATCGCAACCGCTGGCGAGGAGGAGCGCCAGCGCGCAGGCATATCGCTTCACGGCGTCATCGCAGAGCGAAGCGACTGCAGGAACTCGGCGGGCGCTTCGACCTGCGGCGAGTGGCCGAGATCGTCCAGGCGGATGAGGCGGGCGCCCGGGATGCGCTTCACCGCCTCCTCTGCGGCCTGCGGCACCGTGCGGATGCGTGCGCGCCGATCCTCGGGCGCGCTGTTGGCGCGAAAGGCGGTCAGGTCGCGCTGGCCGATGATGAGCGTAGTCGGCACCGCTAGGCGCGTCAGCTCGGCCGCGACCGGCTGGATTTGGATCATATCGGACAGACGGGCCTGTGCGTCGCGCACCGTCTCGCCATCGGGGCTGGCATATTGCCCGGCCAGCATGGCAACCCAGCGATCATAGGCCGGCCGCCAGACCCCATGATAATAGTTGCGAAGCTGATAGGCCTTGATCGACGCCGCGTTGGTCTTGGCTTCCTCGGTGCGAAGCTTGCCGAGGTCGGTATAGGGCACGCCCTCACTCAGCGTGTCGTTGAGGCCGAGCGGGTTGACCAGCACCAGCTTCGCGACCCGCTCAGGGTACAGGAGCGCGAAGCGCGTGGCGAGAATGCCGCCGGTCGAATGGCCGACCAGCACGACCTTGCCGGCTCCGGCCCGGTCAAGCAGTGCCGTGGTCAGCGCGGCCATGGCATGGAAGCTGTACTGATAGCCGGTCGGCTTGGACGATTTGCAGAAGCCGATCTGGTCCGGTGCGATGACGCGATAGCCCGCCGCCGTCAGTCCGCGCGCGGTGTCGCCCCAGGTCGCGGCGCAGAAGTTCTTGCCGTGGAGCAGGACGACCGTCGTGCCGTTGGGCGTGGTGGCCGCCGGCCAGTCGAGAAAGGCCATGCGAATCGGATGGCCCTGTGACTCCGCCTCGAACCAGTGCACGGGGGCCGGATAGTCGAACCGCTCCAGATTGACGCCCAGCGGCTCGGTTTGCGCACTGGCGGTGGTCGAGAGCATGGCCGAGCAGGCGAGGGCGGAGAGCAAGCGATTACGCATCAGGGGGTAACACCGGTCGCCACGTCGATATCCTCAACCCATAACGCCAGTACATGTCAAAGCGCTGGATTAAGCGGCTGACATGAATGAACGGCAGGTTTCGGACTGCGCGAAAAGCCCGTGAATGGTCGAAAGTGGGTCTTCGCGTGTCAGTATCGATTATGCGGTCGCTCTCAAGGAAGTGACCTGATCTCGTGCTCGAGCTGAAGGTGGGCTAGCGCTTGCCGCCGCGACGCATCGGCATCGCGTCGATCACTTCTTCAAGCGTGGCGGCAGCGATCGGTCGTGTTCCGCGCAGCTTGCTGCCGCCATCCTTGCCGATCAAGACGACCGCAAAATTGGCGGTCGGCAATCTGTAACGTTGCCGGAGCATGGCCGCCGAATTGCTCACTCCCACTACGTTGTCCCCTACAACTTCGACGATGGTAATGTCGCGCTCCGCCGCGCCCGATCTCCATCGAGCGATGATGCGGCGTTGGTCGTTGAGCGAGGGATCGTTTGCATTGGGCGCGCTGACCAGCAGCACACGCTTCCCCCACTTCATCGCAGAGATACTTGCGGAGTCCGCTGCCATCAGCGACACGGTCATGAGCAGCTTCGACATGATCATCCATCAAGAACGCGCGGTGGCATCCGACGTTTCGTCCGGGCAACAGCACGTGAGGATTAACCATCTCGCGAAGCGATCGTAGGCCACCCTGTCAGGCGGTACGTGTCTCGTCTGTTCGGACAGTATCAGTATGGCAACGTGCTTTCGGGCAGGAAAGTGCCGTTAAACCGGTGAGTAGCTTCGGCACCGGAGACCTGAACAAGCGTCCGCTAACGGATGAGCCTCGCACGATCTGAGTGACCGAACGTGGGTCCTCGGCACGAGAGGCGAGGGAGTCGCAAGCCGCTCAAAAGCGGCGGGGCCGCATCTCTCAGATCATGGGCGTTCGAGATCGAACTGCCTCCCTGTTGCGGACACGGCTGATCGCGCCATACTGCTGGAATGAAGGCGGCATCAATCCTTTGGTCTAACGTCATTGGCATGACCTGCGGACTCATGGCTGGCCTGCTCGTGTTTTGCACGGCGGGAGCGTGGGTCCTCTTCGCGCTTTTCTGGGTCTGTAATCCGTCTCACCGCCTTCACCCCGATCTTGATCCCTGCTCAGACCTGCTGATGGCCGCGGTGGTGCTTGCAGTTGCGCTTACGTGCTTGGCTGTTGCGGCGATTGGGTTCGTTGTTACGCGCCGAGTCGCTCGGCGATGGTTTAGGCAGTAGCCAGCTCTCGCGAGAGTTGGGCGTCGGCTATCCCTCCTAGACCCGACCAAGCGAGCGGTTTTGCGGCGCGACACGCGTGTCGGCCGCGGAGATGAATGGGCGTCCGAAGTTGGAAGCCAAGCAGGGCGTTGGGAGTGACCACTCTTGGGTCTCGGCGCAGCGCCAGGACCTTGTAGCTTCCATACGGCGGAGAGAGGAGGGTGCTGGTCACGGTAGCTCACCGGGCGCTATGCCCCGAGGATGTCTACTCCGTCTGACGCAGAGCTCGCGGCCCTAAGCGAGATCTTCGACCTCTTCACGCGCCGCTACAAGCTTGCCGAGGCGCTCGGTGCGGAGAAGCCGCTCAACGAGCTCGACAAGCAGGTGCTGGTTTTTGTCGGGCGGCACCCTGATTGCGGCCCGACCGACATATCGCGGTTTCTCGGCGTACCGACCACGACGATCTCCTCCTCTAGCGACCGGCTCGTCAAGCGCGACTTGATCGAGCGTCATCGCCCCGAACATGATCGTCGCGCGGTGTCGCTGCGGCTCACTCCGACGGGCCAGTCGCGCGTGGACGCGCTACAAGCGTCCTACGGTGATCTGCATCGGCGCATGCTCGAGCCGCTCACCATCACCGAGCGCCGGCAGCTAATCGCGATGATGACGAAGATCCTTTCATCCGAGACTTGAATAGTGCGAACATCGCTGTATCTTAGGGTGGCGCATGAGGGGTGCGCGCTGCTGGGGATGAGCGATGGCGATCTTGGTCAACGGCGTCTCGGTCGCACCTCCGGCAGATGCGCGTATCTCTCTACTCGATCACCTACGCGAGCGGCTTCTCCTCACCGGCACGAAGCTGGGCTGTAACCAGGGCGCGTGCGGCGCCTGTACCGTCATCGTCGACGGCCAGCGCGTCCTCGCGTGCCTGACATTGGCTGCCCAGGCAGACGGCCGCTCGGTCACCACAATCGAGGGTCTCGCCGCTGACGGCGGTGACGCGACGCTCCACCCGCTTCAAGCCGCCTTCATTGCGCATGACGCGCTGCAGTGCGGCTATTGCACGCCGGGGCAGATCTGCGCCGCGTCTGCGATGCTCGACGAGATCGCCGCGGGCGTCCCCAGCTACGTCACCGCCGATCTCGCGGCCCCGCCGACGCTCTCGCGCGATGAGGTGCGGGAACGGATGAGCGGCAACCTGTGTCGCTGCGGCGCGCACAACGGCATCGTCGACGCGATCCTCGCAGTCGCGGCCGGGCGCCGACTGTGACCCCGGTAGGCTATCGTCGCCCCGATGGGACCGCGGATGCGATCCGCCTCGCCGGCGAAGAAGGTCATCGGCCGCTCGGCGGAGGGACGAACCTGATCGACCTGATGCGCAAGCAGATCGAGCATCCGACCACCCTCGTCGACGTGTCGGTACTGCCGGCGCCGATCGTGCGCGCGGCAGGGGGCGGGTTGGTCATCGGCGCGGCGGCGCGCAACAGCGCGGTCGCCGCGCACCCGCTCGTCCGCGCGCACTATCCGATGCTCTCGCGCGCGATCCTCGCGGGCGCCTCGGCGCAGGTGCGCAACATGGCGACGATCGGCGGCAACCTGCTCCAGCGCACGCGCTGCCTCTATTTCGCCGACGCGGCCGGATCGCGCTGCAATAAGCGCGCACCCGGCAGCGGATGCGACGCGCGCGGCGGCTTCACGCGCTACCATGCCATCCTCGGCACTTCCGCGTCGTGCGTCGCAACCCACCCGTCCGACATGGCGGTGGCGCTCGTCGCCCTCGATGCGCGGATCCACCTGGCCGGTGGGCAGGGCACGCGCTCGGTCGCGCTCGACGATCTCTACCGCCTGCCGGGTGACCGGCCCGACATCGAGACAGAGCTTCGGCCGGGCGAGCTCGTCGTCGCCCTTGAGTTGCCGCCTCCGCTGGTCGGCCCCGCCGCCTATCGCAAGGTACGCGACCGCGCGAGCTACGCGTTCGCCCTGGTGTCGGTCGCGGCGCAGCTGGCGATCGAGGACGGTCGTATCGCCGAGGCTCGGCTGGCGCTCGGCGGCCTTGCGCCGAAGCCATGGCGCGCGCGTCACGCCGAAGCTGTGCTGCTGGGCGAGCGACCAAGTGACGCGCTGTTTGCACGCGCCGCGGCGGCAGAGCTCGGGGCCGCGACTCCGCTGGATGGCAACGCGTTCAAGGTGCCGTTGGCTCAGCGGACGATCGTGGCGGTTCTCGCCGAGCTGAGTGGAGTGCGCGCATGAGCCGGGTGCAGAACGTCGTCGTTGATTCCGTCCGCACCGCGCTCGGCTGGGTGCCGGCGCAGTGGCTTCCAGGCGGCACGCCCGACCCGCTGATCGGCGCGCACGGCGAACTCGGTCGACAGGCGCCGCGCGTTGATGCTGAGCTTAAGGTGCGGGGTGACGCGCGCTTCTCCGCAGAAGTGGCGATGCCGGGGCTCTGCTACGCGGCGCTCGTGCACGCGACCGTGACGCGCGGCCGGATCGTCCGGATCGACACCGCGGCAGCGACGGCGGCACCGGGCGTGCTGCTGGTGGTCGACCATCGCAACATGCCGCGGGTGCGGACGCCGGGGCTGATCTCGATGACCGATCCGACCGCGACCGGGAACAGCAGCCTTCCGATCCTCCAGGACGACTGCGTCCACTATAACGGCCAGATCGTCGCCGCGGTGGTCGCCGAGACGCAGGAGCAGGCAGATCATGCCGCCACGCTGATCGCGATCGACTATGAGAAGGTGAAGGCCGAGACGCGCTTCGATGCCGCCAAGGCCGACGCGCGGATCATCCCCTCGCTGCTGATCGAGCGCAACCATCTCTCGCTCGGGCGCGCCGAGCGCGAGCTCGCCAGATCGGCGCATCGCGTCGACGAGCGATATCGCACGCAGTGGCAGAACCACAACGCGATCGAGCTGCATGCGCTGACCGTGGCATGGGAAGGTGAGCGCTTGACCGTGCACGACACGATCCAGATGGTCGCGGCCGAGGCGGCCTCGCTGGCGAAGACATTCGGCCTGAAACGCGAGCAGGTGCGCGTGCTGTCACCGTTCGTCGGCGGTGGATTCGGCGGCAAGGGCGTTTGGGACCATCAGATCGTCGCGGTCGCCGCGGCCCGCTTGGTAGGACGTCCGCTGCGACTCCAACTCAGCCGCGAGAGCGTCTACCGCATCATCGGCGGTCGCAGCGCCACCGAGCAGCGCGTCGCGATCGGTGCCGACGCGGACGGGTGCTTCACCGCGATCCTGCATGACGGCTGGTCGGTCATGCCTCCCTACGGCGCCTGTCCTGAGGCCTACACGCTGGGCACGCGAGCCGCCTATCGCGCGCGCAGCTTCGAGATCCTGCAGCGCCACGTTGATCTCGCGGTCGTGCCAAATACCTTCATGCGCGCACCCGGCGAAGCAATCGGGACCTTCGCGCTGGAGAGCGCGGTCGACGAGCTAGCGCATGCGATTGGGCTCGATCCTGTCGAGCTGCGGCTGCGCAACCTGCCGGATCGTCACCCCGTCAGCGGCGCACCTTTCTCGCAACACGCGCCCGAGCAATCGTGGCGTCGCGGCGCGACACGGTTCGGCTGGGCCGCGCGCGCCGCGGCGCCGGGCACGCGACGTGAGGGCGAGTGGCGGATTGGCATGGGCTGTGGCGGAGGCTCGTTCCCCTATGTCCGCATGCCCGGCGGTGCGGTGCGGCTGACGCTGCGGCGGGACGGCACCGCGCATCTCGCCTGTTCGGCGCAGGAGATGGGGATGGGCACCGCGACCGTCATGGCACAACAGCTGGCCGATCGTCTCGGCCTGCCATTGGCGTCGGTTTCGGTCGAGATTGGCGACAGCGACCTACCCGCCGCGCCGATGGCGGGCGGCTCGGCACAGACGGTGTCGTTGGCCGGGGCGATCTTGGCAGCGGCGGAGAAGCTGCTTCCCGACCTGCTGCGACTGGCGGGAAATGACAGCCCGCTCGCCGGGCTGCGGGCCGGCGAGGTGCAATGGACGGAGGGCGGCTTGGCGGGCGTCCGGGAGAGAGAGCGTCACGAGACGTTCCGCTCGGTGC
>NZ_JBLFFI010000009.1:0-96135 GCF_051400595.1 Sphingomonas larreae
CCCTACGAATACATCGCCAAGATCTGGACGTCAGAGCCAGACCGGTTCATCGTCGACCCGATCCACCAGATGCCGGGACTGAACACCTAGGCGAGAAGCTTCAGGACCTCGCGCTCGGACAGAATCCGGATCGCGCGGCCTGACCGTTGCAGTTCCAAAGCACGCCGGAACTGCGCATCGTACCGCGCATAGCCAAACGGTTCCTCGCCGATGACCGCCAAGATCGTGGTCGTTCTGCCGACGCTCGCGACGATACGCCCACCACCGCCCGCTAGTCGGTGAGCAAGCGGGCCGTTGCGGGGCTGGCCCAGGATGGCCACCCGATGACCCTTGAGTGGACCGTCCGCCGCGGGAGGTGGCGCCGGAGCGGCGCGTTGCCCTGCTAGGGGCGTCAGCCAGCCCGCGAGCGGTATGCCGGTACTCTCGATCGCCTTGGCAACGATCATACCCGCGGCGCGAGCGTCACTCAGGGCATCGTGGTGGCGGAGCGGAATGCCTAGGTGTCCCGAGACCACGTTGAGCTTATGGCTGGCGAGTTCGGGCCAAGCACGTTTAGCGACGCGGACGCTATCGAGCCAGGTCGTCTCGACCATCCTCCGGTCGTGCACGCGGCAGGCCGCCGCCAGGGCACCTTTGTCGAAGTAGGAATGCGCAACCGTGGTTCGCTCGGCAAGGTGCCCATGCACAACGTTGTACACGTCGGCAAAGCACGGCTTGCCTGCGACATGGCCGGCGGCGATGCCGTGGATGCGAGTGTTGAAGCTGCTAAAGTGATCGCGCGGGTCGAGCAGGGTCTCGTACTCGAATGCGACCGCGCTGCCGCGGAAGCCGACGATTCCGATCTGACAGATACTGCTGACGCGGGAGCAGGCAGTCTCGACGTCGATGACGACAAAGTCGATTGCGTCAGCTGCAGCCGGATCGCACTCCGGGCGGGCGGCATTGATAGGAACTTCGGTAGCGGCGTCGCGGAACATAGCAGGATCATACACTAGGACAGGGGAGGGCCAAAGCTATGATTGCCGACCCCCAAGTCGGCCGCGATGACCACCATCAGGAACAGGCTCCGCCTTCGAGGTGCTCTACCGATACGTCCGCCGTCACGGAAGCCGTTTCGCTGTTAGATCCACCAGGAAAAGAGGCTAAAGTCGGCGGCTGCGAAGGCGAACGGCTTGGAAGGGTCGGTGAGTATCTCTATGGCATCCTTCGGCGCTCCGCCGAACTGCGACATATCGATCGTGACTATGCCGGTTGTCGCGTCGCGTGAGGTCGCCGCTAGCACCTTGTCGAAGGTCGCGTACGTGAAATGCCAAAGATCGATTTTGTCCTCACCTTGCACAAAATCGATGATCCGATCACGATTGTCGCCGTACGAGAACGTGAAAACGTCGGCCCCTCCGCCTCCCACGAGGCGATCTTTGCCCCCCCCGCCACCAATGACATCGATGCCCTCGCCTCCCCAGAGCTGATCTGAGCCCCCGCCGCCGTATAGGACATTGCCGTAGTTGCCGCCTCGGATCACGTCACTTCCACTGCCACCAGCAAATTGGGCAATTTCGATGCCGGTGATGATCGTGCCATCCGCAAGGGACTGCACCCTATCCGGTGACGTAAAATCAATCCTCAATCCGACCGCAAGGTTGGTGCGGTTTATACTTGCAGTGTCGATACCGGAGCCGCCGTCTAGCAATCCGGCGCTGATGCTCCACAGCGTGTCGTTTCCAGCGCCTCCGAGGAGCCGATCAAAACTCGTATCTGAGAAGTTGCTGTCCGATCCGATAAGGTAGTCGTCACCCTCATCCCCTGAGAGTATGTCAGCGCCAAACCCGCCTGTGATCGAGTCGTTACCCTCTCCGCCAAAAAGGCGATCATCGCCGGCATCACCGTTGATGTAGTCGATGTCGGCGCCACCGAGGATGAAGTCGTTGCCATCGCCGCCAGATAGGTAGTCGACGCCCGCCCCACCATAGATGTTGTCGTCACCGCTGCCGCCGCGCAGCTCATCGCTGTAGATCGTGCCGACCATGACTTTGCCGATCATAGCTTTCCTCCCCGCATAGGTTGCCGGCTACTCAGCAATCGCCGAGTCGGCGGGAGGACGTTAGAAGATACCACTCGGCTTGCTAGCGGCTCAAAGCGGGTAACTCGTTCGTTACCCCTGCTTCCGACAGATTGAAGCCATTTTTACAGCTAAATAAGTCGTCTCGACATCAACCTGACAGCGTCCGCAGGGAGCGCTTTCGCCACCACTTGCGCAAACGGGGTAAGTCGCTGCGATCTATATGACGGCGGTCCGCGGTTTGAAGGTCGCGCAGCTTGCGCGAGGTCTACTTCCAAAGCGGGTCTAACCGCAGGTTAACCGCTTCGCCTTATGTCTGGTCGGATGGATTGGGTGGGGAAGCACGCGAGGCGTTGGACCAGCAGACGGCCGTCGTCGGCCGTCGTTCAGCTGGGAGCGCTCATCACGATCGCGCTTGTCGCGTTCGCGGCCGCCATCGGCGCGCTCGTCACGACGATGAACGCGCAAGGTTCCTACGAGCGTGTCCAGATGGTGCGCGGCGCCCTGGGACGGGACGTGCAGTCGGTCGCGACCTCAGTGGAGTCGGTGTCCCGCTGGGATCAGGCCGTTGAGCACCTGTACGGCGTGCCGGACCGTAAGTGGCTTCTGACGATCATAGAGACGAGCGGCGCGTCGGCCTACCTGATCGATGCGGACGGCCGCACCCTCCTATCGGTCCGTCCGGGCTCCGGCGCGGAGGATAGCCTTGCTGCTGCACTTGGACACTCGACCAAGCGCATATTAGGCGCTTTCCGAGGGCCGGACCGGAGGACGCGGTCGCCCTTATTCCTCAGGGCGCATGGCAAACCGGCGCTCGTCGCCGGCGCGATCATTAGCTACAAGGATCCGTCACGTCCGCTTCCTGGCGCGCCGAGATACCTCGTGCTCGTCAATCCCGTCGATCAGCTCGGCATACCGGGTCTCGCGGCCACCTTCGGCCTGAGCGACCTGCGCGTTCGAACGGGCGCTGCCGCGACGAGCGGCATGGTGTCGTATGGTCTCGGCAACCCCGGCGAACCTCCCCTCGCGATGATTGAATGGCGCAATCATCGGCCCGGGACGGCCGTTTTGCGAACACTCGTGGCGCCGCTATCGGCTGCGGGGCTCCTGTTCCTGCTCCTTAGCATGGGGCTGGCCGCTCGCATCGTCGCATCCGAACGCACCCTGATGGAGAAGACCCGCGTCGCGGACGAGCGTGCGCGGGAGACGACGGCAGCCCTGCGTGCGGCCGAAACCGCAAGCGTGGAGGCGGAGGCGGCGCTAGCGCGAGCTGAAGCGGTGGGCCGCGAACTCGCCGTCGCCCGACGTCGAGAGGCTGAAGGCGAGCGCGCGTTTCTAGAGGAGCATAGAAGCTCGACCGGGCAAATTGCGGAGGCGCTGTCGACCTCCGTCGGCGAGATCGCCCGCCTGCTCGCGCGCGACGCTCAGCAGCTTGACGAGCGCGTGGCTGCGACCCGTAGTGGCGTTTCGCTCCAGACGGGGGAGGCTGGATGCGCCACGGAGCGCAGCGCGGTGACCGTCGCTAACACGAGCGATATAGCGGAGTCGCTGACGGAGCTGCTCTCGGCGGTCCGGACGATCCAGGCGGACGCGCGTGCGCACCAGGATGCCATTCGCACCAGCATTCAAGAGGCGACGTGCGCTCAGGCTAGGCAGACGGTGCTTGGCAAAGAGGTTCAGGATGTGGGAGCCGCGGCGGACCTCATTAGCCAAATTGCCGCCAGGACGAACATGCTGGCGCTGAACGCGACCATCGAGGCTGCTCGAGCTGGCGAGCAGGGGCGGAGCTTTGCGGTGGTCGCAGGCGAGGTTAAGAGTTTGGCCGCGCAGATCTCAAGCACGACTACCGCCATCTTCTCGGCCGTGGCGCGCATCGAGGAGGCCAGCCGATCGACGGGAGCGCTGGTGGATCGCGTGCATGCGCTGTTAGTGAGCCTCGCGGCCTCGTCGTCCAGCAGCCTAGCGGCGGTCGAGCGGCATGAGCGCGAGGCCGCGCGCATCCAGTCGATCACCAGGGAAGTCGCCGAAAACGCGACGTCGACCTCCGCCATCGTCATGCGCATCGCGGAAGCTTCCTCGGTCCTTGTGGCCTCGGCCGACGACACGCAGACGATTGGCAATCAGGTCCGCCGCCGCGCGACGGAGCTCGACGCGCGGATCGCGACCTTTGTTGGGGAGCTGCGACGGCGTTCGACCAGCGGCCTTGGTCACTCGGCCTAGCGAGGTCAGTAGCCAGTCACGTCGATGAGCGGGTTTGGGACCCGAGATGAACGAACGTCGGGTTTGGGAAAGCGGTTGGGAGCTCATGAATGTCTGATTATGAGTCAGCGGGCGCGCGCCTAAACCTGAACAGCTTGTCGTAGCGCCAAGCCCGCAAAGCGGGCCGTGGCAAGGAGTTGGTCTAGGCCATGTCCGCTGCGAGCCTTCGCCGAGAGACCGGACATGGTCGTGCTGACGAAATCTGTCAGCCGTTCTGCCTCAGCTGGGCAGCGCGCAGCGACATAGTCCCGGATCACGGCCTCAGCGGCGAGATTATAGGCGCGTGCGGCCTCGCGAGCATCCGGATCGTCGCAGCGCACGCCCTCAAGGACGAGGCAACCAGCAGCCTCGGGATTAGCGGCGTAGTACCGCGCCGCCTCCTCCAGGACGGCCACAAGGCACTCCGCTACTGACTGATCATCGCGAAGGAGAGCGGTCAGCGGGACGGCGTTGCCGCTATTGTAGCGCTGCAGAACGCGGGCGTAGAGACCGGCCTTGCTGCCGAACGCGGCATAGAAGCTGGGCGGATTGATCCCTAGCGCGGCGGTCAGATCAGCGACGCTGACGGCATCATAGCCACGGGCGTGGAAGAGCTGCTGGGCTGTGGCGACCGCCTCCTCCGGATCGAAGCGGCGAGGGCGGCCACGCCCGCGTTTTATATCTGTAGTCACCCGTACAATAATCCTTGACGACGCTGGCACCCGTTTTATGTAGCGCACCGTACAGTAAGCAGCAAGGACGACGGACGTGGCTTCATCTCAAGGGAAATCCGTTCTGGTGCTCGGCGGCAGCCGAGGTATCGGTGCAGCGATCGTGCGGCGTTTCGCCACGGACGGCGCCGAGGTGACCTTCACCTACGCTGGATCGCATGAAGCGGCCGAGCGGCTGGCGGCAGAGACGGGCAGCACGGCGGTGCAGACCGACAGTGCCGATCGCGATGCCGTGATCGCCAGGGTGCGGGACAGCGGACCGCTCGACGTGCTGGTCGTGAACTCCGGCTTTGCGATCTTCGGCGATGCGCTCGAGCAGGACCCGAACGAGGTTGACCGGCTGTTCAGGGTCAACGTCCACGCGCCCTATCATGCCTCGGTCGAAGCGGCCCGGCAGATGCCTGAGGGCGGGCGGATCATCGTGGTCGGCTCGGTGAACGGCGACAGGATGCCGGTTCCGGGCATGGCGTCCTATGCGCTGAGCAAGTCGGCCTTGCAGGGCATGGCGCGAGGCCTGGCGCGCGATTTCGGACCGCGCGGGATCACGATCAACGTCGTCCAGCCCGGCCCGATCAACACCGATGCCAACCCGGCGGGCGGGCCGATGAAGGACCTGATGCACAGCTTCATGGCGATCAAGCGCCACGGGCGGCCTGAGGAGGTCGCGGGCATGGTGGCCTGGCTGGCAGGACCGGAGGCGGGCTTCGTCACGGGCGCGATGCACACGATTGACGGCGCATTCGGAGCGTGAGGGCGCGATGACCACCATCGGCATTATCGGCGCGGGCGAGGTGGGCAGCCACATCGCTCGCGCGGCGATCGCCAGTGGCTATTCGATCGTACTTGCGAATTCGCGCGGGCCTGAGACGTTGACGACGCTCGTTGGTGACTTGGGCCCGGCTGTGCGAGCGGCGACGGCAGCGGAGGCTGCCGCGGCTGGAGACTTCGTCGTAGTTGCGGTGCCTCTCAAGCTGGTCAACGACATGCCCGTGCACGCGCTCGCTGGAAAGGTCGTGATCGACACCAACAACTACATGCCTTGGCGTGACGGCAACTACCCGATCGTGGACTCGGGCGAGAAGACCGAGCACGAGCTGCGCCAGGCGCAACTAACTGCCTCGAAGGTGGTCAAGGCGTTTACGCACATCCAGGCACCGCGCATTCTGACCTGGGGACGACCGGCCGGTTCACCCGACAGGCTTGCGCTGGCCGCATCGAGTGACTTTCCCGAGGCGGTGGAGATCGTCGCGCGGCTGTACGATCAGTTCGGTTTTGACATCGTCGATAGTAGCCCGCTCAGCGAGTCTTGGCGCACCCGACCCGGGCAGCCCGCCTGGAAGCAAAGCGCACAGACCCGGCCCGAGCTTGTCGCTAACCTCGCCCGCGCACGCTATCAATGGACGTGAACAAGCGTCTGCTTTCGAGGTGCCGCCCGGCGGTCGCGAACGGCCGAATGTGGGTCTTGAGAGGGATCGGTTACGCGTCAGTGATGTGCAACAGCGCTGGCTTCTACTTGTGCCTTGGGCATGCCTAGGCTCGCGTCAAACTCGTTCCAGCTTGCAACAGGCAGCGCACCGCCTGTGGCCTGAGCATGGCCGTTGCCATACCGTCCATCAGCGCCAGCCGGACGGTGCTCGGCCAAGAAGTCGATCAGGTCGCGGCCGCTCGCCGATCGTGCAGCGAAATGCACCCACCCTGCTCGGTAGCCGCGGTTGGCGGCGATCACGATCTTGTCCTTGAGGCGGCCGCGCCATTGCTGCGCGATGAGCGGGTGGATCTGACAGGGTGAGTCGAGGAGGATCAACGCTACGTCGCCGACCACGAGCGGGGGAATTGCGACGATCAAGCCGGCGGGTTTCAATTTGGCGAGTTGGTCACGAGTGTCTGCCTCCCAAGGCGACCCAGTCTTGCCGATCACCAGGGGCTCCGCGGTTCGATCGGACTGTCGAAGCGCGCGTAGAAGGATCGCGGCCGCGCCAAGGCCATCGGCATCGAAGTGGCTGAGTACGACAACACGACCACGCTGGTCGAACGATGCTAGAGCGTCAGTCATGGCGACTCGAGCGGCAGCTCGAGCGTCCTTCCCTTGTTCAAGCCTTCCAATCATCCTGCTGAAAACGCCCCATGGAGCGTCGGGCTCCGCCATGCAGCAAGGCACGGCATGCCGCCGCGTCCGCTTGCTAGGAAGGGCAGTGCAATGCCGCGGTTGGTGTCAGCTTTGTCGATGAGGTCGCAGGCATCCATCGGCGCGCTCAGTCACCGAGGTCCCGCCGGCCGGCGGGTCGAACGGCTTCGCCTCCCGGCCGGCTGCTCTGCTGCAAGCCGTATCCATGTCGGCGCATGATCGCTGGTCTTCTCCCAGCCACGCACATGCTTGTCCACCTGCGCCTCCTCCAACCGGCTTGCGAGTGCCGGGCTGAGCAGCAGATGGTCGATGCGGAGGCCTGCATCCCGGCCAAACGCATTCCGGAAATAGTCCCAGAATGTGTAGATCGTTTCGTTTGGGTGCAGCGTACGGAGAGAGTCCGTCCAGCCCTGGTCGACTAGGCTTGCGTAGAGAGCTCTCACCTCAGGAGCGAAGAGAGCGTCGTTGACCCAGCGCTCCGGCTTATAGACGTCAGCGTCCGTCGGCATGACGTTGAAGTCACCAGCGAGAACCACCGGCAGCCCGCTCGCCAGCAGGGTCGCCGCGTGCTCGATGAGCTTCTCGAACCAGGCAAGCTTGTAGTCGAACTTGGGGCCGGGCCTCGGGTTGCCGTTCGGCAGGTAGAGCCCGCCGATGATCACGCCGTTCACCGCGGCCTCGATGTAGCGGCTCTGCGCGGGATCGGGATCGTCCGGCAATCCGCGCCTCGTCTCGTGGATCTCGCCGACGCGGCTCAGAATGGCGACGCCGTTCCAGCTTTTCTGCCCGTGCCAGACCGCATCGTAGCCAAGGTCCCGGATGGCGGTCTCGGGAAACTTCTCCTGCGGCGCCTTCAGCTCCTGCAGGCAGACGATGTCCGGCTCCTCCTCCTCAAGCCATCGCAGCAGCACGGGGAGGCGGCCATTTACCCCGTTCACGTTGTAGGTGGCGACCTTCATGCGAACTCCAACGCTTCGATCTCATTCGGCTCAATGTATAAAGCCGATTGGTCGCTCGTCGGATGCGACTTCGTCACCTCTAATGGGTTGACCTGCTCCTGCCGCAACGACCCTGCGGCTCGCTTCGCACCCGGACAGGCCTGCGTACCTTAGAATTGAACAGCGGACCCGGCTAGAGCAGCTCGATCACTGGACAACCACTGGACAACCAAAATCGGCGCTCGCTAGAGCGTTGGAATGACCACCACATCCACTGAGCAAAGCGCGGACGCGCACGCCGATACGATTGCGCTCGCTGCGGAGTTGACGACGGCATGGCTCGCCAATCCGCACACGCGCGCAGGCTCAGCCGAGGTGCTCGCTTTCTTGAAGTCGATGCACGAGGCTGTGTTGGGTTTGTCGAGCCCTTCCAGGGCCACGAATGTCACGACGGCGGTTGAGCACGTGCCCGCGGTCTCGGTGCGCAAGTCGCTCGTCGATCCCAATCGTATCATCAGCATGATTGACGGCAAGCCGTACGCCAGCCTGAAGCGCCATCTCGCCAGCCACGGGCTCACGCCGGCCGAGTATCGTGAGCGTTTCAATCTCAAGTCGGATTACCCGATGGTCGCACCGGGCTACAGCGAGGGACGGCGAGCGGTTGCCAAGCAGATTGGACTGGGTCGGAAAGCGGCTACCGCTGTGGAGGGCGTCGGCGCTGCCATCGAGCATGTGGCCGAGGAGGCCGTCAGCAAAGCGCGGAGGGGCGGCAAAGCCGCGCTGGGTGCCGCACGCAAGACGCTGGGTATTCGCATCTAGGCTCGTGTTTCAGCAGCGTCGCGGCGCTTGCCAGCCGCCAAAGCGACGCGCCGTCTGACCAGACGTGGATCTTCGAAGAGGTCGCGGATGGCTCGGCGTCGAAACCTGTTCCACCAACGCTGCCAGCGGTGCTCCGCCGCGTCATGGATCAGGTGACAGCGCTGGCAGAGCGCAGCGAGGTTGGAGCGGGCATTGTTGCCGGGATCGTGGTCGAGGTGGGCGCAAGCGAGCACGACCTTGGTCGATCGCACAGATGAGAGTGCGAGGCCTGACAGCGAAACTCGTCTTCCCAGATGCGACCGCCAGCACCCTGCGCCGGCGTCCCACCATCTGCCATCTCCCAGGTGGATCACCCTACGCAGGTGAGGGCGCCCACAGTGATCGCACCGCGAACCTGCGCGTTTGAAGCGCACCGCTGCCGACAGCTGCTCCCAGTCGATGGGGTAGAGCCAGCGGTTCTCGGGACGTATCGGCATGGCGATTCTATGAGTCAGCAAGCGCGAGAACAAAAGGGAAATTTGACAGCATGAAGGAAGAGCAGCTGGCGGTGATTGCCGCTGTTGTGAGCCGGGCACCTGACTGGATCAGACGGGATTTGTCATCCACCAACCTCGCCTCGAGGCAGAGGGCTGAAGAAGCGCTCGCCGCTATGCCTGCGGCAGCAATCAAGGGCGCTGATTGAGCGAGAAGGTGCAGGAGCCCTGTGTGTCGGCGTAGGGCGGCGTAATGACATGAACGGATGGCGGGAGTTCGGAAGCGATCAGGACCCTCTGAGTGACTGCTTATGGGTCAGGTAGCGAACGAGCCTCTCGGCTTTTGTCTACCAAGACGCGAGCTTACCGCTCGCTTCGCCTGCAAGACGACACTCGATCATCGGACCCGCACCGGCGGGGTGCTATGCCGCACCTCAACATCGCACCCGCTTGACGTGACGTTGACCGTTGTTCGGCGAACACAACGGTTACAAGGAACCGCTGTGACCATTTCAGGTTTCCCAAGAACGCTGATCCCTCGGCAGCATGCCGTCTGGGTCGTGCACGAACTTCTCGGATCGAGCGGTCTTCGATGATGCCGATTCATGTAATTCGCTCAGGGAAACCCGATCTGGCAGAATGAAGCTCGTAACAGAGATTCGACTATCGCAGCCGAAACGCCTGGATGATGCCGAGATGGTCGGACAGGCGTTGTCCCCCGGGCAGCTGTCCGAAGCGGCGGGGTGATCGGTACGCGGCGACCGGACCTCCGTACAGGACTATGGTCTTGGCATGCGCGATGGTCGGCGTCGTCGCGAGATCGCGGCAGGTCGCGCCGCACGCGAGCTCCGCGGCCGCGACCTTAAGGCCGTCGCGTGCGACGAGGCTCTGCGCCAGATAGGACGCACGCGCCGAGTCGTTGCCGACGTTGAAGTCGCCCGCCAGCAGAACCTGAGCCCCAGACCCGGCGAAGCCGCGAACCGTGCGTCCGAGAAGATCGACCTGCTGCGCGTAGGCCGCGAAGCTGCGATCGTCGGCGACTCCGGATGCGGTACGGGAGTTCAGGTGCGTATCCACGACGATCAGCGGCGCAGTCCGGCCCGGCACTCGCAGCGCGACCGCGAGCATCCCCTTGTTCGCGAGGCAGTCGTAGCCCGCGCAGGCGAAACGGGGAAAGGGCACGCGCCAGGTCGCTACGATCGGATAATCGGAGAAGATTGCCAAGCCGCTGTCCTCCTGCGCGCCCTCGGTCTCGCCACGAAGAATGCTGGCTTGAGCCAGAAAGGTGCGTTCGGCACCGGTCGCGGCTTCAAGGGAGACCATGCCGGCAGCTGGACCAAATGCCGCGTAGCGGTATCCGGCTTCCTCGCCGATCATCTCCTGCGCGCCGCCGAAGGCTTCCTGAAGGGCAAGGACGTGCGGGCGCTGTCCACGGGCCGACACCTGGCGTAGCTGACGTCCGATCTCTTCCGCCGCCTGCGTGCGACCATGCGTGAGCGGCCATGGCAGTCCTTCGACGTTGTAGGACAGCAGCCTCACCGGGTCAGACGAGGAGACGGCAGGCCAAGGCCGGTGGACGGGACTCCGCGCAGGCCAGGGCCTCACGATGGTCGTGAGCAGCAGCGCGGTCAGCACCAGAAGCAAGAATCTCGGCACGGACGGTCTCCTGCGGCGCTGTCTCGAAGATGACGTACGCACGGACGCGTGGCCCCGGCCGGTCGGTGAGATTACATCGCCGTCATGCGCTCCAGGGACGCGCATGCGACCGCGGCGAAGACGGCTGAGCGCGAGCGTATCGCACGCGAACTGCACGACACGCTGCTCCAGACGTTTCAGGGCACGCGGCTGTGGCTGCAGGCGCTCGCAGGACTGCGGGTTGTCGAGGCCGGGCGCAAGGCAATCGATCAAGCGCGGCTTCGCGACCGCGCAGCAGGCGCTGACGGAAGGCAAGGCCGCGTCGCCGGCTGCGCGGGCGCGACGACGTTGACCTCGTCGCCCTCCTCGGCGGCTCGTGTCCTCGACGGCGAAGCCGAGACGTCCATGAGCGTTTCGGATGAAGGAAGAAGGCGCGGGCCTTCGCCGCGCAGGTATATGCAGAGGCAGCGGCGATTGCGCGCGAGACGATCGCAAACGCTCGCCGACATTCGCATGCAACCAGCATTGAGGTTCGGGTGGAATAGCGCCGGAGCCGCCTGCTGTGCGTTGAAGACGAGGGCATCGATATCGAGCCGACCGTCCTGAACGCGGGTTGCCGCGACGGTGGTGACGGGTACCAGCGTCACGCTCCGGATAGCGGACCCCCGTGCCTACGTACGGACGGGTCCTCCGTGGCCTTGGTTCGCCCGCTGACGATCGCTGAGATTTGGAAGGGCGGAGAGGATCGGCCGGTGCCGTCGCCGTGCAGATCCGCCGCGTGTCGTCACTGAGCGCGCAGCTTCGCCACGTCTTCCGGCCTGAGCTGCGACTTCACGCCGCCGTAGCGCTCCTCGACGTAGTTCACGACGGCTGCGACCTCCGCGTCGGTATGGCTGCGTCGGAACGCCGGCATGTAGCGGCGGGGCTCGTCCGGAGCTCCCATGCCGTTCAGGACCATCAACGCCGCGTTCGCCGCCGTCCTGTCGTTCGCCGCCCGGTTCCCAGTCAGCTGCGCCTCGGGCACCAGCCGGCCCAGACCGTTCCAGCCGTGGCAGGCCGCGCATGAGTTCGCGAAAATCTGCGCACCCGGCGAGGCGTAGTCCGGACCTGCACCTGGCCTTGCCGGCGGCGCGGCGGCGATGCTCGGCGAGATCGACGACGAGTGGGCGGGGACGGTGGCGAGGTACTCGGCCATTGCCGCAAGATCCCTTTCGGCAAGCCGGCTGAAGCTCATCTCGACCGCCTCCGCCATCGGACCCGAAGCGACGCCATGGCCCTTCGCGTAGCCGGTCTTGAGGTACGCGACGAGCTGCTCGCGGCTCCAGCCGCCGATCCCGCTCTGCCCGTCCGTCGTTATGTTGTAGGCGTTCCAGCCCTCGGCCGCGCCGCCGGCGAACTTGCGTCGCGTGTCCATCGCCTGCGCGAGCGTCCTCGGCGTGTGGCACTCGCCGCAGTGAGCGGCTCCCTCGACCAGGTAGGCGCCGCGGTTCCACGCGGCGCTGCGTTCCGCCACCGGCTCGAAGGGCTTCTTGGGCACGAAGAACGCGTACCAGAAGCTCATCAGCCAGCGCTGGTTGTAGGGAAAGGAGAAGGTGTTGGGCCTGTTCTCCTGCCGGACCGCCCGAACCGTCGTCAGGTAGCGCCTGATGGCATGCACGTCGGCCTCCGTCATCAGAGAGTAGGAGGCGTAGGGGAACGCTGGATACAGCCTGCTGCCGTCCTTCGAGATGCCCTTGTGCATGGCCCGCAGGAAGTCAGCGTCCGACCACGTCCCGATGCCGGTCCTGGTGTCTGGCGTGATGTTGGGCGTGTACAGCGTCCCGAACGGCAGCGCGAAGGCGCGTCCGCCGGCGAACGGCCGGCCGCCGCGTGCGGTGTGGCAGGCAGCGCAGTCGGCAGCATCGGTCAGATAGCGGCCCCGTGAGATCTCGTCGGCGCCCGCAAACGACGCAGGAACGCCGACCGGCGACGGCCCTCGATAGGCACCCAGCGGCACGCTGGTACCGCCGGCGAATGCAAGCGGTGCGGGCAGGACGAGCATGCGCCAGCCGATCACCGCACCAAGGATCGCGGCTGCGCCAAGCAACGCCAGAAGGCCAGGTCGCCTGCTCGTCATCGATCCCGACCTTTCGCGCGGTTTGGCATGTGCCGCCGAGGCGGCTCGGAAGTTGACGCAAGCATCTATCAGGCTTTGCAGGAGATGACGACTATACGCGCGGATGGCACTTGCCCCGGTCGACCGGATACGCGCGTATGATTGTTGGAGCGGCCTCTTGCGGACATCTACCTTCGGGTTGGCGACCGGTGACCTGCCGCGTCGTCGTAGCGAAGGGCGAGAGCGAGATGATAGGCTTCGAGGTCAACGGTCGACCCGTCTCCCTTGAGGTGGATCCCGAGACGCCGCTGCTGTGGGTGCTGCGCGAGGACGTGGGACTCACCGGTACCAAGTATGGCTGCGGCGTCGCCCAGTGCGGCGCGTGCACCGTACACCTGAACGGCGAGGCGGTACGGACATGCGTGCTCCCGGTCGGAGAGGTGGCAGGCAGACGTGTCACGACTATCGAGGGTCTCGGCGCCGACGGTCTGCACCCGGTCCAGAAGCTCTGGCTTGAGCATCAGGTGCCGCAGTGCGGGTACTGCCAGTCGGGCATGATCATGGCCGCCTCCGCCCTGCTCGCCTCCAACGCCAGTCCGAGCGACGACGACATGCTTGCCGCCATGACCAACATCTGCCGGTGCGGAACCTACCCCCGCGTCCGCGCCGCGCTCGACCAGGCGCGTGGCCGCCAGGCGCAGGCGGCATGACCTTCGCGGCACCCGGCCGACGTGCCGTGCTCGCCGCCGCCCTGGCGATCCCGGGTGCGTACTTCCTCAACTTCACCACGTCCGCCGCCTCCGGCGACACGGGATCCGACGTACTCGTTGAGCACCTGCTGCGGATCACGCCGGACGACGAGATCGTCATCACGTCGCCAGTCGCCGAGATCGGTCAGGGCACCTCGACCGCGTACGCGATGCTGGTCGGCGACGCGCTAGACGCTGACTGGGAGCGCATCCGCATCGAACTCGCGCCGGTCGGGAAGGAGTACTACAACCCACGCTTCTTCTCGCAGCTGACCGGCGCCAGCACCGGAACCTCCGCCTTCCATGCCGGCTTCACCAAGGCCGGCGCGACCGCCCGCACGGCGCTGATGCTCGCGGCCGCACGGCGCTGGAACGTGGACGTGGCGAGCGTGAACACCGATCAGGGCCGGGTGATCGGTCCAGGCGGCAGATCGCTGCGCTTCGGCGAGCTGACCGCGATCGCCAGCCGGATGCCGGCACCCCAGACGCTGATCGATCGTACCGACGACCGTCCCCGTTTCGTGGGCCGGCGCATGCTGCGGCTCGACCTGCCGTCGAAGGTCGACGGGTCAGCACGGTACGCGATCGACGTGCAACTGCCGGGCATGCTCAGCGCGGCCGTCGCCTGCGCTCCCGTGTTCGGCGGCCGACTCGCGTCCGACAGCCGTGCGGAAGTGCTGAAGATCCCGGGGATCAAGGGCGTGGTCGACCTTCCGAACGGCGTCGCCGTCGTGGCCGATCGCTGGTGGACCGCACGACGTGCGCTGGAGACCCTCGCCCCGGTATGGGCCTCAACGCCGAACGACGGGGTCAACGACGCCGCGATCAGCCGACAGTTCGACCGCGATCTAGCGGCCCGTCCCGGTGCCGTGGTGGACAGGATAGGGCAGGGCGCGGAGGCGCTCGACCACGCCGCGAAGGTCGTGAGGCGCAGATACGAGGTCCCGTACCTGGCACACGCCACGATGGAGCCGATGTCGTGCGTCGCGCAGGTGTCCGGCGCCAGGTGCGACTTCTGGACGGGATCTCAGCATCCGCAGAACGCACGCGACGCCGTGGCGAAGCTGCTCGGCCTGCTGGCCGAGAGGGTGACCTATCATCCCGTGATCGCGGGCGGCGGGTTCGGCCGGCGTCAGGAGACCGACGTCGCACAGCAGGCGGCGCTGATCGCGTCGAAGTTCCCGGGAGTTCCGGTCAAGCTGATCTGGACCCGGGAGGAGGACGTGGCGCACGACTTCTATCGCCCGGCAGGCGTATCGGAGCTCTCGGCAGGCATCAGCGACGGGCAGTTCGAGACGTACGTTCACCGGCAGGCGACCCCTTCCATTCTGCCGCGCCTGTACCCGGTGGTGATGAAGGAATACGACGAGGTCGTCACCGACGCGATACAGTCGCCGTACGGCTTCGCCAATCGCGAGGCGCGCTGGGTCCGCAGCGAGACGCACGTGCCTGCCGGCATGTGGCGGTCGGTCGGCTCCTCGCACACGGTCTTTGCCATCGAGAGCTTCGTGGACGAGGTCTCGCACGAGCTGACGATCGACCCGCTGGAGATGCGACGCGGGCTGCTCAGGAACTCGCCGCGCGAGTTGGCTGCGCTGAACCGCGTGGCGGAGCTGTCGGGCTGGCCCGGCAAGGACTCCGGCTCGGCGCTTGGGCTGTCGATCAGCCACAAGCGGGACGACTGTCTCGCGGCGCAGGTGGCTCGCGTGCGGATTAAGGACGGGCAGCCCGTCGTGGATCGGCTCTGGACGGTCGCCGACCCCGGAAGGGCCGTGAACCGCGACGCCGTGATTGCCCAGCTCGAGGGCGCGGCGATCTGGGGTCTCACATCCGCGCTCTTCGGGCAGGTCTCGATCGATCAGGGACGTGTGCAGGAGTCGAACTTTCACGATTACCGGATGGTCAGGCTGAGCGAGGCGCCGGTCTTTCGTACCGAGCTGCTCGAGAACGGCGAGATCGAGGGAACCGGCGAGGGCGGTTCGCCGAACGTGGCGCCGGCGGTGTGCAACGCGATCTTCCGGCTGACCGGCAGGCGCATACGCGAGCTGCCGATTTTGAAGCACTTCGCCTAAGCTTCAGCAGTCTGGCGCTGCAGGCCGCTTTGCGCAGAGCTGGTTGACCTGCCTGCCCCGGGAAGACCGATCTCCATACCGGCGTATGATTCCGCGCTCCAGTCGCCTCGTCCAACGGCCTCGAGGACGGAGCGGAAGCTACGGACCATCGAACGGCCGGTACGAGGAGCCTCGAATGACCAAGAAGCATCAGGGCCGCTGCGAGTGTGGCGCCGTAACCTTCGAGTTTGACGGCGACCCTACCTTCATTGCGGACTGCTACTGCTTTGACTGCCAGCGGTCGTCTGGTGGAGTCATGGCGACGTACATGAGCGTGTCGGAGGACGACTTCACGCTGCTCAGCGGCGCGCCGAAGGGCTACGAGTACGTAGCCGACACCGGCAACACGCTGGTCCGCAACTTCTGCCCGAACTGCGGTGCGCGACTGTTCACCGACAAGCTTTCCGGCTTTCCCGGCACCGTCTTCGTCATGCTCGGCAGCCTGAACCACACGGACGAGATCGCACCACCGATCATGGAGATCTTCACTAGGCGCCGGATACCCTGGGCGAAGGCGCTTGAGGTTCCGCAGTTCGCAGCGCGTCCCGACGCTGAGTAGAGTCGCCTCGGGCCCCAGCCTCATATGAAGGTATGATGGCGAAGGGTGAGAGGCTGATCGCTCCCGATCCCGGGTGTTGGTAGTGCGACTGACGAGGCGCCACGTGCGCCTGCCCGAGGTCGATCATGCACAAGCGCTTCACCGGACCCGATCAGACGACAGGAGCGGAGGCTAGCCTCGCGCCTGCGGCCGGCGAGATCGTCTCGGCGCCAGCGGCCGAGCATGCCGGCTGTGGCGACGAGGTGGCGTGCAGCCGTCGCTGGACCGCTGTCGGCGGCCTCTCGGCGACCACCTTCGTGCTGGTGACCAGTCAGCTGCTTCCGGTGGGCATGCTCAGCGCTATCGGCCGGGACCTGGATGTCGAGATCGGTCACGCCGGCGCCATGATGAGCGTTCCCGGCACCGTCGCTGCCGTCGTCGCGCCGGCGCTGGTGCTCCTGGGCGGAAGCGTCGATCGGCGTCGCCTGCTGTTGGGCCTGAGCGGTCTCTTCCTGCTGTCCAACCTCGTCGTCTGCATCGCACCGACGTTCGCAGGGATACTGCTCGGCCGCGCACTGCTTGGAGCGGCCCTGGGCGGCTTCTGGGCGGTCGCGCTGGCCGCCGCTCGCCGCCTCGTGCGGCCCGACGAAGGCGCTCGCGCCACTACCATCGTCATGGCGGGCATCTCCCTCGGTTCTGTCGTCGGCGTGCCCGCCGGTGCCCTTGCAAGCAGCTTTCTCGACTGGCGCTCGACCTTCGCCGTGATGTCGGCCGCAGCCCTGGCTGTTCTCGCCATACAGTTCGCGACGCTGCCGCCGATGCCGACGCGGACCCGGACCGCAATCGCGGATCTGATTGGTCTCTTCAGGGTGCCGCGCGTGCTGGTCGGCTTCGTCGCGGTCGCGCTGGTCAGCGGCGGTCACTATTCAGGGTACACCTTCCTCGAGCCGGCGCTCTCGAGCATCACGCGGCTGGCGGGGGCTGGCGTCAGCGCCACCTTCGCGGTCTATGGCGCCTCGGGCGTGCTCGGACTGGCCCTTGGCGCGCGCATCATGCGCATAAGAGGATCATGGGGCTTCGCTGCGATCTGCGGCTCGGTCGGGTTCGGCATGCTGCTGTTCTTCGCGGCAGGCCGCTTCCCCATGGCGGCCGTACCCGTGGTGGCTATCTGGGGCGCGGCCTTCGGCGCCGTGCCTCTCGGCGTCCAGCTCTGGACGCACCGCGCCGCGCCGGAGCGCTACGAGGCGGGCGCGGCCTGGATCGTGACGATCATCCAGGGCGCACTGGCGGCAGGCGGCCTTCTCGGCGGCGTCGTCGTCGGGCGGATGGGTCTCGCCAGCGGCTTCGCCGTCGGCGGCATTCTCGGACTGCTGGCCGGCCTGCTAGTGCTCGTCTACTCGCTGACAGCAGCGAAGGCGGACTGACCGGAACCCCGCTCGCCGAGCGCGACATGCCCTGTACGGGCAGGTAGCAGTCGCCCACCGCGCGTGCCCTGTCCGCGGGTGCGCAGCCGCCAGGATGCTTCCTGCGAGAACCAGCAGCGCTGCGGCCAAGAGTGGAAGTGCGCACCCCATGCGCGGCACGACGAGCGCGCCCGCCCAGGCGCCGAGCAGGATGGCGGCGACGGCGCCGCCTTCGCGCCGCCAGCGGACGTTCTGTCCTCCGGCAAGCCGCGACTCGCCCGCCAGCGCCGCGATCGCCTGCGTCAGCGCCGTCGTCGTCATGTCCGGCATGCCGAGCCTTCGCACGCTGGCATTGCGGAAGCCCATCGCACCGGAGATGAGCGCGGTAGCCAGGATCGCCTGCGGCGGGCCGGAAGCTTCCGGCCCGCCGACGTCGACGAGCGCGAGTGCCGCCAGCCCGAGCAGCGCGCACTCGAATACGCCTGCTGCGACGAGCCAGCCCCGCATCGGCCGATCGAACGTGAAGAGGGCGAGCCGGCCCGCGGCGACGGCGCCAATGCAGAAGCTGCTGAGCGCCACGAGGTATGGGCCGGGATGGAAGCCGGGTACGCGGGCGAGGGCGAACCCCAGCAGGACCACGTTGCCGGTCATGTTCGCCGTGAAGACGCGATCCAGGCCGAGGACGCTGATGGCGTCGACGAGGCCCGTGGTGAACGCCAGCAGCATGAGCAGAGGTCTCATGGAACCGGGCAGTGGCCGGCCTTGAGCTTCGGACATCCTAGCATGTTCCCGTGACGGACCAGAGGCGACCAGGAGGGAGGCTCAAACCGGCCGACCCTGAACGGCTACGGCCACCGAGCACCTGCAGGCGCTCGATGGCAGTAGCCGACACCGGGGTGCGGCATGTCGAGCGGGTGACCCGCTCGACCGTAAGCAGGGCGATCAGCCGCCGATGTGCGTGCGGATACCCGCCGAGATCTGGTCCAGCGCCGCCACGGTCGACGGCACGTTCCGAAGCGCGTTCAGCGCCACGAAGTCGTGGATCGTTCCGTCGTAGCGAACCGCGGTGACGTCCACGCCTGCAGCCATCAGCTTGCGCGCATACTCTTCTCCCTCGTCGCGCAGCGGATCGCTCTGCGCGGTGACGACGAGCGCCGGGGGCAAACCCTTCAGCTTCTCGGCGCCGGCGCGAAGCGGGGCCACGTACGGATCGTCGCGCTCTTCGGGCGCATAGCGGTCCCAGCCGTACTTCATGAAGCCGCGCGACAGAAAGTAGCCGTCCGAGAACTCGTGATAGGACGCGGTGTCGACGCTTGCGTCCGTGGCGGGTACGAGAAGGACCTGATAGTCGATCTTCGGCCCGGCGCGATCCTTCGTCATTAGCGACAGCGCCGCCGTCATGTTGCCGCCGACCGAGTTGCCGGCCACCGCGACGCGGGTGCCGTCGGCACCGAGTTCGCGACCATGCTTCGAAATCCACTGCAGCACCGCGTAGCTCTCCTCGAGCTGCGTCGGGAACTTGGCGGCGGGAAGGGGCGAGTACTCGACGAAGACGCCGACCTGACCCGAGCCGAGGACGAGGTCGCGCAGTAGGCGCTTGTGGTTGTCGAAGTTGCCGATGATCCAGACGCCGCCATGGATGAAGAGCAGCACGCCCGGGGTCCCGGAGTTGTGGTCGGGCTTCATGATGTGGATCTTCACTTGCCGACCGTTTTCGCTGATCGTCCGGCTGGTGGTCGTGACGCCGCTCATGTCGACCTGCGTCTTGTTCTGCAGCGCCGTGAGCGCGTCCTGAGGCTGCGGCTGCGGGAGCTCCCAGAAGGGGCTCGGCGACTTGTTCACCTCCGAGAGGAAGGCCCGCACGCGCGGGTCCAAGTTCACGTCCGTCGCAGGATCTGCTGCGGTCTGAGCGGCGGCTGTCTGGGTCATCATCGTTGCTCCAAGTGCAAGGGCGGCAGTTCTAACGATCTTGTGCATTTTCACGTCCCGACTGAGAAGAGATTAGCTGCAGCGCAATGGTCTGCAGGTCTGCGATCTGCTGCCGGTCGCTGACGAACTAGTATCTAGTTCTTGAGCGAAGAGCCTGGAACTATATGCTGGTATGAGGACACACGCCCTCCGATAAAACCTGGCAGAACGTCGGGGTGTATCCGGCAGCGCCCGGCAGCGGATCGATCTGAAGGCTGCGGACTTGCCGCTGTCCGTCGTGCGCCTGGGCTGCCTCATATCGACGACCAATCAGCTCGCGTGGAGGAGCCAAAGGTCGCGGCGATCGCGTCGACGTGACGTGTCTTGACGGCGGCCGACGGTGCCTGTGTGACGTTACCGTCCCGCAAAGCGGCTTGCAGGTCGCAAGGAACCATTCGAACCGATCCAGACCGATCGCGATACCTCAGGCGGCGAAAGACGAACCCCCGGGTTAGCCGTCACACCGACCGTATGATTTGCCTCACCTCTGCCGGAGAGCATCACCATCACGTCGCTTGCAGACGAAGCCGCGGCAAGGAGGCTTAGATGATCCGGTTCGCCGCTCTGGCGCCGCTGCTCGCTCTCATCGCGCCGGCACCTACCGCCGCCGAGACACCGGACACCGTGCGTGAGCACAGTGCGGGTACCTGCAAGGTCTCGTCCTACGACGATCCTACCGCAACCAACGCCGGTCAGTTCGCCAGCCGTCGATCGATCGTGGTCCAGGCCGGCAGGAACAGGATTCTCATAGCCCCGGTGGCAGGCGTCGATGGTCGAACGTCAGGGCAGGGCGTTCCGTTTGATGCTGTGCTTCTGACCTCGCTCGAGAACGCGCAGATCGAAGGCGTGATGGATGAAGGGCGCGTCCGATTCCCTCATGCGAGGATCTTCGTGGATCGGGCCGTGCTGGAGGATGCCACCAGGACCACCGGGTTTACGGAGAGGCTCAGCTCGCTGCTTGCCAGCGGACGAGTGTACGCGATCGAGGCCAATGTGGACGTGCTGCCGGGCGTCCGCTTCGCTATCCCGCCCACCGCCGCCGCAGGCGTCAGCCGGGTGGTCGTGCGCTGCGGCGATACCAGGGTGGTGACGATCGCCGGGAGCGAGCTCGACCGATCGGGGTTGGGCCGCACCCGAGGCGCCTCGCTTGACCGGCGAGATCCGGCCCATCTCCGCCGCATGGTCGGGGACGCCTACGTCCTCGCCACCACGGACGGGATCTACCCCGCTGTCGCGACCCTCTACCGGCACGACGACGGCTTCCGTCTCGGCTCGGTCGAGGCTCGCGAATACGGCGGCGTACCTCCACGCACCGGGCGCGTGATCGTCGAAACGGCAGCTGCCGACCGGCGCTGACTCCCGCGGGATCGACGGTACGCCCCGGCGACCCGGCGAACCGCGGGCGTCAGCCGCGGCGTGTTAGCGGGATCTTGGAACATCCCGTCTAACCTGCGTCGATGTTTCGTCGCGTTCTGCCGAGGCTGACGGCGGTTCCGCTGCTGGTCGGCATCCTCTACTGGGTTGCGGCGACCACGTCCCTGTGGCTCACGTCAGGGACGGACGGCGTTTCCTCCATGTGGCCTGCCAGTGGCGTGCTGCTGGCCGCCGTGATCCGCACGAGTGGGCGAACGAAGGTGGCCTGCATCGTCGCGGCGGCGGCAGCGAGCGCTGCCGCCAACCTGATGGCCGGCATGTCGCCCACGGTCAGCGCAGGCTTCACGATAGCGAACGTGTTCGAGGCGCTCGCAGGAGGCTGGATCTGGAGTCGCCTGTCGGATGGCCGGCGAGAACTCTCGTCCTGGGTCGACGTCCTGAGGCTCGCCACGTCGGTGATAGGATCGGCGTGCGTGAGCGCCGTCCTCGCCGCCGCGACGCTCGGACGCCCGGGTGCGCTCTTCGTTCTATCGTGGTTCTGCACCGTGGCGCTTGGCATGCTGCTGGTCACTCCGGTCGTCATGACCGACGAGCGCTTCCTCGAAGCCGACTCCGCGAAGCCGGACGTCGCGAGAAGGACGTGGTGGCTGGGTGCGCTCCCCGTCGTTACGGTCGCCTCCTTCGCGCAGGCAGGCTACCCGCTTCTGTTCCTACCTCTCGCGGTTCTGCTCGGCGTCACCTGGCACGTGGGACTGAAAGGGAGCGCGTCCGGGCTGCTCCTCATCAGTCTCGTGGGCTCCGTCTGCACGGATCTCGGGCGGCACATCTAGGTCGAAGCGGACAAAAACCGTCAACGTAAATTGCATCCACTCCTGCCTGACTAGCAGCTCCATGTCCGCCTGACGCAAGCCTTCGCCTGTTTCGCGCGCGCATCGTTGACGTCAGGGTTTGACGGATTGTGTCAATCGAGGCCTCTGAGCCATGCCGATGTCGACCAGAACCGTCCCGTATGCGGCCGCTTAACGTGGGAGGCTGCAAGCGGGCGGCGCTCGGGGCCAACGCCGCCCACCGACACTCAGTTGCTGTCGGAGTCGTCGCCATCGTCGGCGATGATGATGATGCCGGCAATGACCGCAGCCGCTGCGACTGCAGCGACGATCACGCCGCCACGCGCCAGCATCTCGCTCGAGCGGCCAGCGGACGACGCGGCACGGCTGGACTTGGCGACCGACAGCGACGCGGCCGGGTTCGCCGGTGCCGCGAGGGCGGGCGCCGCTGCGAGCGTCAGTGCGGCCGTGGCGCTGAGGAACTTCATGATCATGATCGTCTCCTTGGGGTGCGGTCGGCGACGTGCCTGACCCGTAGTACCCCGTCATGAGACGGAGACGTGCGGCCGACACCTTGATGCGACGATCGAAGATTATTTCGTCAGCGTAGGACCAAGGTTTTCCACGCACGGCTCCGTCCTGCCCCTGGAGAACAAGATCATAGGGGCTCTTCGTTGCGTAGACTGCTTGCTTCCACCAGCCTATCCACTTTGCTCGTCGCTGGCGCCGCGTCGGCGCAGACCGCGATCGACACGCGCCAGACCACGCCGGTGCGCACCTCCACCGTCAAGGCCGGAGCCCGCGACGACATCCGGATCGGCGCCAACGGCGCGGTCGTGCCCACCAGCGGCGTTGCGGTGACGATCGACAGCGACAACAAGGTCGCCAACGGCGGCCTCGTCCAGATCACGGACGCCGGCGACGCCACCGCGATCCTGGCGCAGGACAACGTGCGCGGCGACATCGCCAACACCGGCAAGCTGATCGTCGACGAGACCTATGCGCCGGTCGACACGGACAAGGACGGCGATCTAGACGGCGCCTTCGCGCAGGGTGCCCGCCGCTACGGCATTCGCACCTCCGGCCGCTTCACGGGGAATATCGGCAACGCCGGCGAGATCACGGTCGAGGGCAACGACTCCGCGGGCATCTACCTCGGCGGGGCGACGAGCGGGAACGTCACTCATGACGGCAAGACGACCGTCATCGGCGACCGCTCCGTCGGGGTGCGACTGGAGGCGGTGAGCGGCAGCGTGACGCTCGGCGGCACGGTTACCGCCTCGGGTCAGGGCGCGGTGGGCGCGCGGCTCGACGGGGACGTCGGCGGCGCTCTGACCGTGCAGGGGCTGATCGGCGCGACTGGCTACCGCTACACCACGGCGCCTGCAGGCGCGTCGAAGCTCGACGCCGACGACCTGCTCCAGGGCGGGCCTGCCCTGATCGTCGCGGGCAACGTCGGCGGCGGCATCGTGCTCGGCAACGCCACCGGCAAGGTCGCCGACGTGGTCAGCTTCGGCGGCGCCCCCGCCCTCCAGATCGGCGGGACGGGACGCGCCGTCACGGTCGGCGCGGTGGCTGGCAAGACGCCGGTCGCCGGTCTGGTGATCGACGGCAAGGTCACCGCGGACGGTGCCTACACCGGCGTCGCGTCGAACGCGCTCGCAATCGGTGGTCTGGGCGGCGGCGTGACGATCGCCGGCGGCGTTGCAGTCGGTGGCAGCGTCCAGGCGGGTGCGAGCGGCGGCAACGCCACCGCGATCCGCTTCGGCGCCGGGGCGGCCACGCCCGAGCTGCGCGTGACCGGTCTCGTGAATGCTGCGGCGAGCGGCGGTGCGACGCAGGCGATCGCGGTGTCGATTGAGGCGGGAGCTTCGCTGCCGGCGGTTCGGAACAGCGGGACGATCCGCGCCGGTGCGGGCACCGCGGCGACCGCGATACTCGACCGCTCGGGCACGCTGCTCCTGGTCGAGAACGGCGGCGCGATCGTCGCGGGCGGTGCGAGTTCCGCCAGCGGCAATGTGGCCATCGACCTCTCGGCGACGACCGCGGGCACAGTCGTGCGCCAGGTGGCAGGCGCGAGCGGGGCGGCCGCTCCGTCCATCACAGGCGGGATTCAATTTGGCAGCGGCGACGATCTGCTCGACGTCCAGGCCGGCACGGTCGCAGGCGACTTGACGTTCGGTGCCGGCAACAATCGGCTCACGATGGCGGGAGCGAGCGGCTACGCGGGCACCGCGACCTTCGGCGCCGGTGCGGATACGCTCGCGATCTCCGGCACGGCGAAGTTCGCCGGCACCGCCGACTTCGGTGGCGGTGCCGACCGGCTGACGATCGCAGGAACAGGTGTATTCGCCGGACGCCTGCTCAACGCTGGCGGCGCCGCGGTGAGCGTCGCGGCGGGGGGCGGGACCTTCGCGCCCACCGGCGCCACCAGCATCGGCTCGCTCGATCTCGGCGCCAAGTCGGTGCTCAGCGTCGGACTCGACCGCGGCAACCCCGCCGCCAACGTCATCCAGGTCGCCGGCGCGACGACGATCGGCGCCGATACCAAGCTCGCGCTGCGCGTCACAGGCGGCAGCGACGTTGCCGGACGCTACGTCGTGCTCACCTCGGGCACGCTGACCGGCGCGGCCAACCTCTCACTCACCACCGAGAACGTACCCTTCCTCTACAAGGGCGCGCTGGTGACGACGCTGCCCAACCAGGTCGCGGTCGACGTGGTGCGCAAGGCGACCGGCGAGCTCGGCTTCAACCGCGCTCAGGCGAGCGCCTTCGACGCGATCGACGCCGCGGTCGGCAGCGATGCCAAGGTCGCCGCCGCGATCCGCGGCATCTACGACGGCGGCGAGTTCCGCGACGCGGTCGACCAGATGCTGCCCAACTATGCCGGCGGCGTGTTCGAGGGCGTCACGCTTGGCTCGCGCGTCGCGGCACGCCAGCTGCTGGAGCCGAGCGGCCGCTTCACCGAGGAAGGCGGCTGGGGGGCCTGGCTCACCCCGCTCGGCTGGGACTCGTCCAAAGCGACGCGCGACACGCTCAGCTACGACGTCAACGGCTGGGGCTTTTCCGGCGGGCTCGAGCGCAAGACCGGCATGGGCAACATCGGCGTGTCGCTGAGCTTTCTGTCCGGTCGCGACAGCGAGGGCGAGGCGCTCAACCGCGTCGATCACAAGCAGTATGAGCTCGCCGGCCACTGGCGCGGTCATTGGGGCGGCCTGACGGCGAGCGCGCGCGCCTCGGCGGCGTGGATCTCGCTGGACAGCGTGCGGCGCTTCGACGGCGCGATCGGCAACGAGGCGGTCAGCCGCCGCGCCACCGCCGACTGGAACGCCCAGCTCTACTCCGGCGCAGCGGCGGTTGCATACGAGCAGCTGATCGGGCGCATCTCGCTGCGTCCCACGGTCGCGCTCGACTATTACCGGCTCAACGAGGACGCCTATCGCGAGCGTGGTGGCGGCGCCGCGATGGACCTCGCCGTGCGAGATCGTAAGAGCGACGAGCTCGCGCTGACCGGCAGCCTCGCCGCCGGCCTAAACATCGGCGGCTCCAACAGGTACGATCAGTGGACCCGGCTCGAGCTCGAGGGAGGCTGGCGCGAGCCCGTTGCGGGAGGCATCGGCCGCACCACCGCCAGCTTCGCCAATGGCAAGGCCTTCACGCTTGACCCCGAGGCGCGCGACGGCGGCTGGGTTGCCAAGGCGCGCGCGGTCACCGGCACCAGCGAGGTCAGGCTCAGCGGCGAAGCTGCCGCCGAGCGCCGCTTCGGCGACGTCGCGCTTTCCGCGCGCGCCGCCCTGCAGTTCGCCTTTTAGGCGAACCGCACGTGCATTCCCCTGCCACGTGCGGACTACGGGAGCTCCACCCGTCCACCCCTAGCGGGTGGAGCTCCTTCTTTCTTCAAGCGGCGACGGCTAGGGACACGCTGTTTCCGCGACCACAGGCAGTGAGGCCCATGCCCCCGATCGGGCTCGAAGCCGTCTTTCTCGACAATCGTGACCGGCTCGTCCGCTTCCTCGTCGCGCGCGGCGCAGGCGAGATGGCGGAGGACCTGCTGCACGATCTGTGGATCAAGGTCACGGCGCGGCCGAGCGGGCCGATCGACAACCCGCTGTCTTACCTCTTCCGCGCCGCGGACACGCTGATGATAGATCGGCATCGCTCGCGCACGCAGGCTCAGGCGCGCGACACCGCCTGGAGCGAAGCGGACGCAGGAGAAGTCGCGACGGGAGAGCGCATCGTGGCCGGACGGCAGGAGATGGCGCGCGTCGCGCACGTGCTCGCCGAGCTCGGGTCCCGACGGGAGGCGGTGTTCCGTCGGGCCCGGCTCGATGGTGTGCCCCAGCGGCAGATCGCCGCCGAGCTCGGCGTGAGTCTCAGCACCGTGGAGGCGGATCTTCGAGTCGCCTGCCGCGCGCTCGCCGCCCTGAAGGAAGAGTTATGACACGGATCGACGAGGAAGCGGTGGACTGGGCGGCGCGCGTGTCCGACCGGGATTTCACCGACTGGGACGGCTTCACCGCTTGGCTCGAGGCCGATGTCGCCAACTCGGCCCGCTATGACGCCGCGGTCGTCGCGTTGGCAGGCGCCGAGCGGACGGTGGCGCAGCTGCCTGCCGGTACTTCGGCGGTAGCCGCACGGTCGCGAAAGCCTGGCCCAGCCAGCCCTAACGCCAGACACTGGCTTGGTGCCGCAGCGGCTGCTGCCGTGATCGGTGCAATCGGGATCACGGCCTGGCAGGAGCGGGCACAACCCTATGCCGTGGAAACCCGGGCCGGAGAGCAGCGCGTCGTGGCGCTCGCCGACGGCAGCTCGGTGATCCTCGCTGGCGGTTCGCGGCTCATGCTCGACCGCGCGGATCAGCGACATGCCACCATGGAGGCCGGCGAAGCGCTCTTCCGTGTCCGTCACGATGCGGCACGTCCCTTCCGCGTCGACGCGGGCGGCCTCGCGCTGACCGACATCGGGACCGTCTTCGGCGTCAAGCGTGCCGGCGCGCTGACCCGTGTCGCGGTCGCAGAGGGTGCGGTGCTCGTCGACCCCGAGGGCGCGGCCTTGCGTCTCGATGCTGGCGAGACGGTCGTCGCTGACGGCGATCGGCTGGTGGCAGGCCGGGTCGCGGTGTCGGACGTCGGAGCGTGGCGAGAGGGGCGCCTGGCCTATGACGGTGCCCCTCTTGGCGAGGTGGCGGCGGACCTCTCGCGCCAGCTCGGCCGGCGCGTGCGGGTCTCGCCCGCCGTGGCGACCCGACAGTTCCGAGGTACGCTCGACGTGCCGAGCCTGCGCTCCGACCCGGCGACCCTTGGGGCACTGCTCGACGTGCGGGTGCACGCGGACGCATCGGGCTGGACTCTGGAAGCGCGCGAGTGAGAGGGGCTGAGGGCAGATGTCCTCGTTCCTTCCCGATTGAAGCAGAAGTGCCTGCGAAACCTAGATCGCGGCGTTCTTGGTGCGCCGACCTGATCTCAGGACCGCTGCCGCTTGCCCTGGCCGCGGCGATCTGGACGGCCCCCGCCTCGGCACAAACCCTAGCGCTCGATCTGCCCGCCGCGCCGCTCGGCCGGCAGGTCATAGGGCTCGGCCGGGCCGCGCGGATCAGTGTGGTGGTCCCGGACCGCCGCCTCTGGGCACGGCCGGTTCCGGCTCTGCGAGGACGATACGATCCCGAAGCAGCCCTTGCTGCGATCGCCAAGGCGGCGGGCGCCCGTGCCCAGCCGCTCGGAACCGCGAGCTGGAGGATCGTACCCGCCACCACCGCGGTGCGGATCCCGACGCAGCCGCCTGCCGACAGGGTCCCGCAAGCTGAGCCTGCTCCCGACGACGTGATCGTCACCGCGAGCAAGCGCGAGATCCCGCGCGAGCGCTTCGCCGGTGACACGCACCGCGTCGAGGGCGCCGAGCTCGAGCTCGGCGGCGCCGCCGGCACCGACCGGCTGACCACTCGCCTCGCCAGCATCGCCTCCACCTACCTGGGTGCAGGGCGCAACAAGCTCTTCATCCGCGGCATCGCGGATTCGAGCTTCACCGGCCCCACGCAGGCTACGGTCGGTCAGTACCTGGGCGACCTGCGGCTGAGCTACAACGCGCCCGACCCCGACCTGCGGCTCGCCGACCTCGCAGCCGTTGAGGTGCTCGAGGGGCCGCAGGGCACGCTCTACGGTGCCGGCTCGCTGGGCGGACTGATTCGGCTCGTGCCGAACGAGCCCGATTTGGCGGCGAACTACGGCAGCGCGACGCTCGGCGGCGCGCTCACCGCGCACGGCGCGGGCAGCGCCGACGCGCAGGCCACCCTCAATCTGCCGCTTGTGGCAGACCGGCTCGGGGTCCGTGTGGTCGGCACCGCGACGCGCGAGGGCGGCTACATCGACAAGCCGGCGCTGGGACGCACCGACGTGAACGCCACACGCATCTACGGCGGCCGCGCTGCGGCGCTGCTTCGACTGGGCGACGGCTGGAGCGCCGAGGTGATCGCGGTCGGCCAGCGCATTCGCGGCGCGGACAGCCAGTATGCCGACCGGGACGCAGCGCCGCTGACGCGGGGCGCCATGGTCACGGAGGGGTTCCGCGCGGACTTCGCCCAGGCGCAGCTGGTGCTCGCGGGGCAGCTCGGTGCCGTACGGCTGCGCTCCACGACGGGCGTCACCGCGCACGACCTCACGGAACGCTACGACGCCACGCCGCTTGGCGGCCAGCCGCAGCTCTTCGTCCAGCGCAACCGCACGCGGATGACCGCTAACGAGACCCGGCTCTGGCAGTCGGCCCCCGGCGGCTCGGGCTGGCTCGCCGGCTTCAGCTACGTCCGCAACGACACCCGGCTCCGCCGGCTGCTCGGTGCGTCGGACGCTCCGCTGCCGACGACGGGCGTCGCCAACCGGATCGACGAGACCACGCTGTACGGCGAGGCGGGCGTGCGCCTGCTGCCGGGCCTGCTCACCTCCGCCGGGCTGCGCGTCACCCGGACCGAGCTCGGCGGGGCAGGCGAGGACGTCCCGGAGTTCGCGCTCGCGGCCGCGCGCGCGATCTCCGCGAGCAGGCGTCAGACGATCGCGCTTCCGGCCGCCTCCGCGCTGATCGACCTTGCGCCGCACACCAGCCTGTTCCTGCGCTATCAGCAGGGCTTCCGGCCGGGCGGCATCGCGATCGACGGCGACTACGTGCGCCGCTTCCGCGACGACCGCGTCGCCACGATCGAGGCCGGGGTGCGCACGGGTCGTCCGCGGCGCGATGCCCTCGACCTCGCGGTGACGGTCGCGCGCACGTCCTGGCGCGACATCCAGGCCGACTTCATCGATCCATCGGGACTGCCGACCACGGCCAACGTCGGCGACGGTCGTCTCTGGACCATCGAGGCGACCGCCGGCGTCGTTCCGCTGGCCGGCGTCCGCGTCGAGGCTGCGGTGACCTTCAACGACAGCGAGATCGACGAACCCTCCGCGGATCTCGTCCGCGCCCTTGCCGCAGGTGTCGCGTCCGACGCCGCCGACACGCGCGCGCAGGTGCTGGCGCGGCTCCGCCAGATCCCGAACATCGCCCGGATCACGACTCGGCTCGGCATCAGCTACGACGGGCAGGTCGGTGCGAGGGCGCTCCGGCTCGACGGCTGGCTGCGCTACGTCGGCCGATCGAGGCTGGGCGTCGGACCCGTGCTTGGCCAGGCGCAAGGCGATTATCTCGACAACGGTCTGACCGCACGCCTGGCGCTCGGCCCCATGGCCCTGACGGCCAGCGTGACCAACCTCGTCGACGAGCGTGGAAACCGCTTCGCGCTCGGCACTCCCTTCACGACAGGGCGGGAGCAGGTTACTCCCTTGCGGCCGCGCACGCTGCGCCTCGGCGTCGACGCGAGCTTCTGAGGTGCGCATGAGGAAGCCGGCGGATTTTTGCGAGCCTGGCCGCCCCGTGGTGCGGAACGCGCTCACCGGCGGCAGGACCTTCAGGTGGCCTGCACCGGCACTCTGTGTGCTGCTGGCGGTGATCCTCTACGTCGCCTGTCTGCCGCTCTCCAACGGCGACATCCGGCAGCATCTGCTGCACTGGACCGCATACCTCATCGAACATGGGCGCTTTGCAGCGCTGGGGGACGTCTTCTCCGAATACGCGCCGCCCTATCTCTACCTGCTGTCGCTCGCCACCCTTCTTGCGCCGCTGACCGGGCAGCTGGTCGCGATCAAGCTGGTGTCCATCGTGGGCACGCTGTTCCTCGCCGGCTGTATGCGCTGGCTCCTCGCCGCAGTCGTGGACAGGGACACCGCGCGGCGCGGCGCGCTGCTGCTACTCATCGTACCTACAGTGGTCGCGAACGGGCCGGCATGGGGGCAATGCGACGCACTTTATGCGGGCTTCGTGCTCGTCGCGGTAGGCGCGGTCGCACGCGGACGCATTCCGCTCGCCATGCTCGCTACGGGAATGGCGGTGTCCTTCAAGCTGCAGGCCGTCTTCGTAGCGCCTCTTGTTCTCGCCACGCTGCTGGCGTCACGCGGACGCTGGTGGACGCTGGCGTTCATGCCGTCCGCCTGCGCCGCCATGATGGTTCCGGCGTGGCTGGCCGGTCGTCCGGTTCGTGATCTCGCGCTGCTGTACCTAGCACAGGGCGAGTACTTCCACGATCTCGCGCGCTCGGTGCCCAACATGTGGCAGGTGCTGCGCGCTGTGGCGCCGAATGTGCCATACGGTCCCGGCGTGGCGGTGGGGCTGATCCTGGCGGCAGTCGCCGTCTTGGTCGTCGCCTTCGCCGCGCGCGACCGGTTGGACGATCCCCGGCGCGTCCTGCTGGTGGCGCTCACCGGTGCGATGCTCGTCCCCTACGTTCTGCCGAAGATGCACAATCGCTACTTCTTCCTCGCGGACGTGCTGTCGTTCGCGTACGCGATTGCCTCTCCGTCGCGGCGAGCCGTCCGGATCGCCATTCTGGTGCAGCTGGCCTCGCTGCTCGCCTATGCGACCTTCCTCGTCCATCTCACGGGCGGCGCCTTGGTCGGGGCGCTGATCATGACGTCGGCCCTGTTTCTAACTATTCGCGAGTTTGGCGCCAAGGTGGCGCCTCTCGGGACAGGCCTGCGCGTAAGGCTAGGGGTTCAGGAACGTACGCGACTTGCCCTGCGCCGGCGCAGACCGAATACCGCGAGATAGAGCACGGTCAGCCCGACGAGAGTGATGCAGACCGCCTCGAGCCAGAAGATGATCGGGTTCGCCCGCCGGGTCACGTCGCGGCCGCCGAGATGGATCACGCCGTCGGCGACGTCCCAGCCGAGCAGCCCCAGGATGACGAATCCTAACAGAGCCAGCGCAAGGCGTCCTGCAGGCGACGGGCGATCGTAGGTGAGCATTGCGAGAAGATCGATCCTCGCACGAAACCGCACAAGGGCTCGCACGCCGTTCATTCGACCCGGATGCAGATCGGTCAGTACGTGTTGCGTCCCAGCCACCAAAGGCAGAAGAGAGAGAGGGCGTACAGCAGCCTGCCGTGATCGCGACGACCCGTCCGATGCTCCTCGAAGGTGGCTTCCACCGCAGCGACGTTCAGGTAGCCTGCGGCGGCAACCCCGCTTTCGCGCCAGAGCTCGCGGGCGAAGCCGTCCAGGTCGCCCCGGAACCACTCGCCCACCGGCATCTGGAACCCCTGTTTGCGACGGTCGAGAATGCCGTCAGGCAGCCATGGCGCGACCGCGGCCCTGACCGGGTACTTGCCCGTCCCGTTCCGCAGCTTGACGTCTGCCGGCATCGCAAGTGCGAGAGACACGATCGACTGCGCCAGCATAGGCACGCGCACTTCGAGCGAGTGTGCCATGCTCGCTCGATCGACCTTGGTCAGCATGGCAGATGGCAGGTTCAGCTGCAGGTCGGCCATGGCGAACTGCTCGAGCCCGTCGGCGGAGACAGATGCCGGATCGGGGTAGTACTCGGCAGAAAGCGCCAGGACGGCGCCGTCGAGATCCCGGCCGTCGAGCAGCGTTCCGGTGAACAGACGACGGCGGAGTTCCGGACTGGTAATCTGCGTTTTTGAGAAAAAACGCGTTACGCCAGTGGGAAGGCCGGCGCTGCGTGCGGTCTTCTGCCATCGCTGCATGACCCTGTTGAGCCCGGACCATGAGGAAGGGGGCAGGTGCGCGAAGCCGCGCATGCCGCGTCGGACGACCGCTGGCAGCTGTCCGATGCGTCGTTCGGTGAGATGCCGCTTGTAGCCGAAGAAGAGCTCGTCGCCGCCGTCTCCCGAGAGCACGACTTTGACCTCGCTGGCGGCGAGTTCACTGAGGTACCATGTCGGCACAGCCGAGGGATCGGCAAAGGGCTCGTCGTACGCGCGCTGAATCTGCGGCAGCACGCGCCAGGCCTTCTGCGGATCCACCCGGTGCGTCCGGTGCACGCACCCGAGATGGCGGGCGACCGCCTCGGCATAGGGCGATTCGTCATATGCGCGCTCGGCGAAGCCAATCGTAAACGTCCTGATCGGCCGGTCCGATTGCCGTGCCATCGCGGCGACCACCGCCGACGAGTCGACCCCACCCGACAGGAAGGCGCCGACGTCCACGTCGGCGGCGACCATCTGCGATCGCACCGCACCGAGCCAGGCGGTGCGGAACTCCTCGATCCAGTCCATCGCCTCGGGGGCGTCCAGTGACCGGTAGCGCGGACGCCAGAACTCCAGGACATGCGGAGCTCCGCCCGCGTCGAGCCGCAGAACGTGTCCGGGCGGCAGGACGGCGACCTGACTGTAGATCGACCGGGGCCCTCGAACGTGACCGAAGCTGAAGTAGTCGTGGACGGACCGCGGATCGGGATCGAAGCGCAGATGCCGCAGGGTCAGCAGGGTCTTAAGCTCCGAGCCGAAGGCGAGCCGGCCGTCCTGCCACGTGTAGTAAAGCGGCTTGATGCCGACATGGTCCCGCGCGAGGGTCAGGCGCCGCGACGTGCGATCCCAGATGGCCGCCGCGAACATGCCGTCCAGGCGGTGCCAGGCCATCTCGGCCCACTGGCGCCAGGCCGCCAGGATCACCTCGGTGTCGCCGTTCGTCGAGAAGCGATGCCCGAGAGCGGCCAGCTCGGCGCGCAGCGCGCGATAGTTGTAGATCTCGCCGTTGAAGACGATGACGTGGCGGCCGTCGTCGCTGAAGATTGGCTGATCGCTGCCTGCCAGGTCAATGATACTGAGCCGGCGCATGCCGAAGCCGAAGTCGCGGTCGACGAACGAGCCTTGGCTGTCGGGTCCGCGGTGGACGATCGTGTCGCACTGCCGGGTGACCGACGCCGGATCGATCGCCTCCAGCCCTGGCGCATACTGACCGGCTATCCCGCAGATGACTTTTCCCCCTCGTTGACCTGATGAGCAGTTCGCGCAGGCGTCTAGCCGCGACCCGGCCCCGTGTCACCGTCGCCTTGCCGGCGGGCGGCGCGCCTCCTACGCCGTCCCGCATGGACCGGGGTTCAGGACAGTCGAAGGACGGCGGCGGTGCGATCCGCGCAGCGCTGCGCAATCTCAGTTGGCTCTTGGCCAGCCGCGGCGTCCTCGCAGTGCTGTCGCTACTTTACCTCGGTCTTGCGACCCGTACTCTGGGCATGGCCGACTTCGGTCGGTTCGCGCTCGTGGGCGGAGCCGCACAGGCGCTCGCGGTGCTCGCCGGTTTCCAAACGTGGCAGGTTGTGGTCCGCTTTGGAATGGATCACCGCACGGCGGCAGACGAGGAGGCGCTCGGGCGGCTCTACCGCCTTTGCATGCTCCTTGACGGTGCCAGCGCGGTGCTCGGCCTTCTTCTCGCGACGGTGATCCTTGCGGTCTGGCGCGACCGGCTCGGCATCTCCGCCGCGCTGCTCCGCGACACGATCGTCCTTACGGCCGCGCAGCTGCTGTCGATCCGCTCCACGGCGATCGGCATTCTCAGGCTGTCGGACCGCTTTCGCGAGGCCGCAATGGCGGACAGCGTCACGCCGATCGTGCGCTTCGTCGGCGCGATCCTGGCGGCAGCTCTCCTGCCTACGCTCCACGCCTTCCTCTGGGCGTGGAGCGTGGCCGAGATCGCGACGGCGGCCGCCTACTGGTTTCTGCTCGTCCGCAGCGGCGACGCCGCTCTGATGTGGCGTGCGCGCATTGGGAGGCGGGTCCGAGCCGAGAACCCGCACATCGGGCGGTTTCTCCTCAACAGCAATCTCGTCTCCTCGCTGGGGCTCGCCACCAAGCAGCTTCCGCTGCTGCTCGTCGGCGGCTTCGCCGGTCCGGTCGCGGCGGGCGCGTTCCGGCTGGCGCTCCAAATCGCACAGGCACTGGCGAAGCTTGCCCAGCTCATCGCACGGGCTGCCTTCCCCGAGGTGGTCAGGGCCGTACGTGGTGTCGCGCCCTCGGAGATAGCCGCGGTTCTGACACGCATGATCAGGGCGAGCGCACTCGGCGCGGTCGCGATCCTGCTGCTTATCGCGATCGTCGGCAGACCCCTGCTCGTCCTGGTGGGCGGAGATGAAAGCTACGGCAGCGCGTACTGGCTCCTCATGTGGCTTGCGGCCGCAGGCTCGATCGACCTCGCCGTGGTCGGACTTGAGCCAGTCCTTCTCGCCGCCGACCGGTCCGGCGCGGCGATGACGGCCCGGGCCGCCGGTGTCGCGGCTCAGCTCACGCTGTCCCTGGTCCTGCTGCCGCGCATCGGTGCCGCGGGAGCGGCCATCGGCGTGTTCGGCGCGTCGCTATCCGGTGCGATCCTCCTCGGCGCCACCGTTCGAACTTATGCGAGATCGCGCGCCTCTGCCTGACCGACGAGGTGGCGGACCAGGTCGAGATCGGCAGGCTTGTCGACGTCGACCGCCGCCAGTCCATCCTTCGCCTCGACGATCGCCGCCACCACCCCTGCGCGTCGACCCAGATGGGCGACGGCTTCGGCGAGCGAGAGCCGCCCGAGCAGATACCGCACGAGCAGGCCGGGGCCGAGCCGCCGAACGATCCGCCAGGGTCTCTTGCGGTCGCGTTCCACCTCCTGCCAGAGCCGGATCATCCTGTCGGCCTGAGGCGTGGCGAGCAGGAAGAGGTTGCAGCCCGACCAATCCCCGTCCGAGAAGCGAAGATAGGTACGTCGGGATCCAGGAGCCGCGCGCTCGATCGTTTCGCGCCGCGCCAGCAGCACCGCGACGTCGACTCCGGCCTCAACCTGCCTGACGAAGTCGACTATCCACTCGGGTCGCAGAAGCGCGTGGTCGCCCGTGGTCACCAGAAGGGGAGCTCCCAATTTGTCGAGCGCCGCGGCCGTGCTGGCGCTGGGGCCAGCCGCCGCCGCGATGCACGTGGCGCCGTGGCGCTCGGCCTCTGCGAGAACCGCGGGAGCGTTCGCCGACACGACTGCCTTCCGGACGCCGGCGTCTTGAAGGGCGGCGAGGACGCGGGCGAGCATCGAGCAGTCGCCAACGGGGACTAGAGCCTTTTCCGCCACTCCCGCGTAGGCCGCGACCGGATCCCCGTCGCCGCGCGATCCGGCGAGGACGAGCGCCGACGCGATCACGACGGACGTCTCCACACACGCCAGAACACGCCTGGCGCGGCCAGGATCGGGTGACGTTCGCGAAAGGGAGTCAGGGCGATGCGCACGCCGGTGTGGCGCTCGATCTTCCAAAGGCCGTACCTTGCCGCGCCCTCGAAGGTGAAGGCCGCCTTCACGAGGCGGACCAGGTTGATTGATCGGCCGGCACGGGCCACCCGGAACCAGGCCGAGGCGATCGCGCGCATCTGCCGCTCCGTCGGTCGCGGGGACAGGTGCCCGCCTTCCTGATCGAATTCGATGCCACCGGTTCCCCAGGCGAGAGGCAGGAGATCGTCGTAGCGGCGTCGGTCGTAGCTCAGGATCTGGTCCTCACGCCCGGGGGCCTCGACGCGCAGCTCGGTGGAGTAGGTCGCCCGGAACAGGCCGCGCCAGAAGTCGCCCGCCTCGCCCGACGTCTCATGGTGCAGCGTCGCGAACCAGCCGGCGGTCACTGACGCATGGGCGACGGCGTCGGCGACGCGGCGGCGAATCGCCTCGTCCCGTGCCCATATCAGTGCGCATGGCTGCACAAAGCGGGCCCAGATCGTCGTGTCCAGCGTCGCGCCCCTGGCGGCACGCTCGAATGTCGCGATCTGCATGGACGCCACCTTGGCGCGTACGGTTCGCCCTCCGGTTTCCACCTCGTGATAGCTCACGTCCGGCCAGATCAGCCGGCTCAGCAGGCTCGTTCGCTCCTCCGGGGCGCGCAGGACGTAGAAGTCCAGCACGCCGTCGAGATCACCGGTGCGGAGGACGGAGCCGTAGAAGAGGACGGCCGCTCCGCCCATGCGTCGTGCGATCGCGTGAGCCGCGTCGCGGATCGTGGAGGAGACCGGCCGGGCCAGCTCCGCCTCAACCATGTCGCCGAGCGCGTTCACGCCGTGACGAAGCGGATCGGCGTCCCCGTTCGGATCGTCACGACCTCGGCCGGGTACGCCTCGCCATCCAGCACGAAGCCTCCGTCCAGCCGAAGCCTGAAGGAAGGAACGTCGTGGCGGTGGTGGTAGCCTGCACGTTCGAGCCAGCCGCCCTCCTGACCGGCCAGGATCGCGGGCGCGGCGATAGGCAAAAGCCGTGGCGGCGCCTCTACGGCCAGGAGGTTCAGACCTTCGGCGTTGGCGCCGAGCGGCCGCACACCGAGCGGCAGCCGGCGTAGCGTTGAGCCGAAGAGGACGTAGAGGTCGTCCTCCCACGTCGTCCCGTCCTGCAGATCCTCCAGCTGAATCCGTGTGCCAGCCCGCCAAGGATTGCCGCTGGTTCCGAACGCGGTCTGGACAAGTGCGCCCAGGATCGACAGACCAACGGCAATCCCGCCAAAGGCACCGATCGCATGCGTGCGCTGCGCGAGTTCCGTCGCCCGCACGAACCCGCCCGCGCCGAAGAGGAAGCCACGAAGGGAGGTGCCGTCCTCGCGACTGATCTCGATCGGCGAGCGCTCGATGGTACGCCCTTCGGCAAGCGCAGCCCTGGCGTCGCGAACCGTCCACCCTGCGGGAATGCCGAGGTCAATCGCCAGCGCGTTCGTCTTGCCCGAGGGGATCACCGCGATCGGGGGCAGCCCGGTCCCGAAAGCCTTTGGCGCCGCGGTCAGCACTTCGCGAACCGTCCCATCGCCGCCGTCGATGACGAGCAGCTCCACCCGGCGTGCGGCGAGTTCCGCAAGCGTCTCGGCAAGCTCCTCCTGCGAAGACGGGGCGTGAGTGAGGACCTCGCCCTCCGTCCTGCGGAGGAACGAGACGTTCCGGTTGCGACGGCTTCGCGGATTGCCGATGATGCCGACGCGCGCAGGTGCCGGCATGGGCGGGCTGAGCCGGGCGACACGGTCAAGCGGCTGCGGAAACGCCAGTTCCTTCAGCAGACCACCTGCCGCGACCGGCGCCAGCGCCGCCACGTTGCCGATCCCGGGGATCATCTGAACGTCGCTCCTCACGAAACTGTCACACTTTCCTTGTACGTCCGATACTGGCGGAAATGTGGCAGGCTAGAGGCTTGGCGCCAATCATACCTTGGTACGACTAAAGCAGATCAGCGCGAATACCGTGTGCTGATCCTGATTTCCGTCTCGCCAGGAACGGCGAAGCGCACCCGCTCGAAGCTCGGCAGTCCTAAAGTGGTCGGCGCGTCGTTGGAAAAGCCGAACCCCTCCTTCACGGAAAAAAGCGTTCGGTTGAAATGACGGTCGCCGTTCTCGTCGTGATAGGTTGCCACGGCATAATGGCCCGGCATCACCCAGAAGCAGGCGGTCGTCTCGGGTGAGCGACTCGGCACGCGGGCACGAAGGAGCTTGCCCTTCTTCGCTAGGAAACGTCGGGAGTCGTCCGGGTAGAGCGTGAAGGCCACCTCGCCCTGCGTGTTACGGACACCGGTAGCGATCAGCGCGAGGCGCACGCTGCCGGGCTGACGAGTGCCGACACAGGCGCCCCCTTGGGCGGTGGCGGGCACGGCTAGCGCTATGCCGGCGATGCCGGCGGCGAGTCTGACGATGCGAGTCATGAGCGCGATATGGTTTCGGCGCCGGCCTCCGCAAGCGAAGCCCAGTTGCTCATGCAAGCCAGCTCGTCAGCTTGCGGCCACCACGCGCGGCCGCCATCGCCTGCAGGAGGCGGACCAGATGGACCACTAGCGACAGCATGGTCCAGGCGGCCACCGCGACGATCCCCCAGTCGGGACGGCGAACGAGCAGGAGAGCGAAGAGGATTACCATGTTCGGATTGCGGCGGGCGGTGAACAGCCGGAACCAGCTGTCGAACCGGCGCCACACGTGGATGTGCATGCCGAAGCGCACAATGAACGCACCCTCAATCAGCCGCTGTGCGACATAGCCAAACAGCATGGCGGCCATCACGCCCCAGAACGTGGAGTCCTCCAGCGGACGGCCATAGGGCGCACACCCCGCCGCCCAGGCCCACCACCAAAACGGCGGATGCACGAGATCGACCCCGTGATCCCAAGCGTTGCCGAGCTTCGACGAGGTGATCGTGCACCGCGCGAGCTTGCCGTCGACGGTGTCCAGCACCATGAACAGCAGCCCGGTGGCGAGACCCGACCAGAACCAGCCGTGCCAGAAGGCGACGGTGGCCACGATGCAAAGCACGGACCCGATCGCCGTGACGCCGTTGGGCGTGACCCCGAGGCGCGCGGCGACGCGGGTAAGTGCGAAGGCCCACTCGGGCCAGAGATATTTGGTGAGGACGTCGGTGACGCCCTTGTAGGCGCCGACGTAGCTCGCCCGCTCGATAAGCGGCACGTTCGCGGGCACGAGGCGCTCGACGAACGGACGCTCGCGCTTGCGGAGCGCCTCGTTGAATATGCCCTCGTCCCGCTCAGCCGGCACGATCTGGAGATCGGTGGCAAGCGGCGCTCCCGAGGTCATCGCGACCTTCAACGCGGCAAGGTCCTCGGCAGGCACGTGCGCCAGTACCGGCACGCCCTCGCGGGTCACGACCGTCCCAGGGCGCTTCTGGAGCCAGGCGATCCAGGCAGGGTCGAAGGCGTAGCGGAGATCCGCGAGGATCGCCGTGCCCGAGGTCGGAGCGTCGTCGAAGGGGAGATTTCGTCCGGCGGCGATGCGCCGGACCCGCTCGCGCGAGCTCATTCCCCATATCGGAGTCGGATTGTCGTTGACCGGCACCAGGGCCGGCGGAGCTTCGTCTGACCGCATCGTCGCGCCCCTACCTTCGTAAACCGACCGTGGCGAGCACCCGGAGCACTTCGTCCGCGGCCCGCTCTGCGCCAGCGCCGCTCACGTCGCCGAGCGCGTCCGCCGCCAGTTCGACCTGTATCTGCTGGAAGCTGGCGTGCAGTTCCGGCGCACGGGCGGTAGCCGACAGGATGTCGGCGGGATCCGTGACGACCTCGCCGGCACGCCACATCGCGTAGCTCGGATCGTCGCGCCAGCTGCGTGCATCCGGATCGAGGAAGACTGCGGGCCTCGGTCGCATCAGGAACTCCATGAGCTGGCTCGACGTGTCGCCGAGGTAGATGTCCGCGGCCGACGTGTAGCTGCCGTCCACCATCGAGAAGCTGTCGAGGTCGCAGTGCACGTGCCGAAGGCCGGCGACCCGAGCAAGGACGCCGCGGACCTCCGGTGCCCGCTCGAAAAGGCGCTGGTGCGGCGCCAGGATCACGTTCCACTCGGCCTGTTCCGCAAGCAGTTCGACGACGCGGCGCCCCCACGCGGGCCACGAGGACCGGTGAGGCTGCCAGTGAGGGGCATACAGCACGGTCGGGCGGTCATCCGCAAAGAGCGACCTCGCGGCGGTGCGATGGCGGAAGGCCGCCTTGACGTAGCCAGTGGCCACGATCCGGTCTGCCGCCATCCCGCGTGCGATATAGGTCGCGCGCTCCTTCTCGCTCGGCACGAGCGTACGGTGCGCGGCCATTCGGCGGGGATCGTCCCGCGCGCTCATCGAGCCAACGCCGTGAGAGGTCTTCACGAAGCGCGTTGGCAGCCAGGGCAGGAGGCGAGGTAGCCAGAGGCTCGTCTGCTCGGCGCACACGACGACGGGCGTACGCGCCAGATGCGGCACCAGGCGCGCGAGCATCGGCAGCTTCGATGGCAGGCGGGCGTCATGCCGGAAGCCCGGTGCGCGACGCAGGCGGACTGTCGGTAGGTCGGCGATCCAGGGCTGCAGCACTGCCTCGAGTCCGACGTTGGAGATCCAAAGGTCTATGGCCACGTCCGCTGCCCGCTTCGCCACCGCCTCGACGATCGGGAAGAGGTGAGGAACGAGCAGCGTCTCGCCGAGCAGGAGAAAGCTGACGCTTCGCCTCAAGCGTCCGCGCCCCTGCGCGAGGCCCAGCGGCTGATGTCCTCGGGCCGATCGATCTCCGCCCAGCCGCCGCCGTCCTCTACGATCGCCGTCACCTGGCCCTGCGCCGCCAGCGCCGCGACGACGTCGTGGTGGTAGGCCTGAATCCCGTTCTCGCCCGCGATGACCCTCTCCAGCACCGCGCCGTAGCCGCTGCCCCGCGCGCCCAGCACCACGCCGAGCGACCGATGGGTCGCAAACTCGGGCGGCACCGCCTTTGATACGGCAGCTACCCTACCTCCTTCCACCCGGACCAGCATGTCGTCCGCCGCCGCCTGGCCCAGCGGCTCGACGACGAGCGCGACGCTCTCGACGGTGACGTTCATGGCCCGGTGCAGGATGTCGCCGGTCAGGGTCGTGTCGCCGTTCAGCAGGCAGAACGGCTCGCGGAAGGCGTCTCGCGCCATCCACGCGCTGCCGATGCTGCTCGAGACGGCCCAGAAGGGATTGAAGCGCAGCTCCACCGGCAGGGACGGGCGTTGAGTGGCGAGATGGGCGCCGACCTGATCGTAGCGGTAGCCTGCGACCACGATGGCGGCGTCCGCCCCGGCCTCGGCGAGCGCGTCGAGCTGATGATCCAGGATGGCGCGTCCTCCGACCGGCACGAGGCATTTCGGCATGAGTTCGGTCAGGGGCAGCAGGCGCGACCCCCGGCCGGCGCTCAGGATCACCGCGCGCATGCATTCTCCTCCCGCAACGCTTCGCCGGGCACGTTCCAGTCGAGGACCTGCCAGCCTCTTGCCTGCGCCTCTCGGCGAAACCGGCGATCCGGGTTCACGACGAAGGGCTCGTCCGCGAACTCGAGGCACAGGGCGTCGGTGGCATGATCGCTGTAGAAGCGGATCGTCGTGCCGGCGCGTGCCATCCCCTCGCGCGCAAGCCACTTCTCCACGGCCGCGAGCTTGGCCCGACCGTAGACGTTCGCGCCTGCCAGCCTGTTGAGGAGATCGCCCTCGGCCGAGCGCATGGCCTCGGTCGCCACGATGTCGGCGATCCCGAGGCCGCGTGCGATCGGTTCGGCGTAGAAGCGGTGCGCGGCGGTCGCGAGCACGACGCGGTAGCCGGCGTTCCGGTCTGCGGACATCCTCGCGCGTGCTCCTGGTCTCACGTTCCGTGCGAGAACCCGCCTGGCGAAGGCTTCCGCGAGGCTGGCTTCCGCCAGGGCGGGAAGGGATCGGCCCAGCATAAAGGCATGCATCAATTCCTTGAGCTTATCGCGCGAGAGCAGGCCGGCCCGCTTGGCCAGCGCCGCCATCGCGACGGCCGGGAGGAGGCCGAGGCGCCACGGGGCTCTGCGGAGCGCTGCGAACACGAGGAAGGCCGTCCACGTAGGAAGGCGCGTGACGGTCCTGTCCAGATCGTAGAAAGCGACGCGCACGATTAGGAAGCGCTCATCCGGACGGCGCAGGACGCCGCGGGAAGTGCCGCGAGGTGGGGCTTCTGGAGGATCGAACGTGGGAAATGCGTCTGGTGCATGATGCAGTGATCTCGTGCGCCAGCCCGACTCTGCAAGCACGATCGTCGAAGAGGTCGCGATGAAGTGATCGCGGTGCAGTTCGGCTGCGCGGCCGCAGCGGCGGAGCAAGCCGTCGTGCGGCGTGGTAGGCGGATGATCATGACGGTGGCGGAAGGTGGACTACGTTGCTCGGGACACGTGTTCTAGAGGCGGCCTGCACCCGGCGGTCAATCACACCCGTGTATGGCCACCTCGCAGCGGCACCGGAGATAGGTACTCATGACATGACGTCAGCGTGCGGCCCACCGCGTCCGGCTACCGGACCGGTTGCGGAGCGGACGCGAATGACGTCGTAGTCCTGCAGCAGCGGTGAAGCCATGAAGACGAGGTCGAGCTCTGCAACGCTCGTCGGCGTCCTGTCTCGCGCACGAAGGGTCCGCGTTCACGCCTCGGCGGTAGTCATGACGGTTGCTGGAGCGGATGTTGCTTGGGCAGTCAATTCTCGCTGGCCGACGAGCTCGCGGTAAGGCGAGGTCGCCGCAGCGCGTAGGTGATCAGGAAGCTGGTCGAGACGATAGACCGGCAAGTCGACGGAGGTCTTACCACCTACGGTGAGGCATTCAGCGTCAAGGTGCTCGGCCAGGCGGACGGCTACGATCGCGTCCCGCCCCCGATGGAGCAAAGGTCGACACTGGCGCTCTTCGAGCGTTCGCCTGAGCATGAGGGCGTTCGGCAGGGCTATCTAACGTCCCTGTACCACGGGCGGAAGACAACCAGGGCGTCGGAGCGGAAACGCGAGATCGCCGCTGCCTTATCAGGGGCCGCCGAGCGCTGATCAGGACCGCGCCGTTGCGTCGGGACCGTTCGGTCCATATCTCCTTGACGGCGACCGAGGAGGAGGCTGATGGCGCGGCCGCGCGGGTTCGACGAGCAGGTGGTTATCGATCGGGCGAAGCGCCTTTTCTGGGATCGTGGCTACGAGGGCACGTCCCTAAGTGAACTGCTCGCTCACACCGGTCTCACAAAGTCCAGTCTGTACAAGGCCTTCGGCAGCAAGGAGGACCTGTTCCGCAAGGTCGTCGCCTCGTACGACGATCGCCAATTGGACTTCCGCCGACGGGCTCTCGCCGAGACGACGCCTCGCAGCATCGTGGCGTCCCTGCTTCGCGGAATGGCCGCGCTGCATGCTGGCGACGATACGCCGCGCGGCTGCCTGGTCACGAACGCCGCACTGGCCTGCTCGCCCGAGAGCGACGGGGTCCGTTTAAAGCTGGTGGAGGAGCGCGAGGCGTTCAGGCGCGCGCTCGGCGTGCGGCTCGCCGAGGTGTCGGGCGGCTCGGACCTGCCGTCCGGTGCGAGCGCCGACGAGGCTGCCTCCCTTGTGCAGACGATGATCCAGGGAATGGCCGTGCAGGCAAGGTCGGGCGCCTCGCATGACGAGCTCGCAAGGGTGGCGGAGGTCTTCCTGCGATCCTGGCCGGAGCCGAACGCCGCGTTCATGCCGGACTCCAGTCTACATTACACCAAGGTATGAAGGACGGTGCCGAGCGCATGATGTCGCTTACCGGCTGAACGGCGCACCACACCTCCCGAACGACTTTCGGGAGATGGGCGATGGCGGAGCTGCAGCGCAGGCGTGCCGTGGTGAACGGCATCACGCTCTTCTACGTGACGGCGGGAACCGGGCCCGCCGTGCTGTGCCTTCACGGCTGGCCGCAAAACCATCGCGAGTTCACGCCCTTCTTCGAGCGACTGGCAACGCGCTATCGCTTTATCGCACCCGACCTGCGTGGCTATGCGGACAGCGACAAGCCCTACGCCGACTACCTGCCGGCGACGATCGCCCGGGACTTGCTGGAACTGGCGGACGTCGAAGGAGCCAACAGTTTCCACATCCTGAGCCACGATCTTGGTGGCCCGCCGTCCGTGGCGCTCGCGTACATGGCCAAGGAGCGCGCCCTGTCGCTGGCGACGATCGAGACGCCGTTCTTCGGCCTGAGCTACGACGGCTACGTCGATCCGCGTGTGCCGTACTGGCATCTCGGCATGCACGCGAGCATGGACGTCGCCCGCTTCCTGATCGAAGGTCGAGAAGAGCAGTACCTCCGGCACTTTTTCCGCGACTTCGCCTACGATCCCGAGGCGATCTCCGAGGAGGAGGTCCAGGCGTACGCGATGCAGATGAAGCAGCCCGGCAATCTGCGCGCCAGCCTCAACCACTACGGCTTCATCCCCGAAAAATCGGCACAGCTTGCGGAGTTCGCGCGCGAGAAGCTGCAGATTCCAGTGCTCGCATGGGCGGGCAGCCGATCGTTCGGCGAGCACTGCATCGCTAGCGCCCGTTCCCTCTCAGACTACGCGCATGGCGGGGTGATCGAGGACTGCGGCCACTGGGTGTTCGAGGAAAAGACCGACTTCATCCTGGGCGAGTGCGACGCCTTCTGGTCACGGACAGGCTCGTGATCGGCACGCAATCGACTGGAGCCGGCGCGTTCTCGATCGTCGCGGCCGAGCACACCGGGATCACGGTCAGCTCTCTCGACGCGGCTCTCGACTTCTGGATCAGGGTGCTCGGGTTCGAGCACCTCTACACCTGGAAGTTTGAGGCGACGGAGTTCATCGAGCAGCTGGTGGGGGTGCCCGGAGCGGCAATGCGACTGGCGATGGTGCAGGCGCCGGGACACGGCATCGAGCTGCTCGAGTACACGGCGCCGGCCGACCGCAGCTCCTTTCACCCGCGCGCGTGCGACGTCGGTTCGGTGCATATAGGCTTCTACGTGTCCGGCCTCGACGCGCTGCTCGACCGGATCGCAGCGGAGGGGTGGCATGCCGTCGGACGCGTCCAGACCGTCGCCGAAGGCGATCGAAGGGGACTGCGGCTCATCTACGTGCGGGGTCCCGACGGCGTGACCGTCGAGTTTCTAGAGAAACCCGGGGACGACCAACGTCCACCCAACACCAGAGAGGAAGTACGATGAAGAAGCTGTCTGTCATCGGGCTGGCTGGCATGCTCGCGGTCGCGCCGGCGCTCGCGCAGGAAGCTCCCGCTACGCTGCCGAACTACGAGAAGACGCTCGCCGAACTGATGGTCGAGAAGGCGACGGGAGGGGCAGGTGGCTCCGGAAATGCCAAGGTGCAGGTCGTCACTATCCTAGGCGACGCGTCGAAGCCCGGCATGTACGCGCAGCTCCTCAAGGTCGGCCCGAATGCCGAAATCCCTGCGCATCATCATTCCGGTGACCGTATCGGTACCGTGCTGAAGGGCACCTGGCACTTTGGCTTCGGGGCGAAGTACGATCGGGCGAAGCTCAAGACGCTGCCGGTCGGATCCGTCTACACCGAGCCGACTAACGCGCCTCATTTCGCGAAGACGGGGGCCGAGCCGGTCGTCGTGCTGCTGACCGGCACGGGGCCGACCGACACCGTCTACGAGAACCCGAGCGACGATCCCACGCAGGCGCGGTGATTACCGCGGGGCGGTCGCTCGAAGAGGCTCTGCCCGCAACGCCGTCGCATGTCCTTGATTGTGGACCGACCGGTCCCCATTAACGCTGCGAAGCCAGCGGAGCCAACATGACCAGCAAGCTCGCCATCCCCGCGCTCGCCGTGGGTGCCTTCGGGATAGGCGTGACCAAATTCGCACCCATGGGCATGCTACCGGTCATGGCGCGGGATCTCGCCGTCACCATCCCGGCGGCGGGCGTCCTGGTCACCGCCTACACCGTCGGCGTCACCGTCGGACCCCGCTCGTCACGCTGTCGACGGCGAGGTTCGCCCGCAAGGCGCACGCGGTCGTCGCCGCCCCCGGGCTTGCCGTGGCCATCGTCGCCGGCGTTCCGGCGGCGACGTGGGCCGGGAATGCGATCGGGTGGAGGATCGTCTTTCTCGCCACCGCCGCGTTGGCTTCGCGGCCGCGCTCATCCTTCTCGCCGTCCTTCCGCCGAGCGGCGCGGAAGCTCGCATAGGGGTGCGCAGGGACGCCTGTGCAATGATGTCGCGATCCGTGCTCGTCGCACTTTCCGTCACCACCATCCAGTCGGCCGTCATGTCCGTAACGCTGACCTACGTAGCGACGCTTCTTCACGAGGGTACGTCGGGTTCCGCTCTCTACGTCAGCGCCATGTCGGTCCTCCTCGGCGTCGGCATGACACTCGGCAACTGGATCGAGGGCCGTTTCGCCGATCGTGATCTCGAGCGTACGATGGTCGTGGCGCTGAGCTCGATTCCGCTGCTCCTCGCGGTCATGACCCTTGCGGTCGGCTCGACGGCGATCATGGCGCCCGTCATGCTGCTGTGGGGCGTGGCCGCGTTCGCGCTGGTGCCGCCGCTTCAGCTCTGGGTCGTCCACAAGGCGGCGGATGCCCCCAGCCCTGTCGTCGTCGACGAACATCGGCGCCTCAAACCTCGGCAACGCGCTCGGCGCGGCCATCGGGGCGATCGCGCTGCAGTGCGGGCTCGGCGTGCGGGCACTGCCCGTTGTCGGTGCGCTCCTCGCTCACGTCGTTCTCGCGATCGTTCGCCGGACGACGGCACGGACCCAAAACGCCCACGGCGTCCGCCCGCTTGCCGGCTGATGCCGGGCAACACTTTCTCAGCAAGGAAGGAATCGACGTGGCCACTCTCGAAGGCAGGAAGGTGCTCGTCACCGGCGCCAGCCGCGGCATCGGAGCCGCGATCGTGAGACGTCTCGCCGAGGAGGGGGCCGACGTCGCACTGACCTACCAGGCGTCGGCGGATGCGGCGGAGACGGTGGCGGCCGAGATCCGCGCCCTTGACCGCAAGGCGGTCGTCATCCGCTCCGACAGCGCGGATGCCGCTCAGGTGAAGGCCTCTGTCACGCAGGCGGTGGAGGAGCTCGGTGGTCTCTACGTGCTCGTCAACAACGCAGGTATCGCCCGCGGCGGACCGCTTACCGAGATGTCGCTGGAGGACATCGAGGCCATCCTCGACGTCAACGTGAAGTCGGTCATCGTCGCGTCGCAGGTCGCGATCCCGCACCTGAAGGGGGGAGGGCGTATCATCAACATTGGCAGCTGCCTGGCGGAGCGCGTCCTGCAGACGAACGTGGCGGTCTATTCCGCGAGCAAGTCGGCGCTTCTCGCGCTCACCCAGGCGCTCGCCCGCGATCTCGGCGAGGACGACATCGCGGTGACCGTCGTCCATCCCGGACCGACTGACACCGACATGAACCCGGCCGACGGTCCGGGAGCCGAGAGCCAGCGAGCGAATATCGCGCTCGGCCGCTACGGAACCGCGGAGGACGTAGCTGCGACCGTCGCGTTCCTCGCGGGACCGGGCGGCAGGCACATTAACGGTACCGGCATCACCGTAGACGGTGGTCTCAACGCCTGATCCGCCGTCCTGACCGGACAAGGCGTCTCTCGGAGCGGTCGCTTTCACGTACAATTGGAACGCCACCGGCACGCAGTTGCGCGCCGGTGGCGTTCGCTCTTTGCGGCGATCCTCGGTCAGCGCACCACGGCGTCCCGGCACGTCTCGAAGAGGAACCACGAGCGGCGCTCCGCCTGGTCGATCCAGTTCTCGAGCAGGCTGGTCGTGGCGGTGTCCGAATAGGACTCGCAGAGCTCGTGCACGCGGCGCATCTCGGAGACGATTTGCTTGTTGTCGCCGTGCAGCTCGGCCAGCATGTCGATCGGGTCGACGTACTCGGCGTTGTTGTCGAGCAGGCGCTGCCGTCCCGCGATGTCGGAGATCGACCGGATGGTCGTACCTCCGATTTTGCGCGCGCGCTCGGCGATGGGATCGACAGTCGAGAAGATTTCCTCGGCCTGTTCGTCCAGCAGCAGGTGGAAGTCGCGGAAGCTTCGTCCGCTCATGTGCCAGTGAAAGTTCTTCGTTTTCACGTAGAGCGCGAACACGTCGGCGAGCAGGCCCGCGAGGCCGGCCGAGATGTCACGAGTGGCATCGGAGCCGAGGTCGGTGGGCGTCGCGAGGAAGCGTCGCCCGAGGCTGACGGTGCTGTTCTGGTGGGTCATGCTTGCTCTTTCTTCTCTTGAGCAGGGTCACAGCTGCACGTGCGAGCGTATCGTCGGCCTGTTCGATGCAGCTGCCGTCGATCAAATGGAGCGGCCCGGGGGTGCTTCGTGCCGGCCGCCGGTCGGCTGCTCCGGGCGGCGAAGGCAGGAGCGGTCGCTCGCCTGCCTCCGTCGACCGCCAAAGCTCAGAAGCGGTAGGCCGCACCGACCATGATGCGGTGGCGGTCGAACTTGCCGCCATCGTCCTTCAGGTCGGCGTAGCGGTATTCCACCCGAGCGGAGATCTTGTCGTAGAGGACGCGCTCCACGCCGCCGCCAACCGTCCAGCCGTCGCGATTGCTCGCGTCCGTGGTGGTGCTACTCGCCGCCGCGACGGTAGTCCGGACACGCTCGTTCGCGTAGCCTCCACGGACGTAGAGCAGGGTGCCCGGTGCGACCACGTAGCCGGCACGTGCAGTGAGATCGAACGAGTACTTGGGATCCAAGTTCACGTTCGAGGCGGCGTTCCGCTGGCGGAGTTCGTCGCTGGCCGCGATGTTGATGTCGCCCTGTACGCCCAGGACCACGTTCGGCAGGATCTGCTGGTCGTAGCCTGCGAAGACGCCGCCGACGAAGCTGTCTCGCTTCTGGTCGATGGCGACCGTCCCGAGCTCGGTTCGCGGGTTGCGGATGGTCTCCTCGTTCCAGCCGAGCTGGACGCCGACACTGGGGCCGCTGAAGTCCTGCGCCTGGGCGGCGCCGGCGAGCGCGATCGAGGCGAGGGCGGGCACGACGAGGAAGCGCTTCATGTCTGATCTCCGAATTGCGCCGCCTGTCGATCAGTGCGGCTGACCAAACGACTTCTACGAGGCGACGCCACCACCATCATTCAGCTGCGCGGGCGCATCGGATCATCCGAACGTGAGGTCTTGATCATACGGGTAACGACCAGGATCATCCCCGCGGCTAGGAGTGGGAAGTTGTTGGGGGGAAGGACTTCCAAGGCGAACCGGAACTGATCGGGTTGCGAGAGGATTGGCGGCCGGCTTGCGCGCTACCGCTCACCCTGTGCAGAAATTGAGTTGCGCCCAAAGTTCCTCGCGCGGGGAATCCAGAAGCTGTCGTTCCCGGCGCCTGCGCACCTCTAAGTGCGGCCACACATTCATCTGGGCGAACGATCCGTCTGAGCGTTCCGCGAAGCTGTCGGTGTGGCTTGGTTGGTTGGATACCGGCCTCCTCCGCTGTTAAGCCGTCTGTCTCGAGAACCGGACGTTTGTTTAGGAGGCAGGGCGGGGGCTCGAGGGCCTGCGTCCGGGTGGAGAGCGGACCGGCCGCTTTGGAGCGCCGTGTCGGGAGAGCGACCCGTCGTTAATGCGACCAGTAAGGAACTACGGATCTCTGAACAGAGCGCGGCGGTCGTCGCGAACGATGTCGGGTGAAATTATGTCGAGGACCGCGCAAGCAGACGCAACCGGTTGGCCTGCTCGAGGTTAGCGCGGCGGGCGCAAAGCTCGCAAAAGCCTGAGGCATGACCCCCGCCGATCGAGGCTGGCTACATCGATGCGACGCCGCTCAAGCTTCGCAAGCTGGTCGACGTCGTCCTGATCGACCATCTCGGCAGCAAGAATGTTTTCGGCGTCGCGATCGGCATCGATGTCCGGGAGTGACAGTCCGGCGATGACTTCCCTTATGAGCATGCCATGAGCGCTCGGCAAGAACGTGTCCCCATCCAGGCCGAACTGCGCCGCCCACCGCCCCCACACTCTCCGCGACGCTTCGATCGACGTGAGAATGGTTCCGTCCAGGTCAAACAGGAAAGGGAAAGATGGGAACCGGAAAATATGTTTTCCATAACGCGGTCCGACCCATTGCGACCGCTCCAGCGTGCTCGATCGTCCCTCTGCGCGCAACGTGAAGATCGCGGCGGAGATACCCTCCGGCCCGGCACCCCGTGCGCTCTCGGCAGGCGCTTTCTGCCGTGCCCCTCGTACCCGCAGGGTACCCGCTACCGTGCATCTGCGCCCACAATCGCAGACATCTCAACCCGCTTCTATGTCACCTTCCGTTCCTGCTGTCGCGAAGCGGAGGCACAGTAGCCGTAACCTGAGAAACGCCACCAATCCTGTCTTACCTCTCCAAGCGAATGGGCTGGGACGTCAATGCAGTTTGCCCTAGGGTTGGAGATGAGCACAGAGCCGAAGTTCTGTCCGAACCGTGGAGCCATATAAATGCACGACCAAGTCCAGACCGTCGGCAAAGCCGGCAAGCGCTCCAACTCCACTGTTCTCCGTTTCGGCAAGAAGCTTCGTCCGGCACTGAATCGCCGCATCGAGCGCGCCTCGTTGATCCCGGTAACGCCGATCCTCGATCCGGCGGTGCTCCCGTGGATCGAGCAGTTGAGGGCAAACTGGCTGGCTATCCAGGCGGAATATGATGCGCTTGCCACCGAACGCGACGTCATTCCGCCGCTCGGCCAGATCGCAGCCTACCATCGACGGATTGCTCCCGACGACAAGTGGCGTAGTTTCTTCTTCGAAGCACATGGCTACGAAGTGGTCGCCAACAAAGCAAAATGCCCGAACACCGCCGCAATGTTAGACGACATACCCGATCTCGTGACCGCCTTTTTCTCGGTCATGGACGCCGGTACACATGTCCCTCGTCACAAAGGGTTTTCTAAGGCGCTGCTGAATATTCATCTCGGTCTCCGCGTTCCGGCGGGAGTCGAGGAGTGCCGCATCGAGGTTGAGAATCAGACACGCGGTTGGGCGAACGGCGAGATCCTGATGTTCGACGAAAGCTTTCCGCACGAAGTTTGGAACGACAGCGATAAGTCGCGGGCGATTCTGTTTATTCAAGTCCTCCGCCCGATGAAGGCCTCTGGCCGCCTGCTCGCACACGCCATCATTAAGTTCATGAACCTGACGAAATACGTGCAGCAAGCACGCCATTCCATTGGCGCGACGCCGAAGAGACATCGATTGTGATTACTCACGAGGCTGTGATGTCACTCATCCCTGCCTCAGAATCCGCTGGGCGGTTTGACCGGTTTTAATTAACGGCGAAGGTCGCGTTTAAGTTGGTAGGCATCATCTACGATTTGTTGCCAGCCAAACGGGAGAAGCTTGTCCGCAATCGTCCCGGCTGAGCCAGCCGGACAGCTGCGCGGAATGGCCATATGCGCGGACGCCGATATGAGTGAGCGGCCGGAGTTGGACGGCGGGAAGGGCGCCGGGGACGACCGCTTCTGGATCTCGTTTTTTGCCTTCGGACGGGGGTGGGTAGCGCGTCCTACGTGAGAAATGGCAGTCGAGTTTCCGCGTAGCTACGCCGAGTCGGCGCCAAACCGCTGGGCACGCGGCGCAGCCGGAGCCGCGCCCATTGCCGACGTGAGAAGTCGAGGCGGTCTACGACCCCCAATGTCGGCGCCTGCTGCGGATCCGCAATTGCAGAGCGGAAAGAGGACGCGGACGGGCGGGGCGCCACGCCTGCGAGCTGCTGCTCGGGCTACGTAGGGAAGGCGTTGCGTGACAGACTTGATGATTGAAGAAGCAGCTTTGCCGCGCCTCCTTAATTAGGATATCTGTCCCAAGATCACGCGTGTGCATAAAGCCCACAGGAATAAGGCCAAAGCCTAATCGGTCGGCGTACAGCGGCAGCGGGGGTGAGCTTGCTTTAAGTTCACCTCGCGCTGCCAATCCACCGAGCAAGCAGAAGTGGTGTCGTTCGCGGCGTCGGTGCTTCCGACCTCAGCCTGCCTGACGTTGCATTTCGGCCAGCTTAATCTGCGCCAGCATTGACAACTCGTCGTACACCGCCCACTCATCGATAACCTTGCCGTCACGAACGTGCAAGTGCGTCACGCCCATGACGAAGAGCGGATGTCCGGTCGGTGCGCCGAGCGGTCCGTAGCCGAGATGATGGCCGTCAAGCGTCCAGCGGATGGCGTACTTGGTGCCGCCCTCCTCGCTTTCGACCGAGCAGATGTGCTGCGGCACGAAGTAGCCGTCGGGAATGAGCGCGACGAGCCGCATGGTCTGTTGCAGCACGGCTGCAACACCGTAGTACTCGCGCATGAGCGGACCATGCCATTGGCAGTTCGGTGCGTAGAGTTCGTGAATGCGGCCGAACATTCTTTTGTTGTAGATGTGGTGCAGGTCGCGCAGCAGCTGTGCTTCGTCCTCGCTGTGCGCGATCGATACGTCTGCCTCCGTCTCCGGGGGATATTGACCGAGTAGGCGGCGGTTCTCTACCACCTCCATGATTGGTTCACCGGCCTCGAACTTACGTCGGGCGATGTCGGTCGCGTATGCTTGCGGATCGAGTCCGAGCTGGATAATCGGGCCCATGTTGTCGCGGACGATCCACTCCTTGTAGATCTTATTCTCGATGATCATGCAGTCGGCGACCGTCCTAGTCAGGAAGGTGCGTCCGGTCGGCTTGCCGTACATCCCGTACTGGCTGTGCCTACCCTGACCATGGGTCATGTGGCTGGTGTAGAATCCCTCGGTGTCATTGCCCCGCCAGATGACCTGCTGCGCCAGCCCGCGCCGATCGGGGAACTCCACCAGCCGCTGGATCGTGTCGCGGATATGCGTCTCACGATCATACATCGTGCCCATCGTCGTATAGGCGACGCAATTGTGCGTGTAGTGGGTGTAGATCAGGCCCACGTCACGCTCGTCCCAGATGCGGTGCGTGCAACGAACGATGTAGTCGACAATGTCGGTGTAGATGGGGTCGAAGCCGCGCATGCCCTGTGCACGAGCGCGATCCGTTGGCACCAGTTCCGTAAAGTCGCGTCGTTCCACCTGGAGCACGCGAGCCTCCGTCTGCTGCGCTTCAGGCGTGGCGGTTGGCGCTTCGGTCATCGGGTCCCTCCCAGTCGCTTCAGAAACGTATCGGATGCTTGATGCCAAATCGACGCGGGCAAGCCACACAGAAACGTGTTTGGCCACCACCTCAGGCGCCTCAAGCGGCGCGAAGTGACCCACGCCGTCGATCAGCACTAACTCTGCGTCGGCAAGACCGTCGGCCAGTTCGCGCTGCATGATTGGTGGGCAGAGTTCGTCCTCCGCGCCGGCCAGCACCAGGGCAGGCATCGAAAGCTTGGAGAGCCGCCCGCGCTTGTCGCTGCGCGTGCATGCCAGCTCCTCCTGTGCCGCAAACGTCCGGTCGGGCGTGCGCTTAGCCATTGCTGTTACTGCGTCCCGCAGATCGGCATCGCCGCTGCGGTGGGCGGCGACGTGCTTGGGCCAGGCTCGCGTGACCGCCGTGAGCGGCGACACGTCGGCAGGTCCCAGGCCTGCCGCCCGCGCCCGGGCGTTGCTGTCGATCAGCGCCAAGCCAGCTACGCGCTCAGGCGCTCGGAGCGCCAGCTCTAGCGCCACGAGGCCGCCAAGTGAAAATCCTAGGAGGGCGAAGCGCTTAGGCGCAGCGGCGAGGACGGCCTCGGCGGCAAGGGAGGCATCGCTCCAGCGGACAGGCGTAACCTGTGCCGGACGGGGCGCGAGGCGCGTCAGCAGGGGGGCGAACAGGGCCTCGTCGCATAGCGTGCCCGGCAGCAGCACCAGCGGTATCGTATCCGCAATATGCGATGTCACTTCTGACTGCGCGTTCACGATGCTCAAGCTGCCTTGCGCTGGGTAGAGCGTTGATCTACCTGTTCTGCATTCGGATGCAATAGCGTTCCGTGAGTGGAGATATGAAGTGGAATGGACTGAGCAGGCCATGAAGGCGCGGCTGGTGCGCTACGCCGATCTGGTGCCGTGCCGCACGGCCTTCATCGACACGCGCACGCCGGGCTCGACGGAGAAGGAGAATTTCACGATCATCGGGGCTGGTGTATCGGAGAGCGCGGACCAGCACGTCCACATTGTCGAGCCGCATGGTTTCAACATCGGGGCGGCGCGGCAGCCGTTCGGATGTGTCAACTCTCAGCACAGCCACGACACCGCCGAGGTTTTTGTCGTCCACTCCGGTCATTGGCGCCTGCCGTTCGGCCCCAATAAGGAGGACGGCCACATCGACATCGCTCCGGGCGACGTCGCGTCGGTGCCGATCCACATGTTCCGTGGCTTCGAAAAGCTGGACGAGGGGGTTGGCTTCCTCTTCACGGTACTGGGACAGGACGATCCCGGCAAGGTGACCTGGGCGCCCGCCGTCTTTGAGGCGGCGCAAGGCCATGGACTGAAGCTCGCTAAGGGCGGTCGTCTCATCGACACGTCAAAGGGAGATTACGAGCTCCAGGATGTTGAATTGCTTGAGGGTACCGACGAGGACCAGGCCGCGGAGCTTAAGACGCCGCCGCTGGACCGCTTGCTGGAGTGCGTCGTCTCGGCCGATGCCATGACAGGCAATCCGCGCTCGCTGCTCGCACGTGAGGGCGTTGAGGAGGCGCCTGTGATTACGCCTGTGGCGACGGGGGACGGCTTCATACCAGGACCGATCGCGGGCTGGTGGCCGCATGACTTCAATCTACGACGACTGACGATGAGTACGGGCGCCTATGTGCCGAGCCACGCGCGTCGTGAGGTCGAGGTGGTCTTCGTGCACAGCGGCACGCTGGAGGTTAGCTGGGCCGGCGGAGAGATCCTGATGGGGGCGGGCGACACTCTGAGCGTGCCGGTCGGTCTGCCGCACGCATTCCGCAACACCGCGTCCGTTGACATGGTCGCCTTTGTCGTGCGCGGTGGCGACGCACCGTCGATGCCCCTGTTCGAGGACCGCCCGCAGGATTGATCGTGAGCCACGGCTACCGGTGCAATCCGAGTGCCAGCGGTGCGCTCCGCGTGGCAGGCTGACGTCTTTGCGATCGTCGTCGGAATGCCGGGCGCCACCGCCGGCGGTGTGCCAGCGAGCCGCTTAGTTTAGCTAAGTCGCTGAAGCGGAGATTCTCGGATGCGATCGCATAGGCCGTAGCGGCTGTGGCAGGGGGCAGAGGTCGACGGTCGGTCTGCTTCGGCAAGCTCGCATTAGAATGAGGCGACGTCGATCGGGGAACGCGGCGCCATGTTGGCGTCACGTGGATCCGTTCACGCCGTTTCGCCGAGGAACCGGCACGCCTCTGTGCGTGCCGAAGGCATCACGAGATCCGCAATCATCGCCGTCGTTGAACTGTTCCGGCGATGAGCAGCTTTATCGCGATTGGGCGGTTTTTCGTCCGCCAAGCGAGGCGATGGCGGCATGTGTCGCCGCCATCGCGCATCATCAGCCTGCCAGCTGGTGCAGCTTGTCTACGCGCACCTGGGCCGCCTTCATGTGGCCGTCCAGTCCTTCGCTGGCACTCTGCCGCGAAGCTGGAGGACCGACGCGCAGTACAGCCTCGTCTTCGAGCCATTGGTGCGTGGCGATTTTGACGTAGGAGCCGACCCATAGGCCGCCGGTGTAGCGGCCGGCACCCATCGTTGGCAGCGTGTGGTTGGTGCCGACAGTCTTGTCGGAATAAACCACGCTGGCATTCTCCCCAATGAACAGCGAACCATAGTTGCGCAGCTTCCTCGCCAGGCCGTGCGCGTCGGCGGTGTGGATCTGGAGGTGCTCCGCGGCGACATGGTCCGAGTAGGCGATCATGGACGCCTCGTCGTCACACAGTACGATCTCGCCGTAGTTGGCCCAACTCTCACCTGCGATGTTGGCCGTCGCCAGCGTCTCCAGCTGCCGCGCCACCTCGCGGGCGGTCTCCTCCGCAACAGCGCGATCGGTGGTGATCAGCCCGACGCGCGTCCGCACGTCGTGCTCCGCCTGGGCGAGCAGGTCGGTGGCGATCAGGCGGGGATCGCCGCTCGCGTCGGCGAGCACAAAGATTTCCGAAGGACCGGCGAGCTGGTCGATGCCGACCGGTCCGAAGACCTGCCGCTTGGCCTCGTTCACAAAGGCGTTGCCAGGGCCGACGATCTTGTTCACCTGTGGAACGCTCGCGGTGCCGAACGCCATCGCGGCGATCGCCTGCGCTCCGCCGATGCGGAAGATGCGATCGGCTCCCGATAGGTGGCAACCTGCGATCATCGCCTGGTGTGCGTTGGGCGGCAGGCACGCGACGACCTCGTCGCAACCCGCCACCTTGCCGGGCACGATGGTCATGATGGGCGCGGAGAGCAGGGGGAAGCGCCCGCCCGGAACGTACGCGCCAACCCTTTCGATCGGTATCACCCGGTGGCCGAGGTGAAGGCCCGGTAGCGGCTCCACCTCCAAGGGCAGCATGGTCGCCAGTTGCGCCTCGGCGAATCGACGCACGTTGTCGATCGCGAACTCGGTGTCCTCACGCGTCTGGGTTTCCAGTGCAGCCACCGCGGCGAGCCGCTCCTCATGTGTGACCTCGAAGCTGTCGATGGCCGCGCGATCGAACTTGATCGAGTACTCGCGCACGGCCTCGTCACCGCGTGATCTCACGTCGGCGAGCACCGCCTCGACGATGCCGACGACGTCGCTCGTGTCGGCGATCGAGTCGCGCGCCGGTGCCTTGACATAACTGGTGCCGTGCTCGAACCCCTTCGGCGCATGATCGGCCATGTGCGTCGTCTCCCCTGCGAGCGTCGCGATGTGCGAGGCTGCTGGCGTGCGACGTTAATGAATTCGAATGCAGTTGTCACGGGGGCGCGGGTGGCCGGAAGCAAGAGCGCGGGCGAGGGGCCCGGGGCCGAAGAGGCGGAGGGGTTTGATCGTCCATCCCGTCGCGCGACGTCCTATGATGTTGCGAAGCGTGCGGGCGTGTCGCAATCGGCGGTGTCGCGCTGCTTCGCGCCGAACGGATCGATATCGGCGACGACGCGCGACCGCATCATGAAGGCCGCCACGGAGCTCGGCTATCGGCCAAACGCCCTCGCGCAAGGGCTGATTTCGCGACGAACGCATCTGGTTGCGGTCATTATGTCGAGCCTGACGATGTTGCACTATCCCGAGGTGCTGTCCGAACTGTCGCATCGTCTGACCGAGCGAGACCTCCGGATGCTGCTGTTCTCGCTTGAGGCGGAAAGTGATGTGGACGGCGTGCTGGAGCAGGTATTGCGGCACAGCGTCGACGGTGTCATCTGCGCAGCGCATCTCACCGACGACCAGATTGAGCGGTTCGCCGCGCAACGTGTGCCGCTGGTGCTCTACAATCGCCTTAGCGGTCGTGCCCCGGCGACCTCTGTTGCATGCGACTCGGTGGCGGGCCAGCGGGATCTAGTGGAGCGGCTCCTCGCGGCGGGACATCGAAGGTTCGCCGTCGTCGCCGGACCGGCCGACAGCTATGTCGGTGAGGAGCGCCGGCGCGCAGCGCTGGCCCGGCTCGGCGAGGCTGGCATCACCGATGTTCCTCAGAAGCGCGGTGACTTCGGCTATGCCAGCGGCGGCGAGGCCATGGATGCGTTGATGGCGGAGGCTGGCAGATTGGACGCGGTCGTGTGCGTCAACGATCTCATGGCGATCGGTGCGATCGACGTAGCCCGAGAACGGTTCGGGCTGCGCATACCAGAGGATCTGTCCGTTGTCGGCTTCGACGGCACTGACCCTGCGAGTTGGGGCAGCTACAGACTGTGCTCCATTCGTCAGCCTGTTCGTCGTATGACCCAGGCGGCCGTGGACATGTTGCTGGAACGGGTTGTGGACCCACGGATACCAACCGAACGACGCCTCTTTAGTGGCAGATTTATGGAAGGGCGATCGGCTCGTCTCGCCTGAGCCGTTAGATCGCATCCGGAACCGCGCGGGAGGCCCGATTCTCGCCGAATTCGAGATTTCCGGGAACCTTACGGATGTTTTTCGAGCACCTATCGATCGTACGTGGCGCTGCAAAGGATGGGCGAAAACGCCGCATTTCCGCTGATTTCTTAACCATCAGCTAACGAGTGCACGCGCCCATAAGTCGCCTTGTAATTCGAATGCAAAATTCCGTGGACATGATCTAACAAGCCCGATAGCCTCGCTGTAACAAACGAACATGAGGGGGCAGCATGTCGGTTACAGATCTCATTCTCCGTACTTCCGTGTTGGCGCTCGTCGCTGGCGCCCAGCCGGCGTTCGCACAGGCTGAGCAGACCAGCGCGTCCGGAGCGGTGGACACCGCGTCGCAGCCGCAGAGCAACGCAGAGGTTGCCGACACATCCGCGGGGGAGCAGGGCGGCGGCATCGGCGACATCGTTGTCACGGCGCAGCGGCGCGAGGAGAACCTGCAGACGGTGCCGCTGGCGATCACCGCGATTGCTGGTGACACCCTGAAGAACCGCGGCGTCGTCGACATGTCGCGGCTCAACGAGTTCGTGCCAGGCTTCAGTTTCGGCCAGACCGGTTCCGACGTCCGCCCCGCGATGCGTGGCGTCCGCACCGCCAACAACGGTGTCACCGGCGATCCGACCATTGGCTACTTCATCGACGGGATCTACCAATCTCGTACCAGCCAGGCGTCGCTCGGCTTCGCCGACGTGGCCACGCTGGAGGTGCAGCGTGGGCCGCAGGGAACGCTCTACGGCCGCAACACCTTCGGCGGCAACATCGTCGTGACCACCAATGCGCCGACGCATGAGCTCGACTACGGATCGACGCTGACGGTCGGCAACTACGACAAGGTGCGCTTCGAAGGGTACGTCAACGTACCGCTGTCGGAGAACGTGGCGGTACGACTCGTCGGCGTGACCGACTATGCCGACGGGTGGGTCAAGAACAGCTACGATCCGCAGGCGGATCTCTTCGACGAGAACAAGCAGTATGTCCGCGGCTCGGTAAAGTGGGACGTCGGCGATTTCAGCGCCACGTTGCGTGCCGACTACGCGAAGCAGGGTGGTAACGGCGCCTCGGCGTTCGGCTACAAGCAGATCGGATCGTACATCGATCCGGCCACATGTCAGATCCTCTTCAACTCACCCAACATCGTCTATCTGAACGAGCGCGCCGGCAACCGCGACGGAGTGCCCGACTGCAGGACCACCGCCGCCGGTCCGCTGGGGCCGGTCGGCACCGGCGTGGACCTTGGCATCCCGATCGACAACCCGGGTGACGAGTTCACCGTCTCGAACGACTACAAGCCGTTCCGTAACCTCTACCAGGCGTCGACCTCGCTGACCGCGTCCTACGACTTCGGCTCGGTGTCACTGAAGTCTATCACCGGCTATGTGCATTACCGCGGCAAGCGGACCACCGACTCCGACTTCTCGTCCTCGTCTATCGCGATCGATCTGGCGCGCACCCACACCGACACCTTCAGTCAGGAGGTGCAGCTGCTGTCGTCGAAGTCGCAGCGGTTCGAATATGTGCTCGGCGGCTATTTCCTCAACGACACCCTCGTGAACGGCTTCATCAACCAGCAGCTGCCGCGCGTGATCCGCTCGAGCGCGCTCGCGGCGCCGATCACCGGATCGCAGAACAACGGCACGTACCAGTACGAGCGCGTGAAGGTGTTTTCGCGCGCTGCCTACGGTCAGGCCACGTTCCATGTCACCGACGCTTGGTCGATCACCGGCGGTGTGCGCTACACGCACGAGAAGAAGGAGTATCTGAACGCCACCGCCTTCTGGTACCTGCCCGCGACGCTGCCGAACGGCGTCAATCCGCTGACGCAGGTGACGATCAACGACCCGACGCCGCCGCTCAGCATTTTTCCGGCGGAACCGTCGAACTGCGACGATGACGGCGTCACGGCGGCAACGATCCTCAACGCGACCGGCCAGCAGGTGGCGTCCACCTACTGCCCGCTGGAATTCAGCCAGGTCACGTGGAAGGCCGGCACCGAGTTGCAGGTGACCGACAGCAACCTGCTGTACGCCAGCGCCTCGACCGGTTTCCGCTCCGGTGGCTTTAACGCAGGCCTCGCGGCCGCGCAGAGCGCGCCGACGTTCGGCCCCGAGAAGGTTACCGCATTCGAGCTCGGCGCGAAGAACCGCTTCTTCGGCAACACCGTCCAGCTCAACCTCTCGGCGTTCTACAACAAGTACCGCGACCTGCAGGAGAGCCGGCAGATCATTGTCGGAGGCACGACGCTGCAGACGACCTTCAACGCCGCACGCGCGCGCTCCTACGGCATCGAAGCGGAGGCGATCTGGGAGCCGACCCCGGAGCTCACGATCGGCGCGAACCTTTCGCTGCTCAACGCCAAATATTCGAAGTTTGAGAACGTCCCGCTGCCATTCGGCGGATCGATCCTCGTCAACGATGCGGCAGCGACGGCGCCGACCATCGTCAACGGGGTGACGATCGCGGGTATCGGCCAACGTCGCGTTATCGCTCCGGGGTACGATTGCCAGCCGCTGACCGGAACCGGCGGGGCCGGGCAGCCCGCCCTCTCGTTCGTCTGCGACCTCTCCGGCAACAACATCCCGCATTCGCCGAGGTACTCGGGCTCGGCCTACGCCTCCTATCGGATCGATCTGGGTGGTGACTCGGCGCTGACGCCGTTCGTCGCCGCATCCTTCGCCGGACACCATGACGAGCAGTCGTTCAACGACCGGCTCGCGCGGGAGGAGCCGTGGTTGAAGCTTGACGCGACGCTGACCTATGAGGTCAACAAGCAGCTGTCGCTGATCGCCTTCGTCGACAATATCACCAACGAGAGCATCCAGACGCTCGTCTCATACGGAGGCACGCCGCTGCAGGCGAGCTACGAGCCGCCGCGCATGTACGGCCTGCGGCTCCGTTTCCAGCGGTGAGGAGACGAGGGTGACCGGCGCGATCGGAACGGCGACGACGCTCGCTCCCGCTATGGGCGGCGCAGACGGGGGCGCCGCCGTCGTGCCGGTGCCGGTCGCGCCGGAACCGGCCTTCGAACACGGGCTGCCTCGCCGTTTGGCGGCGTTCGCCTTCGTGCTGGTCGCCGAATTCTTCTACGGCTGGGCGTGGAACACGGTCGACGTGCTGCGGCCCTTCATCCGCGACAGCCTCGGCCTGTCGCTCACCCAGGCCGGATCGGCCTACTCGGCGCAAGGGGCCGGGGCACTGATCGGCGCCATCGCCTTCGGCCAGCTCGCCGACCGGCTCGGCCGGCGCAACATGCTGGTCGCGATCATGGTTGGCTATGGCGTCATGCTGATCGCCGGCGCCGCTGTGGGCAGCTATACCCAGCTGTTGGCGCAGCGCTTCGTGCTCGGGCTCTTTCTTGGCGGCAGCTTCCCGGTGATCGTGGGCATCTACGTCGCCCTGTTCGCACCGCGGGTGCGCGGTCGGCTGGCGAGTGCCGTCAACCTGACCTTTAGTAGCGCCATCGTCGTGCTCGGCCTCGCACTCGGTCACCTCGGCGATCGCGACTGGCGCGTGCTGTTGTGGCTCGGCGGCGTCCCGCCCGTCGCGCTCGCCGCTTTGGCGTGGTTGATCGTGCCGGCGAGCGGAGCAAGCGCTCGGGTGTCGCGCTTTCCGATCGGTGAGCTGTTCGCGCCGAGCGTGCGGCGACGCACGCTGCTCCTGGCGACGCTGACAGGACTCAACTTCTTCGCCTACCAGGCCTTCAGCGGGTGGCTGACGATCTACCTCAAGGAAGTCCGGCAGCTGCCGCCGGGGATCGTCGGCAACCTGGTCGCGGCGCAGTTCGCGGGCAACATGATCGGGGGCTTCGTCTGGGGCTGGGCCTGCGACCGGCTAGGACGGAGGTTCGGCGCGCTCGGCTTTGCGCTGACCGCCGCGGCGGTGGCGATCTACATTGCGAGTCCGTCGATCGTGCCGCTGCTGCTGGCGGTCGGCTTCCTCTATGGCTTCGGGGTTTCGTGCAGCATCGTCTGGGGGCCATGGTTGGCGGAATTGTACCCGCCGCATCTCAAATCCACCGCTGCTTCGATCTTTAACTGGGGCCGCTTGATCAGCTTTTTCTCGCCGCTTGCCACCGGCGCGCTGGCCAGCGCGGTCGGCCTCCAGGCGGCGATGCTCGCGTCGTGCGTCATCTTCGTGGTCGCGGCGCTGATCTGGCGGAGCTTGCCCGAGACGCTGGCGCGCGGGTGAGTGTCTCCGCTATCGCCTGACGGCATCACGCGCCGCCCCGCCCGCGCTGCAGGCTGATCCCCGGCGTCGCCGGAGGCATACGCCCTCTACGCGGCCCCGACCTGTGCCAGGGCTCTTGCCCCCGCGAGCAGGAAGCCGTGGTCGGAGCCGAGCAGGAAGAGCGTGGCGCCCTTCTCGGCCCACAGCGGGATGTCGGCCGCGCGCGACAGGAACATGCCGACCGGGCGTCCGCGCGCCCGTCCAGCGGCGCAGACCCGCTCGACCGCCGCGACGACGCGCGGATCGTCCTGATCGGTGGTGCCATAAGCCACCGTCAAATCGGCACGGCCGACAAAGAGCGCGTCGATGCCGTCCACCTCCGCTATGTCGTCGATCGCGTCGACGGCTTCGGGATCCTCGATCTGCGCGATGACCACCGTCCGTTGCGCGGAGGCGGCGATATGATCCGCCATCGATGTCGTTGTATAACCGGCGGCGCGGGACGACCCGGCATAGCCCCGTCCGCCGGCACCGTAATGCGCCATGCGGATCAGGGCTCGCGCCTCGTCGGCGGAGCGGACATGCGGAGCGACCACACCAGTGGCGCCACAATCCAATGCGCCGAGCACGTGTTCCGGCGTGGTGCTCGCCACGCGCACCAAAATGTCCTTGCCGCCCGCCCGTGCCGCCAGCACGCAAGCGTCGATCGCGGCGCGGTCAAAGGGGGCGTGCTCGGCGTCGAGGCACAGGCAGTCAAGAGACGACAGCGCCAGCACCTCCACGACGATGGGGGACGGAGTCTTCACGAAGGTGCCGACGATGCGCTCACCCGCGGCCAGGCGCTGTTTCAGCGTCATGCCGCGCGCTTCCACAGGCGCTCGCTGGCGCGCGCGGCGCCTTCGGCAAGCGTCGCCAGCTTGGCGTAGACAATGTCCGCATCCACGGCCCCGAAGCCGGCGAAGGTCGAGAAGCCGCAGTCGGTGCCCGCGATCACACGGTCGCGGCCGACCAAGCCGGCGAATTGCTCGATGCGCTGCGCGACCACCTCGGGATGCTCGACGAAGTTGGTGGTCGAGTCGATCACCCCGGGGATCAGCATGCGATCCTCGGGGACCAGCCCTGCAAGGTCACGGAAGGCCTGCCAGTCATGCTGATGGCGCGGGTTCGCAGTCTCGAACAGCAGACTTTGCGGCTTCGCCTTCATCAGGACCGGAAGGATTGTGCGCATCTCCACGTCGCGCGTGTGCGGCCCCTCGTAGTTGCCCCAGCAAACATGCATGCGGACCTTCTCCGCCGGCACGTTGCGGAGCGCATGGTTGAGCACCGCGACGTGCCGTTCTATCAGAGTGAGATAGTCCGCTTCGCTGCGGTCCTTGTACATCATGTGGCGGCCGAGGCCGAGATCCGGGCTGTCGAGCTGCAGCGTCAGTCCGGCGGCGACGATCGCCTCGTACTCCGGGCGCATGGCCTCGGCGAGTGCCTCGAGATAGTCGTCCTGCGAGGCATAGAATTCGTTGGGCTGGAACAGCGCGATTACGCCCGGCGATGCGGCGTTCATGAAGGCGCCGCCAGGCCGGTGCGTCGCCACGGCCCGGCTGAGGTTCGCGACGTCGGCGTGGAGCGGGGCCAGCGTCCGCGGCGCCACCGGGCCGACGCAGCAGGGGCGGCGATAGGTCGGCGTGCCCCCGCCTGCCGCCTGGCGCTGCAGAAAGGCGGGGAAATCCTCCAGGTCCGCTGGCGGTGTACGCGGCGAGTCGCCATCGAAGCCGGTGATCCGATCCTTGATGTAGGTGGCGTAGCTGATCTTCGACATCTCGCCGTCGGAGACGAGGTCAACGCCACTCTCGACCTGACGGGCGACGCAGGCGTCGACCGCCGCGCCGAGGACGTCGTCTAGTACGGAGGCGTCGACCGCTTCGCCGCGCTCCTGCGCGAAGATCAGGTCGGTCACGGCGCGGCTTCGCGGCAGCGAACCAACATGGGTGGTCAGGATGCGGTCGGCCATGGTGATCCTTTCAGACGTCAGTCCGCGGTCCAGCCGCCGTCGACAACGAGGCTCGTGCCCGTCACCAACGTCGCGGCGGGCGAAGCGAGGTAGACGACGGCGCCCATCAGGTCCTCGACCTTCCCGAGCCTTCCGAGCTTGATCCGCTTGAGAACGTCGTCGCGGAACGCGGCGTCGTCGAGGAAGGGGCGGGTCATCGGCGTCTCGATGAAGGTCGGCGCGATCGTGTTCGACCGGATCCGGTGCGGCGCCAGGTCGAGCGCCATCGCCTTCGACAAGCCCTCCAGCGCCCATTTCGACGCGCAGTACAGCGTCCGCCGTGGCCCACCGACATGCCCCATCTGCGATCCCATGTGAATGAGCGATCCGCCCCGCGCGGCGCCGATCATGCCGTCGGCGACCGACTGAGCCACGAAGAAGGCTGCCTTGAGGTTGAGGTCGAGCACGGCGTCGTAATCGTCCTCGCCGACCGCCACGAACGGTTTGGGCCTGTTGGTGCCGGCGTTGTTGACGAGGATCGCGAATGGCTCCTGCGCCGCTATCGTGGCGCGCGTGGTGGCCGTGTCGAGCACGTCCAGTACCAGCGCGCGCGCCCCGCCCCCGGCGGCGGTGATCGCCTCGGCTGCTTCCTGGATCTCCGTCACGGTGCGCGCCGCCAGAGTGACGTGCGCGCCTGCCTCCGCCAGCGCGGCGGCCGCGGCCAGCCCGATGCCGCGTCCTGCCCCGGTCACCAGCGCGCGCAGGCCGTCCAATCGAAAGCCTGGCGAACGTGGCAGATCGATCATTCGGCGGCGACCAGTGGCTCCGCTGCGCCGGCATAGGGCACGTTGCGACCCCCATACCGACGCACGCGGACGTTGGCCTGCTCGCCGTGCCCTGCAAAGCCCTCCAGCGCACAGAGCCGGCTGCAATACTCGCCGATCTCCGCAGAGGCTGCGTCGCTGGTCACCCGCTGATAGGTGCAGGTCTTGAGGAACTTGCCCACCCAGAGACCGCCCGTATAGCGCGCTGCCTTCCGCGTCGGCAGCGTGTGATTGGTGCCGATCACCTTGTCACCGAACGCCACATTCGTCCGCGGACCCAGGAACAAAGCGCCGTAGTTGGTCATCCTCTCGAGGAAATAGTCCGGGTCGCGAGTCATCACCTGGACGTGCTCCGAGGCGATCTCGTCGGCGATGCGCACCATCTCCGCGTCGTCCTCGGCCACGATCACCTCGCCGTAGCTCTCCCACGCCCGCCGGGCGTAATCGGCGGTCGGCAAAATCTCGAGCAGGCGCTCGATCTCCGCCATCGTCTCGCGCGCCAGCTTCTCGGACGTGGTGAGCAGGATTGCCGGGCTGTCCGGGCCGTGCTCTGCTTGCCCCAGCAGATCGGTGGCGCACAGTTCGGCGTCCGCGCCCTGCTCGTCTGCGATCACCAGCGTCTCGGTAGGGCCCGCGAACAGGTCGATGCCGACGCGGCCGAACAATTGCCGCTTAGCCTCGGCGACGAAGGCATTTCCAGGACCAACGAGGATGTCGACCGGGGCGATGGAGGGCGTTCCGATGCCCATCGCCGCGACAGCCTGGATGCCGCCGAGGCAGTAGATTTCGTCGGCGCCGGCCATGGCCTGCGCGGCGACGATCGCGGGAGCGGGCTTGCCATGGAATGGGGGCGCGCAGGTGACGACCCGCGGCACGCCTGCGACCTTCGCGGTGATGACGCTCATGTGCGCCGAGGCAAGCAGCGGGTACTTGCCGCCGGGCACGTAGCAGCCGGCAGCTTGGATCGGCACGTTGCGGTGACCAAGCACGACCCCGGGTAGCGTTTCCACCTCCACGTCGGATATCGACGCGCGCTGGATCTGTGCGAAGTTGCGCACCTGAGCCTGTGCGAACTCGATGTCCTTGATGTCCTGCGCTGACATCTGGTCGATGCACTCCTGGATCTCGCGGCCGGACAGGCGGTAATCGTCGCGGTCCCACTTGTCGAAGCGGATGGACAGCTCGCGGACCGCAGCGTCGCCGCGCTCCGCTACGTCGGCCAGGATCGTCTCTACGGTGTCCCGCACTTGTCGATCGTTGCTGGCGGTGACCTCCACGGTGCGTCCGCGCTTCAGCCAGTCCGCCATACGCAACCTCCAATGCATTCGAATGCACTCTGGTTAGATCGCTTGAGTGCTCCTGACAAGCGGGATTGTAACTGTCCTTGGGCGGGTAGGTGGAAAAGTGCTTAGGACGACGCACGCCCTCTGCAGCGCAGGACAGGTCTAGCGAGCCGCGATCGGCCAAGCTCGCGAAGGGCGTGTCGCAGCCCAACATCAGTGAACACGAGAATATTAGGCGATAAGGGTGCGCCTGCGACAGCTTTCCGCATTGGTTCGCTCGCTAACTGCCGATCTGCTAGGCTCCCCGATTGGACCGTCTCGAGCAGCCGATGGGCTCGCCGAGGCGGCCAGCCGCTCGCATGAACGAGTGGCAGATTTCGCGCAGCGGGAGTGGGCGCGTGCATCGCCGGGATCAGGTCCTCGCCAGGGGAGCGGCAGGGCCCAATTGCTCACAACGTTAGGGACGGAAAATCTCGTCTCTGAGACACTCAGCAGCCGGTCCGTAGTACTTCAAGCGATAGCCCGTTTAGCCATACAGCCGTTCATCCCACCACACAGGCTCGGGCAACTCGTGGGTGATCTGCGCTGCGTCCGGGTGACGAGGATTGATCAGAACGTTCCGGTCAACTCTGGCCGGGATAGACGGCACGAGGAGGAGGGCACTCCGCTGCTCCCCGTACCAATCCATTCCAAACACCTTGCACAGGCTCTCATCTTTTCCGTCCCAACCAGGATGCGCTGCGGGCTGAAAAGTCTCGTAGCTGGTTCCGTTCGGGATTGTGATGCGGATAAAATGTTGATTTGGGGGCAGCACGCTATTGGCGTGTACCAGCTTCTCTAGCATGGCCGTCGAGTAATGCTCGGACGTGTAGATAATGGGGTTGGCCGGCGTGTTCCAGCGGCCGGGATAAAGCCTGGCACCCTCACTGTCATATATCGGGTGAGCGCCGTCCGGGTCACCGATACGGAAAGCGGTGAGGACACGATCCGTCCGGCTCCCTCTCACGCGCCCCCACCATAGGCCGCCCGTCCCAAAAGATTGATAACGACGTCGGCGCCTGGACCGGTGGCGAGCGCCACGTCCAGTGGCGGCTTGCCGTCGAGCATGGCATGCGGGCGGCTGAGGAACTCGCGTGCTTTCTCAGGTGTCTGGTAAACCTCAAGCGCAAAGCTGAACACTTTCGCGAGCCGGGCCAACCGATCCCCTTCTTCGCTCGTCAACCGCTGTGCAGGCGCTTTTCGGCGCCGCTCCAAGGTCGCCTTTGGGATCAGGCGAAACTTGAACCGGGCATCGTCAGGCGCCACGGTGTCGGCTAGGCGGTCTAGCGCTGCCACCGGCAAGCCATTCTCGATTGAATTAGATAAGGCGAGACGCGACAATTGCCGTCCAGCATTCACGCCGAGGAGCGCCTCAACCGATGCAGGCTGCGATGCCATGATAACCTCACTCCAGTTGGTCCTTATCTAAGCCTCACATGAGGCCGTGACAAGGCCGGAGCGGCTATGCCGCTCAAGCGATCACACGCTGGCTCCGATTCCGCTTGCCTCTTAAACCAGCCGGGTCGGACAGCTGCGCGGATCGGCGGAAGCATCAAACGGCAAGATGAATGAGCCATTGTAATCGGAAAGGGTCAGGGCGCTCCGAGCGACCGGTTCTCTGTCCTCAGCACGAGCGGGAAGGGGTCGTACTCGTTTGTAAGACGACGGCCTTTCTAGGTGTCGACGTCCTGGGCACGGCCTTTCCGTTGTCCTGCCGGACGACCTGTGGTGAGAGAACGCTTCAAATGCCGGTCGCTGACTTGACGACACTGTCGCCCTTTCACCTAGCCGCTTGCAACCGCGCGCGTGCGAGCTAATCATTCGATATGAAGGTGTTTCTCGACTTTGAGGCTTCCTCGCTGGCAGCCCGCAGCTATCCGATCGAAGTGGCCTGGGTCTTCCAGGACGGTCGCAGCCAGAGCCACCTGATCGCACCCGCTCCGACGTGGACGGACTGGGATCCCTTAGCCGAGGCGATCCACGGCATCGCCCGCGCGACGCTCGAAGCCGAAGGTGAGCCACATGGCGTGGTCGCTGATCGCATGATCGAGGCCCTGACCGATCACGAGCTCTTCGCAAGCGCGCCCTCCTGGGACGGCAAGTGGCTCAGCGCGCTCCTGCGTGCCGCGGGCCGCCCGCGGCACGCCTTGCGCCTGCGCGACACCGACGACGCGCTGTGGAGCACCGCCTCCGAGATCCTTAGGCCATGCCTGTCGGAAGCGAGGCTGCAGGTCGAAGTGCATGGTCTGGTCGCAGGCGCCCGTACGCCGGCAAATGCGCCAGCGCATCGGGCGCTGCCGGACGCCCAGGCGGAATACGAGACGTGGCTCCGGGTACGCCAGGGAGCGCGAGCACTCGCCGCTACAATCGTCTAGCCGGCTGCTCAAGCGGGCGACGTGCCGAGCGGCTGCAGAAGCTGCGACATCGGCCGTGCACACGATTCAGCCTGCCAGACCGTCGATGTCAGGCGCCGCCTCACGTCTGAACTCTGATAGAGCGGCAGAACCACCGCTGCTACGACTCGACCGCAGGTCTCGAGCGCCCCACGTATCGTCCCGGCGCCGTCGCCACAGCCAGGGTCGAGACAGGCCTGAATCTGGAGGGCTGGGCCGGACGGTTCACTTCAGGCACAGCGCCCGAAGCCATCGAGGTCGCCCGCCGACGAGCACGCGACGGCGGGGTTCCTCTCGACGATGCTGAACTCTAACCTAAATTCATGCTCGGCAGCTCGCATCTGCAGTCGCCGCTCTGACGCGTCCTCGCCATGGCCCGGCGTCGAAAGCTGCTCGAGCATCGCCTTCGTCGTGCGTGTGTCGCCGAGCCTGATCGTCAGCCTGATGAGACCTGAATCTACATCTGCGTCGATCACGATCTCTCCGCATCCTGCGTCCGCCGCCTCGAGGATCGTTCCGACGAGCAGGCGAAGCAAGCTCGGTCGATCGGCGTGGACAGGGGGCAGGTCTGCGGAGACCAGCGACCGTGCAGTGGCACTTCCCTGATTCAACGCATGCCGGGTGAGCTGGATCGCCGTGGTGACGAGCTCTTGCAGGTCGGTGATCTCCTCGCTGCCGACTGCCGGTTCCTCCAGCCGCGACATGGCGGACGTGAGCCGTTCGGCTCTCCGCACCAGCGCGTGGCAGCGCCTCTGTACGGCACGCAGCTCCATCTCGCCCAAGTCTCCAAGTCTCAGCCAGCGGTCGCCGGCTGCCGCCTCGATCGACAGCGAGGTCGCGATCTGCGCGAGCTCATACCTGAACAGCGGGCGCAGCCTGACCAGAAGGCGCTCGTGCTCGAAAGAAGGGCCTTCCCGGACCTTCATGGAAGGCGAGCGGCTCACCTGGACCTCGCTGGGGCGCGGAACCGGACGCCCGGCGCTGCCCGTTCCGATCGGCAGCGTTCGCGGCCTGAGCGACTGACGGAAGGTAGGTCGGCCCGATGTCGGCCGAGGCATGCCAGCCTCACGTCCCGCGCGATCGTGTCGAAACTCGGCATGCCCTCTTCCATCAGGCGGGACGACCGGAATGGCTCCCACCCTTAGAACGCAGGCTGGCGCGAAATCCTCATCGGCCGGAACGCGGCACGAGGATCAGCGAACCGTCGGGACGCGTCTCCAGCCTTATCGGATGAAGCTGGACCAGCGTGCGCGCGAACTGCGCCGCATCTCCGGTGCGGAACGAGCCGGTCACGCGGATTGCAGCCACTCGTGGATCGATCGAGAGAATGATTAGCGAGCCCTCGCTGATGCGCCGTGCCGCGCTGTCCAGCGGCTCGTCGCGGAAGGCGATCCTTCGACCGGGAGCAGGCTCGCCCCCGCGGGTCGCGGGGGACGAGACCCGCTCGCCCTTCGTACCAGATACGAACGTCTGACCGGGCACGAGCGTCACCGCGCTCTCGGCAGCGGTTGTGCGGAAGTCGCCTCGCTCGATCGTCACGCTGCCTTCCATCAGTCGCACCCGCATCCCGTCTGGCGTCCGCTCCGCCGAGAAGACGGTGCCCACGTCCGAGATGACGCGCGCGCCGACAGCCAGCCGGAATGGTCGTCGCGCGTCGCGGGCGACGTCGAGGACCACTCTGCCGCGCTCGAGCCGCGCGAGCCGCGCGTCGTCGCCGAACGCAAGATCGAGCGCCGACCCGGGCGACAGCACCGCGCCCGTTCCGTCCGGCAGTCGGACGTATCTGACGTCCGCTCCCGCCACGACGTCCGGGTGCCCGAAGCGGGCTATTCCATCTCCCTCGCGGGACGGGCGCTCGCCGACAAGGGTGAGCGCCAGTAATCCGCACGCGGCTATCCCGGCGGCAGCGGTCGCCGCTCTGGCGGGTGTCCACCAGCCCGCCTGGCGCGCGTGGAACGACCGGCTCAGCGCCTGCTGCCGCTGTCGGACGAGATCCGGCGAGCTGCGCCAGTCTTCGAGCGCGTCCCAGGCGTCCCGTGCCCGCATCCATGCGCGCCTGTTCTCGTCGTCGTGCGCGATCCAGCGGTCCGCCAGCGCCTCGTGCGCGGCGGACGGATCGACGTCCAGCCGGTCCACCAGCAGCGCGGCGGCCTGATGAGGCGGAAGGCCGACGATGTCGTCCCAGCGAAGTTCGGGCGAGCTCACTGCCAGCCCTCCATACCTTGGGCCACCGCCTCGGCTGCCCGAACCATGTGCTTCTCGACCGCGCTCACGGATATGCCCATCCTCACGGCGATCTCCTTGTGGCGGAGCCCCTCGAGCCTGCGCAGGACGAAGATGGTCCTCGTCCGCTCGGGAAGCCTGTCGAGAACTGCGGATATTGCGTGCAGCGCGCTCGTACCTGCAAGCTCGCGGTGCGGGTCGATGCCGCTGACGGGCATGACGGCCAAGTCGAGGCTCACGTGCGCCTCCGCCTGTCGGGCCGTCCGACGGCGGTGCCAGTCGGTGAGGAGGTTCGCAGCCACCCGGTACGCATAGCCGTCCAGGTGCTCCAGCTCGCCGCTCCGCTCCCTCTGCGCAACGCGCAGGAGGCTCTCCTGCACGAGATCCTGCGCCTCGGCCGGATCCCCCGTCCGACGGCTGAACCAGGTCTGCAGTCCGTCGCGGAGCCTCTCCAGGCGCCGCGAGGAACCGGCCCCGTCGCTCGGCTGCTCGACGGCGGTCACGAGACAGTGCAGCGGTGCATGGGCCCGTCCGATCTCCTGCTGGGGCGCTATGGTCAGCACGCTCGTCATGCATGATACAAAACGCAGCGACCACCGTAATTCACACGTTTCCGCCTGGCCGAACCATGCGCCGGTCCTGCTGCCCAACCGCCGTGCGCGATCGCAGGCGCCTCTGAACGAGGCCGCCGGTGTGCCGATCCTAGAAGCGCCCGACGAGCACCACGTCGAGACGCCGGAGCCTGGCGTCGCCGTAGGAGCTGTAGCCGATCTCGTACGGCACGAGCGGAGGCGCCCGATCGAATACGTTGATCACTCCGACACGCAGCTCCAGGCCGCGCCCTGTGTCCAGCCGATCGCGCCCGAGTGCGAGGCGACCGGCAAGATCGAGATAGACCTGCGGCGGAACGGCATGGTCGTAGATGCTCGAGACCAGGGCGTTGTATCCGCCGAAGTCGGGATTGTACGTAAGACGATAGGATCCAACCATCTGCGCGCTGGCGGAGAGCTCCAGGCTTCCACGCCGCCAGTCCGTGCTCACGTTCCCGCGCCATCTGACCGGACCCTCGGGTGTGCCGACCTTCGAGTACCAGGGTTGCAGAGGAGATGCCCGCCGACGGAAGCGAGTGGTCCACGTTCCCGACGCAAGAATACGGAACGCGCCGATCGGCGTGTCGATGTCGTGCTCGACATCGGCGTCGATCGTATCGACCTCCGTGCGGCCAGTCGCGATGTTGGTCGCGTCGATCGCGGTGACCACTCCTCCCGTGAAGCCCAAGCTCAAGTCGGACGCGCTCAGCGGGTCGCGTGCCACCCGGACGTTCGAGGCACCTTCGCGCGCGAGGACGAACTCGCCGGAGGAGCTGTAGTCGATCTGTCGCGACCGCCTGATGCGGATGAAGTCGAGGGAGATGCGCGGCGAGCGGCTGTCGAACGGAGCGAGCACGGCGCCAAGAGCCAGGGAGTCGGCATGCTCCGGCCGGGCGCCGCGCGCCGCTCCGGTCGTGAGCGACACCGGCGCCTCGGTGTTCGTCGGCCTGCCCGGTCTCTTGGGGTCCCGCTCGCCCGGTCCGAACCTGAGAAGGCTGACCGGACCGATCAGTCCGAACGGCGTGGGGGCGGCTCCGGTGGCGACACTCGCGCGAAGCGAGAGCCACGGCAGGGGTGCGGCTCTGAGGCCGCCGGTGTAGACGATCGTGGCCTGGTCGACTGCGATGCCCGCTTCGCCCCCGTGCAACTCCTCGCCGTTCTCGTCCACCCACCGCTTGAGCGAACCGACGTCGTCGTACCGGGTCGCCAGCTGCACTTCCGCGCGCGGTCGCATGTCGGATTCCGCAGCCGCGAGGATAGGCACGAGGATCTCGGCGTACGCCGAGGACGTACGCTGCCGCTTGGCCCTCAGGTCCGGACCGTACGACGGTAGATCGTCGGCCGAGGTGAAGAAGCGCGGCTCACGAAGGGATTCCTCCCTTTGTTCTGCATAGAGTGTCAGCATCGCGTCACCACCAGGGAGCCTCAGCAGGGGACCGGCCATGCGCACGCTGAAATCGGAGAGGCGATTGCGGGCGTCCTCGACCTGGACGGCGGGCGTCCTGTAGTCGTCAATCGCGCTTCGAAACGTGTTCCAGTCGCCGAGCGGCGCGAGGGCTCTGCGCCCCGACGTGCCCAGTCCCGACGAGACGGATGCCTTGATCGCCGCTCCGTCGTAGATGTCGTGGTTGCGCCGACGTCTCATCGACGCGGCTCCCAGCGCTACATGTCCCTCGCCCCGCCACGACGATCCCAGATTGGCGATCACTCCGATGGTCAGCCGGCTGGTGTCGAGGCGGGTTCTGTCGACATCGCGCGCTGCCGGGGGCAGGAAGCCGAGCACCACGTCCTGCTCGAAGGGACTGGCCGGACTGGATCGTGGCAGCTGTACTGAAAGCGGATCGGCCGGCTGAAGCGCGGTGCCTTCGTTTCTCAGGGCGATCAGGTCGGCGAAGATCTCGAGGCGCGCCGTCAGCCGGTGATGCACGTCCACGAGTATCGACCTCGTGCGGGTCGTTGTCGTCAGGCTGCGGGCTCCGCCCGCTTCGCCGCCGGGACCCGGAAAGACGCTCGCCGGCGAGCGGTCCAGCGACGTGGCGGATGCGCCGCCCGTTCCGACGGGCAGGACCGCGAAGGGTGCTCCCAGGTCCACCGTCCCCGATGCGGACCTGAGCGCGAGATTGCCCGACCGGCTCCGAACGATAACGCCGTCGACCGTGGGGACCGTTGCCAGGACATCCGGGGGCAGTCTAGCGAAGCCCAGAGCCCGAGCCCGGTCGGGGAAGGCGCGATCTTCCCAGAGCAGCCCATCCTGCCGCGACAGGCCCGTCATCATCTCGACGGTGGTGCGGCCTTCGTCGGGCGAGAGGGCGACGCGCGCGAAAAGCCGTCGTGACGATCCGCCGTCCCGAAGGGGCGGGCCCGACTGGACGGTCGCCTCGGCCCCGCTGGCGCTTCGTCTCACGACGGCGTTCACGACCCCACCGATCGCGTCCGGACCATAGATGCCGCCTGCCGTGAGAGGCAGAATCTCCATGCGATCGAGGGCATCGGGCGGCAGGCCGTTCAGGTCGGGCTGGTAGAGGTCGCCGCGCGAGGTGGGTACGCGGGGCAGACGCCCGCCGTCCACGAGCACGACCGTCTGGTCGCTGCCCAGCCCATGAAGGTCGACTTCAGATCGGGGGCTTCCCCGTGTCCGCAGCGGATCCTGTACCACGGCCAGCGCCTGGGCGTTGCCCGGTGTCCGCGTGTGCAGGTAGTCGTCCACGCTGGTGACGTGGGCGCGGGCGATGTCCCGGGAACCAGCGACACGGTAGGGTTGAATGTCGTCCCTGGTCCGAGGGATATCGAGATTCTGGGTGCGGCGACCGACCACCAGGATGTCCGGTATCGACACGGGCGCACCCGGCGACACGAGGATGGCCCCATCTGAGGTACGTCGCGCCGTCATGGTAGTTCCGGAAAGCAGGCGCTTCACCGCGTCGTCGGTCGACATGCGTCCGTTCACCGGTCGGCTCCAGGTACTTCCGTCGATCTCCGGGGACAGGAGAATGTCGGTGTCGGAGATGCGCGACAGCTCCTGCAGCGCATCTGCCAGTCTCATCCTTGCAATGGAGAACGTCGGGATGGCCGTCCCCGTCTGCTCGGCCGCAGCGGGAGTCGCGGTTGCGCAAAGGCAAGCTGCACTGGCGGTCAGCGCCATTCGCACCGCCGCACCTGCGCGCGGCATCGTCGTCCGCCAGGTCGCGTCCTGCTCCGAGCCGTTCATGAGTACCGATCCCCCTCGCACACAGTACACTGCGCGGGATGACGGAGGAACCGTCACTATCGGCCAGGAAGCAGTTCATGCTTCCCGCGAGATGGGGAGCCGGCTGGAGCAGCGTGTGAACTGCCGTCAGTCAGGCGGCGGTACCCGAGAACGCACTCAGCCGGAGGATCATCATCCTGCACCCGAGAACGAGAGCTGCCGCTTCGTCGTGGGACACCCTGAGCACGACCGGCAGGCCGAGAAGCAGGATGCGCTCGACCGTGTTCGAGACCCGGGTCATGCTGCGGTCCTTCCGCCGTGGCGTGGTCGACCGTCCCAGAAGACGATCGGGGCCAGGATGACGATCACGAGGCCGCCCGCCATGAGGGCGATGCAGCCGTCCTCGACTGCGCGCTGCGTCTCGAGCCCGGCCGCGAGGCCGACGCCGAGCACCAGCACTACGAGCAGACGCTGGACGAAGGAAGCGGAGGGCGGTCGGTCGGTCGTCATGGCTGCGGCTCCAGTGGACTGTGTCCAATGGGTGCCGCATCCGCGTCCCTTCCTGAATCAGACGGCGGGCTCCAGTCCCCATACGGCGGTATGGCGCCACTCACCCTTCAGCGCTGAGGCAGCTGTCCTCTGATCGTCGGTACTTCGGGAAGCACGATGCGGAAGAGCGTGCCTCCGCCCTCGCGGGGCCAGGCGGAGATCGTCCCGTCGTGCGCCTCCACGATCGATCGGGCGATAGAGAGTCCCATGCCCATGCCGTCCTCCTTGGTCGTGAAGAAGGCCTCGAACACGCGGCGGCAGGTCTCCTCGTCCATGCCGGGACCGGTGTCGCGCACTTCGACGACGATCTGCCTGTCCCGATGGCCGGCCTCTACCTCGATGTGCCGGACTGCGCCCGAGGCGCCGGACATGGCCTGGGCCGCATTGACGATCAGGTTGATGACCACCTGCTGGAGCTGGATCCGATCACCCGTGACGGCAGGCAGGCCGGGTGCGACGGAGACGGCGAGCGTCGCGCCAAGCGCCGCGGTCTGCCTCCTCGTGATCTCGACCGCGTCGTGGATCATGGACGCCAGGTCGAAGTCGGCACGCGTCTCGCCACCCTTCATCGCCATCTGTCTGGTACGAGCGATGATCTCGGACGCGCGCGCGCCCTCGCTGATGATCCGGCCCAGCGCAGCCCTGGCCTCCTCCATCGCGGCGCGACCGGCCTCGTCGACAGGAGTGACCTGTCGGAGCCAGCGCAGCGCGGTGTTGCCGTTCACCACGACGGCGGCGAGCGGCTGGTTCACCTCGTGGGCGATGGACGCCATGAGCTCCCCCAGGGTAGCGACCCGCGCGGCATGCGCGAGGTCCGCCTGCGTCCTGGCGAGCTCCTTCTCCTTGGCGACCCGCTCGCTGATGTCCACGACGCCGATCATGACGATGACCTGCTCGTCCGGATCCTTCGGGAACGCGCAGCTGAGAAGGACATCGACCTGGCTGCCGTCCTCGCGCAGCATGGCAGTCTCGGTCTCGTAGCTCTCCTCTCCTGCCAGGTAGGCGAGAAGATTGCGATTCCAGCCGGCGAGGCCTGCCGCCGGCACCCAGTCGCCAAGCGGCCGGCCGACGGCTGCACCGCGATCCACCCCGAACATCGCGCTGGCTTTGGCGTTCAGGCCGGTGACCGTCGTCACGTCGAGCGCACGCCGCACGATGGTCAGGTCGGCCGCGATAAGACGCGAGAGCTCCACGGGATTCTCGGACACGGTCGAGAGCAGCGCCCTCATGTCGGTGAGATCGATCTCCCAGAATCCTACCGCGGTGCCGTCGAAGACGCTGTGGAAGCGGTGCTGCTCGCGGGTGAGATCGAAGACGAGCGTATGGAAGCCCTCGAAGCCGCCCGGCCCCATGCGCGGCACGTAGCGGATGGCCGCGTCGCGCCACCCGCCGTTCAGGTACGGCACCTTCGCCTCGAAGGATACCTGCTCGCCAGAGGCTACCCGCTCGAGGAAGGGCAGCCGCTGTTCGTAGGCGTCCTGTCCCAGGAACTCGCGCATATGCAGTCCGACGAGTTCGTCGGGCGAACGTCCGTACCAGGCCGTGTGGTGGTCGTTCGCCAGGCGGCAGACATGGTCCGCGTCGAAGAACGAGATGAGTGCGGGCACGGCGTCGCTGGTCGAACGCAGGATGTCCCTGCCGAGATCGTCGCGTTCGTCGTCGGGCGTGACGGCGAATGCGGCGGCGCTAGTCATCGCCGATCTCCCACCGTGCGCGATTGTCGGCACCCGACCCTCGTAGGGCCGCACCAATCGGAATCGTTCCGAGAACGCGTACGGACCTGCCGACGTCATCCCCAGGTATGATTCCATCGCGCACCCCGTCCGTGTCATCAGGGCCGATGGGGCGGGGGCCGACGTCCGCTGACGAAAGATGCCTGCCTTGTCCTCTGAACCGCTTATCGCCATCATTGACGACGACGAGGGTGTCCGCGTGTCGCTCGACGGACTCGTGCGCAGCCTGGGCTATAGGGTGGCGACCTTCCACAGCGCGGAAGCCTTCCTCGCGTCGGACGACTGGACCCTGAGCAGATGCGTCATCAGCGACGTGAACATGCCGGGCGGAATGACGGGAATCGCACTGGCTGACCGGCTGCTTCGCACGTCCGCGGTTCCCGTCATCCTCATCTCGGCGTTCGTCGACGAGCGAACGTGCCACGAGGCTAGTCGAGCTGGCGTCCGACGCTTCCTTCGCAAGCCCTTCGACGGCGACGTCCTCATAGGCTCGCTCGAGGAGGCGCTTGCGTCCTAGGCCGGGCGTCGCTGCACCGACGTCACGGAAGAAGCCATCACGAGCGGCGACGACGCCGTCGTCGTCCCCCGGCCGTCCGGTGGGAAGCGGCGGGCAGGGGCAGACGGCCGAGCCAATGCCGATCATGCTCGCAACTAGCGAAGGCGTTCCTTCGATCGGCAGCATGGCGGCGGCCTCGAGGTCCGAAGGCGCCGAGTGCCTCGTCGACGGGAGCTGCAGCATGGATCTCTCCGACCAGCGACTCCGGCGACAGATCTGTCGCGCCGGACGTGCTTGAGTGTCGGGGAGGAGGATACTCTGCATCCATTTCGGAGCAATCACCCGAACGGGGGTGAAAATTATCCCCCTCGCGCAGACAGACGCGCAAGCACAAACGCGGGCAATGGAGCTTTGTTCCTTGCCCTAAAGGCTTATACTTCCGCATTATGTCATCGGCGGCTCACGAAGCGTAGGCCAACGCGTCGAAGGCGCTGACCCTTGAGAGTGCTCGGGCACATCGGCGTCAGAGCCGCCATGGCCATGGAGTGCTTTCCAGAGTGCAGCATCTGCTCGACGTCCTTCTGCCGATCATCCTGCTTCTCGGGCTCGGGCTTGCAGCGGCGATCGGTGCGCGAGCGGTCGGCCTCAGCCCAGTTGTCGGCTACATCGCGCTCGGGGTCCTACTGAGCGCGTGCGGACCTGACCTGCGGGCCTCCGCCCAGACCATCTCCGTGCTGGCCGAGCTGGGCGTCCTTTTCCTGCTCTTCGACATCGGCCTGCACTTCTCCTTTCGGCAAATGAGGCGGCAGGCCTCCGACATCTTCGGCTTCGGAAGCGCGCAGGTAATCCTGAACGCCTGCCTGGTGGCCATGGTGGCGGCCGTCGCCGGCCTTGGCCTGGCGCCGGCGCTGCTGCTGGGCGCCACGCTGGCGCTGTCCTCGACCGCCGTGGTGGCGCGCCTGATCGCGGAACGGCATCAGCAGGACTGCCCGGTGGGGCTTACCGCGACTGCCATCCTCATCTTCCAGGATCTCGCAGGCATCCTCATCCTGATCGTCGCCGAGGCGATGGGCGCGGGCTCGGCGCCCATCGCCGCGATCGGCATCGCCCTCGCCAAGGCCGCAGGATGCTTCGCAGGCGCCATGGTCATCTCGGCCGTCCTGGTGCGTCCCGTGCTTGACCTTGTGGCGCGGAGCAGAAGCGAGGAGGTCTTCACTGCCGTCGCGCTGCTCGTCGCGCTGTCTGCAGGCTGGCTGACAGGTACACTGGGTCTGTCGGTCACGCTGGGCGCGTTCCTGGGCGGAGCGATGATCGCTGATTCGCCCTACCGCTCGATCATCCAGTCCGAGGCGCGCCCCTTCCGCGGTCTGCTGCTCGGCTTCTTCTTCGTCTCCATCGGACTTGCGCTCGACGTCCGCGTCCTCCTCGGCGAGTGGCCGCTCGTCATCGCCGCGTCGGTGATACTCGTGCTGATCAAGATCGTCGGCAACATGGGCGCGAGCCTCGCCTTCCGCTGGTCGGTTCCCGGATCGGTGCAGCTCGCTTTCCTCCTGGCACAGGGATCGGAGTTCGGGCTGGTCATCCTGAGCGTGCCTTCTATGAGGAGCCTCCTCGGAGCGGAGGCCACGTCGGTGCTCGTGGCCGCGCTGGCGCTCAGTCTCGCCGTGACCCCGAACCTCGCAACGGCGGGCCGGAGGCTCGCAGGCGAGCTGAGGGCGCGGCGTGTCAGGCAGGCGGCTCACGAGACCGAGCCGCGAGCCCTGCTTGCACCGGTGCTCGTCTTAGGCATGGGCGACGTCGGCCGCGCGGTGGCCGACGGGCTGATCCACTTCGGCCTGCCCTACGCCGCCATGGATCCTGACGAGAGGCAGCTGCGCAACGCCGTCGCCGACGGCTACTCGGTCGAGTTCGGCGACCTCACCGATCCACGCGTCTGGGAGCCGATGGCGCTGGCGGGCAGGCGCATGATCGTCCTCACCGACCCCTCGCTCGAGACGTCCGCCCGGCTGACGCCGCTTGCGCAGCGGTACTACCCGGACGTCAGGCGGATCGCGGTGGTCAGGACCAAGGGCGACGCGGTCGGCTTCGCCAAGGCGGGGCTCGAGCCGGTACTGGAGGAGGGCAGCGGCGACGACACGGCAGCGCACGTGCTGCGTATGCTCGACTTCGGCGAGGGCGAGATCGATGCGTGGCTGACCGATCGATCCGCATCGCGCGTCCGTTCCGGCGATCTGACGCTGCAGATGGCGTGAAGGGCGGGGCGCCGGTCGTCGTGTGGGGCGGACGGGATCGTGCCAATCGGGAAGACCGCATGAGGTCGCGTTGTGGTGATCGTCAGCTGTCAGCGCTCGATCTTGGATCATGCCGCGCACATGCCGAGCGAAGACCTCTCGCCCTTCTACCAGCGATAGACGCCCGGCAGTCTTCAGCCCGGCCACGGCTCGGCTGCCTCGCTCAACGCCTTTCCAAATGCGGCAGGACCGGTGCCCGGCCGAAGCTGCAGGGTCGGTCGAGGACATCGGCTATCGCAAGACAGGGAGCTTGAAGGTCATGACCATCCCGTCGCCTTCCAATCCCGTGGAGATCGAGCCCTCGTGAGCTATGGCGATGTTGCGTGCTACGGCTAGTGCAAGGTCCTGGCCTGTCGCGGCCTCCAAGGACACATCCACGCCGTCGACCGACACCTTCACGAACGCCATGTCGTTCGCCGATCCCGTGCTCACTTGGACGGGGGAACCTGCGACATGGTTGCCAGAGCCGCGAAGCACGCTCAGGATAAGGTTGGACACGAGAAGCTCGATCCGCTCGGGGTCGCCGACGACCGGCCGAAGCCGGTCTGCAAGATCCAAGTTGATCCCGCTCCCGCGCTCCGCAGCCGCGTGCGAGGTCAGGCTGCCGGCAGCGATGACGGCGGAGTTGAGGTCGAACTCGACCACGTTCCGTCTAGGCGGGGCGAACTCGCGCGTCCGTGCCAGCAGCTCCGAGGCCCGCGTCGCCTCCGAGACGGCGCGCTCGATGGCGCGTCTCGCCTCCGCGAGGTCCGGCTCTGATCTGCCCAGCCAGCGGAGAGCCGCGTTGCCGTTCGCGACCACTGCGGCGAGCGGCTGGTTCGTCTCGTGGCGCACAACCGACAGGATCTCGTCCACGAGCAACAGGGAGCTCGAGCCATCCCGGTTCACGGGTGCCATCGTCCACGATGCGGGTGGGGTTGGATCGTCGTTCATCGCTCTTCCCTTATCCTCCCCGATCGATATCCATGCCGCCGGACATGCGCCACCAGACCTGCGTCTGTTGTGGATCGCCTGCAGGTGAGTAACTCGACGCTATGGATCGGCCGCACAGCCTCTGCGTATAGTTTGTAAGGTCGCGGCACCTGCTGCATCAGGGAGAAGGCGGCGCTGCCCGCCTCGGCGTGAAGGATGAGCAGGTGAGTACCCAACCGCTGATCTCGGTGATCGACGACGACGAGGGTATCCGCGAGTCCCTCGATGGCCTCATCCGAAGCCTCGGCCTGCGCGTGCGGGTCTTCGACAGCGCCGAGAGCTTCCTTGCCGCCGGGATCCATGACCAGACAGGGTGCATCGTCAGCGACGTGCAGATGCCGGGGATGAGCGGCATCGATCTCCTCAGGACGATGCGAGCGACAAACTGCCGCATCCCCGTCATTCTGATGTCGGCCTTCGTCAGCGAGCAGTCCTTCGCGGAGGCGAGAAGCGCGGGCGCCTACTGCACCTTCCGCAAGCCGTTCGACGGAGAGGCGCTCGTGAGCTGCATCGAGAAGGCGCTGAAGGACTGATCCCCACGTCCGGCGTTACCGGTAGGACGCCGGCCTGTACCTGCTGCCGCAGGATGCGCGAAGCCGGAGGCTCCGGAGCTCGCCTGCCAGGCGGCGACCCCCGGATCCTTTCCTCGTCGGCGAGCGGTCGTCGTCAGCGGCGCTGTACCTGGACGACGCTGCCGGGGTGTCCGCCGGCGTCCTCCACGATCACGAGATAACGCCGCTGCTGCGGCGTGTCGGTATCGGCGACGATCTGCCTGATAGGACCGCTGGCGTTGACGATCGCCGAGCCGGCCGGGTTCGTCATGAATTTGGCAAGCGGCTCGACGCCGCCGGCGCCGTCCGGGCGTGAGGCAAGACCGAGCAGGTACGCGTGCTTGGGCTGGAGGCCGGTGGCGGAGGCCTGCAGGATCTGGACGAGGCCCTGATCGAAGAGCGATACGCTCGTCGCCGCCGCTCCGCCGGGTGCTGCAAGCTCCAGGCGGGTCACGTTGCCCGCGACGCCGAGCTGCTGGAGGTTCGCCGTCCCCGCACCGTTCGGCACCGCGTTGGGAACGTAGGCGATCGCCTGAGGCGCCTGCCCGACGGGGATTTGGCCGACGGTACGATTCGTCGCCGTGTCGATGACTGCCAGAGCGTCGTCGTTCTCGAGGCCCACGTAGATGCGGCTGCCGTCGCCCGAGGGCCACGTGCCGTGCGGGAGCTTGCCGACGGGGATCGTGGTCACGAGGCCGAAGTCGTCGATGCGAAAAACCTTCACCTCGTTGAGGCCGCCGATCGTCACGTAGGCGAACGTGCCGCGGGGGGTCCGCGCAAAGTTGACGTGATTGGTGATCGGGCCGGTGTCGATGACCTTCAGGAGGCCGAACGGCGGCCTGGCGTCGAAGACCACCGTTCGGCCCACGTCCTTTAGCGTGAACCAGACCTGCCTGCCGTCCGGCGTTGCCGCGATGTTGGGGCAGAACGGGCTCGGCTGTGCGACCGAGCCGACCTTGCTGCGGTCCTTGACGTCGATGACGACGAGCTCGGGATTAAAGGACGAGCAGATGTAGGCGTAGCGGCCATCCGGCGAGAAGATCGTCATGCCCGGACCGCCGGGAGTCCTCACTCGCGCGGTCTCCTTGAACGTGGTGGCATTTAGGACGGAGATGTAGTCCTCGCCCCGGACGGTGACCCAGACCTCCCTGCCGTCAGGCGTGAAGAACGCCTCGTGCGGACTGCGGCCGACGTAGGTGGTGTGCCTGACCGAGTTGGTGGCGGTGTCGACGAACGTCACCGAATTCGATCCGATCGACACGACGGCGAGCGTCTTCCCGTCCGGCGAGAATCCCAGGCCGTGGACGAGCACCTGCCCCTTGTAGAGCGGAGAGAAGTTCGTCGGCTGCGGCTCGCCCAGCTTCACCACGCCGAGAAGCCTGCCGTCCGCGGGATCGCTCACGGACAGCGTGTTGGAAAACTGCTCGGCCGCGTAGACGCGATCCCTGCTGCTTACGGGTACGTCCGCCTTCGCCCACGGCGCCTGCTGCGCCGCCGCGTGGAGATGAACGGTGCCGGCGATGATCGCCGCCGCTGCCAGTGCTCGTGTCAACTCAGGACTCCATATTCGAGTGATGCTGATGCCCCGCGCCGCCGGCCGCCGGGCGCTTGTCGGGCGTGGTGGGAGCGGGAGCGGAGGCGGGCAGCGGATCGCCCACCGCCATCTTCATGACGGCGATCTCCTGCTGCTGATCGACGATGATCTCCTGGGCGATGCGCTTGAGGCGCTCGTCCCTGCCGTGCCGCAGTTCGGCCACCGCCATGTCGATGGCGCCCTGATGATGTGGGATCATCATCGCGACGAAGTCCCGGTCGACGTCACCGGTCGGCTTGGTTTCCATGCCGGCCATCATGCGGTCCATGGCGTCTCTGAGCTCGTCCAGGAACGGCTTCTCCGAGCCGCCACCCTGGGCGATCGCGGCGGCAGGTAGGCTGAGGACGGCGAGCAGCAGCGCGGTCCGTCTGATGTTCGGCATTCGGGAGGCTCCTGCGTGCCGTGGTCCAGCCCCTCCCGCTCACGGTCCGGTCTCGCGTGCCCGCTTGCGTCGACGTTCGTGGAGAACGATGGCGCCGCAAGCCGATCGATCGGCCGTGCCGAGCGGGATACGGCGTCGCCATGTCATGGAAATCATACGCGAGTATGATCGAGATCTAGGTCGGCGATCTCGTCGACACCCGGCCGCCAACCTCTCCGACCTCGGTCGACCGATGACGGTATGCTGCGGGAGCTGACCCGAAGCGCCGTCCGAAGGCGGCTCCGAGCGCACTTTCCGAACCATAGCCGACCTGGGCGGCGATCGCGCCGATCGAACCGCGGCCGCTGCGAAGCAGCCGCGCGGCGGACTGGAGCCGCCACTCCTGGACGAAGGCCATCGGGGCGGTGGCCACGAGTTCGGAGAAGCGGGCGGAGAAGGTCGACCGGGACATGCCCGCCTCGCCCGCGAGAGCGCCAACCGTCCAGGCTCTGGCCGGTTCGGCAAGCACCGCCGCAATCGCCTTGGCGATTCTCGTGTCGGCCATGCCTCGCAACCAGCCAGGCATCCCGGCGCCGCCGGCGGCGAAGTGCGATCGCAGGAGCGTGACGGCGAGAAGCTGGGCGAGCTGGTCGGCCAGCAGCGCTCCTCCGGGCGCGTCCGCCGCGATCTCGTCCACGAGGCGCGTCAGCAGCCAGTGAAGCTGTCCACGCTCGACGGATTCCTGCCGCACGACGACGATATCGGGCAAACCGTCCAGGATCAGCGACGCGGCCGAAGGATTGAAGCCTAGCTGTCCTCCGATCAGGAGCGTCCCGTCACCGCTGCCTGCGACCGCGAGCCCGCCGACAGCCTGCGAGAAGACCGGGCCCGCAGGCGACGACGGGATCGTCGGATCCGACGCGAGCACGTAGGGCTGGGGTGCGGTGAGGAGCACGCAGTCGCCGGCCTCGAGCCGGATCGGAGCGTCGAGCGAGCGGGCGTCCAGCCAGCAGCAGCCGGTGACCACCGCGTTGAACTTCACGTCGGCAGGCGCGGGGAATGCGAGCGACCATGCTCCGCCAGCGCGCAGGCGCCCGGAGACGCCGGCCCACACCTCCACCAGCCGAAGGATCTCTGACAGCGGATCGCTCATCGGGACGCACGCTACATCAATCCGGACGACGCCGCATTGCACGATTGGGAGCCTGTCGCGAGATGCCGTTCATAGTTGGAGAACCTCATGACGACCCCCCAGACCCCGATCGGATCCGGCTACGACGCCTTCACCACCGCCGACGACGTTCTTGCCGGCATCGATCTCGCCGGCAGCACGGCGATGGTCACCGGCGGCTACTCGGGTCTCGGCCTCGAAACGACGCGGGCGCTCGCCGGAGCCGGGGCTCGCGTCGTGGTGGCGGGCAGAAGCCTCGGAAAGGCTCGCGAGGCGCTCGGCGGCCTCGTCGGCGTGGAGCTGGAACACGTGGAGCTGGAGGATCCTCGCTCGGTGGAGGCGCTCGGCGCCCGGTTCCTGGCGTCGGGGAGGCCGCTGCACATCCTCATCCACAGCGCCGGCATCATGGCGTCCCCTCTGGCGCGCGACGGCGACGGCAACGAAATGCAGCTGGCGGTGAACCATCTGGCGCCGTTCAGGCTGACGCGTGCGCTCATGCCGGCGCTCCGGCGGGCCGGGGGCGCAAGGGTGGTCAGCATGTCGTCGCGCGCGCACCGGCTCGCCGGCTTCGACTTCGACGACTTCAACTTCGAGCGGCGGGAGTACGATCCGTGGCGAGCCTACGGACAGTCCAAGACCGCCGACGCCCTGTTCGCGGTGGAACTGGACAGGCGGGGCCAGGAGGACGGTGTCCGAGCCTACTCCGTCCATCCCGGATCGATCCTCACCGACCTGGCGCGGAGCCTGTCCGACGAGCAGATCCGCGCCTTCGGCGCCCTCGACGAGGACGGCAGTCCACGGATCGATCCGACCCGCGACCTCAAGGATCCACGGCAGGGTGCCGCGACCGCCGTATGGTGCGCGACCTCCGGTGCGCTCGCCGGCGCCGGCGGCGTCTACTGCGAGAACTGCGACATCGCTCCGCTCAGGACGGGCGAGGACGAGCGCCTCGACGGCGTGCGCGAGTGGGCTGCGGACCCGGCTCTCGCCGAGCGGCTCTGGCAGCTTAGCGAAAGGCTCGTCGAGCCTGTCTGACGAGGACGGTCCGTCCATGACCGGTCACGGCAATCATCCGTGCGTATGCTTGCCGCACACCAACATCTCTGGCGCACATACGGCGGGTCCGACGAAGCGCCGCGGCCCCTCAGCTAGACGAGCGCCATGCCGGCAGCGGGCGCCGGCCGAGCCAAGGAGCTACGCATGAGCACGATTACGACGAAAGACGGGACGAAGATCTTCTACAAGGACTTCGGCGCCGGGCAGCCCATCGTCTTCTCCCACGGCTGGCCGCTCTCCAGCGACGCCTGGGATCATCAGCTCATGTTCTTTGGTACGCGCGGCTATCGCGTGATCGCTCACGACCGTCGCGGGCACGGCCGTTCGGACCAGACCTGGGACGGCAACAACATGGACCAGTACGCCGACGATCTGGCCGAACTTATCGAGCAGCTCGACCTGCGCGATATCATCATGATCGGCCATTCCACCGGCGGCGGCGAGGTCGCCCGCTACATCGGTCGGCACGGCACCGGACGCGTCGCCAAGGCCGTGCTGCTCGCCGCTGTTCCGCCCATCATGCTCAAGAGCGAGAGCAACCCGGAGGGCACGCCGATCGAGGTCTTCGACGACATCCGCGCCGGCACGCTGAAGGATCGAGCGAGCTTCTTCAAGGAGCTGTCCATGCCGTTCTACGGCTTCAACCGCGAAGGGGCCAAGGAGGCCGCCGGCCTGCGCGACACGTTCGAGCTCCAGGGCGTGATGGCAGGGATCAAGGGCGCCTACGACTGCATTCACGAGTTCTCCGAGACCGACTTCACCGAGGATCTCAAGAAGATCGACGTGCCCGTGCTCGTGGCCCACGGCGAGGACGACCAGATCGTGCCGATCGCCGCAGCGGCGCTCAAGACGATCAAGCTCGTGCCGAACGGCACGCTCAAGACCTATCCGGGCGGCAGCCACGGACTGGCTCAGGTCACCCCCGACCGCTTCAACCAGGACGTCCTCGACTTCATCGGCGGCTGACGTCTTCCTCATCCCGGCCCGTCTGCCAAGCCGGCGGGCCGGTCAATGAAAACGGCTGATGCCTGACTCCACGTCCTCGAAGGTCATCTCGCCTTGCGAGTCCACGGCGATCCCGGCCTCCCGCGCGAGAACCGCGCCTCCCGGCGGCAGCGCGCGCAACCTGATGCCGCTGCTGTCGCCTTCTGCGCTCTCGCATGTGTCAGGGGGGGTGAGGCAGGTCGAGGATGAGCCGACCGCGCAGGCCTGGCAACCGAGCGTCATGCGCCAAGCCGCGCACTTCCTGCTGACTCTGGTCATGCTGTTCGGCTCCGGGCACGCTTTTGCGCTGGATCCGCAGCGGCAGCTCTCGCAGTACGATCACAGGCGCTGGATGCGGGGGGACGGAGTTCCCGCCTCGCTGAGCGGCCTCGCACAGGATCGGCAGGGCTTCCTGTGGATGGCGGCGGCGGACGGGCTGTACCGGTTTGACGGCGTGCGCTTCGACCGCATCGCCCGGATCGCGAGCAACGGTGCCGCGCGCCGTGTCCTGATCACGCGGCAAGGCGCCGTATGGACGTGGTTTCGCGAGGAGAACCTGTTCGGCGTCTACCGGCGCGGCCATTTGGGCTTTGTCCGTCCGGCCAAGGAGGAGGGCGCGACCGGCGAGGTGATCTCGATCGTGCAGGCTGCCGACGATTCGGTCTGGGTCGCTCGGGGAAACGTCGGCGCAAAGCTTCTGCGGTTCCGGGACGGACGCTGGCGAGCATTCACCGTCGCATCGGGCCTGCCGCGCGAACAGGCGCTCGCGCTGCTTGCTGCGCGGGACGGCTCCATATGGGTGTCGTACATCGGCTCGATCCTTCGGCTGCGACCGGGCGCGAGCCGGTTCGAGACCATCCTCAGCTTTCCCGGGTTGCGCGGTCAGCTGGCGCAGGACGCCGCTGGGCGCATCTGGCTGTCCGAAAGACGGGGCGCGTACGTCGTCGCGGACGGTCCGGAGCGGCATGCACCATCGAACCTTGCCCTCGCCTACCATGGTGACGACGGCCAGCGGCGTGGGCCCGCTCTCTTCGATCGCGACGGAAACCTCTGGACGGCCACGCGCTACCGCGGCCTGGAACGGCTGAGACGGCCGGAACCCTTCCCTCGCAAGCGGCCAGCCGCGGACGTTTTCGAGCGCTTCACGACCAAGGACGGCCTCTCCTCGGACAGCCTGCTCGCGATCTTGGAGGATCGCGAGGGAAACATATGGGTGACCAGCTCCCGCGGCCTCGACCGGTTCCGGCAGGTGGACATCGTCGTCGAACCTCTGCTCACAAGACCGGCCGCATTCGGAGACATCCTTCATGCCGGGCAGGACGGCAGCGTCTATGTCGGCCAGTCGGACGTCATCTACCGCGTCGCTCCAGGAGATCGTCCGCGCGCCCTGCTGCGGAACGTCAGCGAGCCCGAGGCGATCTGCGAGGGCGGCAGCGGCGCGTTGCTGGTCGTCGACTCGAAGAACGTCTACCGTCTTCTCGGCGGCAGGAGCGAAAGGCTTCCCAGACCCTCGAAAGCGGAAACCGGCATCTACGACTGTCTGGTCGACCGCACGGGCCGCCTGTGGATGTCGGCGGCAGGAAGCGGCATGTACGCGTGGGAGCACGGCGGGTGGCGTCGTATCCTGAGGCAGTACGATCCCGCGGGCTTCCATCCCACCGTCATGATCCCGGAACGCGGCGGTTCGGTGGCGCTGGGCTGGGCATCCGAGGTGGTGGCACGTGTCGATCCCCCGTCGGCTCCCCGCCGTCTCGTGGGCGAGCAGTCGGGCCTCGGGGACCTGATCTCGTTGTACGAGGGCCGGTCCGGTCTCCTGGTCGGAGCAGCGAAGGGGCTTGCGCTGATCGCCGACGGCAGGGTGGGCATGGTCGGGATCGACCGTCTCCCGGAGCTGATGCGCGTGAACGGCATCGTGCAGACGTCCGCCGGAGAGACGTGGGTCCAGGGCTCCCGCGGGGTCGTCCGGATGTCGACGGCCGAACTTGAGAGGGCCTTCTCCGATCGGACGTTTAAGCCGAAGACCAGGTCGTTCGGCACCGACGAGGGCGTGCCCGATCTGTACGCCAACCAGAGCTGGCGTTCGCTCGTCCAGGGAGGCGATGGCAGGATATGGATCGCGACGCTCGCCGGAACGGTCTGGATAGATCCCGACAAGGTGCGCACCGACCGGACGTCTCCCGGCGCCGTCGTCACTGGGGTAAGGGCTCGCGACGGCGTCCGGATGGATCCTGTGCAGGTCACGCTTGCCAAGGGCGTGTCCGACCTCGAGGTCGACTACACCGGTCTCAGTCTGGGCAGTCCGCAGCAGGTGCGCTTCCGCTACAGACTCATGGGCTACGACACTGGCTGGGTGGATGCGGGCTCGCGTCGTCAGGCGTTCTTCACGAACCTGAGGCCGGGGACCTACCGCTTTGAGGTGCTGGCCGCCAACGGCGAGGGTGTCTGGGACAGCACTCCCGCGACGACGGTCATCCGGATCCTGCCGACCTTCGCCCAGTCCCGCATCTTCTATTCGCTCTGCGCGGGCGCAATCCTGCTGATCTGCTGGTTCGCGTACCGGTTCCGCCTGGCCCGGCTGTCCAGCCGGCTGGATGCGGGGCTGCGAGTCCGGTACGCCGAGCGCGAGCGGATCGCGCGCGAGCTGCACGACACGCTGCTCCAGTCCGCTCAGGGCCTAGTCCTTCGGTTCCAGGCGGTGGCGGATCGGCTGCCGGCGGCCGAGCTTGAACGCGCGCGCCTCGGTGACGCACTTCGCCGCGCCAACGCTGTCATGAGCGAGGCGCGCGATCTCGTCAGGGGATTGCGGGACAGGAACGGCAGCGCGGATCTGGAGACCCTGCTCGCGGAGCAGTTCGCCCGCGCCGGCTTCGCGCCCGAGGTTTCCGTCGGCGTGACCGTCACGGGCACGCCGCGCCCGCTGAGGAACGATGTCGCCATCGAACTCGCGGCGATCGGGGGCGAGGCGCTGCTGAACGCCGCGAGACATTCCGAGGCGAGTCGCGTCGAGGGCACTCTGCGCTACGCCTGGTCGACGTTCTCGCTCGAGATCCGCGACGACGGCCGAGGGATTGATCCGGGGGCGGCGCGAGGAGAGAAGGACGGCCATTTCGGCATCGTCGGCATGAGGGAGCGCGCGGAGCGCATCGGCGGGACTCTCGGCGTGGTGGCCGGCCCGGACGGCGGAACGCTCGTCCGGGTCGAGCTTCCTCGCCTGCGCGCCTACGCACTGCCCCCGATGTGGCGTCGCCTGCTGACGATGCGAGACGGCTGAGGAAACGCCTATGATCAAGGTCATGATCGCCGACGACCACCCGATCCTGCGCGAGGGGATCACGGCGATGCTGGAGAACGAAGCCGGCATGGAGCTTGTCGCGGAGGCCCGCGACGGCACCGAGGCGGTCACCCTGTTCCGGCGGTTCGAGCCCGATGTCACCCTGCTTGATGTCCAGATGCCCGGCATCGACGGCATAGAGGCGCTCTCCCGCATCCGGCGCGAGTTCCCCGAAGCGCGCATCGTCATACTGACGACCTATCCCGGCGACGCGCAGGCGGTCCGCGCCCTCAAGGCCGGAGCGGCGGGCTACATGCTGAAGAGCAGCTTGCTGACCGAGATCGCCGACGTGGTCAGGACGATCCACTCGGGTGAGCGCTACGTCGCCGCGGACGTTGCGGCGGGCATCGCGCTTCACGTGGTCGACGAGCCGCTCACCGAGCGGGAGGTCGCGGTTCTCCGCCTCGTCGCCTTCGGCAGAGCCAACAAGGAGATAGCCCTCCATCTCGGCATCGCCGAGGAGACGGTGAAGGCGCACATGAAGAGCATCTTCATCAAGCTTCGCGTGTCGGACCGCACGCATGCGGTCACTGTTGCCATCAAGCGCGGCGTCATGGAGATCTGAGCGGTTCCCGCGGTCGACCGCGCGGCACGACCGTCTGTCTTGCACGCGGTCTGCAGCGGAGCCGCTCACCTGCGTCCCGAGTTTTGCCTGATCTATCCGCGCGATGTTCCGGATCGACGGCCGGGCGGGAGGCGGCTCCAGACCAAGCCTCGGATGCACGAAAGCCATACGCACGTACGATGCCGGCCGACACCGGTCTTATGGCGGCGGAAGCGCGCGCAGGCGAGAAAGAGAGGGTAGGGCGGACGGTTCGCCCAAGGAGACGATCCATGGCGTACATGCACTTCGGCGAGCTGCAGGCCGGCGTCGCGACCAGCCCCGAGAACCTCGAGGCAGCCGCTCCCGCTCTTTCGCTGGCCCGCTTCTCGGCCCTAGAGTGGTCGGTCATCGCGCTGGCGCAGCGGGACGACCGCGGTTCCTTGGGCGAACCGAGCGCGATTTCGCAGGCGATGGCTACCCTTTTCGGCGAGCGTCGCAGCAACAGGCTCGCCGACGAGCGGCTGGAGGCCCTGCGGCGCGTGTCGGTGCTCAGCTGGACGTCTTCAAGGCCGCTGCCACAAGCCGAGGTCGAGACCTTCCTCTCCTCGGGCTACTCGGCGCAGCAGTACGATCTTCTGGTAGACAGCATCTCCAAAGGGCGCGTGCACTGAGTACGTCGCCGAGGGTGCTCACCGATCCGGTCAGGCCTCTCGTAACGGCCTAGTGAGAGATGGTTAAAGCGGAAGACGGCGGCCGGTGCAGCGTTGCGCCCTTCCTGTTCCTGGAAGAGATATCGCGAGGCAACACGCCGCGGTCGCCGGATCTCGTGAGCTCCAAGGCGAGCTGCCGGTCTTGAACGCCTTAGCTGGTTCTACGACCAGAACGTACAAGACGTCACGTCAGGTGCTTGGTAGCGAGCGGGCGCGTCGCGCCCACGCGCAGAAGAGCGCACGCGGACAGCATCGCCCAAACCGAGGACGGTCCGCGTAGTCTGCTCAGGATGTAGGCCGCCCGGAGGCTATTATGTGACGATTGCCGGCGAGTTGGTGTCGGCTACGGCGTCGCGCGTTTGGGTTCTACGACCGCGTACGAGAGGAGAGCAGGATGAGGCTGACCACGACGCTGAGATCGAAGCGCTACGCACCGGCCCGCAATCTTCGCGCGGAGCTGCTTTCGCGCAACGGCATCTGTCCTCGTTGCGACGCAGCGCCGGCAGGATCCGTCGGCGTGTGCGTCTTCTGCTACACCATGGGGCCGGTCGAGGCGCTGCCGGTGATCAGTTCCCGGGGATCGGGACCGGTACACTGAAAGGGCACCGTCGGCGCAGGCGAGTCGCGCGCGGCAGCGCCCTGCGGGCTTTCGCGGCTGCAGCCGCGAAGCAATGACCTCCGACACAGCAGAATTTCAGCTAGTCCGTGTGTCCTGGCTCGGGGCGATCTGGACTCTTCGAGGTAGACAGTCTGAACTGGCTAGAGTGTTCCGAACAATGGCGCTTCTACAGGGTTAATCGAAGCGGCGACTGCGGCATGCACTTGTACGGGAATGGGCCCGTAACTACGCTTATGGTCGATGGACGACGATTTGCCATGCATCGACACCTTCTCAGGCCCTGATCGCACGATCGCAGTCGATGTCGCGGGCGTGGGCGTTCGATCTAGCCGGGTCGGATTAACCGGCTCGGGGCTCATCATGTCCAGCCAACCGGATGACGCCGTGGCGCTGATCTACCAGATCGCCGACTCCGGCCCTCACGATCTCTGGCTGGATGGCAGACACAGCGCAGTAGGGTCGATCCCGGCAGGAGTGATGCAGTTGCTCGACCTGGACGCAGCTGGCCATTCGCGGCATGTGACCAGCTTCGACAGCGTCAACGTGCACATCCCGATAGCTGCGCTGCGGGGGCTCGGCTCGGACGGACACGATCTGGGTGCAGTCAGACCCAGAATGGAGGCCGACTGGTCCACGAACGACCCGTTCATACACGGGATTATGCAAGTGCTGCTCGTGCTGCTCGACAAGGATTCCACGCCGGACCGCCTCGTCAGCGAGCATCTTTTCAGCGCTCTGCTGTCACATGTCGCCACTGCGTATGGCAACACGGACGCTTCACAGCCCGCACGCGTGGGAACGCTCACTGCGCGCCAGCTGAACCGCCTCAAGCAGCTGCTAGGCGATGACCTCACCCGTGACGTGTCGCTCGCCGACCTAGCCCGCGAATGTGGTCTGTCGCCGTCCCACGTCTCGCGAACGTTCAAGGCGGCGACGGGCATGTCACCATTCGCATGGCGCGCTCAGGTCCGTGTGGACGCCGGCAAGGAGCTGCTGAGGCAAGGAGGAAGCACCATCTCCGACATCGCAGCACACTGCGGCTTCGCGGACCAAAGCCACTTCACCCGCACGTTCCAGCGCCTCGTCGGCGACTCTCCCAAAAGGTGGCAGCGCAGGACCGTGAGATCTTAGGGTAAGGTCCGCTTCGACGGACGTACTCGCCAGCGCCACGTGGCACCGTCCTAGCTCCGCGCGCTCCAGCGTGTCGGGAGAGACGCGCTAACCGAGCACAGCCGGCTGAGCGGCACCGCATGGACAAGGGAGCGGCAAGCTGTCGTAGGCGGGCAGCCGGTCTGACGTGCGGCTGGGCATGGCCGAGCAGATACTGCGCCGCTCGAGGCAACGGCGCGGTCAGCACGTGAACGACCCCCTCTCTACGGTCGCTCACGCGACCGTGGCCTTGTTTCTGCACTCCGACGGCGTTCGTCGTCGAGAACAGCACATGCAAGTCGCCTCGCGCGGCACGACGGCGTCACCGGCGGGCTCAGGTGCAACCGGCTGCACCTATACTCAGGCATGTCTCTGCAAGCCGAGCTGCGAAGCCACAGCGCCTTGCAGACCAACTCGGGCTGTCTGTCGTCATCGAGGATCCGACCGTGATTTGCGCAGCACCTGACATCATATTGGCGAGGCTGCACGCCGACACCTCGCGGCAATCGAGCATTCCACCGCTTTTGCCGAACCCTCTCGAGAACGCGGCGAGCAGCCATGCTCGGCGAGGCTCCTCGCCTAAGGATCGGAGCTTCAAGGCCGGTCTGCTGCGACCCAGCTGCCGACAGTCGCGTTAGCGGCTCGTGCATGAGCGACGTCGATGCGCGAGAAGTGGCGCCGCTGCTTTCCACGGCTGAGTGCAAGGTGCTGGCCGGATTCCCGGACCACGAGGTTTCCAGCCGTGATCTCGGAGTGCGCGGTACGGTCCTCGCATCGCTGTGCCTTTGGCTGCCGCGCAGGAAGGGCAGAATGGGGATGATCGCCCTGCTGCGCAGGCGCTATAAGGATGCGGAAGAGTGCTTCCTCTACAGTATCACGGACGTGGGGCGCGCTGTGAGGGAGGAGCTGACTTCCGACCCGAAGAGGTGTCGGATCGCGAGGCCGCTAGGCAGCGGGTAGGCAGGATCGCGCGACGACAAGCCGGCCATGGCCGTGCTCAGCCCTGCCCACCTGCGCGTGGCGCGTCCTGAGAGCTCCTCCTGGCTGGCTGCAGCCGGCGTTCTCCACATGTGCGACTATCGGAGAGAACGATGGCGTCCGCTATGATCGGGCGCTCCGTTGCGGCAGACGAAGCGCCCGGGCCGTTATTTGAGCCGGGTGCGCAGGAAGTCGACTGCCTGCGCCAGCGCGGCTCGCGTCGGAGCGGTCTCGCTGATCGCGTTCAGCAGGACGAAGTCATGGATCGTGCCGTTGTACCTGACCGAGGTCGTCGGGACGCCGGCGGCGGCGAGCTTGCGGGCGTACGCCTCGCCCTCGTCCCGCAGGACGTCGTTCTCGTCGGTGATCACCAGCGCGGGCGGAAGGCCCTGCAGCTGTGCGGCGGTCGCGTTCAGCGGCGAGACGTGGATGTCCGCCCGCTTTGAGGCGTCGGGCAGGTACGCATCCCAGAACCACGCCATGGCCGGCTTCGTGAGCCAAGGTCCCTCGGCGAACTTCTGATACGAGGGCGTCGACATGCTTGCGTCGGTCACGGGATAGAAGAGCAGTTGCGCCTTGAAGGCTGGGCCGCCCCGCTCCTTGGCGAGGAGACTGACCACGGCGGTCATGTTGCCGCCGACGCTGTCCCCTGCGATCGCCATTCGCGACGCGTCACCGCCGAACTCCGCCGCGTGCTTCGCGACGTACTCGGTGACGGCATAGTCCTCCTCGATCGCCACCGGGTAGCGGTTCTCGGGCGAGCGGTCGTAGTCGACGAAGATCGTGACCGCGCCTGCTCCCGCCGTCAGCTCGCGTACCAGCCGGTCATGCGTGTTCGGCGAGCCCATGACCCAGCCGGCGCCGTGATAGTACATGAGAACGGGCAGCGTGCCGCCCGCACCACGCGGCTTGTAGATGCGGATCCTCGTCTTGCCCTTGGGACCGACCGGCAGCACGCGATCCTCGCTCGTGACGTCGGGCGCGGCGACGGGCCCCTTTTGCGCGGACTCCAGGACGCCGCGAGCCTGATCCGGCGTGAGCGTATAGATCGGCTTCGAGCCTTTCAGCGCGTCGACGAAGGTCTCGACGCCCGGATCCAGCGTCTGAGCCACACCCGCAGTGGCCATGCCGGCGAGGGCGGCCGCCGAGGCCGCGAAGATGATGCTGCGCATTGCGAAGGTCCTCATGTCTGGTGGTGAGGAGGCATCTAGCCCGAGGGGGCAGGTCAGGCCCTCACCCGCGGGGATCGTCGACCGGTCGGCGCGGGTGGCTTGCCTATGCGCGGGTATAAGCACTAACGCCGCTTTCACATGCAGGCCCGTGTCGTTTAGGGCTCGCACTAGATCGCCGATATGCGGTAGGGATCGCGAAAGACTCGGTGCGGCCGACAAGCGGACTAAGAGGTGCGATCCTTCCGCGATCAGCGATGTTCGAGGCCATCTCTTCTCGGTCGTCGGGATCAAGCCCGTCTTGCATCTGGATGCATGAGATCGCTGAAGATCCGTCCGAGTTCGCGGCGTCTGACAGTCCCGGCGTCAGCGCAGCTGCCGCCTCGTCGCCGAGATTAGCCGTCAGTCGGACTCAGCAGGCAGCCGGTGTAGCCCCGTTCGTCTGCGAGACTGCGTGCCCGACTACGCGACGGTCTAATTCGGCGCGGCGCCCCGAACTAAGAGCTGCGACTGCCGTGATAACGATGCTGGCGGCAAGGGAGAGCGCGAAGTCGCCGCGCACCGCCGATACGAGAGGGATGGCGGAGGTGAACGCGGCGATCAGGACGAGCGCCAGCTTCAGCGCATGCCTGAGCCCATTTTGTTCGCCGATCAGCCCGTTGCGCATGTCCAGTCTCCTTCTCCTCCAAGCATGCCCCGTCGAGGTATGCAGAGAAATCGTACGTCCGGAGCGGATGCGCTCCCCGCGTATGATCCATCGATGCGATGCTCGGCGACGTTGCCGATCGGGAGCACTTGCGGCCGGTGATCGAACCGTAACTGCGGCCGCAGCGGGCAGATCGAACGGCGAGTGCCTGATCCCGGCGGAGGGGTGAGCGGGCTGGCAGGGGGGAACCAGCCCGCTCGACGTGTCCTGACAGGCTGACACGTGGTCGCCGCGACCGACGGGAAGGAAGCGGCTTCCATCTTTCTACGGTCACGATCGAAAGCGTGCGATCATCCGCAGGTGGTGCAGCACCATGCCCGCGTATGAGGTAGTGGTCCTGACCGTGGTTCTGCCGCGTCTCGCAGCGCTGACTGGTGGAAGTCGATCCGGCTTGACCCAAGCCCGTGAGCGTGAAGCCGGCACCGGCGGGGCAGGAAGCCAGATGGCGTCGGTCACAAAGCTGTAAGCGACAGGACGCTCAGTCGTCATCCGCGGCTCCTAGCTGCCCTCATCGAACCGGGGGAACAGCGATGAAACACCGAGCAGGCAGCGTCGCCGCGCTGGCACTGGCGATCGGCGGCATGACGGTTGAAGCAGCGTCCGCACAGGAACTCGCGGCGGCGGCGACCGCCGAGCCGGAGACCGGGACGGAAGACGAGATCGTCGTGACCGGACAGCGTCGGGCGCAGCGAGAGTCGATCGCGACCAAGCGGGACTCGTTCGCTGTCGTCGATGCGATCTCGTCGGACGACATCGGCAAGCTGCCCGATCATAACACCGCCGCGGCGCTCCGTCGGATCCCCGGCGTGTCGGTCCAGGAGGATCAGGGAGAACCGCGCTTCCCGGTGCTGCGCGGGCTTCGCTCGACGTATAACCGTACGACGGTGGATGGTGCGATCGTCGCAGGCGTGGACGAGGAGGGGCGCACCGTGCCGCTCGACATTATCCCGTCCGT
>NZ_JBLFFI010000010.1:0-62675 GCF_051400595.1 Sphingomonas larreae
CCACATGTCCCTTCATCTTAACCTACAATGTCAAAGAGCCGCCGACGAAGAAACCGGACACCACACCCTCCCCCATCTTCCAATCGGGGAGAACAGTGTCCATCCTATCTGGCGACCGACCCAGAAGCACCGCCTCAGCAGCACCCCCCGTCCGGTGAAGCGGCATATATGGACCACTCTCGCACCGGTCAAGCGATTCGATGACAGTTTTTTGGCGGATCGGTTTCACTTCGTCGCGCGCGTCATCCCGCGGGAATACTGGCTGATTCACGTCAGTCATCGGAACGTGGCGCCTGACCTGATCGGTTGGAAACCCGACCAAGAATGGAGATCCCCGCCATGACCAACTATCCCACACCGCCCTACCCCGAACAGCAACAGTCGATGCCCGGCACCACAGAGGCGATGAGCCCGCGCCCCGATCACGGCGAGCACAGCTATGTCGGCCACGGCCGGCTCACCGACAAGAAAACCATCGTCACCGGGGGTGACAGCGGGATCGGCCGTGCGGTGGCGCTCGCCTTCGCGCGAGAGGGCGCCGACGTGCTGATCTCCTATCTCAACGAAGACGAGGACGCCCGCGAGACCCAGCGGCTGGTGGAGGAGGCCGGGCGCACCGCATTGCTCGTGCCCGGCGACATCAGCGATCCGGCGCATGCCCGGGCGGTGATCGAGCGCGCGGTGGAGGCGTTCGGCCGGCTCGACGTGCTCGTCAACAATGCAGCACACCAGGCCACCTTCGCGGCGCTGGAAGACATAACCGACGAGGAGTGGCAGCTCACCTTCGCCACCAACATCCACGCGATGTTCTATCTGTCCAAGGCGGCGGTGCCGCATATGCGCGAGGGATCGTCGATCATCAACACCACCTCGATCAATGCCGACCAGCCGAGCGAGCAGCTGCTCGCTTACGCCACCACCAAGGGCGCGATCCACAATTTTACCGCCGGGCTGGGCCAGATGCTCGCCAAGCGCCGCATCCGCGTCAATGCGGTCGCACCGGGACCGGTGTGGACTCCGCTGATCCCCTCGACGATGCCGCCGGAGAAGGTGACGAGCTTCGGCGAGAACACGCCGATCGGGCGCGCCGCGCAACCCGCCGAACTCGCCCCCGCTTATGTGTTCCTCGCCAGCGACGAGGCGAGCTACGTGCTGGGCGCCACCATCGCGGTAACGGGCGGCCGCCCCTTCCTGTGAGAAGGAGACGCGTTCGGCGACCTCCTGCCGGGCGCGTCAAACTTGACCCAAGTTGCTGCAAAATGGTCGCTTTACTAATCCAAGCTAGTAAACTTCCGTTGCGCTGAGCCGTTGGCGATGGATCGGGGCGGGTTCATCGAAACGAGGACGAGCGATGTATTATCACGACAAGCGGCTGCAATATCCGGTGCAGGTCACCAAGCCCGATCCGGCGTTCGCGCGGATGCTCCAGCAGGCGATCGGCGGCGTCGAAGGCGAGATCCGCGTCTGCATGCAATATTTCTTCCAGGCCTGGGGCAACCGCGCGCCCAACCCGAAATATCGCGACATGCTGCTCCACACCGCGACCGAGGAGATCGGCCATATCGAAATGCTCGCCACCGCCGTGGCGCTCAACCTCGACAAGGCGCCGGCCAGCTTGCAGGAAGAAGGCGCGGCGGACGGGATCGTCGGCGCGGTGATGGGCGGCGAGCGCCCGCGCCACGTCATCGAGGGGCTGATCCACAAGAACCTGCTCTCCACCGGCCTTGCCGCGATGCCGGTGGACTCGGACGGCGTCCCGTTCAACATGAGCCACATCTATGCCAGCGGCAACGTCGCCGCCGACATGTATTGCAACGTCGCCGCGGAGAGCACCGGTCGCGTGCTCGCGACGCGGCTGTACAATGCCGCGCATGACGAGGGCATGAAGAAGATGCTCCACTTCATGATCGCGCGCGACACGATGCACCAGGAGCAATGGCTTGCGGTGATCGAGGAGCTGGGCGGCGCCGCTACCCAGTTGCCCATCCCCAATTCCTTCCCTCAGGAGCAGGAGGATCAGGAGCACAATTACGACTTCTTCGTGACCTCGCTCGACGGCACCTACCCCGAGGGACGCTGGACCAGCGGGCCGTCGATCGACGGGCGCGGCGAGTTCACCGTGTTCCGCAACGAGCCGATGGGCGGCGAACCCGATCTCGGCGCGGCGCGGCCGGACGGCATGGCGCAGAAGGAGCAGGTCGGCACCAGCGCGGTCTGACCCGCGGCGCGCGTCCTCGCTTGACTGCGATGAGGGAGACGGGATCGGCTTCGGCCGGTCCCGTTTCACTTTGCGGCGGCGTCGCACCCGTCGCGGCGCATCCGTACGCACGCCCTCGGCGCCGCTCACCGGCCACGCGGCTGGCCGCACGCCGGCCTGCTCTGCTAACGGCCGAGCGATGATACGGTGCTCGCTGTCCGACTGTGCCCGCGCGGCCATGCTCTCGCTGCTGGCGCTGACGCTATGGCTCGTCCCTGCCGCCGCGCTGGCGCAGGCCGATCCGATTACCACCGCCACGGCGCGGCTGATCAAGGCCGAGCGTGAGGTCCACGCCGTCGACGGTGCACTCAACCAGTCGCTCGACCGCGAGACGCGCGACGCGCTGCGCGACCGGGTCAACGCCGCGCGCGAGGACGCCGCCGCCGCTGCCGACCAGCTCGCCGATCAGCTCGCATTGATCGATGCGCGCGCCGCGCAACTCGGTCCCGCCAGCGCCAGCGAGGCGCCCGACCTCGCGGCGCAGCGCGCCCGGCTCGCGCGTCAGCGCACCGCGATCGACTCGAACAGCAAGCGCGGGCGGTTGATCGCGGTGGAGGCGCAGCAGCTCGTCGACGAGATCAACCAGAGCGAGGCGGAGCAGTTCAGCCAGACGATCGCGGCGCACGTCCCCTCCCCGCTCTCGCCCGCCTTCTGGAGCGCGGTGCTCCAGTCGGCGCCGCGCGACCTGCGCCGCATCAGCAGCTTCGTCGCGCAGGGCAGCCACCAGCTCGCCGCGGGCTGGCGTGGCACCTTGCCCTGGCCCGCGCTGCTCGGCTTGCTGCTCGCGCTGACGATCATGGGGCCGGCACGCGCGGCGGCGCAGCGGGTCGGGCTGCGCTTCCTGATCGACGACGCGCCCGGGCACCGCGTGCGCCGCTCCGGCAACGCGATCTGGCGCGTGCTGGTGGGGACGCTGACCCCGCTGCTCGCCAGCTTCGCGCTAACCCAGGGGCTGCGCTGGTCCGGGCTGGTGCCGGCGGCGTGGAGCCCGCTGGTCGACGCCTTCACCGTCGCCGCCACCTTCGCCGGCTTCACCGCCGCGGTCACCGGCGCGCTGCTGATGCGCAACCAGCCGAGCTGGCGCGTCGCGCCGATCGCCGATGACGTCTCGCACCGGCTGCGGCCGTTCAGCTGGCTGCTCGCCGCGGTCGCCTTCTTCGCGATCATGGTGGAGAGCTTCAACGCGGCAGTGGGCGCCAGCGCCGCGGCGTTGAGCGCGACCCAGGCGATCGAGGCGCTGATCCACCTCGCGCTGCTCGCCGCGGCGCTGGTGGCGCTCGGCCGCCTGCGCGCCACCCGTGACGAGGACGCGGAGGCGCCGGCGCGCGCCGGGCTGGGCGCCGCCGCGCTGGTCGCGTGGATCGTCGTCCTGGTAGCCACGATCGCGCTGCTGCTCGGCTATCTCGGTCTGGCGCGCTTCGCGGTGCAGATCGTCGCCTGGGGTCTGGTGCTCGGCAGCGCCACCTTCCTCCTGATGGCGGCGATCGATGACGTCGCCACCACGGTGTTCGCGCGCGACGCGGGCTTCGGGCGGACGCTCTCACGCGGGCTCGGCGTTCGCGGTGCGCTGATCGAACAGTTCGGCGTCCTCGCCTCGGGCGTGCTGCGCGTGCTGCTCGGGCTTACCGCGTTCGGGCTGCTGTTCTCGCCGTTCAACGGCGGCAACGGCATCGGCGCGCTGCTCACCCGGCTCGGCACGCTGGCGCAGGGCGTCCAGATCGGCGGCATCGCGATTTCGCCGGGCGCGATCCTGCGCGGCGTGGTGGTGCTGCTCATCGGGCTGGCGCTGGTGCGCGCCTTCATGCGCTGGCTCGAGCAGCGCTACCTGCCCGCCACCGATCTTGACGGGTCGGGGCGCAACTCGGTCAGCCTCGTCGCGCGCTATGTCGGCGTCGCGCTCGCGGTGATCTGGGCGCTGGCGTCGCTCGGCATCGGCGTGGAGCGGATCGCGTTGCTGCTCTCCGCCCTGTCGGTCGGTATCGGTTTCGGCTTGCAGGCGATCACCTCGAACTTCGTGTCCGGCCTGATCCTGCTGGCGGAGCGGCCGATCAAGATCGGCGACTGGATCCGCGTCGGCACCGATGAGGGCGACGTCAAGCGCATCAGTGTGCGCTCGACCGAGATCGCGCTGGCGGACCACAGCACGCTGATCGTCCCCAACTCGGAGCTGATCACCAAGTCGGTGCTCAACAAGACTCTCGCCAATCCGCTCGGCCGCATCCAGATCCAATTTTCGGTGCCGCTGGGCAGCGATGCCGACGCGGTGCGCGCGATCGTCGCGCAGGCGTTCGCCGACGAGACCGCGATCCTCGACGATCCCGCCCCGGCGATCTTCATCGATTCGATCACGGACGGGCGGATCTTCTTCAACTGTTTCGCGCATGTCGCGTCGCCGCGCGCGGCCTACGGCGCACGCAGCGCGATCTTCACCGTGCTGCTGCGCCGGTTCCGCGCCGAGTCGATCGAGCTCGGCACCGTGCCACAGCGGCTGGAACTGGTCGCGCCACCGCCCAACGGGAACGAACGACAGCCTCCAGGTTAGTGTCTTGAAAGCTCCTGCGCCGTATGATCGCGCCCGGGGTCGCGCTCGAGCGCGAAAGGGGACGTGGGATGGTGAGGCGGCTGTACCGTTGGTACGCCGGGATCGGGGACGATCCTCGGTTGGCGATCGCGCAGGCAACGAACCTCTACCGCCAGGTGCCGCTGCTCTACGGACTGCTGCTGATCAATTCGCTGGCAGTGGCAGCGACGCACCGCCACAGCGCGCCGGCGGTGCTGACCGTCACCGTGCCCGCGATCCTGTTCCTGATCACGCTCACACGTTTGCTGCGATGGATCGGCGCGGCGCGGCGACGGGCGACGCCCTCGCCTGCGCTGGCGCGGCGGCAGCTGCGCACGATCACCGCGGCCGCCGGCCCGATCGCGACCGCCTATATGATGTGGTCGCTGATGCTGATGCGCTACGGCGGCCCGGCCCAGCAGACCCATGCCGCGGTCTATCTCTCCACCACGGTGATGGGCTGCCTGTTCTGCCTCATGTCGCTGCCGCAGGCGGCGCTGTTGGTGGCGATCATGGTGGTGCCGCCATTCGTCGCCGCTTGCCTAACGAACGACGAGATGATGTTTGCGGTGATCGCGATCAACGTCGCGCTGGTCGTCACGGTGCTGCTCCGCGTGCTGTTCAACAGCTTCGATTATTTCCGCGGCCAGGTCGCGGCGCGCGCCGCGCTCGAGCATCAGCATGCCGAGCTGGTGCGGCTCAACGCGGAGAACGGGCGGCTGGCGCGCACCGACAGTCTCACCGGGCTCCCCAACCGCCGCCAGTTCCACCACGATCTCGACCTGCTCGCCGCGTCCGACGATGGCGCCACCTTCGCGGTCGGGCTGCTCGACCTCGACCGCTTCAAGCCGGTCAACGACACGTACGGCCACCATGTGGGCGATCTGCTGCTGGTCGAACTGGCACGTCGGATGCGCGCGATCGCGGGATTGTCGACCACGATCTACCGGCTTGGGGGCGACGAGTTCGGGTTGCTGACGGTAGGCGCGCGCGACGAGGCGGTCACCGCCGCCCAGTGGCTCTGCCAGAGCATCGCCGCGCCGTTCAGCGTCGGCGAGCTGCGCGTGGCGGTCGGCGGTTCGCTCGGGCTCATGCTGTCGGACGATAGCGAGAGCGCCAACGAGCTGTTCGATTGCGCGGATTATGCACTCTATTACGCCAAGCGGATCAATGGCGGCGGCACCTGCGTCTTCACCCCCGACATGGCGCGCGCGATCCGTACCGATCGCGCGATCGAGGCCGCGCTCCAGGCCAGCGCGCTCGAGGACGAGCTGCGCGTGGTGGCGCAGCCGATCGTCGCCGCGGCGACCGGCACGATCACCGCGGTGGAGTGGCTCGCGCGCTGGCACGGCCCGCTGGTCGGCGAGGTGCCGCCGGCCGAGTTCATCGCCATCGCGGAGCGCTCGCTGCTGATCCACGACATCACCTTGGCGGTGTTCCGCAAGGGACTCGCCGCGGCCCGCGCGCTCCCGGCCGAGCTGGCACTGTCGTTCAATCTGTCGGCGCGCGACCTCCACTCTCCCGCGACGATGGTCAGCATCGAGCGCGAGATCGCCGCCTCGGGCATCGCGCCCGAGCGGATCTGGATCGAAGTGACCGAGACCGCGGTGATGCGCGACCCGCCCGCCGCGGCCCGTGCGCTGGCGCAGCTGCGTGCGCGCGGCATCAAGGTGGCGCTCGACGATTTCGGCACGGGCTATTCGAGCCTCAGCAACCTGCACCAGCTCCCGCTCGACAAGGTCAAGATCGACCGCAGCTTCCTCGCCGACGTCGAGGCGGCGCGCGGCTGGGCGGTGGTGGCGGCGGTCGTGGCGATGTGCCGGTCGCTCGCGCTGGACTGCGTCGCCGAGGGGGTCGAGACCGAGGCGCAGCGGGAGGCGCTGCTGCGGATCGGGTGCGACTTCGCGCAGGGCTATCTGTTCTCGCCGCCGGTCGAGCCCGAGGCCGCGGCGGTGCTGCTGCACGAGTGGGATCGGCGGCGCGAGGCGGCCTGAACGGCGCGGCAAAACGCTTCTGCCTTTCCTCGGTCCTCCGCGAGCCCGCACCTACGACGCGCAGGCAGCCCACTCGACATATGGCGCCGCTACAGCAGAAACCGGCGTAACGGGTGGCCACAACGCCCCAGCCCTGCTCCTCACCCCCGCGGCGGCGCGGTCGAGGCGCGCACCTTCAGATCGCCCGCGATCACCACCGGCGCCGCGGGGCGCGAGCGTCCGTTGAGCTGCGCGATGATCAGCTCGACCGCGCGCGCGGTCACCGCCGCGATCGGCTGCTCCATCGCGGTGAGCGGCGGGTGCGAAAAGCGCGCGATCGGCGTGTCGTCGAATCCCACGACCGACAGATCGTCGGGCACGACCAGGCCGCGGTCGCGCGCCGCCGCGAGCGCGCCGAGCGCCATCTGGTCGCTGCTGGCGAGGATCGCGGTGGGCGGCACTGCGGCGTCGAGCAGGTCGAGCGCCGCCGCCACCCCGCTCTGGAAGCCGAAGTCGCCGAGCGCGATCAGGCCGCCGTCCGACGCGCCCGCCGCCGTCATCGCCGCGCGCCAGCCATCGGTGCGCTGCGCGCTCACCGCATAGTCCGCCGGCCCGGCGATGAAGCCGATGCGGCGATGCCCGAGCCCGAGCAGATGCTCGGTGGCGCGCCGCGCGCTCGCTTCGTCCGCCATCGACAGCGCGAGCCCGGTGCCGCCGTTCTGCGCACCGATCCGCGCGAAGGCGATGTCGTGGCGATCGAGCAGTTCGGCGATCAGCGGATTGTCCGAGTGCGGCGGGGTGAGGATCACGCCGTCGGGCTGGAGCGCCGCGATCGTCGCGGCCAGCTCGCGCTCGATCCGGTCGCTGTGCGTGTCGACCAGCTCGAGCAGCATACGGTAACCGTGGCGCGCGCAGGTCAGCATGCCGCCGAGCAGCATCTGGTCGACCCAGTCGGTGCCCTGCCGGGCGCACCAGTCGGCGATGGTGCGGTCGCGGTCGTTGAGCGCAAGGATCAGATAGCTGCGCGACCCGCCCATGCGCTGTGCCGCCAGCGAAGGCACATAGCCGAGCCGGGTGATCGCCTCGCGCACCCGCTCCGCCATCGCCGGGCGCACGTTGGGCTCGTTGTTGATCACGCGGCTGACGGTCTGCAGCGAGACCCCCGCGTCTGCCGCGACATGCTTGATCGTCACCGCCTGGCGTCGCCGTGCCATGTCTGCCCCTCCCCCAAACGCATCGGCGTCTACCACCGCCATAGCCAAGCACGCGCACGCTCGCCATCATCATCGCGCCGCCGCTGGCATCGCCCCGCCGCGGCCCTATCATGCGCGCGCTCATGCCCCTAGCTCACTCCCGCCCCGCCCGACCGACCGTCTTCCTGCTCGCCTTCGCGCTCGCTTATGCCGGCGGCGTGATCGGCTACCTCCCGCTGCTCACGCTGTTGCTGCCGCTCAAGATCCATGCGGTGGCGGGGGCGGCGCGTATCCCGCTGCTCAGCCTCGCCGCGATCCTCGGCGCTATCGCGGCGAGCGCGGGCAATGTGCTGTTCGGCTGGCTGAGCGACCGCTCGCTCGCGCGCGGCGGGGGGAGGCGGCGCTGGATCGCGGGCGGGCTTGTCGCCACCATCGCCAGCTACGCGCTGGTGGCGGCGGCGCAGAGCGCGACCGCGATCGTGTTGGCCATCATGGCCTTCCAGCTCGCGATCAACGCGGTGCTCGCGCCGCTGCTGCCGATCATGGCGGACGAGATCGCCGACGAGCGCAAGGGGCTAGCTGCCGGACTGCTCGCGCTCGGCAACCCCGCGGCCGCCTTCGTGTCGGCGCTGCTCGTGTCTGACGAGACGATCGCGGACGCCACCCGGCTGGCGCTGATCCCGCTGGTGGTCGCGCTCGCGCTGCTGCCGCTGCTGCTGCTCCGCGGCGCCGCCGCCTCGTCTCCGCCGGCGCTCGCACACGCGCCGCGCCTGCCGCGGCGCGACCTGCTGATCGCGGCCGCCGCGCGGCTGCTGATGCAGCTCGCCAACGCGGCGCTGTCGCTCTACCTGCTTTACGTGTTCGAGAGCGTCGCCCCGGGCGAGCGCCCGCTCCTGCTCGCACGCCAGGTCGGTACGCTGCTGACGATCTGCTACGTCATCCCGTTGCCGCTGGCGCTGCTGGTCGGTCGCTGGTCCGACCGGGTCGGACGACGGCAGCCCTTTCTGGTCGGCGCCGGGATCGTCGCGGTGGCCGGTCTGGTCGCGATGGCGCTCGCCGGCGACACAACATCGGCGGCGGTCGGCTTCGCCACCTATTCGGTGGGCTCGGCGGTATTCCTCGCACTGCATTCGGCCTTCGCGCTCCAGTTGCTGCCGGATCCGCGCTGGCGCGGGCGTGACCTCGGGCTGCTCAACCTGACCAATACGCTTCCCGCACTGATCGGGCCGCTGATGACTTGGACGCTGGCGACACCACAGGACTTTGCCCTGCTCCTCTTGGTGCTCGCCGGGCTGACGGCGCTGGGCACCGCCGCGGTGACGCTGGTGCGCGCCCGCCGCTGAGCCCTCGCCGCGGCCACCCGGTTGCCAGCGGCGGCGCGACCGCGCACAGCATCGCCATGTCCAACGGCCGCGGCGACCTGCCCGATCTCGGTTACTTCCTCGCCATTGCGCGGCATCTCAGCTTCGCGCGTGCGGCCATCGAGCTGCGCGTCACCGCCTCCGCGCTCAGCCACTCGATGAAGGCGCTGGAGGCGCGGCTCGGGGTAAGGCTGCTCCACCGCACCAATCGCAGCGTCACGCTCACCGCCGCAGGGGAGCAGTTGCGCGACTCGATCAGCGCGCCGCTCGACGCGATCGGCGTCGCGATAGAGGGACTCAACCGATTCCGCGACACCCCCACCGGACGGATCCGGCTCAACGTCGCGGTCGACGCCGCGCGCCGGCTGCTCGCGCCGGTGCTGCCGTCGTTCGTCGAACGCTATCCCGACATCGAGGTCGACGTCGTCGCGAGCAACCGGCTGGTCGACGTCGTCGGCGAGGGGTTCGACGCGGGAATCCGTTACGGCGGCACCGTGCCCGAGGACATGATCGCGCTGCGGCTGTCGCGCGACCTCCGCTGGGTCGTCGCCGCCGCGCCGGCCTATCTCGATCGCCACGGCGAACCCGAGCGGCCGCATGACCTTGCGCGGCATCGCTGCATCCGACTGCGCCAGGGCGCAGGCCGCATCTATCATTGGGAGTTCGGCAGCGGCGACGACGAGTTCGCGCTCGACGTGCCGGGCGCGGTCACGGTCGACGACACCGACGTGGCGCTCTCGCTCGCGCTCGACGGCACCGGACTGATGTACGGCCCGGAGCCGGTGTTCGCCGAAGCGCTTGCCGCCGGCACGCTGCGGCTGGTGCTCGAGCCCTGGGCCGCGATCGGTGGCGGCTACCATCTGTATTATTCGAGCCGCCGCCAGGTGCCGACCGCGCTGCGACTGCTCGCCGACCATATCCGCGAGAGACGGCCCCTGGGGTAAGCGACCTGGCCTGACACTGAGATGTTCTCACCGCTGCGTTGAGGCCGGCCGCGCTGCGCCTGCCCCTCGCTGCGCCTATCTGGGAGCTGCGCGCCCGGCGGTGCGCCTGTGTCTACCAAGGGGAACAATCATGGCCACCAAAGCCTATGGCGCCACGGCGAGCGACAAGCCGCTCGAGCCGATGGATATCACCCGCCGCGAGCCGGGGGCGCATGACGTCCAGATTGCGATCGCTTATTGCGGCGTCTGCCACTCCGACCTTCACCAGGTTCGCGGCGAATGGGCCGGCACGCTATACCCCTGCGTGCCCGGTCACGAGATCGTCGGCCATGTCACCGCGGTTGGCGGCGAGGTCACCCGCTTCAAGGTGGGCGACACGGTCGGGGTCGGCTGCATGGTCGACAGCTGCCAGCATTGCGCCTCGTGCGACGAGGGGCTGGAGCAATATTGCACCGGGGGCGGCTTCGTCGGCACCTACAACGGCCCCACCGCGGACGCACCCGGCCACACGCTCGGCGGCTATTCGGCGGCGATCACCGTCTCGGACAAGTTCGTGCTGAAGATCAGCCATCCGGAGGAGCAGCTCGCCGCCGTGGCGCCGCTGCTGTGCGCCGGCATCACCACCTATTCGCCGCTGCGCCACTGGAACGTCGGTCCGGGCAAGAAGGTCGGCGTGGTCGGCATCGGCGGGCTGGGCCATATGGGTGTCAAGATCGCGCATGCGATGGGCGCGCACGTCGTCGCCTTCACCACCTCCGAGTCGAAGCGCGACGCCGCGACCGCGCTCGGCGCTGATGAGGTGATCAACTCGCGCAACAGCGAGGAGATGGCGGCGCATGCCGGCAGCTTCGACATGATCCTCAACACCGTTGCGGCGAGCCACGACCTCGATGCCTTCACTGCGCTGCTCAAGCGCGACGGCACGCTGGTGCTGGTCGGCGTGCCCGAGCACCCCCACCCCTCGCCCAGCGTCGGCACGCTGGTCTTCGGCCGCCGCGCGATCGCGGGCTCGCTGATCGGCGGCATCGCCGAGACGCAGGAGATGCTCGACTTCTGCGCCGAGAAAGGGGTGACCGCCGACATCGAGATGATCCGCATCCAGCAGATCGACGAAGCCTATGATCGGATGCAGCGTAGCGACGTGAAGTACCGCTTCGTGATCGACAACGCGACGCTGGCGGAGGCGTAAGGAGCTAAATCCTCCCCGCATGGCGGGGAGGGGCACCGCGACGCGAAGCGTCGTGGTGGAGGGGGCTCTCCCCACAGCGCATCGCTCGCGGAGCGCCCCCTCTACCATGCTGCGCATGGTCCCCCTCTGCGCCGGGGAGGATTGCTCATCCCCCGCAACGATTTTCTCCGCCCGCTTGCGACGATCCCGCGCCTCGAGAGTTACAGCCGCGGAAAACCGGGCAAAAAAGGGAACGGGCATGTCGGACGATCGCGAGGGACGGATCCGCGAGCGGGCTTATCGGCTGTGGCAGGACGAGGGCGAGCCGCACGGCAAGCACGACACGCATTGGCAGCAGGCCGAGAGCGAGTTTGCCGGCGAACAGCCCGACACCACGCCCGAGCCGCAGGACGGCAGCGATACGCCCGCGGTAACCTCCGGGGATGAGACGACCGGCGCCGAGCTGACCAAGCCGCTCGCCAACGAGCCCGCCGACTCTCCGGCCACCACCATCCCTTCGGGCAGCGCGCCGAGCAGCGGCGACACCAATGCCGCCAGCAAGGCGCCGCGCGGTCGCCGTCCCAAGACGGTGGGCGCCGACACCAAGGCGACCGACGCCAGCGCGGCGCCGAAGCGGCCGGGACCGCGTACCAAGCGCGCCTGACGCGCGCCGCGGGTCTTCCCCGGCGCGAGATCTAAGACGATGATCGCCGCGCGCCTGCGCGGCCCCTCTCCTGTCGGGAGCACCAAGTTGCAAGACCTGCCGGACCGGCTCCAGCCGGGATCGCCGTACCCGCTCGGCGCCACGTTTGACGGCCTCGGCGTCAATTTCGCCGTGTTTTCCGCCAACGCCGACGCCATCGAGCTGTGCGTCTTCGATCCCGCGGGCAAGCGCGAGCTCAAGCGCATCCACCTGCCCGAGTGCACCGACGAGGTGTGGCACGGCTATCTTCCCGACGCCGGGCCGGGTCTGGTCTACGGTTATCGTGCGCACGGTCGCTACGCGCCCGAGGAAGGCCACCGCTTCAATCCCAACAAGCTGCTGCTCGACCCCTATGCGCGCCGCATCCAGGGGCAGATCAAATGGACCGACGCGCTCCACGGCTATCGCATCGGCCATCGCCGCGAGGACCTGTCGTTCGACAAGCGTGACAGCGCCCCCGCCATGCCCAAGGCGATGGTGGTCGACGATCACTGGGACTGGTCGCGCGATCAGCGGCCCAATACGCCCTGGTCCGAGACGGTGATCTACGAGGCGCACGTCAAGGGGCTGACCAAGCTGATGGAGCTGGTCCCCGCGCGGGAGCGGGGCACCTATGCCGCGCTCGGTCATCCCGCGGTGATCAAGCACCTGCAGCGGATCGGCGTCACCGCGATCGAGCTGCTGCCGATCCACAGCTTCACCCAGGACCGCTTCCTCCAGGAGAAGGGGCTGCGCAATTACTGGGGCTATAATTCGCTCGGCTTCTTCGCGCCGGAGCAGTCGTACATGGCGTCGGACCATCAGGACGAGCTGCGTCGCGCGGTGCATCGGCTCCACAAGGCCGGGATCGAGGTGATCCTCGACGTTGTCTACAACCACACCTGCGAGGGGTCCGAGCGCGGCCCGACCCTGTCGTGGCGCGGGCTCGACAACGCCAGCTATTATCGGCTGGTGCAGGACAATCCGCGCTACACCATCAACGACACCGGCACCGGCAACACGCTCAACATGAGCAAGGCGCGCGTGATCCAGATGGTCGCCGACTCGCTGCGCTACTGGGCGACCAGCTTCGGGATCGACGGCTTCCGCTTCGACCTTGGCCTCACGCTCGGGCGCGAGGATTATGGCTTCGACCCGGGCGCGGCCTTCTTCGACGTGCTGCGGCAGGATCCGGTGCTCGGCCGCCTCAAGCTGATCGCCGAGCCATGGGATGTCGGCCCCGGCGGCTACCAGCTCGGCAACTTCCCGCCCGGCTTCGCCGAGTGGAACGACAAATACCGCGACACCGTGCGCAAATACTGGCGCGGCGATCCGTCACAGCGCGGCGACCTCGCAGCGCGGCTGTCGGGCTCGGGCGATCTGTTCGACCGCCGCGCGCGGCGCCCCTGGGCCACGGTCAACCTCCTTTCCGCGCACGATGGCTATACGCTGGCCGACACGGTGATGTACGAGGGCCGCCACAACGAGGCCAATGGCGAGGACAATCGCGACGGTCATTCGGAGAATTACTCGCGCAACTGGGGCGCCGAGGGGCCGACCGACGATCCCTCGATCAACGACGCGCGCGGCCGCGTGATGCGCTCGATGCTGACCACCCTGCTCGCCTCGCTCGGCACGCCAATGCTGGTCGCCGGCGACGAGTTCGGGCGCACGCAGCAGGGCAACAACAATGCCTATTGCCAGGACAATGCGATCAGCTGGCTCGACTGGGAGGCCGCCGCGAGCGAGGACGGCCAGCGCCAGATCGAGTTCACCGCACGGCTCACCGAGCTGCGCCGGCGCTATCCCGTGCTGCGCGCCGCGGCTTTCCTCTACGGCCAGGACTCACCCGGCGAGGGCATCAATGACGTCGAGTGGTGGAACGAGCGGGGCGAGTGCATGATGCCGGAGGATTGGGACAATCCCGAAGGCCGCGCTCTGATGATGCGCCGAGCGACGCGTACCGAGGATGGCGAGGTCGAGGCGGTCTCACTGCTGCTCAACGCGGGCGCCGATCCGATCACGTTCCAGTTGCCCGCGCCGCAGACGCAACGCGTGGTGCTGCTCGACAGCGCCAAGCCCGAGCAGGGCGAGCTCGAGATTGCCGATAGCTACGAGGTGGCGCCGCAGGGTGCGGTGCTGCTGACGTGGCGGAGCGCGTTTCCGTCATGATGGCCTGGGGTCCCGAGTCGATCGAGGGCGGCGGCACGCGCTTTCGCCTGTGGGCGCCCGACGCCGCGGCAGTGACGCTCGAGCTCGCCGACGGCGCGCCCGTGGCGATGACGCCGGGGGAGGACGGCTGGTTCGCGGTCGAGAGCGCGGTCGGCGCGGGCGCGCGCTACCGCTTCCGCGTCGGCGACCAGGCGGTGCCCGATCCGGCGTCGCGCCGGCAGGACGGCGGGGTGCACGGCTGGAGCGTCGTCACCGACACCTGCTTCGACTGGCAGCACCCGCAATGGCGCGGGCGGCCGTGGCACGAGATGGTGATCGTCGAGCTTCACGCCGGCGCGCTCGGCGGCTTTGCTGGCGTGACCGGGCGGCTTGCCGACATCACTGCGAGCGGCGCCACCGCGATCGAGCTGATGCCGCTCGGCGCCTATGGCGGCGAGCGCGGCTGGGGTTATGACGGTGTGCTGCCCTATGCGCTGCACGAGGCCTATGGCACGCCTGACGAGCTGCGCACCCTGGTCGACGCCGCGCACGGGCTCGGACTGAGCGTCTTCGTCGACGTGGTGTACAACCACTTCGGCCCGGACGGGAATTATCTCGGGGTCTACGCCAAGAGCTTCTTCGACGAGGCCGTCCACACCCCCTGGGGCGGCGCGGTGAACGTGTCGGCGCCGCCGGTGGCCCAGTATTTCGTCGACAATGCGCTGATGTGGCTGCGCGACTATCGCGTCGACGGACTGCGCTTCGACGCCGTCCACGCCATCGCCGACGACGATTTCCTCGACGCCATGGCGGCCGAGCTGCGCGCCACGCTGCCGGGCCGCCACGTCCATCTCGTGCTCGAGAACGAGCGCAACGACGCCGCGCGGCTCCACGACGGCGGCTATGACGCGCAGTGGAACGACGATTTTCACAACGTCCTCCACGTGCTGCTCACCGGCGAGACGAGCGCTTATTACGGCGACTTCGCCGATCGCCCCGCCGAGCGGCTGGCGCGCTGCCTGGCGGAGGGCTTCATCTATCAAGGCGATCCCTCGCCCAACCACGACGGCAAGCCGCGCGGCACGCCGAGCAAGGGGCTGCCGCCGACGCGCTTTGTCGCCTTCCTCCAGAACCACGACCAGATCGGCAACCGCGCGATGGGCGAGCGGCTGACGCTGCTGACCTCGCCCGACAAGCTGCGCGCCGCCGCCGCGCTGCTGCTGCTGTGCCCGCAGGTGCCGCTGCTGTTCATGGGCGACGCGGAGGGAAGCGAGACGCCGTTCCTGTTCTTCACCGACTTTCACGACGAGCTGGCCGACGCGGTGCGCGAGGGCCGGCGCAAGGAGTTCGCCAAGTTCGACGCCTTCGCCGACGAGACGGCGCGCGCGCGCATCCCCGATCCCAATGCGGCGACCACGTTCGAGCGCTCGCGCCCCGAGCCGGGGCCGCACGCGGCGGCGTGGCGCGCGCTCTATGCCGACCTGCTCGCGCTGCGGGCGGAGCGGATCGTGCCCGGGCTGGAGGGCGCGGTCTCGCTCGGCGCACGGGCGACCGGGCCGTGGGCGGTGGAAGCGAGCTGGCGGCTCGGCGACGGCACCCTATTGGCGCTCGCGCTTGACCTCGGCGACGCGCCCGCGCCGCTGCCGACACCCGAGCGCGTGCTGTGGCGCGAGGGCGAGCGCTTCGTCGCCTGGGTGGGGGCGTGAGGATGGGCCTCTCCCCTCGTCACCCCGGCCTCGCGCCGGGGTCCATGGCGGCGCATACAAAATGCCGGCGGCGTTCGCGGCGCGATGGAGGCCGGGTCGAGCCCGGCATGACAGAAAGGTGCGATGTGGCCGCTTCGTCATCGTCGCGGCGCTCCCCTTCTCCGTCATCCCGGACTTGTTCCGGGATCCAGCCATCCGCCTACGCACCAGCCCCTGAATACGCGGCACGGTGGATCCCGGACCAAGTCCGGGATGACGGGAGGGTGTGGAGCGGGGTGCTCTCGCCCGTAGCCGCCCTTCCGCCTCGCTCGTCGGGCACCCTCGCATGACCGACCTCACCGCCAGAGCCGAAGCCGCCGGCCTTGTCCGCGACTGGGAGGATGCCGACGGCAACGCCCAGTGCGTGCCCGACGACGTGCTCGCCGCGATCGTCGACCGGCTCGATCCGACCCCCGCTGAGACGCCCTTCCTCTCCGCCGATGCGGGCGCCGCAATCGACCTTCCCGCCGACGCCACCGGGGCGGTCGAACTCCACTTCGAGGACGGCGGTCGCGCCGCCCCGAAGCGCGACGCCAGCGGGAGGCTCCCGCCGATCGATCGCCCCGGCTACCATCGCCTGCTCGTCGGCCAGCGCGCGTACACACTCGCGATCGCGCCGCGGCGCTGCCCCGAGCCGCCGCCGCGCAGCTGGGGCGCCGCGGTGCAGATCCCCGCGCTCCAGTCGCGCGAGCAGCGTGCGTTCGGCGACGCCGGCGCGCTGGCGGAGGCGGCGAGCGCGTTCGGGCGCGCCGGCGCGCACGCGCTGGCGATCAGCCCGACGCACGCGCTCTTCCCCGCCGACCCGAGCCGCTTCAGCCCGTATTCGCCGTCGACCCGGCTCTTCCACAACGTGCTGCTCGCCGATCCCGGCCTCATCGGCGTACCGTTGCCGCCTGCCCCCGCGCCTGCGCTGATCGAGTGGGAGAGCGCCGCGCGCGAGCGGCTTGCACAGCTGCGCGGCGCCTATGCGCTCGCCAGCGAGGCGGCGCGCTCGGCCGCGCTCGCCTTCCGCCGCCAGCGCGGCGCCGCGCTCGAGGCGCACGCGCGCTTCGACGCGCTGCACGCGCGCCTTGGCGGACACGGCTGGCAGGACTGGCCGAGCGACTATCAGGATCCCAGCTCGGACGCGGTGATCCGCTTCGCCGCCGAACAGGCCGACGACGTCGCCTTTTACGCCTTCCTCCAATGGCTTGCCGATCTCGGCCTCGCCAGCGCGCAGCGCGCCGCGCGCGAGCGGATGCGCATCGGGCTGATCGCCGACCTCGCCGTCGGCATGGACGGCGGCGGCAGCCACGCCTGGGGCGCGCGTGACGAGCTGCTCACCGGGCTCACCGTGGGCGCTCCGCCCGACCCGCTCGGCCCGGACGGGCAGAACTGGGGCATCACCGCGCTCGACCCCTTCGCACTCGAGCGCACCGGTTTCCGCCCCTTTATCGAGACGCTGCGCGCGACGCTGGCACACGCCGGCGGCATCCGCATCGACCATGCGCTCGGGCTCCAGCGGCTCTGGGTCATTCCCACGGGCGAGAGCGCCGACCGCGGTGCCTATCTCACGATGCCCGGCGATCATCTTCGCCGCATCGTCGCGATCGAGGCGCACCGCGCCGGCGCGCTGGTGATCGCCGAGGACCTCGGCACCGTCCCGCCCGGCTTCCGTGACGAACTCGCGCGGCGCTGCATGCTCGGCATGCGCGTGCTGCCGTTCGAGCGCGACAGCGACGGCAACTTCACCAATCCCGCCGGCTGGGACGAGATGGCGGTGGCGATGACCGGCACGCACGACACGCCCACGGTGGCGGGCTGGTGGAAGGGTCGCGACATCGACTGGGCATGGCGGCTCGGCCGCCGCTCGCGCCACGCCAGCGCGGCGGAGGACAAGGCACAGCGCGGCGAGGAACGCGCGGCATTGTGGCAGGCGATGGGAGAGGACGGCGCGCCCCCCGCGCAGCCGCCGCTCGACCGCGTGCTCGCGCATGTCGCCGCCGCGCCGGCGCCGCTCGCGATCGTACCGGTCGAGGACCTGCTCGGCGAGGAGGAACAGCCCAATTTGCCCGGGACGGTCGACGAGCATCCGAACTGGCGCCGTCGCCTTCCCGCCCCCACCGAGCAGTTGCTCGCGCAGCGCGACGTCGCGCGCCGCACCGGCCTGCTCACCGCCGAGAGACACGGATGACCCCACGCGCCACCTACCGCTTCCAGTTCCACAAGGACTTCACCTTCGCCGATGCGGAGGCGCTGGTGCCGTACCTCGACGCGCTCGGCGTCAGCCACGTCTATGCCTCGCCGATCACCGTGGCGACGCCGGGCTCGACCCACGGCTATGACGTCACCGACCCGACGCGGATCAATCCCGAGCTGGGCGGCGAGGATGCGTTCCGCGCCCTCGTCGCGGCGCTGCGCCCGCGCGACATGGGCGTGATCATCGACATCGTCCCCAATCATATGGGCGTCGCGGGCGGGCATAACGCATGGTGGCGCGACGTGCTGGCGCGCGGCGCCGACAGCCCGCATGCGCGCGTCTTCGATATCGACTGGCGCGAGCGCGTCGTGCTTCCGGTGCTTGGCGCGCCGCTGTCCGAGGCGCTGGCCAAGGGCGACATTGCGGTGGAACGCGATGGCGGTCGCTGGGAGGTGGTCGCCTATGGCGAGCACCGCTTCCCGATCCGCGACGAGGACCAGGCCGACGCGGGCGCGACTCCGCTCGCGCGGCTGCTCGAGCGCCAGCACTACCGGCTCGCTTATTGGCGGACCGCCAACGACCAGCTCAATTGGCGGCGCTTCTTCACCATCAACGAGCTCGCCGGCGTCCGCGCGGAGGACCCGGCGGTGTTCGAGGCGACCCACGCGCTCTATTTCCGCCTTCACGACGAGGGGCTGATCGACGGCGTCCGCGTCGATCATGTCGACGGGCTCACCGATCCGATCGGCTATTGTCGCCAGCTGCGCGCGCGGCTCGGCGCCGCGGCGTGGATCATCGTCGAGAAGATCCTCGGTGCGGGCGAACCGCAGCCGGAGAATTGGGCGATCGACGGCACCAGCGGCTATGACTTCATGGAACAGGTCAATGCCCTGCTCCACGACGCCGCAGCCGCGGAGCCGCTCGGCGCCTTGTGGGAGGACGTCAGCGGGCGCAGCGCCACCTTCGAACCGGAGGAGTTCGAGGCGCGCCAGGACCTGCTGTCATGGCAGTTCGCGGGCCAGCTCGACGCGTGCGTCGCCGCCTTTGCCGCGCTTGCCGTGACCGCGCCGGGCGGTGACGGCATCACGGCGGCGGCGCTGCGCCGCGCGATCGAGCGGCTGCTCTGGGTCTTTCCGGTTTACCGCACCTACGGCAACGGCACGGACGCGCCCGCGGCGGATGCGGCGGTGCGCGCGACGGTGCGCGCGCGAGTCGCCGAGCTGATCCCACCGGGCGAAGCGCCGATCACCGATCTGCTGCTGTCATGGCTCGCCGGCAACGGCCCCGGCGACGCCGCCCGCGCGCGCGAGGCGGTCCGCCGCTTTCAGCAGCTCTCCGCGCCGATCGCCGCCAAGGCGGTCGAGGACACCGCTTTCTATCGCTATGGCCGGCTGCTTTCGCGCAACGACGTCGGCTTCGACGCGGAAACGTTCGCGCTGTCTCCCGCCGCCTTCCACGACGTCATGGCGGAGCGCGCCCGCGCCGTGCCGCAGGCGATGCTCACCACTGCGACGCACGACCACAAGCGCGGCGAGGACGTGCGTGCGCGGCTGGCAGCGGTAAGCGCGCGCGCGAAGGCGTGGCAGGCATTCGCGCTGCGCTGGGTGGCGGAGGACGATCTGGTCGACCCGGCCGACGCCTATATGCTGCTCCAGACGCTCGTCGGCGCCTGGCCCGACGATGGCGCGGACGATGATTTCGCCAGTCGCGTCAAGGCGTGGCAGCAGAAGGCGTTGCGCGAGGCCAAGCTGCGCTCGTCGTGGGAGGCGCCCGACGCGATCTACGAGGACGCCGCGGACGCGCTGCTCGACCGCTGGCTGGCGGACGACACCTTCATTGCCGCGATCGAGACGCTGGTCGACGAGCTACGCCCCGTGGCGGAGGCGAATACGCTCGTGCAGGTGCTGCTGCGCTACACGCTGCCGGGCGTCCCCGATCTCTACCAGGGCACCGAGCTGGCGGATCTCTCGCTGGTCGATCCCGACAACCGCCGTCCGGTCGACTATGCCGCACGGGCGGCGCTGCTCGCGCAGGGCGCAGGATCGCGCAAGCTGCGGCTGATCGCGGACCTGCTCGCGCTGCGCCGCGCGCACCCGGCGCTGTTCCGCGAGGGTGATTATGCCGCCGCGGCGGTGAGCGGCGCTGGCGCGGCGCACCTGCTGGCGTTCGAGCGCCGCGGCGACGGGCGGACGCTGCGCTGCGCGGTGGCGCTCCACGGCATGCGCGAATGGGGCGACACGCAGGTGCGCTTCGCCTCGGGCGAGGTGGCCGCCGCGGACGAACTGTTCGCGGCAGGGCCGGCGTTCTTCGTGATGGTGTGAGGCACGAGTTGCAGTGAAGCACTGATTCCTCCCCGGCACGGGGAGCGGGGCAGCTTAGGCTGATGGGGGGGGGGCGCCGCCGCGAGCGCCGCGCTGCGGGAGGAGCCTCCGCCGCCACCGGCTTGTCGGCGGCTCTCCTCCCCGTACCGCGGAGGATCCGGAGTGTCCTACACCGCCCTCACCTGTCACGCTCCGGCCGGCTCTGTCTCATCGTCGCCGGTTCCACGCTCGACCGGCAACGCCTGCACTCCATATGTCCGCGCGCGTCTCAGCGTTCGCGCGAAGCGCGCCGGCGTCTCAACATTCACAACATTCGCGCCTGCCGCGGTGCCGGCCCAGGCGACGATAACACCGTTGCTACCGTCGCTTAGCCGAACACCGCGACACCGCGCGAATGTTGAGGAATGTTGGACTCAGTGGCTGGCGGTTTCGCCCGCGGCGCGCCGCTCGAGATACTTGAGCGTGATCGCCGGGTTGTTGGCGTCAACCCAGGCTGCCATCGCCAGCTCCTCATCGAGCGAGGTCTGGAGCAGCGACACCGGCTGCTGGAACCCGCCGGCATCCGCCAGCGTCAGCAGCGACTTGTAGCTCGCCGCCTCGAAATTTTCGAAGGCGTAGTTGGCGAAGCTGTTCTTCAGGATCTCGTCCGGCGCGAACACGTGCGCCAGCGCGGCCATGTTGCCGGTGAACGACAGGGCCGCGTCCTTCAGCACCGAATGGGTCTCGCCGAAGCTGGCGAGGATCTCCTCCAGCCGCTCGATCTGCTGCTCGGTCTCGCCACGGTGGCGCCGCAGCTGCTCGGCCACCTCGGGATAATTGGCGAGATGATCGAGCTGGCGGTCGATCAGCGCCAGCGCCTGATGCTCGACACCGTGCGCGTTCTTCAGACCGGTCACGAACAGCGACTGCACCACGTCATTGGGATAGCTTGCCATGCGTCTCTCCTTGCTCCTCCGATCAAGCTGGAGCGGGGCGAGATGTTCCTTTAAAAACAAGTCGTTTGATGCAGGTTATCGGTTTTGGGGACGGGTCGGCGCAGGTCGCTGCAACTCAAGTGTCACATGTGTCGGCCATGGCGCCGCTCGGTTTCGCTTGGCGCCGCGCGCAACTCGTGCTTCGGGCTACCGGGATGCAAGCACCTTCGGGTGGGGATGGGAGTTCGATGTTCGCTTGGTTCCAGCGTCTTCTGCCGAGGACGGGCAATTTCTTCGAAATGTTCGAGGCACATGCCGCGACGGATCTGGCCGGCGCCCGCGCGCTGGCGAGGCTCGTCGGCGGTGACGGCGACGCCGTGGCGATGATCGCGGAGATCGCCGCGCACGAGCATCGCGCCGATGACATCACCCGCGACGTGCTCAAGACGGTGCGCTCGACCTTCCTCACGCCGTTCGATCGCAGCGCGATCGCAACGCTGATCGGCGCGCTCGACGACACGGTCGACGAGATGCAAGCCGCCGCGGCCGCGATCGATCTCTATGAGGTGCGCGAGTTCGCGCCCGAGATGCGCGAGATGGCCGCGGCCGCGGTGGAGGCCGCCGAGCTCGCGGTGGCGGCCATGCCGCTGCTGCGCGACGTCAGCCGCAACGGGCAGAAGCTGCACGACTTCACCGAGCAGCTCATCCGCATCGAGGGCCGCGCCGACGAGATGCACGCCGCCGGGCTGAAGCGCTCGCTCGGCGAATTTGGCCGCACCGACACGCTGCGCTTCGTGGTGGAGCGCGAGCTGTACAAGCATCTCGAGCGCGTGCTCGACGCCTTCGAGGACGTCGCCGACGAGATCGATGGCATCGTCATCGATCACGCCTGAGCCGCGGCCATGCACGAGCTCGCCTTTCCGCTGCTGGTCGGCCTCATCCTGGTCGCGCTGGCGTTCGATTATCTGAACGGGCTGCACGACGCCGCGAACTCGATCGCCACCGTGGTGGCGACGCGGCTGCTCTCGCCGGTGCAGGCGGTGGTGTTCGCCGCCTTCTTCAACTTCGCCGCCTATTTCCTGACGCTGGCGGTGCCGAGCCTCCACGCCGTCGCCGAGACGATCGGCAAGGGGCTGATCGCGCAGGAGGTGGTGACGCCGGCGGTGATCTTCGGCGCGCTCGGCGGGGCGATGACGTGGAACGTCATCACCTGGCTGAAGGGCATCCCCTCGTCGAGCAGCCACGCGCTGGTGGGCGGGCTGATCGGCGCGGGCGTGGCGCATGCCGGGCTGACCGGGGTGAAATGGGCCGGGCTCAACAAGACGCTGATCGCGATCGTACTCTCGCCGACGATCGGGATGTTCCTGGCGATGCTCGTCATGCTGCTGTCGAGCTGGGCGCTGCGGCGCCGCACCGCCAATCAGGCGGAGCGATCGTTCCGCGTGCTGCACCTGGTGTCATCCGCAGCCTATTCGCTCAGCCACGGGCTCAACGACGCGCAGAAAACGATGGGGATCATCACCGTCCTGCTCTACTCGACCGGCTATCTGACGGGCCCGTTCGAGGTGCCGCACTGGGTCGCGATCAGCTGCTATGTCGCGATCGGGCTCGGCACGATGACCGGTGGCTGGCGGATCATCGAGACGATGGGCTCGCGCATCACGCGGCTGTCGCAGCACCAGGGGTTCAGCGCCTCGCTGGCGGGCTCGATCGTGCTGTTCGGCGCGTCGACGCTGGGGATCCCGGTGTCGACGACGCACACGATCACGGGCTCGATCATCGGCGCGGGCGTCGCACGGCGCGCCTCGGCGGTGCGCTGGGGCGTGGCCAAGAACGTGGTGGTCGCCTGGGTGATCACCATCCCCGCCTCGGCCGCTGTGGGCGCGCTGGTCTACTCGCTGACGCTGCTGTTCTGAGGGGGTGGGGGGCAAGCGTCTGGCCCTTCGCTGCCGTCATCCCGAACTCGTTTCAGGGTCCACGGTGCGGCGTACTCAGCGACGGAGGCGTCCGCGGGACGGTGGATCCTGACAAGAGTTCAGGATGACGCTTGAGGGCGGAAGGAGGCGTCGGCGCCCCTTCACCCCGTAGTCAGCGTCTTCGCCACCGCGATCTTCCAGCCCGCCACCAGCCGCTCGCGGTCGGCCGCGGCCATATGCGGCTCGAAACAGTCGCGCCGCGCCCAGGTGGCACGGACCGCGTCGAGGTCGACCCACACGCCCGTCGCCAGCCCGGCCAGGAAAGCGGCGCCCAGCGCGGTGGTCTCGAGATGCACCGGCCGCTCCACGGCTACCTCAAGCAGGTCGGCGAGGAACTGGCACAGCCAGTCGTTCGCCGCCATGCCGCCATCGACCCGGATCGTCGCCGGCGCGGCGCCGCCGTCGGCAATCATCGCCGCGGTGAGGTCCATCGTCTGATAGCCCACCGCCTCTAGCGCGGCACGCGCGAGATGCGCCTGGGTGGCGCCGAGCGTCAGCCCGAAGATGGCACCGCGCGCGTCCGGGTCCCAGTGCGGCGCGCCGAGGCCGACGAACGCGGGGACCATGTAGACGCCGTGGCTGTCCGGCACCTGCGTGGCCATGTCGTTGGTCTCGCGGGAATGAGTGATCACGCCGATGCCGTCGCGCAGCCACTTCACCGCCGCGCCCGCGACGAAGATCGAGCCCTCCAGCGCATAGGTCATCGCGCCGTCGAGGCGATAGGCCGGCGTGGTGAGCAGCCGGTGCTCCGACTCGATCGCCTCGGCGCCGGTGTTGAGCAACAGGAAGCAGCCGGTGCCATAGGTCGACTTGGCCATGCCGGTGTCGAAACAGGCCTGGCCGATCAGCGCGGCCTGCTGGTCGCCCGCGATCCCGGCGATCGGGATCGCCACGTCGAACAATCCCTCGGCGGTGTGGCCGAAGATGCGGCTGTTGTCGTGCACCTCGGGAAGCAGCGCCATCGGGACGTCGAACAGGCGGCACAGCTCCTCGTCCCAGCGCTGCGCGCGGATGTCGTAGAGCAGGGTTCGGCCCGCGTTGGTGACGTCGGTGGCATGGACCTGCCCGCCGGTCAGCCGCCACAGCAGGAAGCTGTCGATCGTGCCAAACGCCAGCTCGCCGCGCTCGGCCCGCTCGCGCGCGCCCTCGACGTGATCGAGGATCCAGGCGAGCTTGGTGGCGGAGAAATAGGGGTCGATCAGCAGCCCGGTCTTGGCGCGCACCGCGGGCTCGTGCCCGGCTGCCTTGAGCTCGGCGCAGAGCCGGGCGGTGCGGCGGTCCTGCCAGACGATCGCGCGGTGGATCGGCTCGCCGCTCGCACGGTCCCACACCACCACCGTCTCGCGCTGGTTGGTGATGCCGATCGCGGCGACGCCGTCTGCGCCGACGCCGCTCTGCGCGATCGCGTCGCGTGCGACCTGGAGCGTGTCGCGCCAGATGTCCTCGGGGTCGTGCTCGACCCAGCCACCCTCGGGATAATGCTGCGCGAACTCGGTCTGCGCGGTGGCGACGGGGCGTGCGTCACGATCGAACACGATCGCGCGGGTCGAGGTGGTGCCCTGGTCGATCGCCAGCACGTGGGTTCGCGTCTGGGGGGTCTTGGTCTCGGCCATGCTTCCTCTCCTCAGCGGCGCCGTGGCAGGTACGGTTTGACCAGGAACTGGTAAAGGCCCGCGCCGACCACGCCACCCACCAGCGGGCCCGCGATCGGCACCCACCAATAATGATCCGGCCCCGGGAACGCCGACGCGCCCCAACCGAGCAGCCAGCAGAACAGGCGCGGCCCGAAGTCGCGCGCCGGATTGATCGGCCAGCCCTCGAGATAGCCCGCCGAAGCGCCGATGCACGCCACCAGCAGGCCGATGATCAGCGCGCTGGCATTGGCCATCGGCGCCGAGGTGTTGAACTCGTCGGTGATCGCGAAGATGCCGAGCAGCAGGATCGCGGTGAGCACCACCTCGTCCCAGAAAGCGTGGACTGCGGTGATGTGCAGCCCCGGCGCCGTGAAGAACACCCCCGCGGCGCCGCCCTGCGCGCGGGTGAGTGCGTGGCTGGCGTTATAGGCGTCGATGACCGGGCCGAACATCTGATACACCAACGCGGCACCGATCATCGCCCCGAGCACCTGTGCGACGACATAGGGCAGCACCTTGCGGCGGGGAAAGTCGCGGAACAGCGTCAGCGCCAGCGTCACCGCCGGGTTGGCGTGCGTGCCCGACACCGCGCCGGTGACGTAGATCGCGATCGTCACCGCCAGTCCCCAGGCGATGCACACGCCCCAGTAAGCGGTGGCATAAGGGCTCGGGTCGTACAGCGTGATCATCGCCGCGGCCGAGTTGCCGAGCGTGATGATGATCGTCACCGCCAGCATCTCCGAAATCAGCTCGCCGCGCAGCGTGCCGACGGCGGGCGCCGCCTCCTCCGCCATAAATCCTCTCCTGAGCCGTCGTGGCCCTTATCGCCTGTGTCCGCCCGGTTCGAACGAACGTCAACATCTTCGTTTGAAGTCGTCGCGCGCGCGGCTCATATTCGCGAGATGACGAGCGAGGGCGAGACACGCGACGACATCGACACCGACCTGCTGGTGGTCGGCGGCGGGATCAACGGCACCGGTATCGCGCGCGACGCCGCCGGCCGGGGCCTGCGCGTCCTGCTGGTGGAGCAGGACGACCTCGCCGCCCACACCTCCTCGGCCTCGACCAAGCTGATCCACGGCGGGCTGCGCTATCTCGAGTACGGCGAGGTGCGGCTGGTGCGCGAGGCACTGATCGAGCGCGAACGGTTGTGGGCGATGGCGCCGCATATCATCTGGCCGCTGCGCTTCGTGCTGCCGCAGACCCACTCGCCGCGCCCGGCCTGGATGGTACGCGCAGGGCTGTTCCTCTACGACCATCTCGGCGGACGCGAGCGTCTGCCCGCGACCGAGACAATCCGGCTGACCGACGATCCGCGTGGCGACGGGCTGCGACAGCGCGGGCGCGCCTTCGTCTATTCCGACTGCTGGGTCGAGGACAGCCGCCTGGTCGTGCTCAACGCGCGCGATGCGGCCGATCGTGGCGCCGATATCCGCACCCGCACCCGTCTCGTCGACGCCGCGCGCAGCGGCGGCGGCTGGCGCGCCACCATCGCGGACGCGCGCGGCGCGCGGACCGTCACCGCGCGCGCGCTGGTCAACGCGGCCGGGCCGTGGGTCGCGGACATCCTCGGCCGCGTCCCGCACGCGCGCGACGATCGCGGGGTGCGGCTGGTCAAGGGCAGCCATATCGTGGTGCCGCGCCTGTACGCGGGCGAACATGCCTTCATGCTGCAGAACGCCGATCGCCGCATCGTGTTCGCCATCCCCTATGAACGGGATTTTACCCTCGTCGGCACCACCGACGAGCCGTGGGAGGGTGCACCCGGCCGCGCGACGATCGCGCCGCACGAGACCGACTATCTGCTTGACACGATCGCGCGCTATTTTGCGCGACCAGTCACGCGCGAACAGATCGCGTGGAGCTATGCCGGCATCCGCCCGCTGTATGACGACAAAGCCGCCGATGCCTCGGCGGTGACGCGCGACTATGTCCTCGATCTCGATCTCGGCCCCGCGGGCGCCAATGAGAACGCACCGATGCTCAGCATCTTCGGCGGCAAGATCACGACCTATCGCAAGCTCGCCGAGCACGCGATGGCCGAGCTGGCGCGCTTCTTTCCCAAGGCGAGCGGCGCGTGGACCGCGGGCGCGACGCTGCCCGGCGGGGACTTTCCGGTCGACGGCTTCGAGTCGCTCGTCGCGGGGCTGGTGCGCGCCTATCCCGGGTTCGACCCCGCGCTGCTGCGACGGCTCGCGCGCGCCTATGGCACCGCGGCGCACGCGCTGCTCGGCGATGCCAGCGCGCCTGCGGACCTCGGTGAGGATTTCGGCGCGGGGCTCACCGCGCGCGAGATCGATTATCTCGTCGCGCGCGAATGGGCGCGCAGCGCGGAGGACGTGCTGTATCGTCGCAGCAAGCTCGGCCTGCACGCGCCCGCCGACACCACGACGCGGGTCGATGCCTATCTCGCCCGCGCCGTGCCGACGACGTGAGCGGGGATGTGCCCGAGGGCGCCGACCCGGCGGTGGAGCGTCACCGCCGCATCCTCGCGCTCGCGCGCGGCGCCGGGCGGGTGACGGTGGACGATCTCGCCGCGCGCTTCGACGTCACACCGCAGACGATCCGGCGCGACCTGAACGTCCTGGCGCGCCGTGCGCTGCTGTCGCGCGTCCATGGCGGCGCGGTGGTCACCTCAGGCGTCGACAATCTGGCGTACACCGCGCGTCGCGGTGTCGCCACCGGCGCGAAGGCGGCGATCGGCGCCGCGGCGGCCGCGCTGATCCCGAACGGTGCGTCCTTGTTCATCAACATCGGCACGACCACCGAGGCGGTCGCCGGCCAACTCGTCGCGCACCGCGACCTGCTGGTGATCTCGAACAACCTCAACGTGATCGATCTGCTCGACGGGCACGACGGCATCTCGCTGGTCGCGGTGGGCGGCGAGGTACGCCGCGGCGACCGCGCGGTTGTGGGCGCGCTGGCGATGCGCTTCATCGATGGCTTCAAGGTGGATGTCGCGCTGATCGGCGCCTCCGCGATCGATCTCGACGGCAGCCTGCTCGAGTTCGCGGTGGACGAGGTGCAGGTCACCCAGACGATCGCGCGCAACGCGCGCCAGGTGATCCTGGTGATCGACGCCTCCAAAGTGGGACGGGCCGCTCCCGTCCGGGTCGGTCGGCTCGACCTGGTCGACTATCTCGTCACCGACCAGCCGCTGCCTGCCGAGCTGATCGCCGCCTGCGTGGAGCACCGTGTCCAGGTGATCGAAGCGGGTTGAGCCGAGGACGGCGGCGCGGCACCCGGTCAGCCGCGCCGCTGCTTGAGCCAGCCGTAGACATAGGCCGGCGGATGCGCCCAGGCCGGCAGCGCCGCGACCGGCGTCGTGAGCGTCGAATAATGGCGCGGAAACACCGCGCCGTGATCGTAGGTGTCGGCGATGCTATAGTGCAGCCCGATCTCGCCCGGCGAGCCGAGCAATCGGTGCGGGTGATGCGCGAGCAGCGGCATAATCGCACGCGTGTACGCGATCGGTCCGGTGGTGCGCAGCACGCCGTTTCGCCCCACGCCCTGCCGCCACGGCCGATAGCCCTCGATGTTCGCCAGCACCGCCGCGATCACCGCGCGCAAAAAGGGGTGCCCCGCGGCAGCGATCACATGCCATTGCTGCAGCTCCCCGCGCCCCGGTCCGAGCTCGCCATGTCGGCCGAAATCGGGGAACTCACCGTCGGCGGCATTGTCCCAATGGCTGAGGATGAAGCGATCATCGTCGCGCAGCACGGTCGCGAGCGGCGCATCGAGATAGCTTTTCACGTCAATATAGGCGCCGCCCTGCGCGTAGACGATGAGGTAGCGCAGCAGATCGGCCCGCGCCGCGCCATAAGCGGGGTCGATCCGTCGGAATACGGCGAGCACCTGGTCGCCATAATGGTCCGCGATGAAACGCTCGCCTGCGATGAGATCGTACAGGCGGTGCGTGTGGCCCGGGTTCTTCGCGGCCAGCGCCGCCACGTTCGCTGCGAGCGCATCGGGCAATCCGCCACGCAAGAAGATCTGGTGGATCGCCGGCGCGATGCTGGTCTGTTCGCGGATGACCGGAAGAGTCGTCTGCCAATAGGCCGCTCGTTCGCGCACGCTGATCTCCTGCCCCGGGGCTGCACTGCCACTTAGCGACGCTGCGGCGGCTGATGCCGTCGGCCGATGCCGTCGCACGACCGGTAGCGGCGGCGCAACCTCGCGCCTCCCCTTCACACCTTCGGCGCTGGCGTTACCGCGGCTCGGGCGTCTTCACATAAGGCACGAAGGCGCCAAGTCGCAGGATCGGTCGGGGCACCCGCGAGAAGCGATCGACCACGCGGATCTGGTCGTTGCGGCACAATTGCCCGCCGAAGCGCTCGGTGACGAGCACATCGTCCCAGCGCATCGTGTCGAGCCGTCCAATCGGCACGTTGACCCAGATACGGCGTCCGTTGCCATAGACGATGGCCTTGCCCGCAATGATCCGCTGCGAGTCGTTGGTCGTCGGGGTGATGCAGCGCACCGCCGGCTCCGCGACGCGGCCTTTGAGCAGGTCGGCGAGCTCGGCATCCGGGGACAGGCGTTTCGCTGACGCTGGCAGGGACGCGATCAGCGCCGCTGCCATGGTCACCGCGATCGCAGCAAACTTCATTTCATCGGCCCGCTCTGTGATGGCATCGCTCAGCCACGGGAACGCCGCCGCATCAGGCTCGTTCCGCCCCCTGACATCAGGGGTTTACACCAAATGACCAAGAAAGAGGCGGCGGCGCTGGCGGCGCTGACCGACCCGTTGCCGACGCCGCAGCTCGGCGTCGCCGAGAGCGCCGCTGCGCTGTCAGAATTGCTCGCCACCCGCGACCTGTTCATCGCCGCGATCGACGAGGCGCGAGGTCTCGCGCTGACTCATGCGCTCGCCGCCGCCATGCCCGCGGCATGCGTGATCTTCTGCCCCGGCAGCGACGCGTTGCCGGGAGAGCGGGCCGCAGCGTCGCCCGCCAATGTCGGCCAACGCGTCTCCGCGCTGCGGCGGCTCCGCCTGCTGACGAAAAAGGGGGCAGAGCGCCCGCGTGTCGCCTGTGTCACCACCGGCGAGGCGCTGGCGCGCGCCTATCCTCCGCCCGCGGCGTTTGAGGCCGAGCCCCCCGCGGTGCGTCGCGGTGCCGCGGTCGACTTGACCAAGCTCTACGAGGATCTGCTCGCAATCGGCTATGTCGCCGACGAGCGTGTTGACGAGCCCGGCGAGGTGGCGTTGCGCGGTCAGGTGCTCGATGTCTTTCCCGCCGATGCGCCGCAGCCGCTGCGGATCGAGGTCGCAGACGGCACGATCGTGGGCCTGCGCAGCTACGATCCCGCCGACCAGCGGACCACCGAGGAATTGGACGAACGCGAGCTGGGCCGCGTCGCGGAGCCTGAGATCGCTGCCCCGACGTCACGGAAAAAGGCGGAGGCCGACGATCCGGTGGACGCCAGCACCTCCGCCTCCACTACCCTGCTCGATCACTTTCCCGAAGCACTCGTGGTGATTGGCCAGGCGGCGGAGGAGCGGCGACGGCGTTTTCTCGCGCTCGCCGCGGACACGGCAAAACGCTCTCCGCAGCGCACGCTGGCCGACGTGATCGACGAGGCTGCCTGGCAGGCCGCGCTCGATGCACGCGATCAGGCCAGCGTCGAACGCGCGGGCGATCCGCCGCCGCGTTTCGTCGAGGGCAAGGCGCCGCTGCGCGCGTTCGCCAAGCTCGCCCGCACCGCACGCGAGGCGGGCGACCGCGTCGCCCTGCTTGGCAGCGAGCGCGACCTGCGCTTCCTTCGCCGCCGTGTCGCCAAGGCGCTCAAGGACGAGGTCACGTCGGTCGACTCCTGGCCCGCGGTGATCGACGCCGAGGAGGGCGCGCTTCTCGGGCTCGTCCTGTCCGCGGATCGCGGATTCCGCCGCGACGGCGTGCTCGCGGTCGCCGCCGCGGATCTGCTTGGCAGCCGCGCCGAGCGCGAGAGCCTCGCCACTGCGCCCGCCGACCTGGCGCTGTTCGAAACCGGTGAGATCCGGGTCGGCGACGTCGTCGTCCACGAAGAACATGGCATCGGCGTCGTGCTCGGGCTCGAACGCCTGCCCGGCGAGGACGACGGCGACGCGATCAAGCTCGGCTATGCCGACGATGGCGTGCGGCTCGTGCCGGTTGCCGAGGCGGATCGCATCTGGCGTTACGGCGCTGACGCCGACGCGGTGACGCTCGACCGGCTCGACGGGTCGAGCTGGCAGAAGCGCCGTGGCGAGATCGACGCGACCATTGCCGAAAGCGCGCGCCAGCTTACCGAGGTGGCGCGCGAGCGCGAGGCGCGCGAGGCGCCGGTGCTCGAGCCCGATCCCGCCGCCTATGAGCGCTTCGCCGCGGGTTTCCCGTTCACCGAGACCGCCGATCAGGCGCGCGCGATCGAGGCGGTGCGCCACGATCTCGCCTCCGGCCGGCCGATGGACCGGCTGATCATCGGCGATGTCGGCTACGGCAAGACCGAGGTCGCGCTGCGCGCCGCCGCCATCGCCGCGCTCGCTGGCAAGCAGGTCGCGATCGCGGCGCCCACCACGGTGCTGGCCCGCCAGCATCAGGAGAGCTTCGCGCGCCGGTTCGAGCCGCTCGGGATCGCGGTCGCCGGCCTGTCGCGGCTCAGCAGCGCGGCAGAGAAGAAGCGAGTGAAGGCCGGACTGGCGGACGGATCGATCCACATCGTCGTCGGGACCGGCGCGGTGGCGGGCAAGGGCGTCGACTATGCCGACCTCGCGCTGGTGGTGGTTGACGAGGAGCAGCGCTTCGGCACCGCGGACAAGGAAAAGCTGCGCGCGCTTTCCGCCGGCCATGTTCTGACGCTTAGCGCGACGCCGATCCCGCGCACGCTGCAGAGCGCGCTGGTCGGGCTGCAGCAGCTCTCGATCATCGCGACCCCGCCGGCGCGGCGCCAGCCGATCCGGACCGCGGTGGGCGTGTTCGATTCCGAGACGCTGCGCGCCGCGCTGCTACGCGAGCGCGCGCGCGGTGGGCAGAGCTTCGTCGTCGTGCCGCGGATCGAGGACATGGCGGGGATCGGCGACAAGCTCGCACGGCTCGTCCCCGAGCTGTCGCTGGTGCAGGCGCACGGCAAGATGCCCGCGGCCGAGATCGACGAGGCAATGGTGCGCTTCGCAGGCGGCGACGGCGACGTGCTGCTCGCCACCAATATCATCGAGGCCGGGCTGGACGTTCCGCGTGCCAACACGATGGTGATCTGGCGCGCCGACCGGTTCGGCCTGTCGCAGCTCCACCAGCTGCGCGGCCGGGTGGGGCGCGGGACGCGGCGCGGCCACGTCCTGCTCGTTACCGATCCCGAGCATGAGATCGCGCCCCGCACCCTGAAGCGGCTGCGCACGCTGGAGGCGTTCGACCGGCTCGGCGCCGGCTTCGCGATCAGCGCGCGCGATCTCGACATGCGCGGCGCGGGCGATCTGCTCGGCGACACGCAGGCGGGCCACATGAAGCTGATCGGGATCGATCTGTATCAACAACTGCTCGAGGGCGCGCTGCGCCGCGCGCGCGGCGAGGAGGTGGAGCGCTGGACGCCGGAGCTCCAGCTCGAGGTTGGCGGTCGGCTACCCGAGACGTGGATCCGCGACGAGGAGATACGCGTGACGATCTATGCGCGACTGGCGCGGATCGACGACAGTGAAGCTCTCGACGCGCTTGAGGAAGAGATGGAGGATCGCTTCGGCGCGCTGCCGGACGAGGCGCGGACGCTGCTGGCGGTGGCGCGACTGCGTGTCGACGCGCGCGCCGCGAGCATTGCGGCGGTGGCGGCGGGACCAGCGGCGATCGCGCTGACGCCACGGCCCGGGGTGGAGGTGGACGCGGAGGCGCACGGGCTAGAGGCGAAGGAGCGTCGGCTGCTGCTCCGCGAGCGGATCGACGCACCGCATGAACGGCTGGAGCGTGCCGGAGCGCTGCTGCGGGAGCTGGCAGGGGAGTGAACGGGGGGCGTTGTCGCCGCTCTTCCCTGCCTAAAGCCTAGGCCAACTCAATCGATCCGTGCTCCGGCGAACGTCGAAGCCCAGGGCCGCAGGAGCGACGCTAGTGGCTCTGGGCTCCTGCGTCCGCGGGAGCTTCCCGCTGATCCACCACCAATGGATCAGAACCTAAGCAGCACATCGTTCGCGCTGAGGACAGGCCGAGCCTGTCGGAATCTCGGCCCAAAGCGCCATCGCCCCGAGCGGAAGGGTGCTTCGAGACTGCACTTCGACGAGCTCAGTGCCGCCTCCGCACGAGCGGGCTGGATCATCGCAGGATCTGCCCTCCCCTCCTCCTCAGAACCGAAAGCGGCCGCCCGCCGAGAACACCAGTGCGCGCGCATCGGTCAGCGTGCCGTTGACCAATACCGGCGTCTGCGCATCCGTGCCGGCATAGGCCGCGGTGGTGCGGTCGATCATGGTATTGGCAAAGTCGACGTAATTGCCCGCGAGGTCGAGCGTGAAGCTCGGCGTCACGTCGAAAGAAGCGCCCAGCGCATAGTTCCAGCGGTTGGCGTCGGGCACGCGCGCGTCGCGCTCGCCGTCGCGCGTCGGGGTCAGCGCGCGCTGCACGCCGCCGCGCAACGTCAGCCTCGGCGATGCCGCATAGTCGATGCCACCCGCATAGCTCCACGTGCTGCGGTAATTCTCCGGCAGCGCGGCGTTGACCGGCGCGCCGAGGCGGATCGCGTCGAACTTTTCCCAGGTGTAGCGGATCGTCTGCGCGTTGAGCGTCAGCGCCGGGGTGACGCGGAAGCGCCCGCCGACGATCACCTGCGCGGGCGTGTAGAAGCTCGCGTCGACCCCGTTGATCTCGCGGTTGTTCGCCGCGAGCGGCCCGAGCAGACCGCTGACGGTCAGGTCGCCCTTGAGGTTGTGCTTGATCGCGGACTTGTAGCTGACGCCGACCGTCGCCCAGTCGTTGTGCATCTGGAAGCCAGCGCTCCAGCCCACGTCCCAGCCCCCGCCGGCGAGCTTCTGGCTGCCGTCGGGCAAGGCCGCGGCCAGGTTCGGCAAAGCGTTGGTGAGGCTCGCCTCGGCATGCTCGATATTGGCAGCGCCGCCGACGCGCAGCCAGTCGGTCACCGCGACACCGACGGACGGCTGGATGTCGAAGGTGCGCAGATAGGTACGGTCGGCGCTGTAGCGTGCCCAGCTGTCTCCGCTATAGTCGGTGGTGAAGCTGTAGGGCGAAGTGACAGCGAGGCCGACCGCAACGCGATCGGTCAGCGGCACGGCGACGGCGCCCGAGGGCAGCACGCCGTTGTTGATCGGGTTCTCCGAGGACGAGTCCCCGCCGACCGGCGCGAACGTGCCGCGCGGACGACGGATCAGCGTGTTGCTGTTGTCGACCTTGCCCTTGGGCAGGATGACCGAGGCGCTGACGGTCGCCTCCGCGCGCTCCTGCCCGCCGATCGCCGCGGGGTTCCACCACAAGGACGCCGCGCCGGTGTCCGCCGCCTCGCCCGAGAAGGCGCGGCCGGCGGCGCGCGCCGCCTGCTCCTGCAGATAGAAGGCTTGGGCCTGCGCGGCGCCGGCGCTCGACAGCACCCCCGCGGCGGCGGTGACGGTCAGGGCCAGCTTCTTGGACGGGGACATGGGCGAACCTCTCTCTTGTGGTTTTTTATGGGATCATTGTGTGCGGTCAGACGGGCTGAACGCGCGGTGGAGGAAAGTGTCCGGACATCCCCTCACGACTCCCGCTCCTGACCGTGACCCCAACGTGTTCCGCGCCCCGCCGCGCAGCTCACGCTGATCGCGCGCGCGGAGCAATGTATCGCGGAACACGTCCGGGACGACGGAGAGAAGGCCAGCGACTCTGCCTGGAGAGAGCCCGCCGCGGCCTAATTCCGCAGCGGCTTGCCCGTCATCAGCATCGCCTCCACCCGTGCATGGGTGCGCTCGTCGCGCGCGCTCTCCAGGAAGGCGGCGCGCTCCAGCGCCAGCATCTGCTCCTCGGTAACGGTGTCGAGGAGGTCGGCCTCGCCACCGGTCAGCACCTCGGCGAGCCGGCCCGCCACCACCACGTCATAGTCGGTAGCGGCGCCCTTGCGGTGGAAGTCGGCGACCGCGCCGCCGATGCCGACCCGCCCGCTCGCGCCCGGCAAACGATAGACCGGCGGCTCGGGCGGCTGATAGCCGTCGACCAGCGCCAGCGCGCGCGCCTTGGCGTCGGCGAGCAGCCGGTCACGATTCATCGTCACGCCGTCGCTCGCGCGAAGGAAGCCCATCTCCTTGGCCTGCGCCGCCGACTTGGAGACCTGCGCGGTCGAGATCAGCTCAAACGCCTTCATCACCGCCGGCATCGGCCCCTTGGGCATCGTCGGTAGCTTGGCCAGTCGGTCGAGCAGCTCGCCGTGCCCGCCCCAGCCCGGCACCAGCCCGACGCCGCACTCGACCAGCCCGACATAGCTCTCGGCATGCGCCTGCACCGCGTCCGAGTGGAGCAGCACCTCGCAGCCGCCGCCCAGCGCCAGCCCGGAGGGCGCGCTCACCACCGGAAACGAGGCGTATTTCAGCGCCTTGAACGCGCGCTGCCCGGCCGCGACCAGCTTCTCCACCTCGCCCCAGGCGCCCGCCTTCACCGCGAACAGCGCGAGCCCGAGATTGGCGCCTGCGGAGAAGTTGCTGCCCTCGTTGTAGATCACGAGCGCCTTGAAGCGGCCGGGCACCAGCGCGACGGCCTGCTCGATCAGCGCCGCGACCTCGCCGTCGAGCGCGTTCATCTTGGCGGTGAACTCGAGGCACAAGACGCCGTCGCCGACGTCCCACAGCGCCGCCGACGCGCTGGTCGCGACCGGCGTTGACGCGCGCTTGACGTCCTCGAGCAGCAGCACGCCCTCCGCACGCGACACGTCGTGGTACGCGCCCTCAACGCCGAGATACTGCCGCACCCCGGCCTCGACGCGATAGAACGGCCGCTCGCCCGCGGTATCGAGGATCCCCGGCACGGCGCGGCCCTCGCCGCGCAGCCGCTCGGCGAGCTTGCCCGGCCCGAGCCGATCGATCAGCTCGAACGGGCCGAACTTCCAATTGTAGCCGAGCTTCATCGCGTCATCGATCGCGACCACGTCGTCGGCCGCCTCGCCGACCAGCATCGCCGCGTAACTCAGCACATTGCCGAGGATCGTCCAGGCATAGTTGCCGACCTTGCCCGGCACCGAGACCAGCGCGGCGAGGTCCTTCTCCGCCGCGGGCGGCAGCGCGGCTGGCTTCTGTTCGGGCCGATAGTCGCCGCTGGCGAGATCGATCGCCAGCTTGGCGCGGCTGCCGTCGGGGCGCTTGTCGAGCCGGTAGAAGCCGCCCTTGCCCTTGCGACCGGTATAGCCCTCGGCGATCATGCGATCGACCAGCGGCAGCGCGCGCACCGTGGAGAAATAGGGATCGCCCGCGGGCAGCGTCGCCGACAGGCTCTTCGCCAGCAGCGGCATCAGGTCGATGCCGACGAGATCGATCAGCCCGAAGATGCCGGTCTTGGGCACGCCCATCGGGCGCCCGCCAATCTGGTCCGCCTCCTCGACCGTCAGCCCCTGGTCGAGCGCGGCGTTGACCGCGACCGCGAGCCAATAGGTGCCGATGCGGTTGGCGATGAAGCCGGGCGTGTCCTTGGCGCGGACGATGCGCTTGCCCATGAAACGGTCGACGAAGGCCTCGACCTTCTCCGCCACGGCTGCGTCGGTGTCCACGCCGCGGACGATCTCGATCAGCCGCATGTAGCGGGGCGGGTTGAAGAAGTGCGTGATCAGGAAGTCGCGCCGGAACTGCTCCGAGCGTTCCTCCACCAGATGACCAAGCGGGATGGTCGAGGTGTTCGACGAGACCGCGGTGCCGGGGCGCTTGAGCTGCTCGAGCCGGGCGTAGAGCGCCTGCTTGATGTCGAGCCGCTCGACGATCGCCTCGACGATCCAGTCGCACTCGGCGACGCGATCGAGATGGTCCTCGATGTTGCCGGTCTCGACCAGCCGCGCCGCGGCGACTGACATGAACGGCGCGGGCTCGGTCTTGAGCATCTTCGCCACCGCGCCCTTTGCGACCGCGTCGCGGTCCGTCGCATCCTTGGGCACGATATCGAGCAGCAGCACGGGCACGCCCGCGTTGGCGACCTGCGCGGCGATGCCCGCGCCCATCACGCCCGCGCCGATGACGCAGACCTTCTTCACAGCCTCGCTCATGTCACGCGCGCTCCAGCACCGTGGCGATACCCTGCCCGCCGCCGATACATTGCGTCGCCAGCGCGTAGCGGCCGCCCTCGCGCTCGAGCAAAGCCGCCGCCTTGCCGACGATGCGCGCGCCGGTGGCGCCGAGCGGGTGGCCGATCGCGATCGCGCCGCCGTCGAGGTTGATCGTATCGTCCTTGAGCCCGAGGTCGCGGATGCAGGCGATCGCCTGGCTGGCAAAGGCCTCGTTGATCTCGACCACGTCGAGGTCACCAGCGGCAATGCCGGCGCGCTCCAGCGCCTTCCTTGACGCGCCGATCGGCCCCAGCCCCATCGTCTCGGGCGCGCAGCCCGCCACGCCGACGGACACGATCCGCGCCAACACCTTGAGCCCGTGCTTCGCCGCGAACGCCTCCGAGGTGACCAGCACCGCGCTGGCGCCGTCGGTGAGCGGCGAGGACGTCCCCGCGGTCACCGAGCCGTCGGCGCTGAAGGCGGGCTTGAGCCCGGCGAGCACCTCGGCGGTAGTGTCGGGACGGATGATCCCATCCTGCGTCACCTCGCCCTTCTTGGTGCGGATCGGCACGATCTCCTCGGCCAGCCGACCCTCGGCGCGCGCCGCGGCGGCCTTCTGCTGGCTCTTGACCGCGAACGCTTCCTGCTCGGCGCGGGTGATCTGGTATTGCTGCGCGACGTTCTCGGCGGTCTGGCCCATCCCCATATACGCGCCTGGGCTCTTGGCGGCGAGCTCGGGGCTGGGCAGCGGATTGTAACCGCCCATCGGGATGCGGCTCATCGACTCGAGCCCGGCGCAGATGAACGCCTCGCCCGCGCCGATCTGGATTTGACCCATGGCGATGTGGATCGCGCTCATCGACGAGCCGCAGAAGCGGTTCACCGTCATACCGCCGACCGACAGCGGCAGGTCGGCGAGCAGGCCGACGAGCCGCGCGACGTTGAGCCCCTGCTCGCCCTCGGGGAAGGCGCAGCCGAGAATGATGTCCTCGATCGCGGCGGGATCGACCTTGGTCTTCTCGAGCAGCCCGCGGATGACCTGCGCGGCGAGATCGTCGGGGCGGACGCGGGCCAGCTCGCCCTTGCCCGCGAGCTGGAAGGGCGACCGGGCATAGCCGGCGATCACGACGTTGCTCATCTCATTCCTCTCGAGTCCGACTTTGTTGGATGCCGCTTACGTCAACGTCAATGCGGGCTCAAGCGCGGAACCGCCCGGTCGTCGTGTTGAAAGAAGAACTCGTGCGATCCCAAGTGCATCTGCACTCGCATGGCGGATCGGACCGGTTAGGCTCCGCTGCCGATCCCGTAGGAGACGACCATGTTCGCCATCGCCGACTCGGGCCCCTTCGCCGTACTGGCCATCAACGACGCGGCGCGTCCGGTGCCGACCTGGAAGACAATGTTCGGCTGGCCGGCGGACGATCCCGGCGCGCTTCCCCTGTCGGTGCGCTCGCGGGCCGAGCGGAAGATCTGGGCGGCGCGCGTGGACCAGGCGGTGTGCGCGACGCCGCGCCCGGTGCTGCTGATCGCGGATGGTCTCGGCTGCGCCGCGAGCGCCTGGTGGGGCCGATTGTCGCCAGCCGATTACGTCTCGCGGATCGCGGGGGCGCTGCTGTTCGCGCCGCGCGGCGAGGAGGCGGGAGCGGGCGGCGAGCCCGGCCTGTTCGCGTCTCCCGGAACGCCGCTGCCCTTCCCTTCCGTGGTGATCCAGCCGCAGCACGACGAGGCGGCGATCCGCGCGACGCTGGACGCATGGGGCAGCCAGCTCGTCGCCGGTCGGCGCGTGCGTCAGGTGAGCGGCGAGCAAGGCGCGTGGCAGCAGGCGCAGCGATTGTTCCTGCGCGTCACCCGCCAGGTGGCGGCGCATGAGGTGGCACGCGCCGAGGCGCTGATCGGGCGACGGTAGAAGGCAGGATCGCTTACGAGGTGGGGAACCAACCGACGTGGCGTGTTAAAGGTGATGCAGGCAGCTGGGGTGCGCCTGCGGGCACGGGAGCACGGTTGGACACCGCTCCTGTCGCTCCGGGACGCGTTACCCGTTCCGTTCCCGGTGAAGGCCGGGGCCGAGCTGGGGGACGCGGGTGAGTCTCATGCCGGCCGTCCCGATCGGGCGCCGCCCACGCGGGGGAACCGCGCTACGAAGCCGATCGGTGTCGCCACATTTTCAGCGGCGCACGTCCAACTCACCGCTCAGGAACGCCTCTAGGTCGCTTTCGCGAAACAGGCCCGCGTCTCCAGGCAGCGAATGTTTGAGCGCCGCCAGCGCCAGACCATTGCGCGCCGCCTCCTCCGGCCCTTCGCCTCGTCGCAACGCGTGAAGCACGCCCGCGGCGAAAGCGTCGCCACCACCGATCCGGTCGACGATGCCGGCGAGCACCACTTCCTCGCTTTCCGCCGCACCCGCGCGCGTATCGATGCGCGCGGACAAGCGGTTGAGATCGACGTGCTCGACCTGCCGCGACGTGGAAGCGATCGTCTGCAGCGTCGGGAAGGCCGCGAACGCCGCCTCGGCGGCGCGGCGCGCGTCGCCGGCGAGATCGTCGCGCCCGAGCAGCAGCGCGATATCGCGGTGATTGCCGAACATCAGGTCCGCGTGCCGCACGATCCGGCCGAGGATCGCGCGCGGGTCGCCATCCCACCGAGCCCAGAGCTTGCCGCGCCAATTGCCATCGAACGACACCGCCACGCCCCGTGCCGCGGCCGCCTCCGCCGCCGCGATCGCGCGCTCGGCCGACACGGGACCGAGCGCGGGGGTGATGCCGGACAGGTGCAGTCGGTCGACACCGTCGAGCAAGGCGTCCCAGTCCCAGGCGTCCGCCGGCGCGTCGGCGAAGGCGGAGTGAGCGCGGTCGTACACCACCTCGGTCGCGCGCAACCCGGCGCCGGTGGTCGCGAAATAGAGGCCGATCCGCTCCCCGCCAAGCGACACCCGGCTGACGTCGACGCCGTGTCCGCGCAGCGTGCGCAGCGCGGCGTGGCCGAGATCATTGTCGGGCACGCGGCTGGCGAAGGCGACGTCATGCCCGAGGCAGGCGAGTTGGGTAACGACATTGGCCTCGGCGCCCGCGACCCATACGTCGAGCCGCGGCGACTGTAGCAGCAGCTCGCGCCCCGGCGGCGACAGCCGCAGCATCACCTCGCCGAATGCCAGCAGCTTACCCATCGCCCTCGCCTCTCCCTCGTCGCGACCGTCTGTCGCGGCTGGGGGCGACGGCGTCAACCGCGCGCTACGCCGGGCTCCGCGACGAACCGCGCGATCACGTCCTTGGCGAGCCGCGCGGGGCGCTGGGTGGCGGCGTCGAGGCAGCACCACACGCTGCTCACCTCTGCGACGATCTCCTCGCCGCGCTTGAACAAGGTGCTGAAGAAGGTGCGCGCGCCCTGTGCCCTTTCCGCGATCACCTCCGCCACGATACCGTCTTCGAGGAAGGTAGGGCGGCGATAGGTGATCTCGTGCTTGAGCGCGACCCACAGGTGCTGCGCAACCGCGTCCGGCGGTGCGACGCGCTCCCAATAATCGAGCACCGCGGCCTGCACCCACTTCAGATAGACCGCGTTGTTGACGTGGCCCATGAAGTCGATGTCCTCGTCCGCGACATGGACGGGATATTCGTGCGCGTGCGCGGTCATGAGTCGGCTTCCGGTATCGAGGTGACAACCTAAGTGATCGCGGCCTGCGGCACAACGTCGCGGCGTACCGATCCGGGTCGGTCTCGGACGGAGAGTGCGCCCGTTTGTGCAGCGGCTCGGTCGGTCACGCCTCCGGCTTGAGGCGGTAGCCGACGCCCAGCTCGTTCGAGATCACGCTGCCGACCGGCTGCGGCGCCTCGAGCTTCTGACGCAAGTTGCGGATGACGATGCGAAGATACTCGACCCGCGGCTCTTCCTCCCCGCCCCAGCATGAGGTGAGCAGGCGCTGGTGGGTCACGACCCGCCCGAGATGACGCGTCAGCACCGCCAGCACGTCATGCTCCTTGCGCGTGAGATGGACGTCCTCGCCCCCGCGCGTGACCGCGCGAAGATCGAGGTCGATCGCGAGATCGCCGCGCCGTACGATCGTCGGCATCGTCTCGGCGCCGGCGCGATGCCGCAGCGCGACCCGCAGCCGGGCGAGCAGCTCCTCGGTGTCGAACGGCTTGGTCACGTAATCGTCGGCGCCGAGATCGAGCGCGGTGACCTTTTCGTCCACCGCGTCGCGCGCCGAAACCACCAGCAGGACCGCGTCGCCGGACGCGCGCAGCAACGGGATGATGCTCAACCCGTCGCGGTCAGGCAGGCCAAGGTCGAGCAGCACCGCCTCGGGATGGCGCGCGGCGGCCTCGCGCAGCGCGGCGCGAGCGTCCTCTGCCTCGATCACCTCGTATTCGGCGCGGAGCAAGGTGTTGCGCAACAGACGCCGGATCGCGGCCTCGTCGTCGACAATGAGCACGGTGGCAGGCATGTCAGGTCATATCCTCGGCCGGTAGATCGCGTACGAGCAGCGCCGGCGGGACGACGAGCGCAAACGCGGCGCCTGCACCGTCCGCGCGGTTGGTCGCGGCGACGGTCATTCCCATCGCCTCGGCAAACGCCTTGACGATCGCCAGCCCCAGCCCCGTGCCGCTGGCGACGCGATCAGATCCTTCCAGCCGGCGAAAGGTTTCGAACACCTCCCCTTCCCGTCCCGGCGGTAGCCCAGGGCCGTGATCGAGCACCGCGAGGCGGATCTCGCCGTAGCGGTTGCGCCCTTCAATCACGATCTCGCTGCCCGGATCACCGTAACGCCCCGCATTGTCGAGCAGGTTGAGCAGGCAGTGATGCAGCAGCTGCGGATCGGCCCGCACCAGCGGCAGGTCGGGCGGCACGTCGAGCCGCACCGCATGTCCTTCCAGCGCGCGGCGCGCGTCGTGCGCAGCGCCCGTCACCGCGTCGCTGAGATCGACCGGCTCGAGCCGGAGGCGCAGCGCACCCGCCTCAACCCGCGCCATGTCGAGCAGGTTGGCGACGAAGCGATGGAGCCGCGCCGCCTCGCCCTCGATCGTGCCAATCAGCTCGGGCGTGGCGCCATGATGGAGCTGCGCCGCGGCGGCGATCACCGCGGTCAGTGGCGTGCGCAGGTCGTGGCTCACCGAGGAGAGCAGCGCGGCGCGGAGCCGGTCGCGCGTACGCACCGCCTCGACGTCGCGCATCTCGCCCTGCAGGCGCAGGCGCTCGAGCACGAGCGCGGACTGATCGAGCAGGCTGCGCAGCAGCGGCAGCTGGTCGGCGCGGACGGGCGCGCCCACGCGCTCGCTGGCGACGCCGAGCACCCCGAGGATGCGGTCGCCCGCGCGAAGCGGCTGGAACAGCCATTCCGACACGGCGAGCGTGGCCGAGCCCTTCCCCGTTACCGCGCCGTTGTCGAGCGCCCAGGCCGCCGCGGCCTGATCCATCGCCTCGAGCCGGTAGCTCGGGTCGCTCGCCGCGATCACGTCGAGCGTGCCGCCGAGCCGCGACGGCATCAACACGATCACCTGCACCGCGAGCAGACGATGGATATCGTCGCAGATCATCTGCGCCGCCGCATCGGTGTCGCCGACGCCGCCGAGTCGATGCAGGAAGCCGGCGAGCATCGCGTTGGTGCGCGCGCTTGCTGCGGCGAGGTCCGCCTGCGCGCGCACCCGCGCGGTCAGGTGGCTGGTGGCGATCGCGATACCGAGCAGCACCACGACCGAAATCAGATTCTCGGGATTGCTGATGCTCAGCGTGCCGACCGGCGGCAGGAAGAAGAAGTTGTAGGCGAGCGTGGAGGCGAGCCCCGCGTAAAGCCCGGTGCGCAGGCCGAAAAGGCTGGCCGCTGCCATCACCGGAAGGAGATACAGCAGCGCGACATTGCCGAGATCGAGCACGTGCTGCAGCGCACTGGCTACCGCGGTCACCGCCGCGACAAGCAGCGTCGTCGCGCCATAACCGCTGGGCGTGCCCCAGCTCGGCCGACCCCGTGCCGGACCGCGGGCGGAAGGCTGTAGCGGTGGCACAGGCAGGACGTGCACCGTGACGCCCGGCGTGTCGCGGATGACGCGATCCACCACCGAGCCGTGCCGCAGCTCGAACCAGCGCGATCGCCGCGACTTGCCCATCACCAGCTGGGTCGCGCGCGCGTCCGCGAGGAAGCGCTGGAGGCCGTCCACCACGTCGCTCGCCGGCACGCTGGCAACTGCGCCGCCCAGCTGCGTCGCCAGCGTCATCGCGGCGGCGACGCGCTGCTGCTGCTCCGCGGTGAAGGCTGCGGCGCGTGGTGTCTCGATGAACACCGCGGTCCAGGGGCCGCGCAGCCCGTCCGCCACCCGCTTGCCCGCGCGCACCAGCAGGTCGGCGCCGGGCAGCTCGTTGATCGCGACGACGATGCGCTCGCTCCCGGCCCAGGTACCGCCGAGGCCGAGCGCGCGCACATCCTCGAGCATGCGCGCGTCCACCGCCTGTGCCGCGCGACGCAGTGCCAGCTCGCGCAGCGCGGACAGGTTCGACTTGGAAAAGAAGTGGCCCAGCGCGCGCGACGCTTCCTCCGGCAGGTAGACTTTCCCCGCCTTGAGGCGGTCGATCAGCTCGTCGGGCGGGATGTCGACGACTTCGATCTCCGCGCGCTCAAGCACGCTGTCGGGCACCGTCTCGCGCACGCGCACGCGGGTGAAGCTCGCGACGATGTCGTTGAGGCTCTCCACATGCTGGATGTTGACGGTGGAATAGACGTCGATGCCTGCCGCGAGCAGCTCCTCGACGTCCTGATAGCGTTTGGGGTGGCGACTGCCAGGGGCGTTGGTGTGTGCCAGCTCGTCCACCAGCACCAGCCGCGGGGCGCGCGCCAGGATCGCGTCAAGATCCATCTCACGCAGCGTGCGCCCCTCATAGGCCACCTCTCGGCGCGGCACGATCTCGTGCCCTCGCGTCAGCGCTTCGGTCTCCACCCGGCCGTGGGTCTCGACCACACCGATGACGACGTCGACCCCGTCGCGGCGTCGGGCCGCGCCTTCGGCGAGCATCTCATAGGTCTTGCCGACGCCGGGCGCGGCGCCGAGGAAGATCTTGAGCCGGCCGCGACCCTCCTCCGCCGCCTGGCGGAGGAGGGCATTCGGATCCGGTCGCTCGCCCGCCCCTGCTGGCATCAGCGCGGCGGGGCGCTCGCCGGGGCGGCGCGGGACACTGCGTCCAGCGCCCGGTTTAGCGCCAGCACGTTGACATGATCCTCGCCGAGCAACGACGGTTCCTTCAGCGTCAGCACGAGCTGGCGTACCTTCTCGATCGCGAGACCGCGAACGCGCGCGATCCGCGGTACCTGCGCCAGCGTGCTCGCGGGCGATAGGTCAGGGTCGAGACCGGATCCGCTCGCCGTCACCAGATCGGCCGGGAGCGCACCCGCCACGCCCTCGGTGCGGCGCCGGGCGATGTCGGTCCTTACGCGGTCCGTGAGCGTCTGGCTTGCCGGGCCGAGGTTCGAACCCGACGACGCCAGACCGTCGTAGCCCTCGCCTGCGGCCGACGGACGCGTCTGGAAGTAGCGATCGGTGGTGAAGGCCTGCCCCACCACGGCGGAGCCGATCACCGCGTCGCGGTCGTCGCGCACCAGGCTGCCATTGGCCTGGACCGGGAAGATCACCTGCCCGATCCCGGTCAGCGCCAGCGGGTATGCGATCCCGAGCAGGAGCGCGAACAGGATCGTCATGACGATCGCTGGTCGCAGCGCGGAAGAGAAATCCTTACCCATCTATTGTCTCCTTACGCCAGACCGAGGCCACCGACCACGAGGTCGATCAGCTTGATGCCGATGAACGGCGCGACCAGCCCGCCGAGTCCGTAGACCGCGAGATTGCGCGCCAGCAGCGGACCCGCCGCCATTGGCCGGTACGCCACCCCCTTGAGCGCGAGCGGCACCAGCAGCGGAATGATCAGCGCGTTGAAGATGATCGCGCTGAGGATTGCCGATTGCGGCGTCGCCAGCCCCATCACGTTGAGAACGCCGAGTCTTGGATAGAGCGCGACGAACATCGCCGGGATGATCGCGAAATATTTGGCCACATCGTTCGCCACCGAGAAGGTGGTGAGCGCGCCGCGCGTCATCAGCAATTGCTTGCCGAGCCCTACCACCTCGATCAGCTTGGTCGGATCGCTGTCGAGGTCGACCATGTTGCCCGCCTCGCGCGCCGCCTGGGTGCCGGTGTTCATCGCAAGGCCGACGTCGGCCTGCGCCAGCGCGGGCGCGTCGTTGGTGCCGTCGCCGCACATTGCGACCAAACGGCCGCCGGTCTGCTCCTCCCGAATGAGCGCCAGCTTGTCCTCCGGCGTTGCCTGCGCGAGGAAGTCGTCCACCCCCGCCTCGGCGGCGATCGCCGCGGCGGTGAGCGGGTTGTCGCCGGTAATCATCACGGTGCGAATGCCCATCGCCCGAAGCTCGCCGAAGCGCTCGCGGATGCCCGCCTTGACCACGTCCTTGAGGAAGATCGCCCCGAGCAGCCGACCGTCTTTCGCAACCGCCAGCGGCGTACCGCCCGCACGCGCGATCTCGTCGGTGATGCGCCGCAGCTCGGTCGCCGCTGCGGTCTCGCCCGCCCCCGCGTTGGCGCGCAGGATCGAGTCGACCGCGCCTTTCTGAATCAGCGTGTCGCCGATGCGCACACCCGATACGCGGGTCTGCGCGGTGAAGAGGATCACCTCGGCGCCCGCGGGCATCGGCCGCTGCAGCCCGAACGTGTCGCGCGCCAGCACCACGATCGAGCGGCCTTCCGGCGTCTCGTCGGCGAGGCTGGCCAGCAGCGCCGCCTCGGCCAGCTCGACGTCGCTGGCGCCGCCAACGCTGCGGAACTCGCTCGCCTGACGGTCGCCGATCGTGATCGTGCCGGTCTTGTCGAGCAGCAGCACGTCGACGTCGCCCGCCGCCTCGACCGCGCGGCCCGACTTAGCGAGCACGTTGAAGCGCACCAGCCGGTCCATACCGGCGATACCGATCGCGGAGAGCAGCGCCGCGATCGTGGTCGGGATCAGCGTGATCAGCAGCGCGGCGAGGATCGCCACCGGGATGCTGCCGCCGGTGTAGGCGGCGAAGCCCGGGATCGTCGCCACCGCGATCAGGAAGATGATCGTCAGCCCGACCAGCAGCACGGTGAGCGCCACCTCATTGGGGGTCTTCTGCCGCTCGGCGCCCTCGACCAGCGCGATCATGCGGTCGAGGAAGCCCTTGCCCGGCTCCACCGTCACGTGCACGCGGATCTCGTCGGAGATGACGCGCGTGCCCGCGGTCACCGCCGAGCGATCGCCGCCGGCCTCGCGGATCACCGGCGCGCTCTCGCCCGTGATCGCGGCCTCGTTGACCGAGGCGACGCCGGATACGACGTCGCCGTCCGAGGGGATCAGGTCGCCCGTCTCGACCAGCACCACATCGCCGACGCGGAGCTGGCTCGCCGCCACCTCGTCGTACGCACGCCCGTCGCCCTTCAGCCGCTTGGCGCTGAGCTCGGCCTTGGTGGCGCGCAGGCTCGCCGCCTGCGCCTTGCCGCGCCCCTCCGCCAGCGCCTCGGCGAAGGTGCCGAACAGCACCGTCAGCCACAGCCACACGACGAGCTGCGCCTTGAACGCGAGCGTCAACCCGTCGCCGCCGATGTTGATCGTGACGGTCAGCAGCGTTGCCACGCATGCGGTCACGAACATGACCGGGTTGCGGATCAGCTCCTTCGGATTGAGCTTGAGGAAGGACGCGGTGATCGCGGGCACGACGAGGTCGGCCGTGAACAGGCTCTTGGTCTGGGTCTTTGTCATATTGGCCCCCGGTTCAGAACAGCTGGCCGCGAATCATCGCGAGATGATCGGCGATCGGACCAAGCGCGAGGCTCGGCAGGAAGGTGAGGCCGCCCAGGATCAGGATGATCCCGACGAGCAGCCCGACCCACAGGCCGCCGGTGGTCGGGAACGAGCCCGCGCTCTCCGGCGTGTACTTCTTGGCGGCGAGGCTGCCCGCGATGGCGAGCATCGGCACGATGATGAAGAACCGCCCGATCCACATCGCCACACCGAGCAGCCCGTCGTAATAGGGCGTGTTCGCGGTCAGCCCGGCGAAGGCCGAGCCGTTGTTCGCTACCGCGCTGGTGAAGGCGTAGAGGATCTCCGAGAAGCCGTGCGGCCCCTTGTTGAGCGGCCCCGCCAAGCCCTGTTGCAGCACCGACGACAGAGCGGTGAGGCCGAGGATGACGAGCGGCAGCACCGCGATCGTCAGCACCGCGAGCTTCACCTCGCGGCTCTCGATCTTCTTGCCGACATATTCGGGCGTGCGCCCGACCATCAGCCCGGCGACGAACACCGCCAGGATCGCGAACAGCAGGAAGCCGTAGATGCCCGCGCCCACCCCCCCGACGACAACCTCGCCGAGCTGCATGTTGAACAGCGGGATCATCCCGCCCAGCGCGGTGAAGCTGTCGTGCATCGCGTTGACCGCGCCGCACGAGGCCGCGGTGGTGATCACCGAGAACAGCGCCGAGGCGGCGATGCCGAGGCGCGCCTCCTTGCCCTCCATGTTGCCGCCCGCGACGCCGAGCTGGTGCAGCACCGGGTTGCCCGCGGCCTCGGCGGCGTAGGTCACACTCACGCCGGCGAGGAACAGGATCATCATCGCGGCCAGGATCGCCCAGCCCTGCCGCGTGTTGCCCACCGCCTTGCCGAAGGTCCAGGTCAGCCCGGCACCGAGCAAAAAGATCGACAGCATTTGCACAAAGTTGGTCAGCGCGGTCGGGTTCTCGAACGGATGTGCCGAGTTGGCGTTGAAGAAGCCGCCACCGTTGGTGCCGAGCATCTTGATCGCCTCCTGGCTGGCCACCGGCCCGAGCAGGATCGACTGACGCGCGCCCTCCAGCGTCTGCACGTCGACGACGCCGGCGAGCGTCTGCGGCACGCCGCTGGCGATGTAGAAGAGCGCGAGCGCGACGCAGAGCGGCAGCAGCAGGTAGAGCGTGATGCGGGTGACGTCGGCCCAGAAATTGCCGATCGTCTTGGTCTCGCGTCGCGCGAATCCGCGGAACAAGGCGAAGGCGAGCGCGATGCCGGTCGCCGCCGACAGGAAATTGTGGATCGTCAGCCCCAGCATCTGGCTGAGGTTCGACATCGCGCTCTCGCCGGCGTAGCTCTGCCAGTTGGTATTGGTGGTGAAGCTGATCGCGGTGTTGAACGCCAGATGCTCGCCGACCGCGCCCAGCCCTTGCGGGTTGAGCGGCAGCACCGCCTGCAGCCGCAGCACGGCATAGGTGAACAGCATCAGCGCGACGTTGAAGAGCAGCATGTGGAGCGCGTAGCGGCGCCATCCCTGCTCCTCGTCCGGGTCGACCCCGGCGAGCGCGTAGAACCCGCGCTCGACCGGCCCGAGCACGCGGTGGAGCGGCGTGCGCCGCCCCTCGTACAGAGCGAACAGCCACAGGCCGACCGGCTTGGTCAGCGCGAGCAGCACGCCGACGAAGGCGAGGATCAGGAACCAGCCCTGCATGGTCATCGGACCGCCTCCTTCAGAAGCGTTCGGGGCGGAGCAGCACCGCCACCAGGTAGACGAGGAGGCCGAGCGCGGTGAGCGCGGCCAGCCAGAGGTCGAGCGTCATGTCGCGTCTCCTCAGGCGTTGTCGCACAGGCGGACATAGGCGAGCGTCAGCGCCACCAGCCCGACCATGATCGCGACCCAGAGCAGGTCCTGCATTCCATCTCTCCCGTGTCAGAAAGCGGCGGTCAGCGAGGCCAGCACGGTGCCGCCGGCGATGCTGCCGGTGCCGTCCTGGCCCTTGCTGAAGCTGGGCCGCAGATAGGCCGACGACCGGGTCGAGAGGTCGGTGTCGATGTAGCTCAGGCCGAAGGTCAGGTTGCGCCAGGTCGCGTCCGCGCCGAGCGACCAGTCCCAATAGGAACCGGTCGGCGCCACCGCGGTGGCGTTGGGGCCGAGCCCGTCCTGCCCCCAGCTATGGCCGATATGCGCCCTGGCGGTGAGCGGCGTGCCCGCGAGCGCCAGCGCCCCATCACCCCACAGGTAGAGGTTGTCGTCCTTGGCGCCGGCGTCGGTGTAGACTCCCGCCGCCGCGTCGGCGCCGGTGCGGTACCAGCGCCCGATCGCCTGCTGCTTCGGCGCATAGGCCGCGCCGGCGGTCAGCGTCGCCGCGCCGGCGGTGCCGCTCAGCTTGACATAGGGCTCGGCAAAGTCGGTCTTGTCGGCGCCGCCCGGGTACAGGTACCAGGTCAGCCCGACGTCGAGCGTGGCGTTGTCGGCCAGCCTAGCCTTGTAGCCGCCGATCAGGTCGAGCTCCATGTTGGCGCCGCCGAACGTGCCCCAGCCCGCCAGGTTCGACGCCCAGGTGCCGACGTACAGGCCGCTCTCGTGCGAGACGGTGATGCCGCCCTGTACCGTCATCTGCCGGTCGGACTGTGACACGCCGCGGAAGCGGTAGTCGGAGGCGATCGCCACCGACCCGCTGACGGTCACCGCCGAGGACGTGGCCGCCGGATCCGTGCCGTCGGCGGCGGATTGGGCCTGCGCGGCAAACGGCAGGATGAGCGCGGCGGCGATACCGGCCGCGTAGATGAACCTCATGTCGACTTCCCTGAAGCGGCACCGTCACGCGACGGTGCCTTCAAGGCCGGCCGATTAGGCCCCTCGAACGTAGCAAAACGAGAGCGATTCCGCGGAATGCCGTATAGCTGGCATATAGCTGCGAATTTTTCGCCCAGCCAGGCGACGAGCGGACGTGCGACGCGCTGGCGCGACGCTATCGCGGTACGTCGGAGCGAGTCATGCGGGCGTGACGGTCGACCGCGGCAGCAGCAGGATGATCCAGCCGAGCGCCAGCAGGTACGACACCGCGGCGAACAGCAGCAGGGGCAGGTAGCCAAGCCCGGCGGCCAGCACCACACCCGCCACCTTCGAGATGATCACGCCACCGACGTTGCCGCTGAACGAGCCGAAAGCGGTCACCCGCCCGACCTTCTGCTGCGGCACGAGATCGGCGATCAGCGCGAACAGATTGGTCGAGAACGCCTGGTGACCCGCGAGCGCCAGCGCCATCAGCGCGACCGCGGCGGAATAGCTCGCGGTCGCCAGCGCCAGCGGCACCGGCACCACGCACAGAGCCGCAGCGAGCATCACGCCGCGCCGCACCGCGTCTGGGCGACGCCCGAGCGCGAGCAGCCGCGTCGCCACCCCGCCGCCGAGCAGCGACCCGAGCGCGGCGCCGCCATAGGCCAGTGCGAGCGGCACACCGAGCTCGACCCCGCTCAGTCCGAACCGGCGATGGAAGAAGTCGGGCAGCCAGAACAACAGCAGCCACCAGGTCGCGTCGGAGAGCAGTTTGGCACCCGCCACCGCCCAAGTGCGTCGCTCGCGCAGGATCGGGCCATAATCGACCGGATCGGGCGCGGCGCCCGCGATCGAGGATGGTGAGTCGAGCCGCACCCCGCGGGTCGCGGCAAGCCATGCCAAAGCCCAGCCGAGCCCGATCACCCCCGCCGTGGCGAAGGTGCCGCGCCAACCCAGCAGCAGTGCCGCCGCGGGGATCGCGAGCGGCGCCAGGATCGCGCCGAGACTGCTCGCCGCGTTGCTCACGCCGAAGCCGGTCGAGCGCCAGGTGGCGGGCAGCACCGCGGCGACCGTCTTGGTGGCGGTGGGCGTCCCCATCGCCTCGGTGGCGCCGAGCGTGACGCGGACGAGGATGAACTCGACCGTGGTGCGGGCCCAGCCGTGCAGCAGCGCCGCGACGCTCCACGCCGCGACGCCGACCGGGTTGGCCCATTTCACGCCGAGCTTGTCCGCGATCCAGCCGGTGACGAGGAAGCCACCCGCCGCGCCCGCCTGGAACCAGGCGGCGAGCGTGCCGTAATCGTCGTCGCTCCAGTTCAGATCCGCGGCGATCTGCGGCTTGAGCACCGCGATGATCTGACGGTCGACGAGGTTGAGCACACCCGCGGTGATCACGAGCGCGAACAGAAGCGTGCGACGGGCGGAGCCGAGGTCGGCGAGGCCGCGGGTCAAGCGGCTGAGGCCGACGTGAGCCGCACCTTCCTCGTCACCCCGGACTTGTGGCGGGGCCTACCCGTCAGCGCTTCCCACCATCGTTGGGCGCGCTGCGCGGTGGATTCCGGAACAAGTCCGGGATGACGAAGGGGAAGATGAGCGCCAAGGTATGAGGTCCGCCGCGACCGTGTCACCTCGCGCGCCCGCCGCACCTTCCTCACCGTGCCAGCGGGGCGTGATCGAGCCGCGGCAAGACGTGGCGCGCGAACAGGTCGGCCTCGGCGGCGTGCGGGTAGCCCGAGAGGATGAAGGCATCGATCCCCTCGGCGCGATAGGCCTCCAGCTTGGCGAGCACCTGATCGGGATCGCCGACGATCGCCGCGCCGCAGCCCGAGCGGGCGCGCCCGATCCCGGTCCACAGATTGGCCTCGGCATAGCCGTCGTCGCTGCCCTCGCGCAGCTCGGCCTGGCGGCGCACTCCAGCGGATTGCGAGTCGAGCGAGCGCGCGCGGATCGCGGCGCCGGTGGCATCGTCGAGCCGCGACAGCAGCCGGTCCGCGGCCGCGCGCGCTTCCGCCTCGCTCTCGCGCACCACGACATGGACGCGATAGCCGAAGCGCAGCGTCCGCCCCCTCGCCGCCGCGCGCGCGCGCAGGTCGGCGACGATGCCGCGCACGCCCTCGATCGTATCCGGCCACATCAGGTAGACGTCCGCCTGTTCGGCCGCGGCATCGCGTGCCGCCTCCGACAGGCCGCCGAAATAAAGCGACGGGCAGCGTCCCAGCGTGGTGGTGATGCCAGGCGGATCGAGCGTCAGCTGCCAGAACTCGCCCTGGTGATCGAGCGACTTGCCGTCGAGCAGCGTGCGCAGGATGTGCATCGCCTCGACGGTGCGGCGATAGCGCGGCGCGCTCTCCAGCGTCTCGCCGGGCAGGTCGCTCGAGATGATGTTGACGGTCAGCCGCCCGCCGAGCATCCGGTCGATCGTCGCGATCTGGCGCGCGAGCTGCGGCGGCCAGCTCTCGCCGACGCGCACCGCCATCAGCAGCCACAGCCGGCGCAGCAGCGGCGCGATGCCGGCGGCAAAGGCGGTGGTGTCGATCCCGAGCGTGTAGCCCGAGGGCAGCAGAATATTGTCGAACCCGCCGCTCTCCACCTGGAGCGCGATGTCGCGGCAATGCTCCCACGACGAGCGCAGCCGCTCGTCGGGCACGCCGAGAAACTCATAATCGTCGTCGCACAGCGCCGAGAACCAGCTCACCTCGCAGGGTGCGCGCGTCATGGCAGTGTCTCCCCGGTGCCGGCCTCGAGCACGGCGTACCAGCGCGCGCGCGTCCATTCGACCTTGAACGCGTCGACCGCGGCGCGCACGCGCGCCGGGTTCTGCGAGCCGATGATCGGGATCACGCGTGCCGGATGCGCCATCACCCACGACAGCGCCGTGGTGGCCGCATCGACCCCGAATGCAGCGCCCTGCTCCGCGAGCAGCCGCGCCGCCGGGTGCGACGGGTCGGCCAGCCGCCCGCCGCCGAGCGGCGACCAAGCGAGCACCGCGAGGTCGAGCCGCATCGCCTGGTCGAGCACGCCGTCGAACAGCGGCGCGGCGCGCAGCGGTGAGAACTCCGGCTGCGTGCTCGCCAGCGGCTGCGCGAGGAAGGACTGGAGCGCCTCGAGCTCGTGCACCGAATGGTTGGAAACGCCGAGCGCGCGCACCTTGCCGCTCTCCACCATGCGCGTGAGCGCGGCGGCGACTTCCTGCGGGTGAGTGAGGAAGTCGCGGCGGTGGACCTGGTAGAGGTCGATCACCTCGATGCCGAGCCGGCGCAGCGAATCGTCGAGCGCGTCGGTGAGATAGGCGGCACTCGAATTATAGGGGATGCCGGGCCGGATGCCGCCCTTGGTCGCGATCACCATGCGGTCGCGGAGCGCGCTGTCCTCGGCGAGCGCGCGGCCGAACAGTTCCTCGGCCGAGCCGAAGCCCGCGGGCACGTCGGCGCCGTAGATGTCGGCGGTGTCGAACAGCGTAATCCCCGCATCGAGCGCGGCGTCGATCAGCGCGCGCACCGGCGCGGTGTCGTCGCCGGCGAGGCGCCACATGCCCCAGGCGAGCGGTGAGACGGTCAGCCCGCTCTTGCCGAGCGGGCGCGGTTGGTTCGATAGGCGCAGCGTCGTCATCCGCGACGGCATGGCACAGGGGCGGGCGTGATGGTAGCCGAGATCAGGTACGGGTTGGTCGGCACGGGCATGATGGGGGTCGAGCACCTCCGCAACATCGCGCTGGTGCCGGGCGCGCGAGTCGTCGCCATCGCGGATCCGGTGCCGACCTCGCTCGGCTGGGCGCGCGACGCGCTCGGCGAGGCCGCGGCGGGCGCGACCGCTTATGACTCGGCCGAGGCACTGGCGCGCGACGCGCAGGTCGACGCGGTCGTGATCGCCTCGCCCAACCACACCCACCGCGCCGTGCTGGAGCCGCTGTTCGCCACCGACGCCGCGATCCTGTGCGAGAAGCCGCTCGCCACCACGCTCGACGACGCGCGCTGGATCGTCGATCGCGCCGCCGCGCGCGCGGCGCCGTTCTGGACCGGGATGGAATATCGCTTCATGCCGCCCGCCGCTGCCTTCATCGAACAGGTCCACGCCGGGCGCGTCGGCGCGCTGCGCATGCTGTCGATCCGCGAGCACCGCTTCCCCTTTCTTGAGAAGGTCGGCGACTGGAACCGCTTCGCGCGCAACACCGGCGGCACGATGGTGGAAAAATGCTGCCACTTCTTCGACCTGATGCGCGTGATCACCGGCGCCGAGCCGGTGCGCGTTCACTGCTCGGGCGCGATGGACGTCAACCACCTCGACGAGCGCTACGGCGGCGAGCGGCCCGACATCATCGACAACAGCTTCACCACGGTCGATTTCAGCAACGGCGTGCGCGCCATGCTCGACCTCTGCATGTTCGCCGATGGCGCCGAGCACCAGGAGGAGATGAGCGCTACCGGCGACGCCGCGCGGCTCGACGTGCTGATCCCGCCGGGCGAGCTGGTGTTCTCGCCGCGCACCGGCTTCGGCGATGCGAAAACGGTGGAGCGCTCTACCGTCACGATCGACCCCGTCGCGCACGCTGCCGGCAGCCATGAGGGCGCGACCTATTACCAGCATCTCGCCTTCGCCGCCGCGGTGCGCGGCGAGGCGCCGGTACAGGTGAGCGCGGAGGACGGGCTGCGCGCGGTCTTGATCGGGGTCGCCGCCGAGATCAGCGCGCGCGAGCACCGCGTGGTCGAGATGAGGGAGCTGGAGCTGTGAGCCTCGTCCAGCCGGGCGACCATGTCGCGATCGTGGGCGGCGGCTTCTCGGGGACGCTGCTCGCGATCAACCTCGTCCGCCACGACGGCCCGCGCGCCACGCTGATCGAGCGCCGCCCCGCGCAGGTCGGGCGCGGCGTCGCCTATAGCGCGGCGCATGACGAGCATCTGCTCAACGTCCGCGCCGGCAACATGAGCGCGCTGCCCGACGATCCCGACCATTTCGTCCGCTGGCTCGAGCGCGAGGGACTGGGTGACCGCACCACCTTCGTGCCGCGCAAGGTCTATGGCCAGTATCTCCGCGCGATGCTCGAAGAGGCCGCGGCGGCGCACCCGCAGCGGCTCCGCCTTGTCACGGGGGAGGTCTGCGCGCTCGACTGCGGCACAGACGGTTTCGCGCTGACGCTTGCAGACGGCGCGCGCGTCGAGGCCGATGTCGCGGTGCTCGCGCTTGGCAATCTCCCGCCGCACAGTCCGCCCGGGCTCGACGCCGCGGCGCTGCCAGATGGCTGCTACCGCGCCGATCCCTGGGCGGGCGACATCGCCGAAGGGCTGACGGACGAGGACGAAGTGGTGCTGGTCGGCACCGGGCTGACCGCGATCGATGCCGCGCTGCTACTCGACTCTTCCGGGTTCCGCGGCCGTATCCTCGCGCTGTCGCGGCGCGGGCTGGTGCCGCGCCGACACGCCGATGGCGCGCCGCGCGCCGGACTGAACGAGCGGCCCGCCGCGACACTCTCCGCACTCGTCCGTGCGGTGCGCGACCGCGCGGCGGCGATCGGCTGGCGCGCCGCGGTCGATGAGCTGCGCCCCGTGACCCAGATGATGTGGGGCAGCGCCGACGCGACGACGCGCGCACGCTTCCTGCGCCATGTGCGACCCTATTGGGACGTCCACCGCCATCGTCTCGCCCCTGCGGTCGCGGGACGAATCGACGCGCTGGTCGACGCCGGTCGCCTATGGTTCGCCGCTGGCAAACTGATCGGCGCAGTAGCGGATGGGCAGCAGGCGCTGCTCAGCTGGCGCGCGCGCGGCGGCGAGGCGGTGACGACGACGCGCGCGGCGCGGATCGTCAACTGCACCGGTCCGCAAGGCGATCTGCCGCGCTCGCGCGAGCCGCTGATCCGCCAATTACTGGCGGCGGGCATGATCCGCCCTGACGAGCTGCGGATCGGGCTCGACGTCGATCGCCAGTCGCGCGTCGTCGCCGCTGACGGCGGGATCAACGAGCGACTCTATTGCATCGGCCCGATGACGCGCGGCGAGCTGTGGGAGGTGGTGGCGGTGCCCGACATCCGGCAGCAGAACTGGACGCTCGCACGCCGCCTCGCGAACGCGCAATGGGTCGGCGGCGAGGGACTATAAGAGCTAGGACGGCCAAGACGCGGTGAGGCCGGGGGCCCGCCTGCTCCAGTCGTCCTCTGCCCCATCATGCGTCCAATTTGACGGCTGCAACGGGATCTGTCGTTGTTCCCGGATTGCGCCACTTCGCCCGAATAGCCTATCGATCAAACCAGTTGCGTTGGCTGAATGGTAGCGCTAACTCACGCAACAACACGGGCAAAGACCCGCCGCCATGAGAGGAGATAGCCGTATGCGCCACCCCCGATCCAGTGCCCGCCCGCTGCTGCTCGCCACGCTAGCGTCGCTGCCGCTGATCGCCTGCTCGTCGCAGGAGAGCAGCTCCGCTGCCGCGAGCAACAACGCGAGCGCCGAGAGCGCCGGCTGGAACCAGGAGCGCGCGCCCGACGGCCGGTCATACCTGTCGCAGCCGCTGGTGCGCGACCTCTACACCGCCGACCCGTCGGCGCACGTCTGGCCTGACGGCAAGCTGTACGTCTATCCGAGCCATGACATCCCGACCGAGACCAAGGACGACGATCTCGGCAATCAATATGCGATGCGCGACTATCGCGTGCTCCGGCTCGACGAACCCGGCGGCAAGGTGACGGTCGGCCCGGTCGCGCTCGACGTGAAGGACGTGCCCTGGGCCTCGCAGCAGATGTGGGCGCCGGACGCGGCCTATAAGAACGGCACCTATTACCTCTATTTCCCCGCGCGCGACCGCACGAAGGACCGTAACGGCCTAGGCGCCTTCCGCATCGGGGTCGCCACCTCGAACAATCCGATGGGCCCGTTCAAGGCCGAGCCCGAGGCGATCAAGGGCAGCTACTCGATGGATCCGGCGGTATTCACCGACGCCGACGGCACCTCGTACATGTATTTCGGCGGCATCTGGGGCGGCCAGCTCCAGCGCTGGAAGGACGGCAAGTACGATCCAAACGGCAGCGATACCGACCTCAAGCAGGACGATCAGCCTGCGCTCTCAGGCAAGGTCGCCAAGCTCAACGCCGATATGAAGAGCTTCACCGAGACGCCGCGCGACGCGGTAATCCTCGATGAGAAGGGCAAGCCCGTGCTCGGCGGCGACCATGAGAAGCGCTTCTTCGAGGCGTCTTGGGTCTTCAAGCGCGGCGGCCAATATTATTACACCTACTCGAGCGGCGACACGCACTTCCTGAACTACGCCATCGGCAAGACGCCGTATGGGCCGTTCACCTACAAGGGTCACATCCTCAAGCCGGTGCAGGGCTGGACCACGCACCACTCGATCGTCGAGTGGAAGGGCAAATGGTGGCTGTTCTACGCCGACACCCAGCTGTCGGGGAAGAACCACCTGCGCAACGTGAAGATGACCGAATTGAAGTTCAACCCGGACGGCACGATCCCGACGATCGACCCGTTTGTGAAGTGATCGACGACTCGACGCTCTCCTGCCGTCATCCCGGACGTGTTCCGGGATCCCCCCGTCCGCATGCGCCACGAGCGTGGAAGTTGTGGCACGGTGGACCCCGGAACACGGCCGGGGTGACGGAGGGGGAGCGTGCGCCCGAATATCCACTACGACACGCCACGCTTATCCAGACGAGATCCTGACCATGTTCCTCGGCATCGACATCGGCACCTCGGGCGTGAAGGCGGTGGTCATCGACCCCGCGGGCGCGATCGTCGCCCAGGGCACCGCAGCGCTCACCGTGCAGCGCCCGCACCCGCTCTGGTCCGAGCAGGATCCCGAGGCGTGGTGGCAGGCGACTGAGGCGGCAGTGCGCGCGCTGCCTGCCGAGGTGCGCCGCTCGGTGCGCGGCATCGGGCTCGCCGGCCAGATGCACGGCGCGACGCTGCTCGGCGCCGACGACCGCCCGCTGCGTCCCGCGATCCTGTGGAACGACGGCCGCTCCTTCGCCGAGTGCCCCGAGCTGGAGGCCAAGGCGCCCGAGCTGCACCGGGTCGCCGCCAACCTCGCCATGCCCGGCTTCACAGCGCCCAAGCTTCTCTGGGTCGCGCACCACGAACCCGAGGTGTTCGCCGCGATCCGCACCGTGCTGCTGCCCAAGGATCATGTCCGGCTGCGCATGACGGGCGAGAAGGCGAGCGACGTCTCCGACGCCGCCGGCACGCTGTGGCTCGACGTGGCGAAGCGCGATTGGAGCGACGACCTGCTCGCCGCGACCGGGCTCAGCCGCGAGCAGATGCCGCGGGCGGTCGAGGGCAGCGACGTGGCGGGCACGCTGCGCGCCGAGATCGCCGAGCGCTGGGGCATGGACCAGGTGCCAGTGGCCGGCGGCGGCGGCGACAATGCCGCGGGCGCGGCGGGCGTCGGCGTGGTCAAGGACGGCGACGCCCTGCTGTCGCTCGGCACCTCTGGCGTGATCTTCGTCGCCACCGCCGAGCTGCGCGCCAACCCGGCGGCCGCGGTCCATGCCTTCTGCCACTGCCTGCCGAACCTCTGGCACCAGATGGCGGTGCATCTCTCCGCCGCCGTCTGCGTCGACTGGGCGGCGCGGCTGATCGGTGCGGCGGGTGCGGCCGAGCTGTTCGCGCGCGCGGAAGCGGCGGGCGTCGGCAACGGCCCCGAGCTGTTCCTCCCCTATCTCTCCGGCGAGCGCACCCCGCACAACGACGCGCAGGTGCGCGGCGGCTTCCTGCGGTTCGACCATGACACCACGCCCGAGCGGCTCGCCCAGGCGGTACTCGAGGGGGTCGCCTTCGCGCTGGCCGACGGCGTGCGCGTGCTGCGCGAGTCGGGCACCGCGGTCGAGCGATTATCGGTGATCGGCGGCGGCGCACGGTCGCGCTATTGGGGCGAGACGCTCGCCGCGGCGCTCGAGGTCGAGCTCGCCTATCTCAAGGGCGGCGAGGTCGGCCCGGCGATGGGCGCCGCGCGGCTGGCGCAGCTCGCGGTCGACGGCGGCACCCCCGCCGAGGTCTGCGTCGCCCCGCCGGTCAGCCACGTCGTCGCGCCCGACCCCGCGCTGGTCGATCGGCTCGCCCCCAAGCGCGCCGCCTTCCGCGACGCCTACCCCCGCATCGCGCCGCACGCGGCCTGATCCTTTCCACGAACCACCACGCCAAGGAGCGCCTGCATGGCCACCGACTTCTTCGCCGACATCCCTCAAATCAAATATGAGGGGCCCGACAGCGACAACGAGCTCGCCTATCGTTTTTACGATAAGGACCGGGTCGTGCTCGGCAAGCGCATGGAAGACCACCTCCGCTTCGCCGCTTGCTTCTGGCACACCTTCTGCTGGCCCGGCTCGGACGTGTTCGGGGGCGGCACGTTCAATCGCCCGTGGCACGCCGGCGCCAACGACAGCGCCGCCGCGGCACAGAAGCGCGAAGTGGCGTTCGACTTCTTCAGCAAGCTCGATGTGCCTTATTACTGCTTCCACGACGTCGACGTGATGGCGGACGCGCACGGCGTCGCCGAGCACCGCCGCTACTTCGCCGAGGCGGTCGACCATCTTGAAAAGCTGCAGGCCTCGTCGGGCCGCAAGCTGCTGTGGGGCACGGCCAATCTGTTCAGCCACCCGCGCTTCGCCGCGGGCGGCGCGAGCAACCCCGACCCCGAGGTGTTCGCGTTCGGCGCGGTGCAGGTGCGCGATGCGCTCGAGGCGACGCATCGGCTCGGCGGCCAGAACTACGTGCTGTGGGGCGGCCGCGAGGGCTATGAGTCGCTGCACAACACCGATCTCAAGCGCGAGCTCGACAATCTCGGTCGCTTCCTCAGCCTCGTCGTCGAACACAAGCACAAGATCGGCTTCGACGGCACGATCCTGATCGAGCCGAAGCCGCACGAGCCGACCAAGCACCAGTACGACTTCGACACTGCCACGGTGTACGGCTTCCTCAAGCGCTACGGGCTTGAGAACGAGGTCAAGGTCAACATCGAGGCGAACCACGCCACGCTGGCGGGCCACACCTTCGAGCATGAGATCGCCACCGCCGCGGCGCTCGGCATCTTCGGATCGATCGACGCCAATCGCGGCGACCCGCAGAACGGCTGGGACACCGACCAATTCCCCAACTCGGTCGAGGAACTGACGCTGGCGATGCTCGAGATCCTGCGCGCCGGCGGCTTCACCACCGGCGGGTTCAACTTCGACGCCAAGGTGCGGCGTCAGTCGGTCGACGCGGCCGACCTGTTCTACGGCCATGTCGGCGGCATCGACACGGTCGCGCGCGGGCTGCTCAACGCGGCGAAGCTGATCGAGGACGGCCGGCTCGACTCGATCAAGCGCGACCGCTACGCCGGCTGGGACGGCGCCTTCGGCCAGCAGGTCGCGTCGCTCGACCTCGCCGGAATTGCCGACCTCGCCGAGCGCGAGAACGTCGACCCTCGCCCGCGCTCGGGCCAGCAGGAGCGGATTGAGAACCTGCTCAACCGCTTCATCTGAAGGAAGGGGGCGGACGCCAGGTGCTCCGCCCCTCTACCTTCGTGGTGACATGCCCCCGCTGCCCCAATATGCTGTTTCCCGGCGGAAGCCGGGGTCCAGTTGGGACAGCCGTGGTGGGACCAACAAGCGTCCCCCACCTGGGCCCCGGCCTTCGCCGGGGAACAAGGTCTGCGGTGATGGTGGCGAACCCGCCCAGGGTTGCGCCCCTTCCCCCCGCTGCCTAATTATGTCCGACTAATTCTCTAAAGCCGAGGATATCCATGATCGACGGAGCGATGCTGATCGGTGCCGAGCTGCGCCAGGCCGAGGCGCGGTTCACCGCGGTCGACCCGGCTAAGGGCGCGCCTCTCACCCCGACCTTCTCCTCCGCCGGCCCCGACGCCGTCGCCGACGCGTGCGAGCTCGCCGCCGCGGCCTTCCCGGCCTATGCCGGGACCGCGCCCGAGGATCGCGCCGCCTTCCTCGAGGCGATCGCCGACGAGATCGTCGCGCTCGGCGACCAGCTGATCGAGCGCGCGCAGCAGGAGAGCGGCCTTCCGCGTGCGCGGCTCGAGGGCGAGCGCGGCCGCACCGTCGGCCAGCTCAAGCTGTTCGCACAGGTGGTGCGCCAGGGCGACTGGCTCGATGCCACGATCGACCCCGCGCTGCCCGATCGCCAGCCGCTGCCCCGCCCCGACCTGCGCCGCATGAACGTCGCGGTCGGCCCGGTGGCGGTGTTCGGCGCCTCCAATTTCCCCCTCGCCTTCTCGGTCGCGGGCGGCGACACCGCTTCGGCGCTCGCGGCTGGCTGCCCGGTGGTGGTCAAGGGCCATCCGGCGCATCCGGGCACGGGCGAGCTCGTCGCGCGCGCGATCCGCGCTGCGGTCGACAAGGCGGGGTTGCCCGCGGGCGTCTTCTCCTATCTGCCGGGCGAGACCAACCGGCTCGGCGAGGCGCTGGTCGCCGATCGCCGCATCAAGGCGGTGGGCTTCACCGGCTCGCGCGGCGGTGGGCTCGCGCTGGTGAAGATTGCGGCGAACCGCGCCGAGCCGATCCCGGTCTATGCCGAGATGTCGAGCATCAACCCGGTCGTCATCATGCCGCACGCTCTAGAAGCGCGCGGCGAGGCGCTGGCACCAGCCTATGTTCAGTCGCTGACGATGGGCGCGGGGCAGTTCTGCACCAACCCGGGCCTGGTGCTCGCGATCGCGGGCGAGGCGCTCGACGCCTTCGTCGCCGCGGCGGGTCGCGCGCTGACCGAGAGCGCGCCCGCGACGATGCTGTCGCCGGGCATCCACGCCAGCTTCGAGCAGGGCGTCGAGGCGCTGGCGCGGCACAGCGCGGTCACGACGGTGGCACGCGGCAAGGTCGGCGAGGGCGTCAATCAGGCGGTCGGCGCGCTGTTCCGCGCCGAGGCGGCGAGCTTCCTGGCCGATCGCGCGCTGGGACACGAGGTGTTCGGCTCGTCCTCGATCGTGGTGGCGTGCCGCGACATGGACGAGGTGCGCCAGGTGATCGCCAGCCTCGAAGGCCAGCTCACCGCGACGCTCCACCTCGACGCCGAGGACGAGGCCGAGGCCAAGACGCTGATCCCGGTGCTCGCCGATCGCGTCGGTCGCATCTTGGTCAACGGCTGGCCGACGGGGGTCGAGGTGAGCCACGCGATGGTGCACGGCGGCCCCTTTCCGGCGACCAGCGACGGTCGCACCACCTCGGTCGGGACCGCGGCGATCTACCGCTTCCTGCGCCCGGTGAGCCTGCAGAACCTGCCTGCGTCGCTGCTGCCCGAGGCGCTGGCCGACGCCAATCCCTGGGGCATCGCCCGCCGGCTCGACGGCAAGCGCGAGGCCTCGCCGCGGTAAGCCGCGTGTCGGCGTGGAAGACGGGAGGGCGGCCTTGCGGGGCCGCCCTTTTCGTCGGTGGGGCATTCGGCCGAAGGGGACCAGCGCCACACGCGCTCTCGCCTTGTCGTCGGCGACCACGCCATGCGCCGCACACCTACCCACTCTGCGCCTTCGCGCGAGTTCATCCCATGCGAAGACGCGAAGACGCGAAGACGCGAAGACGCGATGGTGTTGCTCACGCGATGATGGTGCCGCTTTTCAATGCTACGCGGCTTCGCGTGAAAAAGCTTGTTCTCGCGAAGTCGCGAAGTCGCGAGGAGGGCGCGCTGCGAGCGCACCTGTCCCGCGCTGTGCCGCGAGACCGCACACTGCCCTCACCTCCCGGTGTCATCGTGAGCTCGTCTCAGGATCCACCGTGCCGCGCATCCGAAGACCGCGGCGCCTGCGGGCCAGTGGGTCCTGAGACAAGCTCAGGATGACGCTGGTGGTGGGCGAGGCGACGAGGCGACGATGTCCGTCGCGCGCGGCCGAGCCCCCCCCCGTCAGTGGTTGTCGCGCGGCAGGCCCATGGTCTGGGCGATGCGCTGATACTTCTCCGCGCCCTCGAGGATCGCGCCGGTGTTCATCTGGCC
>NZ_JBLFFI010000011.1:0-40159 GCF_051400595.1 Sphingomonas larreae
CGTGCGTGGTCGTGGCGCACCCATGACGTACCTGTCCCATATGGCATCCTTCCATTCCAACGAAAGGATCGCACCATCAAACCGTGGGATCGCACACCTAGCGGAGGTGATCAACCGTTCTCGCTTGCCTTGCGTCGCGTTACAAGTAAGCATCGGGCCCTCTGAAACGAGTTGGACGCTGCGGCCGTCGCGGGCGGCGGCGTAGATGGCCTCAATCAGCCGTAGGTCGCCCAAGCCCTTTCCGCCGGGCGTGCGGATCGGAGTCCGTCACTGATCGCCGCTGCCAAGTGGTCGAGCTGCGACCTGCTTCACCGGATATCTGATCTTACCTGATAAGTTGTTTTATCAGATTTATTTCCAGAATGCCCGGGCAAAGCCCGAAGGCACGTCGAAGCAGCAGTAGGTGCGCTCCTCAGCGGCTGACACACGTGGCGCGATTCTCGACCTAAGCTCCGCGAGCTAGCCTCAGGCTCGCATATGAAGCGATTGTGGGTCTTGAGCATGCTCATGGGCGTCGGTGTAATCTTTCCGCTAACGCGGGGGCCAAGGCAGCGGCGAGCCCCACGGCGTCACCGCGCCCTGCGAAATGCAGGTGCATGGTGGCCGGGCACGTCTGGGAAAGGGCAGGATTCCCATTCTTGCAGAATAACGGGTCATGCCGCTGCCTCTGCTTGCAAGCGCAAGCTCGTTTGGCTGTCCTGAACGCCGAGCGTTCCAGCCGACCGGAGCTCTGACAAGAGGGCTTCGGTATCGATGATGACGGCGAACTCTTCCGATAGATCGCTTAGCGCCGAGAAATGCACTTCCGCCGCCGGTCGCATACGGCCATCGACCCCCATACCATCGAAGGCAGCTGTGGCGTCCTCGACCACGTAGGTCTTAAAGCCGAGATTTCCTGCCATCCGAGCCGTGGTCGAGATGCAGTGATTGGTGGTCAGCCCCACGATCACCAGCGTGTCCACGCCGTCAAGCCGCAGTTCCCGTTCCAACGTGGTGCCGATGAAGCTGCTGTTGACCTCCTTGAGATGGATTGGCTCGCCAATTTCCGGCAGGGCCTCCGGCTTGGGCAGAGCACCAGTGGTGCCCGCGACAAAGCGTCCCGACGGCGAGCGGGAAGCGTGATGGACATGCCTCACCGGTCGCCGGCTATGCCGCCACGCAGCGATCAGGCGCGCTATGGCGGCTTCGGCCGCCGGGTTGTTGCGGGATCCCCATGATGGATCGAGGAAGCCTTGCTGGACATCCACAACGATCAGGGTCGCATTGCGCGGTAGCATGTTCGTCATTCTCCGGGTTGAACCACGCCGGCATTGTCCATCGTTCCGGGGGTGGCGAAAAGGACGGCGTTCCCTCAAAAAGCGTCATGGCTCATCGCACAACGTTCTATCTGCATCCAGGCTTCCAGTTGCTCGATCTGGCCGGCCCTATCGACGCAATGGCGACAGCCAATGAATTGGCCGCGCGCTCGCTGTACGAGACCCATGTGGTCTCTCGACTTGGCAAGCCGCTCATTGGCAATTCCGGTGTGTGCGTCGCCACCGCGCTGCCGGACGATGACGATTGCGGGACGCTTGTTGTCGTCGGCGGCGACATGGATCAGATGGTCAGCCGACCCGACAGTGCGGTGATCAGGCTGCTGAGTGCCAATGCGGCGCGCATCGCCAGCATCTGCACCGGAGCTTTCGCTCTGGCGGAGGCGGGCGTTCTGGATGGCCGGCGGGTCACCACCCACTGGGCGCGCGCCCAAGAGCTGGCAGCGCGCTATCCGGCGTTATCGGTGGAGCCGGACAGCATCTTCGTGGCCGATGGACCGATCTGGACCTCCGCGGGGATCACGGCCGGCATTGACCTTGCCCTGGCGCTGATCGACGCTGATCACGGACATGAGCTGGCACGCGCCGTGGCGCGGGAGCTCGTCGTGTATCATCGCCGGCCCGGCGGCCAGTCACAATTCGCTGCCCTGTCGCAGATGGACCCCTCGTCCGACCGGATGCGAGCTGCGCTTACCTTTGCGCGCGAGCATCTCGCAGAGCCGCTTCCACTGGAACGCCTGGCGGAGGCTGCGGCTCTCAGTCCGCGACAGTTCGGACGTATTTTCCGGCGGGAAACAGGCGAAACGCCGGCAAAGGCGATCGAGCGGCTTCGCGTGGAAGCCGCTCGACTACGGCTTCAGGACGGATCCGAACCTGTTGAACAGGTCGCGCGGGCTGTCGGGTTCCAGGATCCGGAACGCATGCGACGCGCGTTCATCAAACGGTTCGGACAGCCGCCGCAAGCGATACGCCGCGCCGAGAAGGTCGGTAAGAACCTTTCACGCTGAGCGCGAGCGATACCAGGCCACTCCGTCACTCTGCGGCACTGTCCCCGCGGCGCATGGCACGGCCTCAGACGCTCCCGAAGGTGGCCAGGACATGCTCGGCAAACGCACGAACGCGCGGCACGATGTCCGCGCGGTTGGGGAAGGTCAGGTTTAGCCGGGTGGTATTCGTCACGACCAAGCCGGGAAGCGCCTCCGCTTCCCCCCTCCGCAACGCCTCTGTGCATAAGCCCACCGGCAGAAGCGCGACGCCGAAGCCGCGCAGCATCAGGTCGCGAGCCATGACATGGCTGTCGACCCGGATGATGCCGGGGGGCAATGTCGCGCCGCCTAGTACTACGCTTTCCAGGTATGCCCGCAATGCAGGCGTGGGCGAGATGAAGTCTCTGATCTGGTCAAGGTCCGCCGGCCGCCCGTTCCGTTCAAGCCATGGCTCTCCGGCATAGAAGCCCCAGGCGATGTCCAACAAACGCCGCTCCACCGCGTCTTGAGACCTACCGGCCCCGACCCTGACTGCGATGTCGATGTTCTCTCTGACGAGATCCAAAGCCTGGTTCGTGAGGGTGACCTGAAACCGCACTTCCGGATGCAACCGGCTGAAGCTGGCGATGGAATCTGCCAGAGTACCCGTCGGGAAGTCGGCCGGCGCGGTCACGCGAATGAGGCCCCGCAACGTGTCCGGGGTGGACTTCAGATCGTCCATGACTTGGGTCAGGTCATCGATGGCCCCAGCGGCCCGCGCGTAAAGGCGCTCGCCTTCATCCGTGAGGACGAGCGAGCGCGTGGTGCGCTTGAACAAGCGTGCTTCAAGTGCTGTCTCTAGGTTGCGTATCTGCAGGCTGACTGTCGAACGAGGCATGCCGATACGCCGGGCCGCCGCAGTGAAGCCGCCCGCACGGACCACTTCAACAAAGGTCTGAACCGGATCGAGCTTCATCATTGTCCATCGTGATAGACAATGATGGCAGGTTTCGCCTGATAATCTGGCGCCGGCGACCCCGTTAGGAGCGTGCTGTCTTGAAGGAGAACGCGCATGACGACATCCGACCAGCCCCAAACCCACTTTAGCGGTCTGCTCACACCCTGTGGCACCGCCCGGTTCTCAGGGATCGAGGCCAGGATCATGCTCGGTGGGGAACAGGCGGCGATGACTGTCATGATCCTGACCGTGACAAAGGGGCAAGGTGCCCCAGCGCACATCTCGCTTGAAGAAGACAAGCTGTTCTGCGTCGAGTCCGGACACCTGCTGTTCGTGATCGGCACGGAGCGGATCCTCGCGCAGGCGGGCGAACGGGTGTTCGTAGCTCGTGGCGTCACGCATGGGTTCAGTGCCGTGAACACAGAGGCGCAGATGACCCTTGTCTCCACCCCCGCCCGGCACGACCGTTTCTTTCAAGCGATGAGTGAACTGCCGATGCCGCATGCTCAGGCCGACGTGCAGGCCGTGTGCAAACGCTTTGGACAGGCGATAGTTGGGCCAATTCCCACGGTCTGATCGGAAGAGCGCTGTCGCTGCTCTGATTCGAAGAAAGAACCGGCGACAGCGCTCCTTTCCAATCAGCCGACTCGGAACGGCCGTGCGGATTGGATCAGTCGTTGACGGACCGTGTTCCCTGGAACGGCGATGTGGGTTGCGGGATCATATTCCTTGCCAACCGCCGAGCTGTCGTCTGGCACCCAGATCTCCACCACGGTGTTGGTGTAGCTCTTCGGGAGATAGCGGACATAGTAGCCATCGGGATGCAGGTTCCACCGGCCGAGCGGCGTTTCGCGACTACCTTCGCCGATGCCGGCCATGCCGGACAGGACTGCAACCCGCTCCAGTTCTGCGAAGCTTGTGCCCGGGGACGTCAGCATCCGGCGCAGATCCTCCTCCGCCTGCATCACCATTCGGACTTCCCGCGGCAGGTTGTCGGCGAGCGGACCCTGCGTCAGCAGGTCAAGCGCGTTGCGGTTGAGCGAGGCCAGCTGCCGCGGCGTCAGCAAGCGTGAGGCGACCGCCTTGTGCTGGGTCGACAAGTTCTCAAACTTGGCCCGGGCGATGATCGCCCAGAGCAGGGTCTGGATATCGTGCTGAGCGATCTCGGGGTGCTGGACGGAATTTCGCACAATGCTGCGCACGGCCTCCTCCGCCGGCCCCTTGGTGGGGGCGTAGAGGTACCCGTCGCCTTCCCCCGGCCCATGCGTGCCGGCCTTCAGGCAATAACTCTGGTCATGGAACTCGAAATAGCCCGCTTGCAGCACGAATCCGCCGTTCGGGGTGCGTTGCAGCTCCATCATGGAGCGCTTCGCCGACCGTGGCTCGAAGCCATCCTTGTCCGGCACGGCCCACTTGGCGTCGGACAGGCTGGTGGTGATCGGCGCCTTCTGGAGGTTGGGTAGGCTCACCCCAACGCTCTTGGCCAGCCGGCCCAGTCCGCCGAACTGTGCGTCGGCCGCGCCCGCACTGAGGCAAACGGCCGCGGCAAGGACGCTGCTGAAGATGGTGCGATACTTCATGATCCTGTTCTCACTTCCACTGGGCTTAGTTGCCCATTTTCGACGGTGCAGGGGCAAGGGTTTCGGGCTTGCTGTTGGACAGGCCGATCCAGACGAGGAAGCCGAGCGCCACCAGCCCGGCCACGCTGCTGACCAGCAGCGTGAAGCCGGCGAACATCAGCGTCGCGCCCAGCGCCGCCGGGTTGCTGGCGCCCGCGAAGGTGAGGAGGCCCAAGGCACCGGCAACGCCGCAGAGGCTGAGCGGGATCAGGGCCAGCGCCTTGGGGCGGCCCATGTCGGCGAGCCGCCGCATGGACAGGCAGGTCCATGGGTACAGCAGCGCCAGGGACGCTATCGGCCCGACAACGGGAACAAGCCCGATCACGAGGCCGGCGACGATGAGGGCAAAAGCACTGATCAGGAACTCGCCGCGCGTGGCGGTTCCATTCGCCGATGTGAGGAGAGGCAAGAGGTCTGTCATCTATGTATCCTTGTTTCCTGGGGTTGCACAGGCTTGTGCAGCGCGCTGCCAGCCGGCGGGTCGGGCGCGCTGGGCAATCCTGCTTGCTGGCTCAAAAGCGAAGGCCGGCCCCCAGCCGCACCTGGGTGCGATCCACGTCGTCCTGGTAGCGGCCATCGCCATAATGCGCGGAGCGGAAGGCAGCGGACATGTAGGCTTTCCCGCGGATGACCTGTTCGATGCCAAGTCCCCAGGCGAATCCGCCTTCGGACTCTTCGATCACCTCATGATCACCGCCCGCATCTGCCGGCGACTCATACATCACTCTGGAGGCAGCGTTCGAGTAGCCGGCGGTGGCGAAGACCAGGGTAGAAGGCGTCACGGGGGCGGCGATCCGCATGCCCGCCAGCCACTCACGGCCAAGCTTGACCGACAGGGCATCCGAACCCAGGGGTACGCGCTGCCGTTCGCCGAGCGGCTTGCCGAAGCCGGCTTCCAGGCCGATCAACAGCCCGTCCGTTACTATGTGATCGTACCCGATCGTGCCCCCCAGATAGGCGGCGTCGAACTCGTGGGGCAGATCGGGATTGACCTCGTTTGCCCGGATCCGGTCATAAGCGACGTCGAGCTGTACGCGCGGGCCCTGAAACGGCGCGTCCTGCGCGTCAGCCTGGTTGGGGAGCCAAAGCGCCGCCGCGGTAGCAATCAGCAACAAGGATTTCATGTAGATATCTCCATATCAGGTGCGCCCTACGTGCGGCTGGGCGGCGACCAACCGCGGGATCGGTTTCATCGAATTGGGAGCGGCCGAGCGTTTGAAGCAGCCGCGCTTCGGCGCTGCGGCCTCCGCCAGTGTTGGGCCGCCCCGCTGAACGCGCTGCTCCCTTCGCCGCTTTGACCATGCTCCGCATCCGTTAGGCGACCGGGCGACATGGAAGCGACCAAGGGCGCGTTGAAACCCACGGAGAGCCGCCGCGATAGGCAATCGGAGTGAGCCGCCGGCTCGGCTTGAACTCCGTCGTGTCTGGATTGACTTTCGTCGACAACCTAACGCACGGTCGCGGAGCGCTCGCCCGCGGCAGGGCTGTAAGCGCAGGAAACGCGCTACAGGATCAGACGTCGATGCGCGGCGAAGTCTCTGGTCATGAACAATGCGCGGGAGCTACCCCTGAATGCCTGAAGCGTCATCGCTCTCCCCATCGACTGCTTCGCCGAACCATGAGGGCTTTCTCGCCTCCCTGCGCGACCAGTTGCGCAATGAAGTGGACCCCGAGATCATCCTGGACCGGACGTCGGAGCTGCTGGGCCGCCATTTCAGCGCCAATCGCGTCGGCTACATGGAGTTCGATGATTCCACGGTCGAGATGGTCGGACGCAGTCATTGGACGGACGGCGTGGTCGAGATCACTGGGCGAGTTTCCTTCGAAGCGTTTGGCGAAGCCATCACAACATCGCACCGCCGTGGCGAGATCTGGGTCCAGAACTCGCTGCAGAAGCCTGAACTCGACGAAGCAGGCCGCACAGCCTGTGGCGCTTTCGACATCGTCGCGGCGATCACCGTTCCACTGATCAAGAACGACAGGCTGGTTTTCATCCTGTCGGTCCAGCAGAAGCAGCCGCGGGTGTGGTCGGCCGGCGATGTCGATCTCGTCGCCGAGGTGGCGGAGCGGACCTGGGCAACTCTGGAGCGCGCAAAGGCGGAGGCTGCACGCCGGGAGACAGATGCTCTTCTCTCCGCAATCATGGCACATGCGCCCATCGGAATCTTCATCAAGGATGCGGCCGGAAGGTATCTGCTGGCGAACCCGGCGGTCGCGCGTCGCCTCGGCCGATCCGAGGAGGAGATCATCGGCAGAACGGCGGCGGAACTGCTCGGACCGGAAAGGGCGCAGGAACTTGAGCGGATCGACCTTCAGGTGCTGCGTTTCGGCACGCTGCAGGTGAGCGAGCAACCGCTTGGCGGCGAGGATGAAGTCGCGCTGGCGATGCGCTTCCCTGTAAAGACATCGCAAGACGCGCCGGTGCAGGTTGCGGGTTTCGATCTCAATATCACCGCCCAGAAGCGGGCCGAGCGGGAATTGGAGAAATCCCGTGACGCATTGTTCCAGTCGGAGAAGCTGAACGCGCTTGGTTCGCTGCTCGCCGGCGTCAGCCATGAACTTAACAATCCGCTCGCCATCATCCTGGCACAGGCCGAACTGCTGGAACATCAGGTCAGCGGCACTATTGCGGCGGAACGAGCGGGCAAGATCCGCAAGGCAGCCGAACGGGCGGCCAGGATCGTCCAGACATTTCTCGCAATGGCGCGGCAGCGCAGCCCCCGGCGCGCACCGATCAACATCAACGATGTGGTCAGCGCGGCGCTGGACCTGACGGAATGGGGACTGCATTCCAGCGGGGTGAAGCTCGAACGCAAGCTCGCCTCGGACCTGCCGGTGATCCTGGCCGATGCAGATCAGCTGCATCAGGTGGTCGTGAACCTCATCGTCAATGCGCAACAAGCCTTGGAGGGGCATAGCGGCAAGCGTCACCTCACCGTCGCCACCAGTTGCGGTCCAACAGCCGGGACGGTCAGCATCGTCGTGTCCGATACGGGTCCGGGCGTTGCGCCAGAACTTCGCCGTCGCATCTTTGAGCCCTTCTTCACCACCAAACCGCAGGAAAAGGGTACGGGCGTCGGGCTGTCCTTCTCGCAGGGGATTGTGGAGGCTCATGGCGGACAGCTTGACGTGCAGGATAGCGGCACGGGTGCTACGTTCAGTGTGGAACTGCCGGTCGCAACCGTGTTGGAGAGCTCCGGCGACGCCGAACGCCCGGTGCCGTTGGCGGCCGAGGGCAAGACGGCCCTTGTCGTGGATGACGAGCAGGATATTGCCGAGGCTTTAGGCGAGTTGCTTGAACTTGAAGGATACTATTGCAGCGTGGCGCTAAGCGGGACGGAGGCGCAAAGGCGGCTGCGCAAAAGGGACTATGACCTGATCATCTCTGACCTGCGGATGCCGGACATGGATGGGACCGCCCTGTATGACTGGCTTCAGCGGGCCCGCCCCAAACTGATGAAGCACTTCGCCTTCTCCACCGGCGACGCGCTCAGTCCTTCGGCGATGCGCTTCCTCGCGCGGGCTCAACGTCCGCTACTTGAAAAGCCGTTCACGCGCGCAGCGCTGCGCAAGCTCATCGGCGAAATGGCAGAGGCGGGAACAGCGTGACGTGCCCGCACATCATCGTCGTCGATGACGAGCCCGATCTGAGGGACTCGATTGCCGCATATTTCAGGCTTCAGGGGTTCGATGTGTCGGAGGCTGCCGATGGGCCCTCCCTCGACCGTCTGCTGGCTTGGGGGCGCGCAGATGCCATACTGCTCGACGTCAACATGCCTGGCGAGGACGGTTTCAGCATCGCCCGCCGGCTGCGGGACAGCACAGCCGCCGCCATCGTCATGCTCACCGCCCGCAGCGACCTCATTGATCGTGTGGTGGGGCTGGAGCTTGGCGCGGATGACTACGTCGCCAAACCATTCGAACTGCGCGAGTTGCTGGCGCGCGTCCGTGCCGTCCTCCGCAGGACCAGGGCAGGTCCGCCAACGGAGGAGCACGCCCACGCCAGCGCAGGCGTGGACAGCATTTGGGTTCCCGAACGCGGCGCCATGATCCGCGTCCCCATCGCAGAAATCGAACTCATCCGCGCCGATCGGGATTACGCCACGCTTAAAACTGCCACGCGATCGTACATGCTCCGCTCCACGATGGACGCGTTGGAACAGATCCTCGACCCGGCCGAACTTGCCCGAGTGCATCGCTCGGCCTTCGTGCGCCTTCGCCGGGTTGTCAGCGTCCGCCGGGCAGCGCGCGGGGGCAGTTTGTCGCTGGTTGATGGAACTATCGTGGCCGTGGGGCCCCGCTACATCGAAGCGGTGCTCAACCAGCTGAACGCCCAAAGGATCTAGCACAGTTCGATCCGGGGTGACCTCGCGTCGCCGCATCCAGACTGATCCATAGGGCTATGATGAGCAGTTGGGCTTGGGCCCTGGCCATGCCAAGCGGCGGGGCACGCCCTCCACACCCGCTTTCACGCCGCTTTCACACACCTCGGATCCTTCTCCGCCCACGCCCCCGGCAGAGCTTCGATCCCGAACTCGCCTTTGCCGGAGCAAGTGGGCGCCCAGATGGAGAATCACCCTATGTGCGACAGATCATGGAAGGCTGCCTGGTACAGCCCGTTTGTTGGCGTAGCATTAATCCTGCACCCTGCTCCGATATCTGCTCAGAAGCGTCCTGCCCCATCAGTCGCGGGTCTCGAAGCGATGAACTCGCTGATGGGCCTGGCAAGTATTCGCCCGGCAGAGATCCTCGATGCCCTCGACACCTGCCTTCAGGTTGTTGACGGACAAGCGATCACCCCAGCGGCGATGCACGCCAGGGGGTGGCGAAGTGTTGCGTCGGCCGGTCCGGCCAGCCTTCCACGCGCCGCGCATTACGCGCGGCCCGACGGCAACTTGCAGATCATCGTTCCGCAAGATGGTGACAATGCAAGGGCCTGCACAACCATCGCCATTATCGGGCCGGCATCAAACAAGGCCATCTTGGAGGCGCTTGCCACCGAACGGCTGGACCCCGCGACGCAGGGCGTCAGCCCTGTATCGCAAGCCGGCGGCCTGAACTGGACCACAGCGAAGGCCAGCGTCGTGATGGACATTAGTCCCCTTACCCGCGGTGGACCGAACCGCGCCTGGGTTATCGTGCATCCAAGGGCTGCGCACCCGTAATTGCGGGCGACGAGGACGTCCCCCGCCGCGGCGCCATCATTCATGCTCCAGGGATACGAGGTTCATGAAGAATATCATAATCGTGGCGACATTCGTGGTCGCGGCCGCCAACAGCGCCGTGGCGGCGAACGGGCAGGACGCGACCATCAGCGGGCGCTGGACCCAGGCATCGAACGGGCGCGAGATCGTCGTGCTGCCCAAGATCAAGCTGCAACCCAATGTCGGCATTTCCTATGGCACCAGCCTGGGTGGGTCGGTGGGGTATGGGTCGATGACGCGCACCATCGTCGTAACTGAACCGACCACGATGCAGGTAAGGCGGAGCATGACCCTATCGATCGATGACGCGGGTCGCTTCACATGGGACATCGTTAAGGAGCACCCGGAATCCATTGGGAAATCGTGCATCAAGATCAGCCGCATCCGGCGATCAGGACGGGTCGTCCTTGAAGGCGGCACGGCCAGGTTCGCCATCGAGGGTGGGACGGAAAAGTGGGACAAGAGCTGCGGCGGCTCCGGCACGGCGGAGATCGCGCCTTCCGACGAAAGCTTCGATGCCGTGCTGGAGGCCGGGCAGCTGATCCTGGCGAGTGGTCCGACGCGCTGGCTTTTCAGCCGGAGCTGACCTTCGCTTGTCGCACGCAGTTCGTCAGCGCCTCCGTCACACGGCGATCGACGGTATAGTTCGTCAGGCGCTCGAAATCGGTCACGCCCGCCGGGTTTGGTGTCAGGAGATGGACTACTCCCGGCAGCGGCTTGTAGGTCACATGCTCGTTGCTCGCGCGCCGCATGGCCTCTGCCACCTGCAGACCTTGCGGCGAGCGAACCTGCCAGTCCTCCAGCCCCTCCAGGACCAGGGTGGGTCGCCTGACGCTGCCGGCGATTGTTGCCCCATCATAGTCGAACAGGTCGGCGAGTGACGGCCGGCTCGGCACAAACCGAACCTTCTCGGCGTACGACTCGCGCGGGAACTCTGCGAAGCGTTGATCGGTCATGCCCTCCAGCCGGGCCGACCTGCACCTGATCATAGGTCATCTCGCGGCCCGATTTGAACGGAGCGCCCGCCACGGCGATGCCGGCCACCAGCGGTTCCCGGTCAGCTAGCTGCATGGCGAAGATCGCGCCTTCGCTATGCCCGAAGATGAACATCCGCCGCCGGTCCACGCCCGCGACAAGGGCCGCGTCACGGAATATGAACTGCGTATCGCTCCGCAGATCTGCGGAGCGAGCTATGCGAAGGTTTGCGGTGGAACCGCCGGTGCTTCGTTCGTCAAACCGGATCACGCCGATCCCAGCGACTAGCAGCGCGCGCGCAATGTCGCGGTGCGGGTGGTACGCTCCCCCGAACGCCATGAACTCCCTGGATAGCCGGCCGATATCATTGATGAGCATGGCGACGGGCACATCGGATTGCCCCTGGAACAGCAGGGCTTCCCCGGCCAGCGTGTGGCAGCCCGGTGCCTGCACCGTCAGCTCGGTCTTGGCGCATTGGAGGTCGGCCAGCGCCTGCGGGCATTCCGCCGGCGGCCCGCTGGCATCAAGGGCCGGCGCGATCGTGAGGACACAACCGAACACCAGCACCGCGGCCAGCGCGCAGGCCTTGGACAAGCCCGGGTCACATCCCGCCGTCGTCGGGCAGCCTTCGGCGGGCCAAGGGGGTTCGGGGACAATCCTGGCAAATCATCCGACGGCATAACACATCTCCTCCTGCCCCGCATTGGACGGAGCGACATCGGATCAGCCATCACGGATGTGCCGCGCCGGGCCCGCGGGGAAATCGTGAAAGCGCCTTGAAACACCGTGGCCGCCTCGCGCCAAGCCGCCCATCAGCGGATGATGTGCAACGCCGCATATTGCAGCACCATGATGGTCTTCCCGTCGCGGATCTCCCCTCCAACGATCATCTGCAGCGCATCGCCAATGCCGACTTCCAGCACTTCGACCCTCCCTGTCCGCCGCATGTTCGCCACCCTGGCAGACCCAGTCAGCGCCGGCATATCCAGCGGTGTAGAAGTACAGCTTCTCCGTCACCGAGCCGGGCTCATGAACGCTTTCGAAGACAGCTGCAGCTGGCTGATCGCAAATCCGGTCTCTTCCGACACTTCGGCGCGGATGGCCCGGCCTGTCCGGACCACCCGTGGCCTGCGGGACCACGCCGCCGTGAAGGCTGCGCGAAATCCGCTGGCGGGACGCAGCACCCTGCAGGCAGGCTACTTGTCGCAGCCTGCAAGCCGGCTCTGAAGAACAGCACGCTGCCGCGACAAAACACGATTTCACCCACCATTCACGCCGTCCTTACCCGCATTCGCTCCCTCCGCTGGTAGCCTGTGGGAACTGGAAATCTGCAGGAAGGATGATGGACGTGTCAAAACTGGGTTGGGCCTGCGTCAGCGGGGCGGGATCGTCCATGCTGCTGCTTCTGATGGCGCCGTCGCTGGGCGCGCAAACGGCGCTGGCTGCCCCGCCGGCCCGGGCTGCGGAGCAGGGCGGCCAGACCGTTCCCCCGCGTGATGGGAACGGCATGAACACCGCTCCCGCGGGCCTGCTGCCCGCACATTGGAGAGGCGTACGCAGCATCGATCGCGACGCGCTCGATCGGGCGCGGCGGGAAGCGCGCGCCGGTCAGCTCGACCCCTTCGCCTTTGTGGAGGAGGTGTTCGGGCCCGTACCGCTCCCGTCCGGCTTCCGGCCGGCGCGGTGCCTCGACCGGGCGCACGACATGATCTTCACATCCGGCCGGTCCGTGTCCGCGGAATATGACCGGTGGATGGCGGATTACACGAGCGGCGGGGACCAGATGGGCAAGCCATCCTTCCTCCTAGGTCATCAGCGGATGGCCAGGCAGGCGATGGCCGGTTTTATGGCGGAGATGGAGGCGTTCTACCTCGAACACGGCTTCCGCCGCACGGCGGACAATGTGCGCATCGGCAGGAAGCTGTTCGTCCCGGCGGATGCCGCGTCAGGCTCCCTGGCGATCCAGCTCGAACTCAGCCACGAAGGATACATGGAAGGGCTGCTCTGTCATAGGGTAGACCCCATCCCCTCTGGTCCGGTCATCCGCCTCCGCATCCGCCCAGTGGAGCAGCCGGGCGAGAGCGGGGGACGGGATCCGACGCCGCTTCGCTGAGGGCGGCAGGGATGGCGCCGGCCCGCGCAGCCAGCAGGTCGGCGCCCAGGTAGAAGACATTGCCGCCCGCCGCGGGCCTGCCGGCCTCGGCCTTGGACACCGGGTGCCTGCGCTGTTGCATCAGCTGCTCGAACAGCTGCGTCGTCTCGGTTTCCGGCAACACCTGCAGTTCCCGGCGCAGCAGCGCGCAGAGGCTGCGATATTGATGCACGGCCAAGGCCGATCGCCCCTGCCGGCTGTACACGCGCATCAAACCGCGATGGCCGAGCTCGTTGTACGGATCGAACCGGAGCAGCTTTAGTGCAGCGCCGAGCGACCGGTTCAGATCGCCGCCTTCGGCCATCCCCTCTTCCAGCGACAGCACCAGCAGCGCGACCAGATGATTGCGAAGCCGCGTCTGTTCAACCACCAGCCATTCGTGGAAGGCCGGCGCACCGGGCAGATGGAGGCCGGCCAGCAGATCGCTGCGGTAGATCTCGCAGGCGATCTGACGATCGGGGCCATCTCCTCCGGCGAACCGCTCGAACCGATCGCTGTCCACGGCCACATGGGGCGACAACCGGACGCAATCGGTATCGACCTCGATCAGCTCGGGACCGCCCTCCTGCAATTTGCGGACGGTGCTGATCAGCTGACGCAGGCTGACCCTGGCATGGGTGCGATCAGCATCTTCCCACAGCAGGGTTGCCAGTGTCTCGCGTCGCGCCGAATGTTCGCGCTGCAACGCAAGGTATCCAAGAAGCGCCAGACCCTTGCGGGCGCGTAGCGACCGCGGCTCCCCACCGCCCAGCAGGGTGGCATCGTCAAGCAGACGCAGCTCCCAATATTGTTGCATCGGCATACGTTCCCCCGTTCGGCCGGCGAGGACCTGAACTTCCCTGTGCTTTCCCATTACTGCCCTCAGGGAGATCGCTGCATTCCTTCCTCGACCGAGCGACCGGGGATCGACGCAGGGATTATAGCGCACGATGAACTGCACTCGCGCTAGCGGTCGCGGGCCAGATGAAGCAGCGGGTTTGGCCACCCCTGCCCGCTGTTTGCCGAACGGCCGACCGGTACGAAGCACACCCGCTGGTAAAAGCCGATCGCCTGCAGATTGGCCTCGTTCACGTCGGCCGTCATGGACGGACAGAGGTCCAGCCCATGCCTGAGGAGGCGCGATCGGATACCTTGCCCGTGATGAACGGGATGCACGAACAACGCCTCCAAATGGCCGTCCTGCAACAGCATGAATGCCAGCGGCAGGTCGCGTTCGTCCACGGCGAACAACAAGGGCGCACCCGGCAGGGAGCCCTGCACCAAATCCTCGATCGTCACGCGGTCGGCAGGCGCCAGGAAGTTATGCGTCGCGTCCACCGCGGCCCGCCATATCGCGAGCACGTCATCTGCAAAGTCGGAGCGGGATGGTCTGATGCGAGTCATCGTTTTCTCCAAAGCTGCAGCGTGCGTTCATGTCGTGGAACTGAGGTTCAGGCGCGGCAGCAAGGCCAGGCTGCCCAGCGTCGCCGCGCACCTCGAAAGAAAGCCGCCAGCCCCCTGCTGACAGGAGAGCCGCGCCCCCAATCGGCGCCACTGCCAGCGCGAGCGATTCAGCGCTGCCCAGCACACCCAGCGCCCGCAGCGCACCGACCTCATCGAACATGGCCTTCGCGACAGCCGGAGCGAACACCCGGGGCCCGGCGGCGGCGGCGCCTGGAAGAAGCGCAAGGTGACGAGGACGTCGAGCGCGGCAATCATCGCAGACGTAACCCGACCCGCTGCGGCAGCGTGGCTGCGCGCTCGTGATGTCGGGAGCTGGACGCCAGCAACGTAGATTTTCGCCCGAACGACACCAGAGCGGGCCATCTCGTGAATCTTCACGACCTCACAGGCGAATGGCGGCAGCGGGATCATGCCGTGGCTTGCTACAGGTGAAGTGGATTTCTGGGTGCGCTCTCGCCGTCAGCGCGTTTGAGGACAGGAAGCGGAGAGACGAATGTCGGACCACAAACCGAATGAGCCGAAGTCCAGCGACTTCCAAGAGGCGGTTCATCGCAGCGACAATCCCGGAGACGACGAGAGCGCGCCATTTGACGCTCCTGAACAGCCCGCCGGAGACGATACGTCGGACGAGAAAGACGCGGCCTGACCCTTTCGCATGCGGCAGCCTGCAGAGGCTGTCCGAGAGTGCCTAAGGCGCCGGCTTCCCAGTGGGCTACAACCTCATCATTCCCGAGCTGACCCAGACCACAGCCTGAACGATCACGAAAGCGGACAGCGCGGCGCGGCAATCGTCGGATCCGCTGAGCGCGCGCTCGCCGGCACGACTCTGCACGCCGGCTATATGACTCTGTGGGACGATCCGACGCCCGGCACCCCTATGGCGAACTGCATCGACAAGCTGCTCAACTGCTCCGACGGCGAGCTGGGTGACGGCACGATCATGAAGCGGTGGTCAGGCTTCGGCTATACCGCCAACCCGCGCGTGGTGCCCGCGCCGGCGGCAAGCAGCATGGCGGGGATGATGCATTGAAACGTGCTGGGCTGCCAAGCGCGGCAAGAGAGGTTCAACCGATGTAGGTTAGAGACTCGGTCGTCGGACCTGAACCAGCCGGCGGGCCTCGCGATACGATGCCGGCGCAGCCTCCCTCCCAGTCACAGCAGCGAGACGAGAAATCGCGCTGGCTTATGCCTTCGCCGCCTTCACGCTCCCTTCGCTGAAGCCGTTGAACCAGGCGGTACCCAGTTCGAAGATCTCGTGGCCGTAGGGACATTCTATGCCTTGGTGCGACAAGTCAGCTCCTGCACCCTTTCCGCCCGATCGCGCGGCCTCAAGATCAGCGTCGCGTATGTCGGCGCCGACGTTTACTGCGACGGTCTTCTATAGACCAGCCGGCTCTTAGGCATCGAAGCGCTTCCCGCTGGTTGGTGACTCGAAGCCGGACGTCATAAGGGTGGCCAGGATAAGGCCACTCTCGTCGGTGACATCAATCTGTAGGTGCCCGTCCGCCCAGAACGACCCGTCGACGATTGCCAGCGCGCGGCTCGCTTCCTCAACGGCTTGCGTCTTCGCAGCAGACAGGTTCGGCAGATCGACGACCTTGTTGCCGATCTCGCCTTTGTCGTCGCGGATGGTGAAGCGGAAACGCGGCATGCGAGGTCAATGCGGCTCTCGTGTCATCGGGCGCAGTCGTTCACGTGCGTCAGTAAATCTTTTTCCCGGTGGCAGTCTCAACAGAGCCGAGCGGGGGTGATTAAGGGGAAGCCGCATCACCAACGACTGGAATACCGCCACGCGCGGCGTGGTTGCACGCCGGCCTTCGCAGGCCGGCGAGGAGCAATGGGGCCTCTACCTACCCTCCGAGCGGCGGTGGATCGACATCGTATTCCGGACCAAGCGGGACGCTGACCAGCTGTGTAACGAAATGCGAAGCTCGACACTTCGGCCGCCCGCCACGCGTTAGGAACGACGCTCTTCAGGGTGGCGAGCTGCGCGCTCGTTATCCTTCCACCTCTTCTCGACGTTCTGGCCCGCTGCCTCCGCAGCTCCGCTTACCAGCCGGTCTGCCGTTTCCTCGGCGGCGTCGGGTGTCAGCGCAACTGCTACGCCGTCAGGACCATCGACGTGGACCTCGCCGCTTTCGGCCGCAACCGAAGATGGGGTGTTGTGAACCTTTGCCATCGCGTTCTCCTCGAACGCCAGAACCGACTTACCACTGCGGTGATCCGCGGTATCGCCCTAACCTAAGCTGGTCAGCTCCACATCAATGCGAATGATGGCGCAGGCATCATGCATCCAGGCTATGAGGGCGGATCGCAGGCCGAGTCATGGCCGCCTGTGTCTGAGAGACCTCGGAGTGCTCCCGCTCAACGAAGAAGCCGGGGGTCCGATGCCACTCTACCGCTTGTATTGTCTCAACGAAGACAACCGTATTCACGACCGAGTGGACGTCGACGCGCCAAACGATGAGGCCGCGATCAGAGAGGCGTACGCCTCGATCACGCAGCCTACATCGAGGTATGGTCCGACTCTAGGATGGTGTCCCGTGTGGCGCCGGGCAGCCGCGACGTCCAGCTTGGTTGATCGGCGTACCGACCTTGATTGCGGTGGAAGCACGGCAGCTCGGGAAAACGGGCCCGGCCGATGACAGCCGGGCCCAAGTTGGCGCCTCGGCCGGGGGGATGGCCGGAGGGGATAGGAGCACCCGACGATGCCCGCTCAAGATAGGTGCGGCCTCCAAATAAAGAAAGTCCTTTTTTGAATGAGTCGTGAGTCGCAGTGAGGGCGCGTTCATCGGCGCGAGATGACGCAAGCCGTCGGCGGTTAGTCCGACACGAGACGAGAAGTTTGCTTGATAGAATCCTGCCGTTCCATTTGATGTCGTTGTGACGGCCGACGTGCCGAGAGTGGTGTCAGCAAAGCCACTGCCACTAAAAAGATCGACCACAAACTGGGTGCTTGAGCTTAGCGGCATCAGGTGAAACGCCGCGAAATCGATACCGTTGAGGCCAGCAGTAAAGGACTGACCAAAGCTAGTTCCAGCCGGCCTGAACGTAAATTGCTCTTGTGCAGACTGGTCATCTCGCTGGTCGATTGTTATAGCCGCCAACGCTGGTACAGGCGCCATTCCAATCGATAGCGCTCCGATGCCGATTGTAAGTAACTTCCGCATTGCCCCCGCCCCCTGCAGTGTTGGAACCGGGGAAGTATCACGGGGAAAATGTCGAGTCGTTTGCAATGAACGCCTTGAAATGGGGCAGGCGTCTCTGCGTAGCGAAGCGCTATAGCGCTGAGGCAAGCGACAAGGCGGCGTGTCAAGCCCGAGCATAGGCCGCGATATTAAGGTTTCGTATCAGCTCGTCCACAGGCGCTCAGAGATGCAGCCCGGCGCTGTAGCTCAGCGGACAGCGTCTCGGTCTCGCGGTCGCCCGTCTCGGCCGAGGCGCTCAGGAGGGCTTGTCGCAGGCCGTCATCGTCTTCGGGCACGAACGCGCTGCCGCCGTTCGGCGCAGTGACGAGGACGTACCAGTAGCGAGGCGCCTCGCGATCCGTTCGGTCGAACTTGCTGTAGCGCGACTCCCCTCGTGCGACGCGCGCGACGTCGCCGGCTCGTGGGCCGCCATAAACGAGGAAGTGGCGGCTCGACCCTCCTACAGATCTGCCCGATGCTGCTTGACGTATGGGAAGAGCGCAGTGTGGCGTCCTTCTGCATCGCTGCTGAACGGCGCGCGCTCAACCTTCTCGATGTAAACACGAGCGTACTCGAGATTGGCAGCGCTTACCCGAGCTTGGAGTAGCGCGCGCTCGGACTTGCCCATCGCTCAAATCCTCGTTCCGCGCCGAAAATCAATCGTAGGCGCTGGGTAAAGCATCACTACCTGTTCATCGTTAACTAACCGTTGAAATGTTAGCCCTAACACATCGCGCAGGGTGACGAGTCGAAAGGAGCCAAGAGGGCGAAAATGCTATTGAACCCGTACAACGAGGGGCGGCTTATTGGGTTGAAGGCGCATGGTTGCGTCGATGACTGCCCCTACATGTCAGACCTTTTATCGAGCGAGCGGGAGGACTGGATGCGCGGCTTTGCGGCTGGTCGAAGCCGTCGCGGCTTTCAGACGAAAGCTTCTCCGCTTATGCTTGCAAGCCGCAGAGCCGACAGGTCAGGCGCGGCCGCGCTGGCCTGAGCGGGGGCGAGTCGTCGGGCATGGGGCGGGGCTAGCTCAGCCCGGTGTGAGCGCTAGGCGCGTGGGTCATCACTTCACGCCAGTCGTTCGCAAGCTTGGCATCGCGCCTTTGCCGAACGATCCGATCTGCCCGAATCTCACATTCTAGCGCTTGGAGCCTGAGGGTCTCGGTATCTGAGCTGTCGCTGAGTCCACGAGCGATGCGGCGGCAGCGTTCGGCTTCTCGGCGCAGACATATCGGGTCATCGATCAGCATATAGTCCGTCCAAGCTGTTCGCGTTCGACGGCGGTAGAGATGAGGAACGTATACAGAATGAAGGGGCTTGCCAAAGGAACTAAGTTAATCTCGATTTGATGCTTTCATCATTCGCGAGGTTGGTGGTGACGGAACGCGAGTCGATGAAACAGGTCCGCGCCTTCTCGTATCAGCGCTTCAGTAGCCCGTCGCAGGCGGATGGTGACAGTCTCGCGCGCCAATCCTCACTCGCCAAGGCGTACGCCGACGAGCACGGTTTGCTGCTGGACGACAGCCTTACATACTGCGACCTGGGAGTGTCTGGCTTTCGAGGACAGAATGCGACCCATGGTGCATTGGCTTGCTTCCTGGAGGCCGTGAGATCCGAGCGGATCGCGAAAGGCAGCGTCCTACTTATCGAGAGCCTCGATCGGCTCAGCCGCGACAACATCCTGCGCGCACAAGCCATTCTCACCGACCTGATCGCCTCGGGTATCCAAGTGGTGTCGTTAGCGGATCGGCGGCTCTACTCCGTGGAGAGCCTCACCGCCGAGCCGCTGGGGCTGATCTACGCGCTTATCGTGTTCATGCGAGCAAACGAGGAAAGCTCGACCAAGTCGCTCCGAGCGCGTGAGTCATGGATCCGGCGGAGAGAGGCGGCGCGATCGACGGTGATCTCGACCAGGGTGCCGGACTGGCTCACGGTGGAAGGAGGTCGCATCGTACCGGTGCCTGAAAGGGCGGACGTGCTCAAGCGCATCTTCGACATGGCGCTGAACGGCATACCAGCCAAGCAGATCGCGATCATGCTGAACTACGGTCAGCTACCGCGCTGGCAGCAGGCAGATAGGGCTTGGACCCGCGCCACCGTTCAGACCCTGTTGAGCAATCCCCGGGTCACAGGCGCGCTCCCGTTGTTCGTCTCGACCTACGACGATGGAGCGGAACGGCGGGTGCCAACCGACGTGCTCGCCGGCTACTTCCCAAACATCGTCGACCCAGCCATCTTCCTTTCTGTTCAAGCTCGAGTGGCGCGGTGGCTGCAAGGCGGAAATGCCGCGAAGTCGAACGCCTTCGCAAACCTTCTGGTGTGTGCGGGCTGTGGCGCTGACGTCCGCTTTCAAATCGTCGGTCGGTCAGGGCGGCCTGTTCTAGTCTGCGCCGCTGCTCAGATAGCGCATAACTGCTCCGCTCCAGAGATCGATTACGAAGCGTTCCAGGCGCGCGCTGGAGCGGCGTTGTGCGAGTGGGTGAACGAGGATCTGCTTTGGGCGGGTACGAACGCAATGAATGCACTTGCCGCACCCATCGCCGAGAAGCTGGACGGGTATGCGAGGTTGCTGCCCGCGTTGGTGGCCGAGCATGGGCTGGAGCGAGCGACGAAGCTCGTAGCGGATCCTGTGGCAGCTCTTGAGGACGAACTCGACGGAGCGTTGTTCGAACAAGGCGGTGAGCAGGCGAGATTGATCCGCGACTGCTCGATCGTCCTTCAGTGCACTGAGAAGGGTATGCACTCGCTGCGTAGTCGTGTGGATTACAACGCTGCGTTACACCGGCTCTTCACCTCAGCCGTGACCGATCTGCGCTCCGGCGCGGCCACCTTCTATTCTCGTTCGATGCTGGAGCTGCGGCTCGCTCCCGACTAGAGTCATTATGACGAGCCTTTGCGCGTGCACCGTTCGTGCCGGTCACGGCATGACGTGCTCCCCGCAGCTTCACCAGTCGTGACCTGCCGCCGGAGTTGACAAGAGGATGATACGCGCGCTCTTGACCCTTAATTGACTTATTAGCGCTGCACTCAAGCAGCCTTTGCTGCATGCTTAAGCCATCCTTATTTAGAATGTGGACTATGGCACGCTGCCTTCTCTTTGTTTACTTCTTCACGGCCGTATCGCACGCTCTGAGTTGGTTCTTTCAAGTTGCCGCCGCTGTGACCGAACTTACCTCCCTTCGAAAACTTAGCCGTGTTGTCAGAGTGGTCACCGCGGCAACCCTCGAAGGCGGTCAACGCCATGATGCTTGATGTCCTCGCGGCGGTCGCACGCAGGGACTATGAGGATCGGCGTCGCCGCCAGGCCGAGGGCACCGCCAAGGCGAAGGCGATTGGTCTTTATAGAGGCCACCCGCGAACAAATCCCGCAACGCCGCAATCTCGTCCCCTGCTGAGCGACGGCCGCAGCTGGCGGGAGATCATGGATGCGACCGGATGCAGCCGCACCTTGCTGGCAAAGATCGCTCGCGATCGCCGGCTGCTCAGAGCTGAGCCGGGCGCCGAGATGGCTAACTAGAGGGCGGGCGCCCTCCCCTGCCCCTCCATCATCCGCTTGTAGGGATTGAAGCGCCTGGCCGACTGCCCGATCAGGGTACCGCCAATGGGACATGTTCGATGACGCCAGGAACAGCCACCCGGTTCAATCGCGCGGTTGATTGTGCGGCACGATATGCATATATTGTGCACCTACACAGCGGAGCAGGGCAGTGGCGACAGCTTTCCAGGTCGATGAGCAACGTGCCTCGCAGCTGGCGTCCAGCTTCGTGGCGAGCTTGCAGGAGCCCAGAACCCCTCACATTTCTCCCAAGCGGGTCGCCTTAGCTTTAGGCGTTCAGCTGTCCCGACTGGCAGAGATCGCCGGCGTTCACCGTAACACGCTCGCCAATCCTGCGTCGGAGCGGCTGCAGGATCGGCTTCGCGACATGGTGCGCGTGATCATGGCCGCAAGCGAGCTCACCGGCAATATTGAGCAGGCGGTCTACTGGTTCAGAAACGAGCCGATTGTCACCCTCAAGCGCAAGACGGCCGCCGAGTTGGTCGCTGGCGGCCATACTGATGCCGTGCTCGCGCATCTGTCCGAGCTCCTTGATGGAGCCAACGGCTGATTGTGTTGCGAGGGAGGCTGGGACCAGCAAACTTCTACCGCCATCTCACACCGAAGTGGGCCTATCTGCCGCTTAGCGGGGCGGGAGCGGCAAACGTAGGTGGACGCTTCAATCGGCCGGGCGTCGAGGCGCTGTACCTGTCCAAGTCGCCCGGGACAGCCCTGGCCGAGTACATGCAAGGCTCAAGCTTGCCCCAGCCGGCGACGCTGGCCGCCTATGAGATAGATCTGCTGGACGTCATCGACTTGTCCGGCGGCTTCGACGCAGGCGTATGGGCTTCCCAGTGGGCAAGCTGGAATTGCGATTGGCGCTGGATTGCCCGCGTCGAGCGTCGCTCGCCACCGTCGTGGCAGCTTGCCGATGAGGCTATACGTTCCGGAGCAGCTGGTGTCCTCTTCCCTTCGACTCATGACGAAACTGGAACCAACCTAGCCATCTTCAGCGCGAGCCTGACCGACGCCGATCAGGTTAGCGTGCACGACCCAGACGGCATGCTGCCGAGGGATCAGCGTTCTTGGGAAACCTGAAATGGTCACAGCGGTTCCTTGTAACCGTTGTGTTCGCCGAACAACGGTCAACGTCACGTCAAGCGGGTGCGATGTTGAGGTGCGGCATAGCACCCCGCCGGTGCGGGTCCGATGATCGAGTGTCGTCTTGCAGGCGAAGCGGGCGGTAAGCTCGCGTCTTGGTAGACAAAAGCCGAAAGGCTCGTTCGCTACCTGATCCAATAGCAGTCACTCCCGACGCCCTACCCGCCTCCCACCTTCGGTCGCTCGTTCATCTGCGGGAGCAAGCGTCCAGGTGCCTCCCGTCGATTGCTGGCAGAACCGTCGCACAGATGCTGCGTCGAGTTCGATCGCAACCCTCCCAACCTCTCCTCCGGTCATTGCAATCCGAAAAGCTGAGAAAGGTCAGGCTCGACCGATCCACACGCGCGACGCCGCCGCCGGCGCCGTCGCGCTCCTGGCCGTCACATAATCAGGCGAGCCGTCAGGACGAAGCGGCGCTCCTGCTCGAGGAAACTGGCGGGCAGTTCCGCACCGCTACCGATCAGGATGTACTCCTTGCGCTGCGTATCCAGCAGGTTGTTGACGTTGACGCCGAGCTGGACGTTGCGGGTGACGAAGGCGTTCACCGACAGGTCGAACTGTCCGTAATCGCGGACGTAGCGCTCGGCGCCGAACTGGCGCCCCACGTTGTCGTCGCGCAGATAGGCGCTGCGCCAGGCGTAGGCGAGCCGCGCGTCGATCCCGGCATGATCATAATAGAGCACCGCGTTGGCGCTCTTCTTCGACAGGCCCGGCAGTGGCGTGGTGCGCGACACGCCGTCGGCGCTGCGCACGCTCGCCTTGCTGTCCGCGTAGGTGAAGTTGAGGATCGTGCCGAAGTAGCTCAGCGCGCCGGGCAGGAAGAAGAAGGGCGACTGGAGCCCCGCCTCGAGCCCGTGGATCGTCGCGCTGTCGCCGTTGGTGGGTTGGGTGAAGGCGATGATGCCGCTGGTCGGCAGGCCGGTCTCCTGATCGGGGAAGCTGGCCAGCTCCGACACGGTCGTCTGCGAGATCAGCGAACCGATCTGCTTGGCGAAGCCGTTGATCGTCAGCAGCGCGCCCGGGTGGAAATACCACTCGAAGCCGAGATCTTCCTGGTCGGCCAGATACGGCCGCAGGTTGGGATTGCCGCGGTTGCCGGTGCGCGGCCCCGAGTTGATCGTCGTCGCCGGGCTCAGCTGATCGAGCGTGGGGCGCGTCATCGCACGCGAGTAGGTGCCGCGGATCAGCATGTTGGGCGCGACTTCCCAGCGCGCGTTGATGGCGGGCAGGAAGTTGGTGTAGCGCGCGTCGACGTTGCTCGGGGTCAGCTCGGTGCCGATCAGGCCAAAGCCGTCCGACGACGTGTCCGTCACGATCACGCGCAGCCCGGCGTTGACCGACAGCGCGCCCATCGTGAAGTTGCCCTGGAGGTACCCGCCGTAGGTCTGCTCCACCACCTGGAAGGAGTTGAGCTGATCGCCCTGCGGATCGGTCGCGAACTGGTCCGAGGTGAACGGGTCCAGCCCCGGGTAGATCGTCTGGATCAGCTTCTCACGATCGACCGAGAGGATGCGATCGGGCGTGGTCGCATTGCGCACGCTGAACGGCAGCGTGGCCGCGAACGCACCGAGGCCGAGCGGGCTCGCGCCGAGCAGTTCGGCACCGTTGTACAGCCCGACGTTGCGCGCCTGCTGGCGCGAAGTGCGGTGGGTGTAGCGCGCGCCGGCCTGGACGCTGGTAAGGCCGGGCACGCCCTCGAACTCGCGCGTCGCATCGACGCGGCCGACATATTCGTCGATCGTGTTCACCGCGCGGTTGAAGATGAAGACGTTGTAGCCGAAACGATCGGGGTTGCTGCTGAAGTCGGTCGCGGTGGAAGAGAATTGCGGCACGTCGCCATCGACGCGATAGGTCACGTCGGCGCCGTAGGCGGCGAAGGAGTAGAGGTCGAGCTCGTTGCTTGAGCGTTGGTGCGCGTAGCTGAAGCCCGGCGTGATCGTCAGATGATCGGCCGCCTCCCATTTGACGCGCAGCGTGCCCTGGTAGACCTTGTTCTCTTGCGGCTGGTAGCTGTAGCCAACGCGGTTCTGGATATTGTGGAAGGTCGCCTGGGTGACCGCGCCATTCTCGATGACATAGTCGGTCGGCGCCTGATTGCCGGGCGAGCTGGTGCCGTCGGCGAAGAAGCTGGTCCCCTCGATCGGCGCGTCGGGGCGATCGTCAATCTGCGTTCCCTTGCGCCGCGCGTAGAGGAAGTCGGCCGTGAGCTCGAGCCGCTCGGTCGGACGCGCCTGTCCGGCGACCGTGACGCCGAGATTCTCGCGCTTCTGCTGGTAGCTGTAGAAGGCGGTGGTGCGCGGCGTGGCGGCGTCGAGCAGCGTTGCCGGCGCAGTGGCGAGCACGTCAGCCGAGGCGATGTTGCGGAACGCGACCCAGGGGCCGAAGTCCACCTCGTTGGTGCGGAAGTCGGTCTTCGAATAGGCCGCGGCGACGGTGATGCCGTAGCGGTCGTCCCAGTTTTGGCTGACGAGCCCGAACACGCGCGGCACCGCCTTACCCTTCTGCCCGATCGTGGCGCCGCCCGTGGCGGTGGCGCGGAAGCCGGGATTGTCGAAGGGCTTCGGCGTCTCCTGCAGGATCGTGCCGGCGAGCCCGCCCTCGACGGTGCTGGCGGTCGGCGACTTCTCGACCGTCACCTTGGCGAACAGCTCGGGGGCGAGGACGCTGAAGTCGAAGCCGTTGAGCGCGGTGCCGCCGTTGATCTCGCTCCGGGTGAACTGCGGGCCGAGGCCGCGCAGGTTGATCGTCTGCCCCTCGCCGTTGACCGAGCGGTCGATCGTGATGCCGGGCACGCGCTGGAGCGACTCCGCCAGGTTGTTGTCGGGGAACTTGCCGATGTCCTGCGCCGAGATCACGTCGACGACCGAGATCGAGCGGCGCTTGTCGGCGAGCGAGCGCTCGATCCCGGCCCGCAGGCCGGTAACGACCACGTCGGTGCCCTCCGCCTCTGAGGGCGCGATCTCGGCGCCATCGGTGGGGGCGTTGGCGCCGATCGTCTGCGCCTGTGCGCCAGCGCTGCTCGAGACGATCGCGCTACCAATGAGGAGGGTTCGACGCAGTCGGCGGTATGCACAGCTCTTCATGTTAGCCCCCTATTTCGTTTTCATCGCTGTTCGTCACACGGTTGCCTGCTGCTCCTGCAGTGCGCCGCCAGCGCCGCCGGGCCGAGCAGCACTCCCGCCCTCTGCTCTGTCGCCCTCCACTCCGTCGAGCCGATGGCCCGCTCTCGGCGGCGCGCTTTCTTTCGCTGTGCTATCTCTTCCGCAACATAGCCGTCAATTAGAAAAGAAGCGAAAGCTCGCGAGTAATGCTAGATGCTGATGCCGACAGGGACGGCGGCGCAACAAACGTGCGGCACCCGCGCTTCCTCGGTCAGCCTGGCTCACGGACAGGCGGCAGCTTAGTGCGGGCAGAAATCCTTGGACAGAAGCCCGCTCTTTGCCGAGCCTCGAAGGCGCGCAAGTAGCCGAGGCGGCGCGCGACCATCGCGCCGACAGAGCGCGACGCCGACCAGCGCACCCATGCCACGGAGCGGATGTCCTAGCGCCGCGCCGCGGTCCCCTCCCCGCCGCCGCGCAACGCCGCTTCCGCCCAGGTCGTGACGAGCGGCAGGTCGGTGGCGTGCCCGACCTTGCGCGTGACCAGTTCGACCACGCGTGCGCCTCGCAGCTCGGCACGCAGCGGGCGCGCCGCCATGCCGAAGCGCACCGCGCCCGAGCGCGCGAGCAGCCGTCCGTCCCCGTAGACCAGGAACTCGGCGGCGTCGCGCGTGTCGCGGGTCGAGTCGTCGACGCCGACCAGCGCCTCGAACCGATCGGCGCCGCGCGCGCGTACCTCGAGCCGCGACTGCGCCAGCACGCCGAGGCCGGTGTCATAGCTGCGCCCCGCGACCTGGAGCGTCTGGTCATAGGGTGTGGCGTCGGCCTGCGCGCCGCCCCAGCCGGCGTAGGTCGGGCGCTCGCCGGTGTCGCGCGTGCCGCTCCATTGCCCCATCATGCGGTGCACCACCGGGTCGGGCTCGGGCGCGACCACGCCGTCGACCGCGACGTTGACGTCGCCGGGCACCTCGGAGAGGTACATGCCGCCGCGCAGCCGTCGCGTGCCGCTCACCTCAAAGACGCGGCTCTCGCGCGGCGCCAGCGTGAACGTGGTCTCGCCGGTGAAGGGTGCGAGCGGGCGCCCGCTCCACAGGTCGCGCATCGTGATGGGCGCGTCGGTCGCGAGCTTGAGCTGCGCAGCGGTGAGGTTCATCTCCGCCGGGGCCAGCCCGCGGTTGAGTAGGACGACCGCCTTGTGGCCGTTGCTCAGCGTCTTCACGATCGTCTGCACATCATCCGAGGTGTAGGCGATCACGCCCTGGTGGCCGCCCGGGTCCTGGTTGACGCGCACGATGTCGGCATTGCCCCAGATCCTCATCAGGCTGTCGGGCGCCTGGCGCAGGTCATAGCCGATGAACAAGGGCGCGTTGATGATCGCCCAGAGCGCGAAATGCGTGCGCGCCTCGGTGAGGTGCTGCGCGTCGAAGTCGCCCTGCCCGATGAACAGCATGTCGGGATCGTTCCAGGCGCCGGGCTTGGCGTAAAGCGCGCGGGTCGACGCGCTGTCGAACGAGTGGAGCATGCGCGTCCAATGCGGCGTGATGTCCTGGCTGGTGCGCCACATCTGGCCGACCTCCTTGCCCCATCGGCGCACGTCGGCGCTGCCCCAGGTACAAAGCGCGAGGATCGAGTTGCCGTCTGCCCGGTAGCGCGCGATCGCGGCCGCGACCGCGGCGTAGAGCGAGCGCACCTGCGCCACGTCGGTGCGGTTGATCGAGGCCTGGTCGACCAGCGGCGGGAACGCGCGATAGCCGTTCTGCACTACGACGGGCGCGCCGGGCGCGTAGACGTTGATCCCGCAGGCATCGACCTTGAGATAGTCGAAGCCCCAGTCGCGGAAATAGAGCGCCACGTCCTGGTCGACATGGCCGTAGAGGCCGACCTCGCGCTCCGCCGTCGTGCCCTCGGGCAGGTTGGGCGAGTGAAGGTCATAGGCCTGCGAGCAGGCGTTGCGCCCGATGTCGCTGTACAGCCCGGCCTTGAGCCCCATCGCGTGGAGCCGGTCGGTGAAGGGACGAAAGCTGCTGTCACCGCCCGCGACCGCGGCGGAGGGGAAGATATGCGTGCGGATCATCAGCCGCCCGTCGCCGGTGCGGCGCTTGAGCCACCAGCCGTCGTCCACGTTGACGTAGCGATAGCCGAGCTTCGCCAACCCGCTGTCGACCAGCTTCTGCGCGGCGCCGAGTACCTTGGCCTCGTCCACCTCGGTGCGGAAGGCGTTCCACGAGCTCCACCCCATCGGCGGCGTGCGGGCGGCGGCGTGCTCGGGCGCCGACCAGCGCCCGGTCGGGGCGAGCGGGTCGGACGCGGCCGCGGCCGCCGCGGGACCGGCGAGCACGACGGCGAGCGCGGCAAGGGACAGGTTCGGCAGGCGCATCGGACAGGACCTCGCTGTTCGCCACATCATAGATTTTTCTCCGGCGCGGGAGAGGGCCGGAGACGACACCCGCTCGCTCCGCCGTGCTCCGGCGAACGCCGGAGCCCAGAGCCACGCGCGCCCGCGCCTAGCCACCGGGCTCCTGCGTGCGCAGAATCACTCCAGCGGTCCAGGATGGTCAATCGCTACCGTAGCGCCAGATGCCGCGCGTACAGCGCCGCGCCATAGCCGGGCGCGTGGAGCGGCTCGACCGCCGCGCACCCAGCCGCCTCTAGCCCCGCCGCGAACGCGTCGCGCACCGCTGGCACATTGGCGAGCACGCCGCCCGACCAGGACACCGCCATCCGCTCCGCCGGATCGAAGCCGAGCCGCGCGCGCAGCGCGGTCGCGAGCAGCACCAGCTCGGCCGCCGCGTCGTTCAGGATCGCGCGTGCGGCGATGTCACCCGCGTCAGAGGCGCGCGACACCAGCGCCGCGAGCGCGGCGATCTCGCCGCGCGCCATGCCGCGCGGACCCATCACGCGCTCGCACAGCGCCAGGTCGTCGTCGAGCGCGAGCGCCTCGCGCAGTAGCGCGTGCAGCGGGCCGACTAGGGCACGCCCGTCGCTCATGCGCGAGAAAGCGGCGAGTCCGGCGCGCGCGATCCAATAGGCCGAGCCCTCGTCGCCGAACACCTCGCCCCAGCCGCCCGCGCGCGCGCCGCGGCCGCCGCGCTCGCCATAGGCGATCGAGCCCGTGCCCGCGACGACGTTGATGCCGTCAGCGCACGCCAGCGATCCCGCCCAGCCGCACACCATGTCGTTGTCGCAGCGGTAGCGCGGGTGGCCGAGCAGGTCGCGCACCGCGGCGTCGAGCCGCGGGTCGACGGCGCTGTCCTCGCCGAAGGCGGGCAGCCCGAGGAAGACGTGGTCGAGCTGCGCGGGCGCGGCGCCGATCTGGGTGCAGACGGCGCTCACCCCCTCGGCGATGCGCCGCACCGCTTCCGCCTCACCGACCTCGAGGTGGTAGGTCGTCCCCGTCACCGCGCGCGCGATCACCGCGCCCGCGGCGTCGATGCAGACGAACTCAGTCTTGGTTCCGCCCCCGTCGACGCCGAGGTAGCGGCGCGCGCTCATGCCTCCTCGGCGTGGATCCGCACGCCCTGCACCACGCGGTTGACGGTGCCGCTCGCATTGGGCTGGTCGGGCGTGAGCCCGAGCGCGAGCGAGACGTGGAGCGCGAACAATTGCGCCGGCACGATGTAGGGGAACAGCAGGTCGGCGTCCGGCGAGTTGTCCATCCCGGCGAGCACGATCGTGGCGCCTTCGTCCGCCCGCGCGGATATTACCGCCACCTCGCCGGCGCGCCCGTCCGCGCGCAGCTCGGCGACCATGTCGAGGTCGTAGCGACGCGTCAGCGGGTCGTTGGCGACGAACACGACCGCCAACGTGCGGTCGGTGATGATCGTCTTGGGGCCGTGACGGAAGCCGAGCGCGCTGTCGAAGGCGGTGACGACCGCGCCGTCGCTCAGCTCCATCAGCTTGAGCGCGGCCTCGCGCGCCAGCCCGGTGAACACGCCGCTGCCGAGATAGACCACGCGGTCGAACCCGCGCGCGGCCAGCGCCGCGGCGACCGGCTCGGCGCGCGTCAGCATGTTCTCCACGCCGGCCGCGATCGGCTCGATCCGCGCGTCCATCGCGGCGATACCGCCGAGCGCGGACAGTGCCGCCAGCGTCATCGCGGTGAAGCTCGATGTCATCGCAAAGCTGCGGTCGTGCGTCGGCTCGGGTAGCACGATGACGTGTGCGCGAGGACCGTCGCGCCGCGCCAGTTCACCCTCGGCGTTGCACGTCACGATCAGATGGTGCGCCTGGGCGACGCGCCGGTCGACCAGCTCGACCGCGGCGACGCTCTCGGGGCTGCTGCCCGAGCGGCCGAACGACACCAGCAGCGTCGGCGCGTCGGCGCGCAGGTGCAGCTCGGGCGCGCCGACGATGTCGGTGGTGGCGATCGCCTCGACCGAGCGGCCGAGCGCGCGCGACAGCCACGGCGCGAGGCACTCGCCGATGAAGGCCGAGGTGCCAGCGCCGGTCAGCACGATACGCAGCTCGGGACGCGCGAGCAGCGGCGCGAGGAACGCCTCGATCTTGCCGCGCGCGTCGCTCAGCAGCTTCTGGGTGGCGCGCAGCGTGGCGGGCTGCTGCGCGATCTCGCGGCGCGTCCAGGAGGAGTCGCCGGGCTCCGCGGCCGGGGCGGCGATCATCGTGTCAGTCATGGGGAAAACAGGCTCCGTGATAGGCGTCGAGCGTGGCGCCGATCTGCGCCATCACGAGCTCGGCAGGGTCAAGGCCGGCGCGGCCGGCGCGCACCGCGGCATAGGCCGCGGGCAGATACTGGCTCAACAGCGGCAGCGGCGGCGGGGTCTCGCGCAGGTTGGCGAACAGCCGCTCCTGCGCCGCTGCGATCGTCGCGTCGGGCCAGTAATAGCGGATCCGGTCCGACAGGCTGTACTGCAGCTGCAGGTCGAGCGCGGGGCCGGTGGCGTGGTAGTATTTCGCCCAGTTCTTCGGCTCCGCGCGCAGCCGCTCGAGCGTGACGGCGCGCAGGTTCGCGCGCGCGCCCTCGGCGACCGTCTCGCGCTCGATCGCGTCGAGCGCCCAGAGCGCCTCGCGCAGCGCGAACGTGACGCCGGGGCCCACCTTGAGGATCGCGAAATGGTCGCGCACCAGCGCGGCGAGCGCCTGCGGCGTCTGATAGTCGGTCGAGTGCGCCTCGTAGACGAGATGCGGCACCGGCTCGATCGCGCGGCTCAGCGCGACCGCGCGCTCGGGGCGATAGTCGACCACCTTGTCATGGTCGAACTCGACGCCGGGCTGCACCACGGCGGCGATCACGCGCTCCCAGGCGTCGGCGAGGCCGGCAGCGCGGAACAGGTCGCGGTGCATGTCGACGGTGGCGATCGCCGCTTCGGGATCGGTCACCGCCAGCTCGTCGAGGTCCTCGGCGGCGCCGCCGGGCACGGGCACCTCGGTGCCGATGATATAGACCGGGGCGGACGCGGGATCGCCAGCGAAGGCGTCCTCCGCGGCGCGGCACAGACGCGCGGCGCGCTCGGCGATGGTCCGCTCGGGCAGCGGCACGGCATCGTCGGCGCAGCTCATCGAACAGTCGAGGTGGATCTTGGCGAAGCCGGCGCGGACGTAATCGGCGACCATCACCTCAGCCTTGTCCAACGCCTCCGCCGCGGGCAGTGAGGTCCAGGCGTTGGGGCCGAGATGGTCGCCGCCGAGCACCAGCCGCTCGAGCGGAAAGGCGACGTGTGCCGCGATGCGCTCGACGAAGGCGCGGAAGTCTGCCGGGACCATGCCGGTATAGCCGCCGTCCTGGTTCACCTGGTTGGAGGTCGCCTCCACCAGCGCGAAGGGGGCGTCGTGCGTCAGCGCGTGGCGCAAGGCCGCCTCGATCACCAGCGAGTGCGCCGAGCAGACCGAGGTCACGCCGACGCGCTCTCCCGCCTTATGCCGGTTCACCAAGTCGAGAAGTATCTGCACGTGCGTCTCCCTTTACGCGGCCGGCATAACGCTAGCCGCAGCAGAACACAAGAAAGCGAAACTTAGCGAAACTAAATTGCGGCGGCCGTGGGTTCGGCCTCGGTCTCGGCATCGGCTGCGTCGGGCTCGATCGCGAGGAGCAGCGAGGCGGTGAGCGCGAGCACGATCCCGAGCGTCTTGAGCGGTCCGGGCACGACATGAAGCACCGCGAGCGAGATCAGCGCGGTGGCGAGTGGCGCGCCCGCGTTGGCGAGCGGCGCGACGATGATAGCCTTGCCGTAGCGGAAGGCGAACACCAGCGTCAGCGCGCCGATCGCGTTGAGCAGCTGGATCGCCGAGGCCAGTCCGGGCCCGTCGAGCCCCCAGTTGATCGCGCGGCCCCCACCCTCTCCGAAGTCGGTCATCGCCCAGGCCACCGGGGCGAGCGCGAGCCCCGACAGCGTCATGTAGACGAAGATGCTCTCCGCCGAGGTGACGTGGTTGGCCGCCTTCATGAAATAGGCCTGCACGCCCCAGCACAGCATCACCGCCACCGCGGGCAGCAGCCACGCCGCCGAGGCTCCCGCGCCGCCCGCGCCGGGCGCGAAGTCGAAGGTGGGCAGCGCCAGCAAAGCGAGCAGGATGCCCAGCGCCCCCAGTCTGCCGGTGCGCTCCCCCATCAGCAGAAAGGACATCGTGATCGTCACCACCGGCGACAGCGAGATGATCGGAAAGATCAGATAAGCCGGGCCGCGCGCCACCGCGTAGAACAGCAGCATCTGCCCGCCCGCGCCGAGCAGCCCGACCGCCAGCCCATAGCCGATCGCGCGCGGTGAGCGGTCGAGCCGCCAGCCCGCCTGCTTCAGCACCACCAGAGCGGGCGGCACCATCGTCAGCGCCCAGACGACATAGACCAGGGTCTCGGGAAAGTCGCGCTGCGGCGACAGGCCCGAGAAAGCACCCCACACGCCCCATAGCACCACCGTGACGAGCGCGTTGACGAGCCAGCCGCGCCCCGCCGGCGCCGCCGCGCTCATGCCGCGCCCCGCGCGACCGGGGTGGCGCGCACCAGCAGCGCGCGCTCGAACGTCGCCGTCAGCGTCGGCTTGGCGCGCGAGGCGGTGCCGAGCGAGCGGCCGGTGAAGCCGTCCACCAGCGCGTAGTTCCCCTCGCCCAGACCGCGCAGAGCGATCGGTCCGGACCAGCGATCGGCGTAGAAGGCATAGTGGAGCGCACCGTCCTTCGCGATCGCGTGCGCCTCGGGCTTGTCGAAGCCAATGTCATAGAGCCCGCCGAGATACTGCCCCTTGGGCAGCAAGTGCTCGCGGTAGAGTGCGATCCACTTGCCCCACAGCGCCTCCTTGGCGGGCGTGAGGACGAACCCGCCCGGCGGCAGTTTCTCCATTGGCTTGGGCGTGTCGCGCGGCCAGGTGAACTTGGTCGAGGGGATCGCACCGATGCCATAGGCGGAGGCGAAGTCGTCACCGCCGTCGCTCAGCTCGACATGGTCGCCCGAGTAAGGCGCGGACGGGCCCATCAGCGCCTTGAACGTCTTGCCCTTCAGCCGGATCTGCCAGGACGACAGCGGGTCGGAGGCGGGCGTGTTGTTGGTGGCGGGCAGGTTGTGGAAAGCGAAGCTGTCGCCGCACGGGCACAGCTCGACCACCGCCTCGGGATTAGCGGCGACCGCCTCGTCGTGGATCGCCCTCCAGAAGTCCTGCAGCTTCTCGCTCGATTCCTCGGGATGCGCGTGATGGTGCGCGGGATTGTAGCAGGGTGCGACGCCGTTGAGATGCTGGCCGTCGAGCTTGAGCCCGTCATAGCCCCAGTCGGTGACGATGCGGCGCACCAGCGCGCGGAAATAATCGACCGTCGGCTGATACGCCGGGCAGAGCGTGAAGGCGTTCCAGAAGCTGACGTTCTGCGCCGAGCCGTCACGGTCGAGCAGCAGCATGTCGGGATGGTCGCGCAGCAGGTCGGTGCCGGGGTCGACCGCGAGCGGCGCGAGCCACAGCCGCGGCCGCATGCCGTCCGCCTTGATGCGATCGGTGAAGGCGCGCATGTCCGCGTCCCCGCGCGGGAATTTCGCGGGGTTGAGCTTCCAGTCTCCCTCCGCGGTCTGCCAGCCGTCGTCGAGCACCGCCCATTCGAAGCCGAGCGCCTTGGCCTTGGGCAAGGTGCCGTAGACCTGGTCGAGCGTGAATTCGCGCTCATAGCCCCAGGCGCACCAGATCGGCCCGTAGCTCGACTCGGGGATCGCCGGCGCCGCGACGCCGCGCTCGGCCATTAGCCGGCGATAGGCGTCGAGCGGGCGGAAATGATCGCCGGTGTGCGCCATCAGGAAAGCGGTGGGCAGCGTCAGCGTCGCACCCGGCGCGAGCAGCGCGGGCTGGTCGCCGCTCAGCCCGATCCGGGTGGCGCCGGGCTGCGCGGCGACCGGCAGCGCGACCTGGCGCGGGCTGGTCTCGAGATGGCCGACCGCGAGGCCGACGTCGCGCCGCCACACCACCGCGACGGGCGTTCCGCCGCCATAGTCGGAGGCGTTCATCCCCATGAAGTTGCGCTGCTCGAACCCGGGCGCGACCTTCTGCACCCAGTCGCGCCGGTCGGGGTAGGAGGCGCCCGCGAACGTCCAGGCACCGTCGGCGTGCGCGGTGAGATCGTGCGTCGCGACGCGCCAGCCGGCGATCGCCAGCGGCGCCGCGCCGGTGTTGCGATAGCTTACCTCATAGAGCGCGAGACCGGGATAAGCGTCGAGGAAGGTCACCGCCACGGTCTGCTCGACCTGCCCGCCCGCAGTGGCGCGCAGCAGGTGACGCCGCCCCCTGCCGTGCGGCCCCGCCGCGGACTCCTCGTGATGATCGAGCAGCAGGAAGCTGCCGAGCGGCGCGGCGCCAGCGAGGAACAGCGCCTCGGGCTGCGCGCGCGGCGTGATCGCCTGGCCGCGATGCGCGACTGTGGCGCGCATCGCACCGTCATAGTCGATCGTCAGCGTGCCGTCGCTCAGCCGCACCCCCGCGGGCGCGGCCGCCCAGACCGCGTCGCCGAGATCGGGCAGCGCCACCGCCGCGCCGCCGACGAGCAGACGGCCGAGCATGGATCGGCGCGTGACGGAGGTGAACGGCATCGCTGACTCTCTCCTGTGCGGCTCGCAGGCCGGTGAGAAAGAGCTTGCACCAACGCGAACGGGCGCGCAAACGAAAACCGCAACATTAACGCGCGTTTTCTTTCGTTGCGCGCGAGTGGGAGAGAGACGATGAGCCTTACCGCGGCCCTGCTGATGGCAAGCGCGGCGACGTCCGCGGCGCATTACACCGAGGCCGACTTCGCGCGCGTCGCCAAGTTCGACTCGCATTTTCATGCCAACGTCGAGGACCCGCGATTTCTCACACTCGCCAAGCGCGACCGCTTCGATGTGCTGTCGATCAACGTCGACTATCCGGACTTTCCCCCGCTCGCGCGGCAGGCCGCGATCGCGCGGACGATGCGCGCCGCCGACCCGGCGCATTTCCGCTACGCCACCACCTTCTCGATGGCGGGCTTCGGTACGCCGGGCTGGACCGAGCGCACGATCGCGCAGCTCGACCAGGCCTTCGCGCGCGGCGCAATTGCGGTGAAAGTGTGGAAGAACATCGGGATGGTCGCCAAGGACGCGAGCGGCAAGCGCGTCTTCCTCGACGATCCGCGGCTCGACGGCGTGATGGCGCATCTCGAGCAGCGTGGCATCCCGCTGATCGCGCACCAGGCCGAGCCCAAGAACTGCTGGCTGCCGCTCGACCAGATGACGACCGACAACGACCGTGAATATTTTAAGGCGCACCCCGAATATTATATGTACCTCCACCCGGAGGAGCCGAGCTACGAGGCGCTGATGGCGGCGCGCGACCGCTTCGTCGCGCGCCACCCGAAGCTGGCGTTCGACGGCGCGCACATGGCCAGCCTGGAGTGGAGCGTCGACGAGCTGGCGCGCTTCTTCGACCGCTATCCCAACACCGTGATCGACCTCGCCGCGCGCCTGTCCAACCTCCAGGTCCAGTCGAACGCCGACCTCGCGAAGGTGCGCGCCTTCTTCATCAAGTACCAGGACCGCATCCTCTACGGCACCGACCTCACCGACAGCCCCCCCGACCCCGCGGCGCGCGCGCAGAACCCGCCCGCCACCAGCGACTTCCCCAAGGAGGCCGACCGCGTCTGGCGCGCCGACTGGCGCTATCTCGCGACGCCGCTGCCGCAGCGCGTCGAGGCGATCCGCGCGGACGCCAAGGGCCTCAACCTGCCGCGCGCGGTGATCGACAAGATCTACTGGGGCAACGCGCGGCGCTTCTTCCATCTGGGGGGATGAAGTGGCGGGGCGGAGCTGGCACGCCCGTTCGCCTAAGACTCACCGTCATCCCGGCCTTGTGCCGGGATCCAGTCGTCCGCGGCGGCAACGGGCTGCGGGTACGCGGCGCCGTGGATCCCGGAACAAGTCCGGGATGACGGGGGAGGAATGAGGCGCGCGAGCGAGCCCGCACCATCTCGCGCTCCTGCGCACGCAGGAGCCCAGAGCCAAATACGGTGGTGCGATTGGCCCTGGGTTCCTGCGTGCGCAGGAACACGGCGCGCGAACTCCCGCCCCTCACGCCACGTGCAGGCGGAACCCCAGCCGCTCGGCCGCGGCCTGCAATCCTTCGGGCGCGCTGGCGTCGGTGACGAGGTCGTCGATCTCGGCGACGTTGAGGATGCGGTGGAGACACACGCGCCCGAACTTGGACTGGTCGGTCACCGCGATCACCTGCTGTGCCGCGCGCACCATCTTGCGGTTGAGCATGGCCTCGGGCTCGTAATGCGTGGTGATGCCGCGCTCGAGATCGAAACCGTCGACGCCGAGGAACAGCTTGTCGACGTGCAGGTCGTCAAGCGCGGCCTCGGTCTGCGCGCCGTAGAAGGCGCGGTTGCGCCGGCGCAACGCGCCGCCCAGCATCACCACGCGGATCCGCTCCTTGCGCGCGAGCGCGCAGAGGATGTCGAGGTCGTTGGTGAGGACGGTGATCTCCTCGTCGTCGGGCAAATGGTGCGCGATCTGGAGCGTCGTCGTGCCCGAGTCGAGCACCACCGACTCGCCTGGTCGCACCATCGCCGCCGCCAGCGCGCCGATCCGCGCCTTCTCGTCGACGTGCGCGGCGCGTTTCGCTTCCACCGCGGGCTCGGCGATCACGTTGACTGCGTCGGCCACGATCGCGCCGCCGTAGGAGCGCTCGGCCACGCCGCGTTTGGCGAGGAAATGCAGGTCCTTGCGGATCGTCTGCATCGACACGCCGAAGCGCTCGGCGAGCGGCGCCACCTGCACGCTGCCGCGCTCGCGCACCATCGCGCTGATCTGCTGCCGTCTGCCGCTGGTGTCCCGTACCGTGGACATCGCATCCTCCCGTTCGCGCACCGGCTTACCAGCCGTGACCGGCGGCTACAATGCTCCGCCAAGGTTTCGTTTCTTTTCTATTTGACAGTATTGCTACGCTCACGATAGCAAGTCGCAACGTTTCGCACCCGGTGCGGGGAAGAGGGAGAGTGGCGATGACGCAGCTGCAGCACGGGCGCGGCAAGATCCTGGCCGGCGCGAGCCTGGTCGCCCTGCTCATCGCCGGCCAGGCAGCGGCGCAGGACGCCACCGCCCCGGTCGACGACACGCAGCAGTCCTCCACCGCCTCGCCCGACCCGCAGGCGGTGCTCTCCGACCCGTCGCAGCAGCCCGGCGAGACCGGGCAGCTCGATGGCCCCGTGACCACCGGCGGCGACATCGTCGTGCGCGGCGTTCGCGGCAGCCTGCTCCGCTCGATCCAGGCCAAGCGCAACGCCGACACGATCGTCGACGCCATCTCCTCCGAGGAGCTCGGCAAGTTTCCCAACCGCAACGTCGCCGAGGCGCTCGCCAACATCCCCGGCGTGACGGTGGGGCGCGACGGTCGCGGCGAGGGTCGCGACATCACCGTGCGCGGGCTCGGCTCCAATTTCGCGATCACCACGCTCAACGGCCGCATCCTGCCGACCGACGGCACCGACCGCTCGTTCCAGTTCGACGTGCTGCCCTCCGAGATCATCTCGGGGGCCGAGGTGAAGAAAGCGGTGCGCGCGTCCGAGCTGGAGGGCAGCATCGGCGGCAACGTCGACCTGCGCACCGCGCGACCGCTCGACCGCCCCGGCTTCCACGCCTCCGCCGCGCTCGAGGGCCAGTACAACGACCTGGTCGACAAGGGCGGCTACAAGGCCAGCGGCGTCGTCAGCACCACCTTCGCCGACGACACGATGGGACTGCTGGTCGGCGCCAGCTACAACAAGTACAAGTTCCGCACCGATAATCTCGGCGAGTATTCGATCACCGACGGGACCGAGGCGGGCTATGGCCTCGACTTCAACCGCGACGGCAAGGTCGATCCCAACGCCGCCGGCCCGGCCTATATCTGGCCGGATTACTACAGCGTCGGCTATGTCACCGGTGAGCGCGAGCGGATCGGCGCGGCGGGCGCGTTCCAGTGGAAGCCGTCGAGCCGCTTCGAGCTGACCATCGACGGCGTCTACAGCCACTTCGACGTCACCCAGAACAATTACCGCTCGTCCAACTATCTTAACCCGCTCGGCGACGACGGCGCGCCGCGCTGGGACCCGGCGTCGATCTCGGTCGACCGCAACAACGTGGTCACCGGCTTCGCGATTAACGACCTCGTCTCCGAGGTGCTGACCACCGACGAGCCGCGGCAGAGCCAGACCTATCAGATCGGCGGCCGCATCGACTGGCGTCCGTTCGACCAGCTCAAGCTCGCCTTCGACGGCTATTATGGCAAGGCCACCAACAATACCGGCGGGCGCAATCGCTTCGTCGTCGCGGGCGTCCCCGGCGCCTCGGCGACCTTCGCGACGCGCGACAACGGCCTGCCCGATCTTGCGATTACGCTACCAGGCGGCCGCACGATCGACCAGGCCACCAACGACGACTATCGCGCACACTATATCGGCATCCAAGGCCAGGACGTCTCGGACGAGATCAAGAGCGGCAAGATGGACGGCGAGTATCGCGTCGACAACGGCGCGTTCAAGGCGATCAGCTTCGGCGCCGCCTGGACCGATCGTCGCAAGAACGTCACCACGGTCGACAATCAGTACACCACCTCGTGCAACTATTGCGGCTACCCCTTCACCTTCGGGCAGATCGGCGCGGACGTGGTGCGCCCCGGGCAGGGCAACATCCTGAGCAAGCTGCCGGGCAACTTCCCGCGCAACTTCCCCAATTTCGACATCGACACCTATCTCGCGGCCTTGCCCCGCGCCGACAACAACCCGGCGGTGCTCAACCCCAACAGCTGCCTCGATGCGAGCGGCGCGACGATCGACGGCTGCGCGCTGTCGCCCTATCCCGCGGGCTATTCGACCCAGATCATCCAGGACGATCTCCCCGCCTCCTACCGCATCCGCGAGCGCACCTGGGCCGGCTATGTCCAATTCAACCTGGCAGGCGAGCGCTGGCGCGCGGACATCGGCGGACGGCTGGTCGCCACCAAGGTGTCGTCGGTGGGCTATGGCGCCTCGATCGCGACGATCATCCCGCGCGCGGGCACGCAGGACAATGCGGTCGCCTTCAACGAGGTCGAGCCGATCACGGGCGGGGGCGACTATCTGCGGCTGCTGCCCGCGGCCAACTTCGCCTATGATCTCTCGGACGGGCTGCGCGTGCGGCTCGCCGCGTCGCAGGCGATCTCGCGCCCGACCTTCGCCGAGCTGTCGCCGGCCAAGGACGCCACCTCGGCGCAGTCGGGCACCTATATCATCTATGACGCGGGCAACCCGAACCTGAAGCCGACCGAGGCCAATCAGCTCGACCTGTCGCTCGAATATTACCCGTCCAACCGCCTCGCTCTGACCGCGGCGGCCTTCTACAAGCATATCACCAATTTCGTCTCGACCGTGCCGCTCGACGTGGTGGTCACGCCGACCGCGCAGCCCGCCAACCAGCAGCAGAACTTCGGCTTCGTCGAATACCAGGTGCGCAACGGCGACAGCGCCGACGTCTACGGCGTGGAGGTCGGCGGCCAGTATTTCCTCGACAACGGCTTCGGCGTGCAGGCGAACCTCACCTACAATCGTTCGCGCGCTACGTCGGGCGACGTCACCACCGACCTGCCCGGCGCCATCCCCTTCTCCGCCAACGGCAAGTTGTTCTACGAGAACCACGGGATCGGCGCGCAGGTGTCGTACAGCTTCCAGTCACGCTTCACCTACGCGCAGTCGGGTAACCTCGCCTATCTGCCGGTGAAGGAGGATCCGTACCACGAGGTCTCGGCGACTCTGTCCTATGACCTGAGCAGCCACCTCACCATCTACGCGCAGGGCTCGAACCTGCTGGGCCAGGCGGTCAAGCGCTTCAACGACCTGCGCAACGTGCCCAACTTCTACGAATATTCGGGCCGCGTGTTCTTCTTCGGGGTGCGCGGCCGGTTGTAAAAGATTTTTGGCAGCCGGCGTCAGCGTCGCAAGTCGGAAGGCACAAAATCGATCCAGCCGCTAGACGACTCATTTTGGGCGCTTGCAGCCCGCTTCTTCTCTCGTCCAGAGGAGACCCAATAACGGTCACTCAAGCCCACCTGCCCGCCGTCCAACTCCAGTCGTTCGTTCACCTTTGCGTCCAGGCTTC
>NZ_JBLFFI010000012.1:0-36167 GCF_051400595.1 Sphingomonas larreae
CCCTACGAATACATCGCCAAGATCTGGACGTCAGAGCCAGACCGGTTCATCGTCGACCCGATCCACCAGATGCCGGGGCTGAACAACTAGCCAACCGCGTATTGCCCGCCGATCCTTATTCGACCGCGGGTGAGCTCGCCGATGCGCCAGCCGTCCGCGCGATCAGCGGCCCGGCCACGATCACGCCGCCGCGCGCTGAGCGGATGCCGCGCTCACCCCCACCGCGCTCGCGTCTTTATCAGCGGATGCGCACCATCAGTGCGGCCGCGTCGCACTCGCGCTGTCGAACCCCGCTGCCTGCGGCTCGGCCAGTTCGGCCTCGCCCGCCATCGCGTGCGCGTCGTCGTGGTCGCGCAGCGTGTCGAGGTGCATCCAGCGGCGCACCAGCGGGCTCACCAGCAGCACCAGCACCGCAATCCCCATCGCCCACCAGCCGATCGTCTCATAGACGCCGAGCGTGCCGTCGCGCGTCATCGTGCCGCCCTCGCCGCCGCCGGTCGCCTCGCCGATCTTGCCCGCGACGAAATTGCCGACGGCGGTCATGTAGAACCACGCGCCCATGATCAGGCTGGCGAGATGGCGCGGCGCCAGCCGGTTCATCGCCGACAGTCCCACCGGCGACAGGCACAATTCGCCCGAGGTCTGGAAGAAATAGATCATGAAGACGAGGTACACCGGGGTCAGCGCCGCGCCGTACAGCCGCGCCCCCCAGACGAAGAGCAGGAAGCTCAGCGCCACCTGCACCAGCGCCAGCCCGAACTTGGCGGGCGCCGAGGGCTCCCAGCCGCGCCGCCCGAGGAACACCCACAGCGTCGCGAAGATCGGGCCGAGCAGCACGATGTAGATCGGGTTGACCGACTGAAACAGCGAGGCGGGCACGCCGCCGCGGTCGACGAACCGGTCGGTGTACAGGTTGAGGCTGCCGCCCGCCTGTTCGTACAACCCCCAGAACAGCGGGTTGAGCGCGATCAGGAACAGCACCGCGAACATCCGGTCGCGCGCGTGCGGCTCCAGCTTGAACGAGGCGAACAGCACATAGCCGAGCAGCGCGATGCCCGAGACCATCAGCAGCGACTGGATCACGTCCTGATATTGGATCAGCAGCCAGATCACCGCCACCGCCGCAATGCCGACCGCATACAATGTCCACTCGCGCCGCTTGGTCAGCGCGCCCGGCGCCTCCCCCTGCCCCTTGAGCAGCGGCCTGCCGAGAACGAACACCAACAGCCCCAGCAGCATGCCGACGCCCGCCGCGCCGAAGCCATATGACCAGCCATAGGTTTCACCGAGCCAGCCGGCGAGGATAGTGCCGAGCGCGGCCCCTGTGTTGATGCCGATGTAGAAGATCGTATACGCGCCATCGCGGCGGATGTCGGTAAGCGGGTAGAGCTGGCCCACGATCACCGAGATATTGGCCTTGAGGAAGCCCGAACCGACGATGATGAAGCCGAGCGCGAGCCAGAAGACGTTGATCGCCGCCGAGGCCTGTCCGCCGTCGCCCTCGACCGCCATCAGCAGATGGCCGAGCGTGAGCAGCGCTGCGCCGTAGACCACCGCGCGGCGCTGGCCGAGATAGCGGTCGGCGAGATAGCCGCCCAGCACGGGCGTCACGAACACCAGCGACGTATAGGCGCCGTAGATGAGGTTGGCCTTGCCGTCGTCGAACAGCCAGTGCTTGGTCAGGTAGAAGATCAGCAGCGCGCGCATGCCGTAATAGGAGAAGCGCTCCCACATCTCGGCGAAGAACAGGACGTAGAGCCCCTTGGGATGGCCGGCGAACTCGTCGCCGGGCTTCACCGCGGCGGCGATCCCGCCGCCCAGCAACAACAGAAGAAAGCCGAGCGCGATCGTGGGGATGAGAGGCAAGGAGAGCGGCTCCGGTGAGGGGCTGAGGGCGCGCCTGCGCGCTGCCGATGGTTGCGCGCGAGACTAGCGTCCCCACCGCTGCTGTAAATATCTTCCGCGTCGGCTATGGTGCAGGCGATGTTCAACGACCTCTCCTCGCCGCTGGCGCTGCTCGCCACGCGCCGCTCGGGCAAGCCGCGCGATCTCGTCGCGCCTGGGCCGACGCACGACCAGCTCGTCGCCATGATCCAGCTCGCCGGTCGCACGCCCGATCACGGCAAGCTGGCGCCGTGGCGCTTCGTGATCGTCCCCGACGCGCGCCGCGACTCCTTCGCCGCCAAGCTGGTGGAGGCGTATCGCGCCGAGCGGCCCGCGGCGGCGCGGCTCGAACTCGAGGCGATGGACCAGTTCGCGCGCCAGGCGCCCGCGCTGGTGGTGGCCTTGTCGTCCCCGCGGCTCGAGAGCCATATACCGCTGTGGGAGCAGGAGCTGTCCGCGGGCGCGGCGTGCATGAACCTGCTCCATGCCGCGCATGCGCACGGCTTTGCGGCGGGCTGGCTGACCGGCTGGCCGGCGTTCTCCGACGCGGTGCGCGATCTGTTCGGCGCGGCGCCGGAGCGGATCGCGGGCTTCATGTTCATCGGCACGCCGGGCCGCGCGCTGGAAGAACGCCCGCGCCCGGACCCGGCGACGCTGTGGAGCGACTGGGCGGGGTGACAGGCGGGAGCTGACTCCGGCTCACCGCAACCGTCGCCAATCCCATCGTGACAGCAGCGTCATCCCGGCTCAGGGCCGGGACGAGGCATGTTGGCTCAGCGATCGACATTGATGCAACAGCCCCGCCCCGCATGGGTGAGGATATTGCGACATTCGCAACCGCGACAGTTCACCTAAGCCCGTCGTCCTACTTCCGCGCCGCCGCGATCACCTCGCCGAGGAAGGTACGATATTGCGCCGCCACACGCGGCCAGGCGTAGCGCAGCGCGCGGACTCGCCCGCGTGGGGCGAGCTCGGCACGCGCCGCGATCGCGTGCGCCAGCGCTGCCGCTACCGCTCGTGGGTCGCTCGTGTCGAGCAGCACCGCGTCGTCGCCGACGATCCAGCGCAGCCGCGGTGAATCATGCGCCACCACCGGCGCGCCGCACGCCAGCGCCTCGATATAGACGTTGCCGAATGATTCCTCGCGCGACAGATGGAGGAACACGTCGGCCGAGCGGTATAGCAGCGGCATCTCCGCCGCCCCCACGGTCAGCCGCTTGAACCGGCCCGGCAGCAGCTCGGCGGCGAGCCGGTCGACCGCCTCGCGCTCCGGCCCGTCACCCGCCACCACCAGATGCGCATCGGGCAGCTGCGCCACCGCGCGCACGCCGTCGGCGACGCGCTTGGAAGGGATCAGCGCGCTGACCATCAGCACCACCGTGCCGCGCGCCGGGAGGCCCAGCTTGCCGCGCTCACCCGGACCCGGGGTGAAGCGGTCCGCGTCCATTCCGTTGGGGATCAGCGCACAGCGCCACCGCTCCTCGTTGCGCTCGAGATAGTCGGGATTGGTGCAGACCAGCCCGTCGCAGCCAAAGGTGCGATATTCGGCGTCGTTCGACACCGCCGGCCAGTCGCCGTTCTGCGTGACGAAGACGTGCGGCGGGCGGCGCCCGAACAGCACCGGGCGGCGCAGCACCCAGTTGGTGAACGGGAAGGAGCAGGTGACGGTGACGTCATGGTCGCGCGGACGATAGGCGCGCAGCAGCCCGGGCGCGAAGGTCGCTTCCTCCCAGCCGGTCTCGCTGCGCAGCACCGGGACGCGCGGCAGCCGCTCCAGCTTCTCGCGGCGCACCGCACCGGCATGGCGGAAGCGATAGGGCGTGTCCGCGCGCGCCTCGCCCGCCCCGATCACGGTCACCGCGTCGCCGCCGCGCGCCAGCTCGGCGGCGAGCGACAGCAGCGCCACCTCGGCGCCGCGCTCGAAACGGTGGAAGCCCGGCAGGGCGAACAGGATCCGCATCACTCTTCCCTCAACGCTTCCATGGTCACGCGCCTCGATTTTAAGGCTTTGGCTGCTAGAGACCGCGTCGCCGGTCCGGCGCGCGTTGATTCGACCGCGTCGACCGGTTCCTTCCTGGGATCGTCCGCCCGCGCATGAAGTTGCTTTCCCGATCGATCCTGACGCGGCTGGGCTGGTCCACCGCCGGTTACGGCGTGGTGCAAGCCTTGCGCGTCGTCAACAACGTCGTGCTCGCGCGGCTGCTCGCGCCCGAGCTGTTCGGCATCATGATCATCGTCAACACGGTGCGGACCGGGATCGAGCTGGCCTCGGACATCGGCATCGGCCAGAACATCATCAGCAACCCGCGCGCCGAGCAGCCCGACTTCTACGACACCGCCTGGACGCTCCAGCTGGTGCGCGGCATCGCGCTGGGGATGCTGTGCGCGGCGCTGGCCTGGCCGGTGGCGTGGTTCTACCGCAAGCCCGAGCTCGCCGGCATCTTCGCGGTGGCGTCGCTGTTCTTCGTCTTCGCCGGCTTCGAGTCCACCGGGCGCTTCATCGCGCAGAAGCACCTGCGGCTGGTCGCGCTGACCGCTTTCGAGGTCGGCTACACCGCGGTGTCGACGATCGCGCACATCAGCTTCGCGCTGGTGACGCCGACGATCTGGGCGCTCGTCTTCGGCGGCATCACGTCGAGCGCGGCGGTGATGGTGGCGAGCTACCTGCTGGTGCCGGGGATGCGCCACCGCTTCCTCATCGATCGCGGCGCGATGCGCGAGATCCTGTCGTTCGGCCGCTGGGTGGCGCTGTCGTCGATCGTCTACTTCCTGGCGATGAACTTCGACCGGCTGTACATGGCGCGCGCGGTCTCGCTGGCGGTCCTAGGCACCTATGGCATTGCGCGCTCGCTCGCCGACATCCTCAACCTGCTGGTGGCGCGCTTCGGCAACATGATCGTCTTCCCGATGGTGGCGGCCTCGTTCGACTCCATCGCCGAATTGCGCGCGCGGCTGGCGCGGCACCGGCCGCTGCTGCTGCTCGGTGCGGCGGCTGCGGTGGCGGGCTTCATCGCGGTATCGGACGTGCTCACCGCCGTGATGTACGACGCGCGCTATCAGGCGGCGGGGCAGATGCTGCCGACGCTGTCGTTCGGCGTCTGGTTCGCGATCCTGTCGACGATCAACGAGTCGGTGCTGCTCGGGATCGGCAAGCCGGTCTATGGCGCCAGCGCCAACATGGGCAAATTCGCCTGGCTGCTGGTCGGCCTGCCGATCGCGGTGAACTTCTACGGCATCGGCGGCGCGGTGGTGGTGATCGCCAGCGCCGAGCTGATCCGCTACGTGCCGCTCTGGGTCGCGCAGCGCCGCGAAGGCCTGTCGTTCGCGCGGCAGGACCTTGCTATGACACTGGTCATGCTCGGTCTGGCCGTACTCTTCCGCGAGGCGCTGTACGGCGTCGGGCTGACCGGCGACCTGGCGAGCCTGCTTCCGTGGAAGTGAGCGCCCCCCTTGTTCCTCCGCCGCGCATCGGCATCGTCGCGATCGGCCGCAACGAGGGCGAGCGGCTGGTGCGCTGCCTGCGCTCACTCGAGGGCAGCGGTGCGGCCGCGGTCGTGTACGTCGACTCGGCTTCGACCGATGGCAGCCCGGCGCGGGCGCGCGCGCTCGGCGCGCAGGTGGTCGACCTCGACATGGCGCTGCCCTTCACCGCGGCGCGGGCGCGCAACGCCGGCCTCGCCGCGCTGCCCGCGGACTGCGATCTCGTCCAGTTCATCGACGGCGACTGCGAGCTGGCGCCGGACTGGCTCGCCGCCGCGACCCGTTTTCTCGCCGAACACCCCGACGTCGCGGTGGTGTGCGGGCGGCGGCGCGAGCGCCATCCTGAGGACTCGGTCTACAACCGGCTGTGCGACCGGGAATGGGACACGCCGATCGGCGAGGCCGGGGCGTGCGGCGGCGACTCGCTGATGCGCGCCGACGTTGTGCGCGAGGCTAGCGGCTTCCGCGACGATCTCACCGCGGGCGAAGAGCCCGAGCTGTGCGCGCGGCTGCGCGCTGCCGGGTGGCGAGTGTGGCGGATCGACGCGGCGATGACGCTGCACGACGCCGCGATGCTGCGGTTCGGCCAGTGGTGGTGGCGCGCGGTGCGCGGCGGCTTCGGCTATGCCCAAGCTGGCGAGGCGACCCGCGCACTGCCGCACCCGCTCTACCGCGCCGAGCGCCGCCGCGCGCTGCTGTGGGCGGGCGCGCTGCCGCTCGTCGGCGTGGTGCTGGCGCTGCTGGTCCATCCCGCGCTGCTGCTGCTGCCGGTGCTGCTGCTCGCGCTCCAGGTGGCGCGGGTGGCGCGGCGCGACCGGTACGACGCCATGGCCTGGCCCAACGCCTTCTACACCATGCTGGCCAAATTCCCCGAGCTGCAGGGCATGCTGCGCTACGCACGGCGGCGCCGCGCCGCCGGATCGGCGATCACCTACAAATGACCGACTCCCCCTCGCCCCGCATCGCCTATGTGGTGAGCCAATATCCGGCCTCGTCGCACACCTTCATCCGCCGCGAGGTGGAGAGCCTGCGCCGCCACGGCGTCGACGTGCGCACCTACAGCATTCGTCGCCCCGGCGCGGCCGAGCTGGTCGCACCCGAGGACCGCGCTTCGGCCGAAACCACCCGCTTCGTACTGCCGCTCGGTGCGGGCGCGCTGCTGGGGGCGCATCTGGCGTCCCTGACGCGCCGGCCCGGCGCCTATCTCGCGCTGCTGCGGCTCGCGCTCCGTCACCGTGCGCCGGGGTTGCGCGCGGCGCTCTGGGCGCTGTTCCACTTCGCCGAGGCGGTGGTGCTGGCGCGCATGTTCGCGGAGGACCGGGTTAGCCACGTCCACAATCACTTCGCCAATGCGGGCGCGACCGTCGGCATGATGGCGGCTCGCTTCGCCGGCCTGCCGTGGAGCCTGACGCTGCACGGCATCTCCGAGACCGACTATCCCGCCGGGCTGACGCTGGGCGCCAAGCTGGAGCAGGCCGAGTTCGCCGCCTGCGTCTCCTGGTTCGGCCGGGCGCAGGCGATGCGCGTCACCGCGCCGTCGCACTGGCACAAGTTCGCGGTGGTGCGCTGCGGGCTCGACCTCGCCGCTCCCGCGCTCGCCGCCCCGGTCGCGCGCACGGCGGGAGCGCGGCGCCGGCTGGTGTGCGTCGCGCGGCTGTCGGCGGAGAAGGGCCATCTCGGGCTGCTCGAGGCGATCGCGCCGCTCGACGTCGAGCTCACGCTCGTGGGCGACGGCCCGCTGCGCGACGAGATCGACGCCGCCGTGGCGCGGCTTGGCCTCGGCGCGCGCGTCCGCTTCGCCGGGCGGCTCGACGAGGCCGCCACGCTGGCCGAGATCGCGCGCCACGACATGCTGGTGCTACCGAGCTTCATGGAAGGCCTGCCGATCGTGCTGATGGAGGCGATGGCGCTCGGCCTGCCCGTGATCGGCAGCCGCGTCGCGGGCGTACCCGAGCTGATCGAGGACGGCGCCGAGGGCCTGCTGTTCCGCCCCGGCGACTGGGATGACCTGCGCCGCCAGATCGCGCGGCTGCGTGACGATGCCGCGCTGGGCGATCGGCTCGCCGCCGCCGGGCGCGCCAAGGTCGAGCGCGAGTTCGACATCGCCACCGCGGTCGCCCCGCTCGTCTCCCGCTTCGCCGCCCGATAGGCTGACATCCATGCTGTTCGACCATGTCGACCGAGTCCGCATCATCAACCTCGCGCACCGCACCGACCGGCGCGCGCAGATGCTGGGCGAGCTGCGCCGGCTCGACGCCGAGCACGACCCGAAGGTAGCGTTCTTCGACGCGTGCCGCTTCGACGACGCCGGCAGCTTCACCTCGCGCGGCGCGCGCGGCGTGTTTCACAGCCATCTCGCTATCCTCGACGAGGCCGCGGCGGCGGGCGAGAGCGTGCTGATCCTTGAGGACGATGCCGATTTCACCCCGGCCGCGCGCGACATGACGGTGCCATCCGGCTGGCAGATCCTCTACGGCGGCTATTACGCCGCGACGCCCGACGACCTGCCCGCCAGCGACATCATCGGCGCGCATTGCATGGCGTTCAGCGCCGACACGGTGGCGCCGCTCGCCGCCTATCTGCGCCACCTGCTGACGCTCGACGACCATCCCCCGATCGACGGCGCCTATGTGTGGTATCGCCGCGCGCATCCGGAGGTACGCACCGTCTTCGCCCAGCCGGTGGTGGCCGAGCAGCGCCCGTCGCGCACCGACATCGCCGCCTTGCGCTTCTTCGACCGGCTGCCGGTGCTGCGTGAGGCCGCGGGCGCGGCGCGCGGGCTCAAGCGCGCGGCGGCGCGGCGCAGCTTCGGGCTGCGCGAGTCGGTGGTGCTGGCGGGGGTCGGAATAGGCGCCGCGGCGGCGCTGGTGGCGGTGTTCGCATGAAGTGGATCGCGCTCCTCGGCGTTCTCGGCATGCTGCCGGTGCTGATCGGCTGGCTGCGCAGCAACCAGCGCTACCTGCCGCGCGTGATGGCGGTGTTCGGCGCGCTGCCGTTCGTCACCAGCACCTGGCACCTGCTGATCGCGCCGATCTCCTGGGCTTATTGGCCGGGCTTCGTCAAAGGCGCCGAAGTCACGCTGCTCGACGCGCTCGCGATCGCGCTGATCTTCTCCACGCCGCGCAAGTTCCGCCGCGCGCACCTGCGCTGGCCGCTCGCCGCCTACACCGTGCTGGTGCTGCTCAGCATGCTTCAGAACGACGTGCCGATGTCGACCTTCTTCTACGTCTGGCAGCTCGCGCGCATGCTCGTGGTGCTGACCGCGGTGGCGATGACCTGCCATGATCCTAAAGCGGTGCGCGGGCTCATCCTCGGGCTGATCATCGGCATCTGCTTCCAGGCGGTCATGTCGCTCAAGGCGCACGCCCAGGGAGCGATCCAGGCGGCGGGCACGCTCGGCCACCAGAACCTGCTCGGCATGCTCACCCATTTCGTGATCTTTCCGTCGTTGGCGATGCTGCTGGCGACCAAGAAGTCGCGCTGGCTATGGCTCGGCCCGATCGGCGGGCTCACCGCGGTGGTGCTGACCGCCTCGCGCGCGACGATCGGCTTCTCCGCCATCGGCGTGGTGCTCACGCTCTTGCTGTCGATGCTGCGCCAGCCGAGTGCGCGCAAGACCACCGTAGCGGTGGCGGGATTGCTGTCGCTCGTCGTCGCCGCGCCGGTGGCCTATGCCACGCTCGGCGCCCGGTTCAGCAAGCCGACCGACACCGGCGACTATGACGAGCGTGCCGCCTTCGAGCGCGCCGCCAAGGCGATCGTCCACGACCATCCGCTCGGCGTCGGCGGCAATCACTACGTCATCGTCGCCAATACGCAGGGCTATTCGGACCGCGCCGGGGTGGCGGCGGTGTTCGGCAGCCGCAGCGCGCATGTCCACAACGCCTATCTGCTCTCCGCCGCGGAGACGGGCTATCTCGGCGTCGTCGGCTTCGTGCTGATGCTGGTGTGGCCTGTGCTGGCGGCATTGCGGTGCGCGTGGCGCTTCCGCCGCGATCCGCGCGGCGACGTGCTGCTCGGCCTCGCCGTGGCGCTGGTGATGGTGAGCCTGCACTCGCTCTACGAGTGGATCTTCGTGCTTTACGTGACGCAATATATGTACGCGATCACGGTCGGATTGATCGCGGGAATCGCGGCGGAAATCGGCTATTGGGCGCCGCGTCGGCGCAAGCAGCCGGCCGCGCCGCGGGTCGACGAGGACGTCCCCGACCCGGCGCCCTTCCCCGCCGACGCAATCGCTAAGATCGTTTAAGCCTCATCGTCTACGTCGTTTTAACCGAGCATCCCTAGGGTGGCCTGAACGGCTGCCGGACCGAGTTCGTCCGCGGCGACGTGGGAGTTACTCGGATGATGATGCTGCTGGTGGGTGCGCGCGCGCGCCCTGTGCCGCCGCGCGCCGGTCGGATCGTGCCGCCCCTGCTGCTCGCACTGGCGCTCGCCGGCTGCGGCGGCGGCGGCGGCGGCGGCAGCACCGGCACCGCGACCGCGAGCACGACTCCGGTGGCGAGCGCGCCCGAGGCGGCCAGCGCCGCCACTCCGGTCGTCGTGGCGCCCGTCGCCGCGGCGCCCGCGGCGGCGGCTGCGCCGGCCACCGAGTCGGTCGTCGCTCCGGCTACCAGCACCACCGTCGCGGTCGCGCCGGCCAATGCGCCGGTGGCGGGCGACTATCCATCGATCCCGAGCAATTTCGACGTCAACAAGGAGCTGGTCGCGGCCTGGGGCACGGGGGCGATCCCGTCGAGCGGCGCGCCGGACGTGGTCGGCGCGTTCCGGTTCATCTGCACGCCGAGCCACGAGGCCAAGGACGACCCGATCGTCTTCCCGGGCCAGCCCGGCCGCTCGCACCTCCACCAGTTTTTCGGCAACACGCTCGCCAACGCCAACTCGACCTATCAGAGCCTGCGCACCAGCGGCGAGAGCACCTGCACCAGCATGCTCAACCGCTCGGCCTATTGGATGCCGGCGATGCTCAACGGCAAGGGTGGCGTGGTGCGGCCCGATTACGTCTCGATCTATTACAAGCGTCGCCCGGCGAGCGACCCCGAGTGCCAGCGCATGGGCAAGGCCTGCGTCGACCTGCCGCGCGGGCTCCGCTTTGTGTTCGGCTTTGACATGATCAACGGCACGCCGCCGACTGGCGCGGGCTATTACAACTGCCAGGGGCCGACGGCGGAGGCCGGCCATTACGCCGACCTGATCGAGGCGGGCAAGCATTGCGGCGTCGGCAACCAGATCGGCGCGGTGATCAATGCGCCCAATTGCTGGGACGGCAAGAACCTCGACAGCGCCGACCATCGCTCGCACGTCGCCTACACCAGCTACGGCGACTGGGGCTATGAGAAGTGCCCGGCGGACCATCCTTATGTGATCCCCACCTTCACGATGGGCGCCTGGTACACGGTCGACTCGGACCTCAACCGCAGCGGCAGCTGGAACGGCGGCACGAGCGGCTGGCACCTCGCCTCGGACGAGATGCCCGGCATGCCGACGATGCGCCCGGGCTCGACCTTCCACGCCGATTGGTTCGGCGCCTGGGACGATGCCGTGATGAAGATGTGGATGGATCATTGCATCAACAAGCTGCTCAACTGCAGCGGCGGCGACCTCGGCAACGGCAAGCAGATGAAGATGTTCGACGCCTTCGCCTGGACCAGCACGCCGCATGTGGTGCCGCTGCCGAAGTGAGCGCGGCGGCCGCGGCGCTGCGCGCCTGCCACCTGGCAGCCGGACCGATCGTCGGGCTGGCTGTCGCACGGGTCCAAATCCGGGACAAGAGCGTAACGGTCCTCGCTTGAAGCACGTGCGTGGCGGCGGCATTCACGCGACGAACAGTGTTTCTGGGGGGACCAAGCGTATGACCAAGTTGAAGATGATGGCGGCAGCGGCAGGGCTCGCCCTGGCTACGGCAGCCGCGCCCGCGAGCGCGGCCGACTTCGTGCTGAACCTCACCTCGAGCACCAACAGCGCCGACAACGGTGACGCCAACTCCCGCTATTACAGCTTCATGCTCGACGGCCGGAAAGTCGACGTGCGGGCGACGGCTTGGTCAGCCATCAACAGCACGATCAACGACGCCTATCTCGGCTCGTACACCACTGGCCTCGGCGTGACCAATGGTCTCGAGAATGGCAGCAACGGCACCCACACCATCGACACGCAGAACGGGCAGGATTTCATCCTCTTCCAGTTCAGCACCGCGGTCGACCTGTCGCAGATCAAGACGACGTCGTACAGCGTGAACGGGAACAGCACTGGCTCGGACGCAAGCGTTCGCTGGGGCAACACCAATGTCGCCTGGAACCAGAATCTGGGCCTCGACGGCAAGCCGGTCAGCGCTCTTACCAACATCCTGGGCAACCAGCAGGTACTCGCGGGCGGCAGCGGCACGCTGACCCGCAGCGTCAACGGCACCGCGTCGAACCTTTGGCTGGTCGCAGCAACCAGCGTCGGTGGCGCGCCGATCGACGGCTTCAAGCTGGGCGCGGTGACCGTCAGCAGCGCGGTGCCCGAGCCGGCGACCTGGATGATGATGATCGGCGGCTTCGCGATGGTCGGCGCCGCGGTGCGCCGTCGCAAGAGCGTCACCGGCAACGCCGCGATCGCCTGATCGCACGCTCCCGAACGGGATATTGGAGGGGCCGGCTGCGCGAGCGACCGGCCCCTTTCGCGTGCGCCGCGGGCGCGCCTCATGTATAGCGCCTGACGAGAAACGGAGGCGTGATGCGGGTGCGGACGAGCGGCAATCAGGGCTGGGTCAGCGCGCTGCTGCTCGCGATGGCGCTGGCCGGTGCGGCACAGGCCGATCGCCCGGCAGCGCCCACGAGCCAGCACGCCAAGGGCAGGATGGGCGGCACCGGCGATCTCGCGCAGCCGCGCCCCGCCACCACCGCGCCCGAGGGCGAGGAGGCCGCGGTGCCGAGCAACTTCGATCGCGCCACCGGGATCATGGTGTCGCACGAGAGCGGGCCACCCGGCGCGATCCCCGCGAGCGCCGCGCCCGATGTGGTCGGTGCATTCCGCTTCCTGTGCACGCCCGGCCAGCTGCGCTTCGACGACCCGATCCTCTATCCCGGCAAGCCCGGGCAGTCGCACCTCCACCAGTTCTTCGGCAACACCGCGGCGGACGCCCATTCCACCTACGCCAGCCTGCGCCGCAGCGGTGACAGCACCTGCATGAACCGGCTCAACCGTTCGGCCTATTGGATGCCGGCGATGCTCAACGGGCGCGGCCAGGTGATCCGGCCGGATTACGTGTCGATCTACTACAAGCGTCGGCCCGCCAGCGACCCCGAGTGCAATCGCGTCCGCGTCGCCTGCGTGCCGCTGCCGCGCGGGCTGCGCTTCGTCTTCGGCTTCGACATGGTACATCCCGACGCTCCCGCGACGGGCGCCAGCTACTTCAACTGCCAAGGCCCCGGCGCGACCGAGGGGCATTACAAGACGTTGGTGGAGGTGGCGCGGGTGTGCCCGCCGGGCGCGCAGCTTGGCGCGATCATCAACGCGCCGAGCTGCTGGGACGGCAAGCGACTCGACAGCCCGGATCATCGCGAACACGTCGCCTATCCGCAATGGACCGGCGGGCGCGAACATTGCCCCTTCACCCACCCGGTGGTGATCCCGACCTTCACCATGGGCTCGTGGTACACCGTGGACGCGACGCTCGATCGTGCCGGCACCTGGGATGGCACGCGCCCGACCTGGCATCTCTCCTCCGACGAGATGCCCGGCGCAAACGGCACGATGCGCGTCCCCGGCACCACCTTCCACGCCGATTGGTTCGGCGCCTGGGACGACGACACGCTGCGCCAGTGGACCGAGCATTGCATCGACAAGCTGCTCAACTGTCACGGCGGCGACCTGGGCGACGGCAAGCAGCTGCGTCAGGTCACGCCGTTCGCCTGGCTGGCCAAGCCGCACGCGGTGCCGGTGCCGGATCGACCGGCAACCACGACGGGCGCGGCGCCCGGCGCCGACGCGCACGCGGGCATGATGCACGACATGTCAGCGCGTTGACTGGGGTCAGCTCGCGCGCTTGTCCGGACAATATGGCTTCCGCCACGTTTACCATTTAGTTCGAAAAACGCGCTTATTCCGCTACTTCTCCGCGCAGAACCACGCGTCGGTTAACCCGATGGTAGGTGCACCGCCGCTACTCCGATCGCAGCTGATCGAAAGGGTGCGACGATGCTGCTTCACGCGGTGCTGGTAAACGAGGACAGTGACGAGCGTCGTGGCGCGGAGCGTCAGACGATCAACCAGCCGTCGACGCTGCGCGGCGAACGCGGCGCGCACGACGTCTATGTCGCCGATCTCTCGGAGACCGGCTTCAGCGTGACGACCGACTCGCGAATTGCGATCGGCAGCACCGTGACGATCGGGCTCGCCGGTCACGGCCGCGCGATGGCGCGGGTCGTGCGCCAGGTGCCGGGTGGCTATGGCTGCGAATTCGCCATGCCGCTCAGCCCCAGCGTGGTGGCAAGCGCGTTCCGCAACGATACGGTGATCCAGCTCACCTCGTCGGCTCCTCTGGTCGCCGCCTTCCCCGATCCCGTGGTCAAGAAGCTGCCCGGCGCGGTCCGGCTCGGCGTCGTCCTCGGCAGCTCGGCGCTGCTCTGGGCCCTCATCGCACGGGGCGTCGCCGCGCTTCTCTGATCGTCGCACAACGGCGCGGCCGGCACGCCGACGCGCGCGCTGATCGCGCGCGAATCGTCGCGGCCGGCTGACGCCTCTCCCGGCGCCGCCGCGCGCCACTCCGTCAGTTGGAAAAAAATGCAGAACCATGAGGGTTTTGCCACGTATCTCTGCGACCAAGGCGTACCGCTTCGGAACAAGCTGCGACGATCACCCGCGATTTCGAGACGAACAGCGACAACGCGCGGGTTACATTAACGGCCAAATAACCTAATGTTGCGTTGCAGCGTATCGTCCAGGGAGCGATCATCCGTGCATGAAGCGACCATCACCGCGTCGGTACCGGCTACCGACCTGACTGCCCGCGAGGGCGCGTTCAGCCTCCGCCGGATCGACGACATGGCGAGCCGAGCACTCGACGTCGCGCTGGCGGTGATCGCGCTGATCATTCTGGCGCCGCTGATGCTGATCATCGCCGCGGTGATCTACATCCTCGATCCGGGTCCGATCATCTTCGCGCACCAGCGCATCGGCCGCGGCGGCCGCGCTTTCCCGTGCCTCAAGTTCCGCTCGATGGTGGTCGACGCCGATGCGCGGTTGCGGCACCTGCTCGAGACCAGCGCCGAGGCGCGCGAGGAGTGGGAGCGCGACCACAAGCTGCGCGACGACCCGCGCGTGATCGGTATCGGCAAGTTCCTGCGCAAGACCAGCCTCGACGAGCTGCCGCAGCTGATCAACGTCGTGCGCGGCGAGATGAGCCTGGTCGGGCCGCGCCCGATCGTGGTCGGCGAGATCGCGCGCTACGGCCGCTATTTCGAACATTATTGCGCGGTGCGCCCCGGGATCACCGGACTGTGGCAGGTGGGCGGCCGCAACGACGTGTCGTATCGCCGCCGCGTCGCTTATGATGTGACGTACAGCCGCGCGCGCTCGTGCGCGATGAACGTCAAGATCATGGCCTATACGGTGCCGAGCGTACTGTTCCAGCGCGGGTCCTATTGAGCCCGTACTGATCTTCAGCGCTGTCGACGGCGCCGCCCCAACGGGCGGCGCCGTTTTCGTATCGGCGCCGCACGCTCGCCAAACGTTACGCCCTCGACATCGAAGTGTTAACGGCCGTAAACCAGTATAAACGACTTTCTCCGGTGTATTCGGCCGCAGCGGACCAGTCGATCCCGGGTTGATCGTCCGTACAGCTTTGCTGCCGCATTAACCTCACCTTTAAGGCCTGCCCCTATTGCTGTTGCAGCGCGGTCACCGCGCGACATCCAGATCATTGAACTCGGGCGGGGCAGGCGTGACGAGCGCACGACGACGTACATCTTTGCTGACGGCCTGCGCGTGTCTCGCGCTGGCGGGCTGCGGCGGCGGCGGTGGCGGCGGTGGCAGTTCCGCCGCCGCACCGGCGCCCGTCGTCGTCGTACCCGCCACACCGACGCCGTCGCCGACTCCGGTGGTTTCGCCGGCGAGCTCGGGGCCGACCACGACACCAGCGACCGGCGGCACAGGCGGCGGCGACATCGTGATCGTCACGCCGACGCCGGCCCCCGCCGCGTCGCCGACGAACGCCGCGCCCACGCCGTCCGCCACGCCGACCTCCCTGCCCGGCTCGAGCACCCCGACACCGCCCCCGACCAGCGGCGGCATCGTCGTCGTGACGCCCACGCCCGCCCCCGCCGCCACGCCCGCGCCAACCGCAACGCCGGTGACGGAGCAGCCCGCCGGCGGCTTCGACTATCTTGCCGGTCTGGCGCGTGATCTCGCGGGCGCGATCGCGGATGCGTTCGCGCGCTTCTTTGCGCTGTTCACCACCGATGGCGTCAACCTGCCATGGAGCACGGGGCTGAGCGCGTTCCGCCAGCCCGTGCTTAGCGCGGACGGCGCGGCCGCGATCCCGCCCGACGTGGTGCGGCTCGCGCGGCAAGCCACGTTCGGCCCCACTCCGGACGTGGTCGCGCGCATCGCCGGGCTCGGCGTCTCGGGCTGGATCGACGAGCAGTTCACGCTGCGCGGCAGCACCTATAAGGATCTCACCAGCTGGGTGCCGGCCAATTATTGCACCGGCAACACCAGCGTGCCGCGCTGCGGGTCGATCTATTTCTCGCGCAACCGCGTCGCGGCGCGCTTCTATGCCGATGCGGTGATGGCACCGGACCAGTTGCGCCAGCGCGTCGCCTTCGCGCTGTCGCAGATCCTGGTCGTCGCCGGGGGCGGCGACCAGACCGCCGGGTTGGCGTCCTACCAGCAGATGCTGCTCGACGATGCGTTCGGCAATTATGGCACGCTGCTGCAGAAGGTGACGTTGCACGGCTTCATGGGCCGTTATCTCTCGATGGCGGACAGCAGCCGCGTCGCGCCGTCCGAGAATTACGCGCGCGAGATGCTGCAGCTGTTCACGCTTGGCCCGGTGACGCTCAACCGCGACGGCACGCCGGTGCTTGATGCGAGCGGCGCGACCGTGCCCAATTATGGCGCCGACGACATCCGCGGGCTGTCGCGCGCGCTGACCGGCTGGACCTATGCGCGCAGCGGCGGCCGTACCGACTGGACCGGCAACGATTACTCGCTGCCGATGGTCCCCGCCGCGGCGGCGCGGTATGACAGCGACCCCAAAGCGTTCCTTGGCACCAGCGTGCCCGCGGGCAGCACCCCGGCGGACAGCGTCCGAATCGCGGTGGCCGCCGCGTTCAACCACGCCTCCACCCCGCCGCATGTCGCCAAGCTGCTGATCCAGCATCTGGTGAAGTCCAATCCGACGCCCGGCTATGTCGGCCGGATCGCGGGCGTGTTCGAGAACAACGGCAGCGGCGTGCGTGGCGATCTCAAGGCGGTGGTCCGCGCGATCCTGCTCGACCCCGAGGCCCGCGGCGACGAGCCGCATGGCACCGATGCGGGCAAGGTGCGCGAGCCGGTGCTGGTGCTCACCGCAGTGGCGCGCGCGATCGGCCTCGCCACCGATGGCATCGCCTTCATCCAGCGCGACTCCAACGTCGGCCAGCCGGTGTTCGGCGCACCCTCGGTGTTCAACTTCTACCCGCCCGACTATCCGCTCGCGGGCACGACCGGGCTGGTCAGCCCCGCTGCCAAGCTGGTCAGCGCGGGCAATGCCACCTGGCTTCACAACATGGTCTATAACTGGACCGCGCTGGGCGAGCCGGGCCGCGGCGAGTGGACCTACGACATGGGGCTGCCCAACTTCACCGGCAGCCAGCCCAATTGGGCGTCGTGGGACGCGATCGCGCAGGATCCCGACCGCCTCGTCGCAGTGGTGAACCTGCTGCTGCTCAACAACAGCGCCACCGCGACGCAGAAGGGAGCGCTGCGCAGCGCGATCCTGTCGATCCGCAACAGCAACACCGCCACCCAGGCGCACAAGCGCGCCCAGATGGCGCTCTACATCGCCGCCTCCAGCCCCAACTTCCTGGTCGATCGCTAAGGAACGCCCGCATGTCGATCACTCGTCGTCACTTCCACCGCACCGCGTTGACCGCCGGCGCCGCCGCCGCGATCGGCATGTTCGGCCGCACCGCCGCGTTCGGCGCCACCAGCAGCGGCTATCGCGCGATGGTTGGCGTCTTCCTGTTCGGCGGCAACGACGGCTGGAACATGGTCGTGCCCACCGACCCGACCCTATACGGCGCCTATCTCGCGTCGCGCGGCACGGTCGCGCTCGCGCCCGGCGCGCTCGCGCCACTGGCGGGCTCGGGCTATGCGCTGCACGGCGCGATGGCGCCCCTCGCCGCCAAGTGGAACCAGGGCGCGCTGTCGCTGGTGCTCAACACCGGCACGCTGGCGGTGCCGCTCGACAAGACCACCTACGCACAGCGCCCCGATCTGCGCCCGACCAACCTGATGAGCCATGCCGACGAGCAGGAGCATTGGCAGGGCCTGCGCGCCCGCGCGGTGAGCCGCGACGGCTTCATGGGGCGTTTGACCGACCGGCTCGCCGCGAGCGGCAGCGTGCCGCCGCTGATGAGCTTCGCGGGCAACAACATCGCACTGATCGGGCAGAGCGCCAAGCCGATCGTGCTGCCCGCCACCGGCTCGCTCACCCGCTCCACGTCGAACAACAGCGCGGTGGATCAGGCGGTCGCGGCGTTTGCGAGCGGCGCCGGGCTCGGCACGATGACCGAGGCCACCGCAGCGAGCTATACCGACGCCTACACCATGACGGGTGCCACCGCGTCGGTGCTGTCACAGGCGAGCACGGTCGACGCCTATTTCGTCGATCCCGCCACCGGCGCCGCGCTCACCACCGATCTCGCCAACCAGCTCAAGCGCGTCGCGCGCATGATCGAGGCGCATGGCACGCTCGGCCACGCGCGCCAGAGCTTCTTCGTCTCGCACGGCGGTTATGACACGCACGACAACCAGGTGACCGCGGGCGACACCGGCAAGGGCACGCATGCCACCTTGCTGCGCGATCTGGCGGTGGCGCTCGCCGCGTTCCACGACGCGATGCTCGCGCTCGGGCTGGGCGACAATGTCACCGCCTTTACGATGAGCGACTTCGGCCGCACCTACAAAGGCAATGCGCAATATGGCTGCGATCATGCCTGGGGCAGCAACCATCTCGTGCTGGGCGGCGGCGTCACCGCGCGCGGCGTGTTCGGTCGCTATCCCGATCCGACGCTCGGCGGCAATGACGACATCGGCTGGGACGGACGCTTCCTCCCGACCACCTCGCAGGAAGAATATATCGGCGCGATCCTGCGCTGGCACGGCGTGAGCGACGCCGACATGGGCTATGTCGTCCCCAATTGGACGACCTGGTCGACCGGCGGCCGCGCCCCGCTCGGGCTGTTCGTATAGAGCGGCGCCGAGGCGGGTGACGCTCGGGGCTAGGTGCCGCATCCTCAGAGGCGAAGCCATCTGCGGGACAATGGATCCTAGAACACGTTAAGGATGACGGGAGCGGTGGAAGGTCCGACGCCCTTCACGCCCGCCGGCCACCTTATCATTCGAGCGGCAGCGCTCTTGCCCCGTCCGCGAGACGGATCAGTTGCGCCGGGTTGCCCGCGACCACCGCCCCGGCGGGCACGTCGTGGCGCACCACCGACCCGGCGCCGACCACCGCGCCCGCCCCCACCGTGATCCCGCCGATGATCACCGAGTTCGGATAAATCACCGCGCCGTCCCCGATCACCGGATAATCGTCGCGCTTGGCGCGGCCGATCGTCACCGATTGGTACAGCGTCACCCCGGCGCCGATGGTGACGCCCTGTCCGATCACTACTGCGGTGGGATGCGGCAGCGACAGGCCCGGGCCGATCACGCTGTCGAGATGGAAGTGGCAGCCGCTGCGTCGCGTGTTCCATGCCCAGATGAGGTTCCCGAGCTTGTCGAGCGGAGTGCGGATGAACGGCAGTGCCAGCCGGTGCAGCAGGATCGTGCTGAAACCGGGAATGAACAGGAAGGCGGTGACGATGCGGCCCCAGCCCTCGCGCCCCGTCGCCGCCTTCAGGTCGGCACGGATCGCGGCGCGCGTGCCGCTCACGCCGTCGCCTCCGCCGGCGCGCGCAGCAGCGCGGGGTCGGTCACGCCGTACAGCGGCAGCAGCGCATCGACCATCGGCGCGATGCCGAACAGCCGCCGCGCGCGCGCCGCATTCTCCATCGCCATGGCGTGACGCCGGGCCGGATCGGCGAGGCGAACCAGCGCGTCGGCAAGCGCCTGCGGGTCTTCGAACGGAATGATGTAGCCGTTTTCGCCGTCGACGATCTGGTCGGTCGCGCCGCCGGTGGGCGTGCGGATCGGGACGAGTCCGGCCGCCATCGCCTCGACCACGCCGATCGCGAAGCCCTCGAACCGGCTCGGCAGCACGAACGCGTCGGCGGCCCACAGCGCCGGACGCACGTCGCTCATGAAGCCGACGAAGCGGAACGCTTCGGCATCGGCCGGATCACGGCTCTCCGCCACCGCCTTGATCTCCACCTCGCGATCGGCGCCGCCGCTGCCGACGAAGAGGCAGGTCACGCCGAAGTCAGGATGCGTCACGCGCAGCCGGCGGACCGCCTCGATCAGGATGTCATGCCCTTTCACCCAGGCGAGCCGCGCGGCGAGCACGCACACGAACCGGTCGGGCGCGAGATCGAAGGCAGCGCGCGCCTGCGCGCGCTCGTCCGCCGAGGGCGGGAAGAAATGGTCGAGGTCGGTGCCTGCGACGATCTTGGTGACGCGCTGCTTGAACGGGATCCGGTGCGAGCGGAGGAACGCCAGCGACTCGTCGGACAGCACGATCAGCCGCTCGGGGAAGAACAGCGACAGGAACAGCTCCTGCGTCGCGCCGAACTTCTTGTTGGCGGAGCGCCGCACCGTGTCGAGCCCGCCGAGTACCGACTGGTGATAGGTGCCGACGAAGCGCACCCCCGTCATCGCGGCGAGCACCTTGCCGAGGTACAGCATCCCCAGCCCATGCGCGTTGATTGCCTGGATGTCGTTGGCGCGGATGTAGGCGGCCATGCGGCGGATCAGCGCAATGCCGGGAAAGCGCCTCATCCCCGGCTCGTAGCGCCATTCCTCCAGCGCCTCGTCGAGCAGCTCGCGCTTGCGCTCCGATTTGGCGTCCGAGCGGATCACGCCCGAGATCAGATAGACGCGGACGCCGCGCTCCTTCAGCCCCGCCGCCAGGGTCTGGCAGTAGGTGGCGATGCCGTCGTTGCAGTTGATCACCTCGGCCAGGAACAGCACGCCGGGGCCGCGCGGGGTGGTGGTGCTCGCGGTTGTCATGAGGTCAACTCCGTCTCGGCTGGGCTGGCGGGGCGCGGCGTATGGGCGAAGCGCCACAGGATGCGGCCACGGATGCTCGTCAGCGTCACCGCGGTGAGCAACGCGCCGAGCGCGGTGCCCGAGAAGCCGAACAGCTTGATCGACACGAACGTCAGCAGCGCGGAGAGCACGATGCCCGCCATGTTGATGTAACCGTATTGGCGATCCTTGTGGATGCTCATGAGCCCGATGTTGAACACATCCGAGGTGGAGCGCGTCACGGTGGCGAGCAGCAGCATCACGAACACGCCGCGGTGGCTCGCCAGATCGCGCATCGCCATGACGCGGAAGATGATCTCGCTGGCGCCCAGGATCAGCACCGCCAGCACCGAGGCGAAGCCGATCACCTTCATGATCTGGCGGCGCAGCTCGGCCGACCATGCGCTGACCGAGCCGCCGCGATACGCCTTGTACACCGAGGGCAGCGCGAGCTGCACCACCGCGGTGCCCACCAGCGTCTGCAACGCATTGGTGAGCGACCAGTAGAAGGTGTAAAGTCCGGTCTGCCGCAGCCCGAGCAGGAACGACACGACGTAGCGGTCGATATAGAGCGATCCGATCATGCCGAGGTCGCTGAGATAGATGAACCACGACTCCTTCAGACGTCGCGTCACCCACTCGGTTTCCACCCGCGCTTCCAGCACTTCGCGCAACGGCCAGCCGCGGATCGACCAGAACAGCAGCGCGGTGTAGAAGGCGTAGCTGACGATCCAGCTGATGAAGATCACCTCGATCGTGCGGTAGGCGGGCGCATACAGCCCGAGCCCGATCGCGAACGGCACCCATAGCGCCAGCTTCACGAACACCAGCACATTGGCCAGGAACGGCAGCTCCACCGCGATCAGCGAAACGTGCAGGTCGATCGTATAGGTCTCTAGCCAGACCAGAGCGGCAATCAGCAGGTGCACCTGCGTGATGGGATAATGGAAGGCGGTCGCGATCAGCCAAGCCAGCAGGGTGGCGGTGGTCAGCGCGATCGTGGTGACGGTGAGGCGCGTCTTCACGCGGACGCCCGATTCGAACCGGCTGACCCCGACGATGTCACGCGCGAGGAAATAGTTGAGCCCGAGACCGATCAACGCGGGCGTGAGCCCGATCGCACCCAGCGCGAGGCCGTAGACGCCCGATGCCTCATAGCCGAGGAATTTGATGATATAGAAGGAGAGCAGGAATCGCATCGCCAGGCCGGCGCCGCGGATGCCCACGCTGAAGAGGCTGGTCAGCCGGGCAGGGATCGTCAAAGCCATCGATGCTCCACCTGTCGGGAGGTCCAGGGTCGGGCGCGACTCGCCCGCCGGGTTTCGTCGACACGGCGCGGTGCGGCATATTCGACCGCTGCCCGAATCGTCGTCCCCGCCGACTACCCCGCGTGCCCGGCCTGCCTGCCCCGTCACCCGCGCCGGTGCGGCGCAAATTGATCCGTTGCGGCAAATCGCTTAGCTAAAGCGGCGGCGTTCTGGCAAGCGTCATGCTGCAACAGCGAAGACGCGCGGTCGGCAGGGTGGCGCATCCAAACGCCCTCACCTGCGTTGCCGCCGTCGATTGGGATAACGGTGCGATGATGCGAACTGTGAAGCGTTCGGTGATCCTCGCCGGCGTGGCGGTGCTCGCCGCCGGTACGCTGGCGACGACGACGCTGCTCAGCGTCGGTCGCGCGCAGTCGCCCGCCAGTGCCACGATCGATCCTGCGCAAACGCGGCTGTTCGACCGCGGCACCTATTACCTCGGCGTCGCCACCCGGCTCTCGGCACGGCGCAACCTCGGCTATGATCTCGCGCCGGTGGCGCAGGCGTTGCCGGCGCTCGGCTTCAACTCCTATCGCGACGGCGTGATCTGGTACCCGGGATTGCCCGAGGACGGGGCGGTGCCCGCGCCCAAAGTGATGGCGATGCTGCAGCAGAGCAAGGCGCGCGCGTTGCTCGTGCTCGCCGGCGACGCCAATGGTCCGGGCAGCGCGCCGCTCGACGAGGTGCGCCGCGCCAAGTTCGCCGACTTTGCCAGCCGCGCGGTGGGCAACACGGTCGCTTATGGGCCGATGTACGAAGTGTGGAACGAGTGGAACCGCACCGCGCTGCCCAAGGCCAAGCCGATGTCGACCGAGGGCGACATCGACGATCCGCGCTATGCCGGTCGCTATGCGGAGGTGGCGCGCAGCGCGGTGGCCGCGATCGTCGCCGCGCATCCGGGGGCCAAGGTGCTGGTCGGCGCGGCGGCGAACGATCCGCAATGGAGCTGGATGAGCGGGCTCGCGCGCGAGAACGGGCTAGCCGGCGCGGCCGGCGTGTCGGTGCATCTCTACAATCAATGCGATCGCCGCATCCGCGGCAGCGACGAACTGCTCGGGCGACTGCGCGCGCTGAACCGCGCGATCCGTCCGATCGCCGGGCGAGCGGTCGATCTCTACGTCACCGAATGGGGCTTCTCGACCGGCACCGCCTGCCAGGTCGACAGCGCGTTCGTGGCGGCGAATTCGGCGCAATTCCTCTTCGGCGCGGCGGCGCTGCCGTATGTGAAAGGCACGTGGCAATATGAGCTGAAGGACACCGGCAACAATCCCAACGACCTCGAAGACCGTTTCGGCGTGCTCGATGCGCAGTTCCGGCCCAAGCCGTCGACCTGCGCGGTGCATGACGCGTTGACGGTGCTGCGCTCGGTGCGCGCGATCGGCACCGCGCCGACGCCGCCGGGCGTCACCGCCATCATCGCCCGCACCGGCAGCGAGATGCTTGCGCTGCTGTGGAGCGGCAGCAGCGACGGCGCCGCCGTGGCGCGGGTGCCTGCGGCGACCAAGGTGTCGACCTTGTGCGGGCAGACGCGCGCGGTCGGCGCCGGGCAGGCGATTGCACTCGGCGCGATGCCGGTGGTCGTGCATCTCGGCGCGGCGCCGCCCCCGCTTCGTCTCACCGTCGGGTGATCACACCAACTCGTTGATGTGCGAAGCGCATTGCGCTGCACAACCGCATCGCATATGCCTCGCCGCGCCTAGCGCCGCTACGATGCGGCGGCGATAAGGAGTGCGGCTTGGCCCTTTCGGACACGATCCGCGACATCGTTTCGCGCGCCAAGCGGCGACAGCAGCGCTCCAACGATCATCGGCTTCATCGTGGATAATTTGCCAAGCGACCCCTCCATCCGCGTGCTGCACGTCGCCGAATCCGCGCGCGGCGGCGTGGGCACCTACCTCAATCACACGCTGCCCGAGCTCGAGACGTGGCGCGGTGCGGACGGTCGCGCGCTGCGCAACTGCGTGCTCATGCCCGCGGAGCATCGCTTCATGCTGACGCGCGTGGCCGATGAGTCGGTGTCCACCTATCGTCGCGACGGGCGCGGGCCGGCCGCCTTCGCCCGGCTCGCCGCCGCGATGTGGCACGCCCTTCGCCGTTTCCGCCCGGACGTGGTCCATCTCCATTCCAGCTTCGCAGGCATGGTGGGGCGACCGCTGCTGCTGCTCAGCCGGGCGCTGCTCAACTGCCCGCGTACCGTGATCTACAGCCCGCACGGCTGGGCCTTCCAGATCACCGGCTCGCGGCTGCGCCAGGGCGCCACCGCCGCGGTGGAGCGCGCGCTGGCGCTGCTGGCCGATCGCATCGTCGTCCTCTCCGATGCGGAGCGCGCCGAGTGTGTCGAGCGCGGCTTCCCCGCCGCCAAGCTGGTCCGCATCTACAACGGGATCGAGACGGCGCCGCCGGTGGTGGCGCCGGCGACCTGGTCCGATCCGAGGATCAAGGTCCTGTTCGTCGGACGGTTCGATCGCCAGAAGGGGCTCGATACCCTGCTGGAGGCGGCACGCGCCGCCCCCGATCGCGTCCACGTCCGCTGCGCCGGTGCGAGCGTCGTCGGGGACGACGATACGCAGGCGCCTCCCGCCAATGTCGAGATGATCGGTTGGTGCGACGAGACGCAGCTGCAGGCGCAATATGCCGCGGCCGACGTGATCGCGGTGCCGTCGCGGTGGGAAGGCTTCGGGCTGGTCGCAGCGGAGGCGATGCGCGCGCAGCGCGCGGTGGTGGCGAGCCATGTCGGCGGGCTGCCCGAGGTGGTCGAGGATGGCGTCACCGGAAGGCTGGTGCCGCCCGACGACGCCCTCGCGTTGCTTGCCGCGCTGCTCGCGGACGACGATGCCGCGCGAACGGCAATGGGCGCTGCAGGGTATGAGCGGTTCCGCGCGCTGTTCACCGCGGAGCGCAGCGCGGCGGCACTCGCCGCCACCTATGCCGTGATGGTGCCGGTGAGGTCCGGAGAGAAGGCATGAGCGCGGCCCGCACGATCTACGTCAACGGTCGCTTCCTGACCCAGCCGTTCAGCGGCGTGCAGCGCTATGCCAGCGAGATCGTCGCGCAACTCGACGCGCGCGTCGGCCGGGGCGAGAACGCGACGGGGACGCGCTATGTCCTGCTCACCCCGGGCGACGCCCGCGACGCCGGGCTGCGCCATATCGAGCAGCGCGCGGTCGGGCGGTTGCACGGCCATGCCTGGGACCAGATCGATTTCGCGCGGGCGGCGTGGCGCGGTGTCGCGCTCGGGCTCGCCGCCGCGGGGCCGGTCGCGCTGCGGCGCCAGCTGGTGGTGATCCACGACGCCGCGGTGCAGCGCCATCCCGAGCTGTTCAGCGCCAATTACGTGCGCGCGCACGCGGTGATCGACCGGCTGCTGGCACGACGCGCACGGCTCGCCACCGTGTCGAATTTCTCGCGCCGCGAACTCGCCGAACTGCTCCACGTCGACGCGGCGTCAATCCTGGTGGCACGCAACGGCGCCGACCATCTCACCCGCGCGCCGGATCCGACGATCGTCGACCGGCTCGGGCTGTCGAACGCGCCCTTCTTCCTGGTGCTGGGCAACATCACGCCCAACAAGAATCTGGCGGTGGCGATCCGCGCGCTGGCGCGGCTGCAACCCGCGCCGGTGCGGCTGGTGGCGGTCGGCCGGCTCGAGCCGTCGGTGTTCGGTCAGGGCGCGATGCCGGCAATGGGCGACGGGCTGATCCTCGCCGGCCGGCTTGACGATGCCGAGGTGGTGGGGCTGATGCGCGCGGCGCGCGCGCTGGTCTTCCCCAGCCTGTACGAGGGCTTCGGCATCCCGCCGCTGGAGGCGATGGCGAACGACTGTCCGGTGCTCGCCAGCACCGCCGACGCGGTGCGCGAGACCTGTGGCGACGCCGCCGACTATTTCGATCCGCGCGACGATGCCGCGCTCGCTTCGCTGATGCGTGCCGCGCTCGACGATCCCGGCGCCTGGCGCGCCAAGCGCATCGCCGCCGGGCGCGCGCGGGTCGGCCAGTTCAGCTGGCGCGACTCCGCGACGGTGCTGGCGACGACGGTGGAGCAGATGAGTCGATGAAGGTCCTGATCGTCAACGTGCTCTACCCGCCGCATCGCATCGGCGGCGCGGAAAAGTCGGTGTCGCTGCTGGCGGAAGCGCTGGTGCGCCACGGTGACGAGGTAGTGGTCGCGACGCTCGACGACACGCCCGCGCCGGTGACCGAGCAGCGCAACGGCGTGACCGTGCATCGGCTGCCGATCGACAATCTCTATTGGCCCTATGATCCCGCGCAGCCGCGGCGCTCGTCGCTCGACCGTCTGCGCTGGCACGTGCGCAACCGCTGGAACCGCGCCGCGGCGCGCCGGTTCGGGGCGCTGCTCGACGCCGTGCGGCCCGACGTGGTTCATTGCAACGTGGTGACCGGGTTCAGCCCGGCGATCTGGCGCGAGATCCGGCGACGCAGGCTGCCGCTGGTGCAGACGCTGCGCGACTACGGGCTGATGTGCACGCGCTCGGCGCTGTTCAAGCACGGCAAGGTCTGCGCGCAGCGCTGCCTCGAATGCCGCACCCTCACCGCTCCCGCGAAGCGACATTCCGCGCACGTGGACCAGCTCGTCTCGAACAGCGAGTTCGTGATCCGCACGCACCATGACGAGGGCTATTTCCCAGGCGTGCCGGCGCGGCGTATCTTCAACATCGTGCCGCTTCAGGCGCGCGACCGTGCCGCGTTGCCCGCGACCACGCCGCTGACCTTCGGCTTCATCGGCCGGGTCGAGGCGGAGAAGGGGATCGAGGTGGTGCTCGCCGCGACCGAGCAGCTCGGGCGTGACGATTGGGTGCTCAAGATCGCGGGCAGCGGCGAGGCGGACTATGTCGCGCGGCTGCGCGCGCGCTACGCCGACCCGCGGATCGAGTGGATCGGCTTCGCCGACGCGGACCAGTTCTACGCTACGATCGACACGGTGCTGATCGCGTCGGTGTGGCCCGAGCCGCTGCCGCGCACGCTGATCGAGGCGCTGTCGTTCGGCCTGTCGGCGATCTGTGCGGAGGCAGGCGGCATTCCCGAGATCGCTGACCTGGCGCGCGTGTCGATCACCTATGCGCCCACCGACGTGGCCGCGCTCGCCGCCGCGATGCGCACCGCGATCGACGCCAAGCCCGAATGGCGCGCGGGCGGGCTCAGCGACCCCGGCGCGCTGGGCTGGTTCGCGGAGGACCGCATCGTCGCCGAGAACCGCGCCGCCTATCAGGACGCGATTGCCGCTCGCGCCGGCGGCTGATTCGCCCGAGCTGAGCCGTGCTCGCGCGCATGCGAGACCTCAGCGAACCCGCCTCGTCATCCCGCGCTTGAGCCGGGATCTATCGTGACGGCGTTCGCGCCGTGTCGCAGAGGCCTCGAACAAGCGGGAGCCCGGAGCCAAGCGCCGCAGCGTTGATGACCCCGGACTCCGCCGTTCGCCGAAGCATGCTGACGGTTTAGACGGGCTGGATCAGGCTCGGCAGCTAATCCGCTGGCGCAGCGCAACGCTCCGGCGGAAGACGCATAGAATGCCGAGGCGCGCGTCAGCGCGCGTCGCGGCGATCGAGATAGAGCAGGTCGCCGCCCACGCGCATCCGCTGCCGCAACGCTTCGAGCGAGCGCGGCGGCAGCGGCCCGATTACCACCGGACGCTCGGGCGTCTCGCCCACCGTCGCCGGGCTCAGCAGGCCCGCGTCGCGCAGGTCGAGGAGCGCATCGTGGAACGGACGGCGCAGGACGTAGGCGCGCGCCCCCGCCGGCACTGCGCCCGCGTCGGCGCGCGCGCCGACCGCCGCCGCAAGCCCGCGTCCCCAGCCGTCGAGCTGCGGTCCGGGCGCCACCAGCGGCACCACCGTGAAGGGACACGTCGGCCGATGCAATTCGACGCGACAGGCCATTTCCGTCGCGATACCCATTGCCTCGCCGTCGACGAACAGCACCGCGCGCGGATCGGCCGCGGTGCGCGTCACCACCGCGCGCCAGTCCTCCTTGAGCAGGTTCTGCCGCGTCAAGGCGAGGGTCATCGCCAGCGCCGCCGCCGCCGCGACCGCCGCGGCGAGATACCATCGCCCGTGCAGCGAAGCGGCACCGCGTGCCGCGAGCACCAGCGGAAACAGCGACAGCCACAGGATGGTGCGATCGAGGAAGATCGGCTGTTTGAGATTGAGCACCACGAACAAGGCGCTCGCGACCACGAGACAGGCGAGCGTCAGCCGCGTCGCGGCTTCGGTGCGGCCGCGCCACGCGCCCAGTGCGGCGAACCCCGCCACCAGCAGCGGCGCGGGCAGCTGCAACAGGCTCACCTGACGCGACTGGAGCAGCGTGGCGACGTAGATCAGCGCGCTCTTGCGCACGCCCAGCCCCTGCAGCCACCCGAGATTGCCGTTAGGCTGAGTGAGTTGGAGAAAGGTCATGTAGAGCCACCAGGCGGTGGCCAGCGCGATGGCGAGATCCGCGACCAGCAGCGTGACCCAGGCGCTCCCGCGGAACGGCCGGAAGCGCGGGTCGACCAGCATCAGCGCCAGCGTCGCGGCGGCGGGCCAGATCACGCCCGTGGTGTGCAGGTAGATGCCGGCGACCGCTCCCGCGACATAGGCGAGCCAGCCCCAGCGGCGCGCGCGCGGCGTCGCCGCCAGCGCGACGTGAAGCAGCCCCGCGAACGACACCGCCACCGCGAGGTACAGGAAGATGTAGGCGCGTACCTGATGCGCGAAATAGAGCTGCTGCGGCGAGAGCGCGAGCAACAACGCCGCGATCACCGCGGCGCGCCGTCCGAACCCACGCGCGACCGCGGCGTAGACCGCGACGATCGCCGCCAGGCTGGCGACGATGCCCGGGAGGCGGAGCCCGGTCTCGCTCAGACCGGCAGCGGCGATCCAGCCACGCAGCACGGTGTAGAACAGCGGCGGGTTGGTCTCGCGCAGCATCCACGCGCCCCACAACCGGTCGAGCGGCTGCGCGGCGAAGAAGACGGAGGCGAGCTCGTCGAACCACAAGGAATAGTCCGCCCAGGCGACTCGCACGACGCCGGCCACCAGCACCGCGACCGCGAGCGCGGCCAGCGCGACGGGTGCGCCCGGCGCGGCCGGGTCGGCGCGCTCCACCGTCTCGATTCGCTCCATCCTGCCCCCTTCCCGCGCCGCGGCTCAGCCGCGCTTGCGCCAGGTGAAGATCGACGACATCGCGTAGTTCCACACCGTGGTCACCGCGATCCCGGCGAGCGCCGACACCACCAGATAGTTCTTCCGCTGATACAGCCAGTGCGCGATCCCGACATTGGCCATGAAGCCGATCCCGCACACCAGGTTGAAGGTGAGCCAGCCCCATACCAGGCGCCGCCCGGTGAGGCGTTGGTCGCGATAGGTCAGCAGATTGTTGAGCAGGAAGTTGCTGGTGGTGGCGACCAGCGTCGCCGCGCCTTGCGCGATCGCGAACGAGCGCCCCTGATGCGCCGCACCGTTGCCGAACAGCAGCAGCGATTCGAGCACGATCGTCAGCACCAGGAAATGGACGAACACGCCCGAGCCGCCCACCAGCGCGAAGCTGATGAAGCGCACCGGCACGTAGCGGCCGAACGACTTGTCGAGCAGCAGCTGGAAATATTCCCACAGCACCAGGCTGTCGAGCTTGCTCTCGCCGTGCTGGCGCGTGCGGAACGTGTAGGGCACCTCGGCGACGCGCAGCGGCTCGGGCGACGAGGCCGCGATGTCGAGCAGGATCTTGAAGCCGACCGTCGAGAGATTGGGCAGCGCCGCCATGAAGGCGTCGCGGCGGAGCATGAAGAAGCCGCTCATCGGATCGCTGATCGGCGCGCGCGTCAGCCGTCCGGCAAGACGCGTGGCGAAGCGGCTCATCGCGGCACGACGACGGTCCCACTCGCCCACACCGCCCCCCGCGACGTAGCGACTGCCGACCACGAGATCGACGTCGCCCTGCGTGATGCGGCCGAGCATCGCGGGCAAACAGCGCTCGTCATGCTGCATGTCGCCGTCCATCACCGCGACGTAAGGCGCGGAGGTGGCGAGGATCCCCTCGATGCACGCGGACGACAGCCCGCGCCGCCCGAAGCGATGCACCACGCGCACGCGCGGGTCCGTCAGCGCCAGATCGCGCGCGTGATTGGCGGTGCCGTCGGGCGAGTTGTCGTCGACGAAGACCACCTCCCAGCGCACGCCCGCCAGCGCGGCGTCGAGCGCGGCGACGAGCAGCGGCACGTTGCGCGTCTCGTTGTACACCGGCACCACGATGGCGAGCTCGGCCGGCAGTGCGCGCGGCACGGCGTCGGCCGAGGCGCGGGACGCCGTGTCCGCAAGAGGCGGCGTATCCATTCTGTCTCCCGCTTCGGTCACGTGGGGCATCGGATCAGGACGCCGCCGTGGGCGGATCGAGCCGCACCGACAGCGCCGGATCCCACACCGTATAGGTCTTGCCCAGGAACAAGGACTCGAGCACGCCAACGCCGACGCCGTATAGGCTCAGCACCGCGGACGAGACGAGCGACAGCGGCTTGGCCTGGGTCGCCTCACCGAGCCACAGCAGCACCGCGCCCGCGAGCACCAGCCAGGCCGCGGTCGCCCAGCCAGCGGCCAGCCCGACCGCGAGCGTCGCGAACAGCGCCGCGCCCGCCACGAAAAAGGGCATCAGCCACTTCATCGGACGATGCGAGATATAGGCGTAGAGCGGCAGAAAGCGCATACGCCGCAGCTGGGGCCACATCGCGCGGTGCACGTTGATCGCCTGACAGGCGATCCGCTGCTTGCGCCGTTTCTCCTCGTTCGCGCCGGTGGCGCTGCGCTCATACACCTGGACATCGTCGGCGCTGACGATGCGCGCACCCGCGATCAGGATGGTGAGGCTGAGGAACAGGTCGTCGATCAGGTGCGGCGCCGGCGCACGATGCAGCGAACGGCGCATCATGAACATGGCGCCGTCGCAGCCGATCAGCCCCATGCGATCGCTCTCGATCTGCTTGATGCGCTCCTCGCGCTGCCAATAGCCCGAGCCGAGCGCGGCGGTCGCCGTCTCATCCGAATTGGAGTACACCAGCCGCGCGGTGGCGCAGCCGACGCTGGGATCATCGAGCCAGCGCGCCAGCCGCACGGCGACGTCGACGTCGCTTTCCACGTTTGCGTCGGTGAACAGCAGATAGTCGCTGCGACTGCGCGCGACGAGAAGGTTCATCCCGAAGGTCTTGCCCGCGCGCTCGGTGCCCACCACGAGATCGATCCGGTCGGCATAGTCACGCAGGATCGCGACGGTGTCGTCGTGCGGTGCGTCGGCATAGACGTGGATCGTCGCTGGCCCGTACGCTTCCGCGACCTCGATCAGCCGCTCGATCTTGGCCGCGATCACGTCCTGCTCGTTGTACGCGCTCATGCAAATCGCCAGCGTCGGCCGAGGTGACCGCGGCTCGGGCGCGGGCGTCACCGGCCGCGCGCGAACGAAAAGCCGCAAGCTGAGCGGGTAGGTAAGCAGCGGATGCACCGCGCACGCCAACAGCACCGCGGTTCCCACCAACGCGAGAACGAATAACGTATCTATGGGAAGTCGCCCCGACCTTCGACCGAATGCATTGGCCCCGATGCTCCCAGACTGTGGCGAGAAGACTCAGGATGCAATGGAAAAACCATGATTTGCTATGTCGAAACAGGACATTGTGCTGCACCGCACCATGTTGACGACCCGCAACGTTCGCTGATAGGTATTTACACCGTTAACCGGGGAGCAGTGTCGGTGCGTATCACAGCCTGGGTAGGTTTGATCCTGCTTGGAAATGCGGGTTTTGTCTCCGCCCAGACGGCGACTTCGCCGGCCGCGGCAGCGACCAGTGCGCCCGTCTATCTGCTCGGTCCGGGCGACAAGGTGCAGATCGCGGTCTATGGCGAGCAGGAGCTGACCGGCGAGCAGCTGGTCGGCCCCGACGGCAGCGTCACCTTGCCGCTGATCGGCCGTGTGATGGCGAGAGGCCGCTCGGTCAACCAGGTCTCCGAGGACATTCGCGCGCGGCTCGCCGACGGCTTCGTCCAGAACCCGAGCGTGGCGGTGACGATCGTCAACTACCGGCCGTTCTACATTCTCGGCGAGGTCAACACGCCGGGCCAGTATGAATATGCGCAGGGCATGACGGTACTGTCCGCGGTCGCGCGCGCCGGCGGGTTCACCTATCGCGCCAAGAAGAACGAGGTGTTCGTCAAGCGCGAGGGCGATCCGCAGGAATATCGCGTCCGCGTGACCAACGACCTGCTGATCCAGCCGGGCGACACGATCAGAGTCGGCGAGCGATACTTCTGATGCCGCGCCTCGCTACGCGCGCGCGCCGTTCGCATCTCACCGGCACGCACACCGGGCTGGCAGGCTCGCTGGCGTTGCTCGCGGCGAGCGCGGGCTGCCCTGGCACGGCCACCGCCCAGGTGTTCGGGCCGCTGCTCGATTCCGAGATCCCGCTCACCACGCAGACCGGTCGCAACCAGGGCGTGCAGGATCGTCCCAAGCCCGAGCTTGCTCCGATCGGCCTGCCGCTCGGCAGCTTCCGGCTCTATCCCGAGGTGGCCGCCGGCGTCGGCCTCACCACCAACGTGGTCGGTGCCTCGAGCGACGCGCAGGCCGATTCGTTCGCGCGGCTCACCCCGCAGGTCGCGATCCGCAGCGACTGGGGGCGGCATGCGCTGTCCGGCGTGTTCAACTATTCCGGCGCGCGCTATCGCTGGACCGACGCGAAGAACGAGGATGGTTTCCTCGCGCAGGTCGACGGCCGCCTCGACATCGTCGGCCAGAGCGAAGTGAACGGGCAGGCGTCGTACCGCCGTGTCTACGAGGACCAGCAGGAAGCCAACTTCCCGGTGACCGGCGGTGGCGCGGTGGCGGTGGATCAGGCGCGCGCGATGCTGCGGGCAGCGATCGTCACCAATCGGCTGCGTTGGACCTACAGCGCCGATTACAACAGCTTCCGCTACCGCGACACGGTCAGCACCAACGGCGCGCGGCTTGATCTCTCGTTCCGTGACCGCGATGTCTACCGCGGCACGGTGCGCGCGGAATATCAGACCAGCCCGGACAATTCGCTGTTCGCGCAGGTGACGTATCGCCGCACGGATTACGCCACCGGCAATCCGGTCGACGATCGCACCAGCGACGAGTGGCGCGGCAGCGTCGGCGCGATCGCCGATGTCAGCAGCCTGCTGCGTATCGCCGGCGCGATCGGCTATTTCCGCCGCAGCTATGCCAGCCCGCTTTTCGACACCGTGGGTGATCTCGCGGTGGACGTGCGCGCGGATTATTATCTCTCGCCGCTCACCACGCTTTCCGCGGTGGTGTCGCGCCAGCTCGAGGAAGCGGCGGTGCGCGGTTCGCCGGGCTATCTCGCCAACCGGGTCGGGCTGCGGATTGACCATGAATTGCTGCGCAATCTCGTGCCCTATCTCGGCGCCGATTACTTCATCGGCAACTTCAAGAACTTCGACCGCAAGGACCATGGCTTCAGCGCCGGCGGCGGCTTTGAGTACACGCTCAACCGCCGCTGGGTGCTCGCGCTCGACGCCAATTATCGCTCACGCCTCAGCTCGGGCACGCAGCAGGGACCGGAAATCAACGAGTTCCGTGCGCTCACGAGCATGAAGTTCAGAATTTGACCCAGGACGATGCCCGCATCGGTCTCAGCAAGCGCAGGTAGGTAATGAATCAGGAGACCCTCCGTGACCCTGGGCAGCAGGATCTAGCCGGGCTGTTCTCGCGACTGAAGCGGCACCTGCCGATCAGCATCGCGATCGTCGCCGCGACGCTGGTGCTGGCTTATGTCGGCACCAAGCTGATGACGCCGAAGTACACCGCCACGGCGCAGCTGCAATATGCACCCAGCGAGACGCTCGCGCGCGACGCGGGCACCGGCGGCGTGCGCCCGCAGGGTGACCAGGAGCGCGAAGCGGCGATCACGTCGCAGCTCCAGATCGTCAGCTCGCTCCCGGTCGCCAAGCAGGTGCTGCAGGACAAGGCGGTCGCCAACAACGCGCACCTGCGCGAGGTGGCGAAGACGATGGATCCAACCGGCCAGTCGGTCGATGCGCTCGCCTCGGCGCTGCTCGCCAACGTGTCGGCGACGCGCGTCGGGCAGACGCCGCTGTTCACGATCAGCTACACCGACGAGAACCCGCTCGACGCGGCGCGGATCGCGAATGCCTTCTCGCGTGCCTATCTGGTCGTCCAGGCGCAGCAGAAGGCCGGCACGGAAGACGGCGGCAAGACCGACGCCACCAAGCAGCTCGAGCTGCTCGCCCAGCGCGCGCGCGATGCGGACGCCGCAGTGGCGGCCTATCGCCTGCGCCACAACATCGTCGTCGACCCGACCACGAGTGCATCGGGCGACGAGCTCAACACGATCAACAGCGAGCTGGCGGGCGCGCGCGGCGAGGCGGCACAGGCCGCGGCGCGCGGCGCGGCGAGCGGCAGCACGGTAATCTCGGGCGGGGTGGACACCACCGCGTTGTCGAACCTGCGCCAGCAGCGCGCCGAGGCCGCACGCGATCTCGCCGGGCTGAGCGCGCGCTACGGTGACCGCAACCCGCAGGTGATCGATGCGCGCCAGCGCGTCGCCGAGCTCGACAAGTCGGTGGAGCGCGAGATGGCGAGCGTGTCGCGCAGCGTTCGCGCCGAATCGGATGCCGCGCGTGCGCGTGCGGCCTCGATCGCGGGCAGCCTGGCGCAGACGCAGGGCCGGCTCGCCTCGAACGTCCGCGCGGGGGTGGAGCTCGCCGAGCTGCAGCGCCGTGCCGACGCCGCGCGCCAGCTCTACACCAACCTGCTCGCCACTGTCGGCCAGCAGAACACCAATCTCGCGATCGTTCAGCCCGACGCGCAGGTGATGGTGTCGGCGGTGCCGCCGATCAAGCCGTCGTCGCCGCGGCTCGCGATCAACCTGCTGGTGGGCTTCGCGATCGGTACCGCGCTGGCGCTGGCGCTGGCCTATCTGCGCGAACGCTGGTCGCAGACGATCAACACGATCGACGACATTCAGCGGCTGCTCGGGGTCAACTTCCTCAATTCGGTGCCGACGCTCCAGTCGGCGATCGACAAGCCGAAGACCAAGGATGCGGCCGAGGCGGTGGTGCTCCACCCGATGTCGTCCTACGCGGAGGCGTTCCGCAGCCTCGCCACCACGCTGATCTTCGACGCGCGGGAGGCGAACACCGAGGGCGGCCGCGTGATCGGCGTCACCTCCGCGCTGCCGCGCGAGGGCAAGACCACCACGACGACGTCGATGGCGCGCGTGCTGGCGATGGCGTCGACCAAGGTGGTGATCATCGACGCCGATCTGCGGCGCCGCTCGGTCACCCAGGCGATGTGCCCCGACGCCGCGATCGGCTGGACCAACGCGCTCAACGGCGAAGCGACGCTGCGCGACGTGATGATCGAGGACCGGACCGGCGCTATCATCCTGCCGATCACGCCCGGCGCGGAGAAGAGCCAGCGCATCTTCGAGAGCCAGGCGTTCGCCGATATGCTCACCACGCTGCGGCGCGAGTTCGAGGTGATCCTGATCGACACCGCGCCGGTGCTCGCGGTGGTGGACACGCGCACGATGATTCCGCTGCTCGACTCGCTCGCGCTGCTGGCGCACTGGCGCCGCACGCCGGTGAAGGCGATCCGCGCCGCACTCCACCAGATCGAATCGGTGAATGGCTCGGTCGCCGGCGTGGCGATGACGATGGTGAACCTGAAGACGCAGGCGCAGTCAGGCTATGGCGACGCGTCCTATTATTACACCGACATGAAGGAATATTACGTCAGCAACTGACGGTTGGCGGCGCCGGCGTAAGCCGGCGCCGCGCGCCGTCATCCCGAACTCGTTTCGGGATCCACCGTGCCGCAGGTGCCGCGGCCTTTACGTGTGCGGAGCGGTGGATCCTGAGACAAGCTCAGGATGACGGAGGGTGAGTGCCGCGCGCACGAGCAATCTGCCTTTTCCCAGCACCATCGCCCCGACGAGGAGGACCGACCATCCCGGCGCAACGCCTCGAACGCGCGATGCGCACGCTGGCCGCGCCGCTCGAGCATACCTCGCCGCGATAGGTATCCGCACGGCCAATCACCAGCGCCTCGCGCACTGCCGGATGGTGGTACAGGATCGCCT
>NZ_JBLFFI010000013.1:0-29999 GCF_051400595.1 Sphingomonas larreae
GCACCGAGCGGAACGTCTCGTGACGCTCTCTCTCCCGGACGCCCGCCAAGCCGCCCTCCGTCCATTGCACCTCGCCGCGATCATCGTGCGTTGCCCATCCGTCATGGCCTCATTTTCCTCTTTTGTTCCTGCAGCTGCTGACTCATAGAATCGTCATGCTGATACGTCCCGAGAACCGCTGGCTTTACCCCACAAATTGGGAGCAGCTGTCCGCGACTGTTCGCTTCAAACGTGCCGGATCCCGGTGTGAACGCTGCGCTCGCCCTCACCTGCGCCGGATTGCACATCTTGGCGACGGCAGATGGTGGGATGCTGATGCCGGGCACTGGCGCTCGCCGCGCGGCAGACGGACCTCGCCGAAAGGTGACTTGGCGCTAGCTTCCATTCGGACAACCAAGGTCGTCCTTGCCTGCGCGCATCTCGACCAAGATCCTGGTAACAGCACACTGGCTAACTTCGCTGCCTTTTGCCAGCGTTGCCACCTGCTACATGACGCTGCCGAACACCGGTGGCAGCGCTGGTGAAATCGATTCGACTTCGCGCCATTCGCGACCTCTACGAGGATCCTCGGCTAACCAGGCAGCGCCTTGGCCAGCGGCCACCGGATGGTACCTGCCGAGCTTGGTGCTAAGAGCCGGCACGATGATGGATGGGATCGGTGATCTGGAGCTTCGACATGGGGCACGACGAGCTTCCGCTTACGCGCGGGCTGAGCCCGTCATCCGCTGCATTGAAGCGACGATCCATGAGCATCGAGCTCGAACGGGTAACCTCGACAGCCTGCCCGACACACGCGTCCTAGTGTCGGCATGCAGTAAGCTGGGGCTGCTCGCGCCACGCGGTGGGCCAATCACGAACGGCACGGTACGTCGCGCGCTTCGGTTGATGGGCTTGAGGTGACGCTCAATCCTAGTTTGCCAGGCGCGCTGGCATTTCGCCGACGACGTCAGCTTGGGTGCCCTCCGCCAGATCGAGCCAATTAAGCATCGATCCGCCGGGTGGATCCGACCGGACTCTGCAGCCCCCTGCTGCAGACATCGAGCGTGATGTGAGATGGTACCGGATCACTCGCATATAGTCCTCAAAAACATCGGGTTTGACGATGAGAGGGATATCACGTTACCGGCGTGCAAGTGGAACGGTTCGCCATCGATCAGCGCTGGCGTTGAACGACTGCCACTAAGCCGCAGGCGGGTTCGATCAACCCGGGTCGCCGCATCCGCGCTGGTCCAATCACCTCGAAGCCAGGCGAGCCCCACCCCTGCGAGTTCGGTCCACTCGGCCACTTCAACAGCCGTCACCACAAGCGAGGTCTTCTCAGGGCGGATAAAGAATGCTTGTCCCGGTCGAGGCACGCCCTCCAGACGAGTCCGATTCCACCATGTCCGGCCCCACGCATAGCGGATCGCACGCATCAGCCTGCGCCAGTGCCGCTGTCGTAACCGCTCGCGCGCGGAATTCCAGCTGGCAGCTGGGCCGACGACCAAGCCCACGAAGCCGCATCGTTCGCCCGCCACAACCATCGGAAGAGAGACACGCTTCGCACCTGCCGCTCGAGCGACCACCGTTGCCGCGTCGGCATTGCCATGCAGCATTCGGCAGAGCATGTTCATGGTTCCTCCCGGCAAAGCCAACAGAGCGCCCGACCAATGCCGATAAGTGTCCGCGACAACGTTGATCGTGCCGTCGCCAGCCAAGACGGCAACTACCTCGGCACCTACGGCCTCAAGCGCCTCTGAAACGGGAAGGTGAGCGTTCGGGAAGTCGGTTCGCCCAACCAAGTTGCCCACCTCTCCTATCGCGCCCAGGACGTCCGCGAGTGCCGCCCGAGCTGAGCCGGCCTGTTCGTTCACCACCAGCCAGATTCGGAGCCGTCGCGATTCCGGCATGGAAAGGTGATAACCGCCTGAGCCGTCGCTCATACCAGCAGCCGGAGGATCAGCCCCGCAGCCGTATAACCGAGATAAGCCATCACCACCGCCGCTGCGGGGCGCCACATGTGGAAAAGCAACGTGCCGGTCAGGACCGCGAGCGGCGCTGCTGGCACCCAGCCCAAGATCGCCCCCAGCCCGCCGAAAGCGGAGCCGGAGTAGATCCAAAGTCCTACGAAAGTGAGCGCGGCCGAGAGGATGGCAACTTTACCGCGACGTTCGTCGCGATCGGCTGAGTGCCAACGCTTTTCGTTCTTGTACGAGCGCCCCCACATATCCGATCCGCATTCGCCTTCGCGGGAAGCTGTTGTGCGGTAATCCGGAACCGATGCCATGCGACCTCCATGGCCGCTATCGCGCCTTATGGTTGCAACTTCGCGACGGGTCGATTTCTCGCCGGGCAGGCTCCCCGGCTGAGATGCAGATCGAGCACCTTCTCAGCCGCCCCTACGGCCAACGGCGGCGTCAGGTCACTAGATCGTCGAAGCGAGGCTTGAGGTCCAACCTCGTGCTCGTTAGATTGGCTGTCGGATACGGGTAGCTCCACCGACCGCACCACGAAGTCATCCTGGTCCAGGCGCACGAGGTTGCGGATCCGAGGCGCCGTCTCATGTCCCCGAAAGTACGACAGGACGCGGAGCCCACCCTCGACGGCCACGTTGCGCTTTACACGATATCTGCCCGCCACTCGTGTTCCTCTCGCTGCGACGGCAGATCCGAGAGGGAAGCCAGCTGGATGCCGCACCTGCTCTATGTCAGCGCGAAATGATTGGCAGACCTCAGGCTTACTGAACGGACCAGCGAGCTTGCCATTGCCGCTTCTCGGAACAGTTCACCGCGATCGCGCGACGACGCTGCGGCGTAGACCAGTCGCGTTCGGCGGCCTGGCCTCGCCCGCTCGAGCTGTCATCTGCCTGAAACCTCGCGACGTTAACGGCGCCTCCTGAGCTCGGAACCTATACGTGAAAAGCGCCACCCCACTTGTCGCGGACGAACTGGTCGAATGCGTGAGCCAAGGCGCAGCAGCGAGCTGTGCCCAGCTTCTTCGGCTCGCCGCGCGCATCTGGTCGGAAGCGGTCAGGAACCGGTCTGCGCGCACATGGGCCGAGTTGGCGAACGAAGCGCCGGACCGGCTCTTCGCGCTTCGCTCGGCAGCCCTGGCATTGAACGGGCTTTGAGCTTCAAGGGTCGTCTCCATTGCGCAACATTTTACGTCTAAGCCGACCAGGCGCCAGAGCAGGCGCAGGCGATCCCCAAAAAACCTTGCCGAGCCGCAGCAGCGGCTCGGCATCCTTTCGCACTGCCTGCAAGCTGCGGACAGTTGCAGTAAGCTGAGTTGGCATGCCGCTGCGCCTAATATCAATCCTCAACAAGGACGAAGCTCGCCTGGATCGATAAGGTCGCTCGATCTCGGTTCGGCTCGTCGATATCGGCTACTGCGGCGTGGACGAGTCGGGCCCCGGCCTTGAGGCGCTTGGCTACCGCCGACAATTTGCTTAAGAAGCCAAGACGCTCCCCCGCTGTATCCATCACCGTTCAGTGGCCAGGTTTGTCCAAGCGACGTGAGAGGATCAATCTCGTTTCCAGATCGGCGTTCTTGATGACGTCCTGGATTTCGCGACTGCCCGATATCGTCTCGCTGATCGTGATAGTAGCCCACTCACTCCTTCAGATCCCTTCTATGTCCTTACAGACGCCTCGGCTCCCCACCTGCCCAATCTGGTTCGCCCATCCCCCTGGGAGGCGAGAGCCGCTGCTGCAGAGCGCGCTTCGGCTTCGCTAGGGTAGATGACGGGGATCCAACAACCGGTGAGAGGCCAGCGCAGGCCCCAGGATCCTACAAGCTCCGGTTCAGTCCTGGGCGCCACGACGAGTTGGCAGTCGTTCGGCATACGTGCGCCTCTATAGTGTTCGTCTCCCCGTCGCCACTGCGAAGCCGAGTGCCGCTGACCTTGGCCAGCAAGCGTCATTGCGGACGCTCTCACCACGAGTCTCTGGGCCGTCATACGAGCAAATTAGGTGGGCGTATGGGCAACACCGGTGTGTGGCCAGATGGCCGAGTCGTTCGAGCTGGCTTGCTAGCACTCCTTGGCGTCGGGCTCATCGCGGCTGCGGGCCCGGCAGCCAGCCAGACGCGCGCTGGCGCTGGCCCGATTGATTGGCTCAAGCTGGCGATGGGCGCCTTGGGCGGCCTTGCGTTGTTCCTCTACGCGGTCGACCTCCTCGCGGGCGCGCTCAAGCAGGCGCAGGGCGGTCGCTTTCAGAAACTACTGGAGCGCTCGTCCGGCAACCGCATTGCCGCCCTGGCCAGCGGCACCGCAGCAACCGTGGTACTCGACTCGTCCTCGGTGGTGATCATTCTTCTCATCACCATCGTCGACGCAGGCCTCGTGCCGTTCGCTAGCGCGTTGCCGGTCATCTTGGGTGCCAACATCGGCACCACCGTCTCCAGCCAGGTGTTCGCCTGGAACGTCGACACCTACGCGCCGGTCGCGATCGCAACCGGCCTGCTCTGGAAAGCGCTGGCGCGTTCGCATGGCATGAAGCGCTGGGCAACGGTGCTCATCGGGCTTGGGCTCATCCTCTTCGGGCTCAATCTCATCGGCACAGCAGCCGAGCCGTTGCAGGGAGAGCCAGCAATTCTGGAATGGCTGAAGCGCCTGGAGACGCCGCTGCTCGGCGTCGCAGCAGGTGCGCTCGCAACCATCGCGATCCAGTCATCCTCGGCGATGATGGACATCGTCATCACGCTCGCGAGCGGCGGGCTCATCACCCTGCCCGCCGGGGTTGCGTTGATGCTGGGGGCGGAGATCGGCACCTGCGCCGACACATTGATCGCGACCGCTGGACGGTCCCGCGCGGCGGTGAAGGCAGGCGTATTCCACTTGCTCTTCAACGTCGTCACCGTTGCGCTTGGCATCCTCATGGTCGATTGGCTCGCCGCCTTCGGCGAGGCGACATCCGGCGACACCGGTCAGCGCATCGCTAATGCCCATGTTCTCTTCAACGTTGCCGGCGCTCTCGTCGCTTTGCCGTTCACTGGAGCAGCAGCACGGCTGCTCGAACGCCTCGTGCCGGAGAGGCGGGTGATACGAGAAGAGGTGGCAGCGACAGCCTGACGGCCGGATCAGGGAAGCTAACCTCCAAGGAGCGCCATCGCCCATCTTCTAGTCGTACCCAAGCAGCACGCCCGAGCTGTCTCCTTGCTGATACATGATAGCGCAGCCGAGGTGATCGAGTAACGTAGCCGCGTTCGCCGGAAGAACCTTGCCAACTGCGCAACGACCAGCTTTCGGCTCCGCTCGTCCGATCGATGCCGTAAGCGCAGGAACTGACCGGCTGAGCCATAGGTACCGGTCCGTGTCGCGGCGACGAGATGCTGTGGTGCGCACAGGAGAGCGAATATGGCGGACGATAAGCTGAAGCAGCTGATTTCTCAGGGGCTAGCGGCCATGAAGGCTAGAAGCGACGTGGCGGCAAAGGCCACCGACGAGATCCGGTGACGCTACGCACCCTGCGCTTAAATCGGCTCTGGAGGAAGGCAACAACACATCCAAACAGTGGGCCGAGCGGATTGAGCGCGCCGTTCAGCAGGCAGGCGGGGCCGACCAGCAGGACAACCCTATCCTGGAAGCCCATTATGAGGTCAGCCGGCGCATCCGCGGCCAGGCAGCAGACGATACCTCGCGCGATCTCGGCATCGTCGCTAGCGGACAGCTTGCGCTACACTATTGGATCGCAGCATTCGGGACGATGGCGAACTACGCCAACAAGGTTGGGATGGACGACGTCGGTCGCGACATGAAACAGTCCGCGGATGAGGCCAAGCAGGCCGACGAGAGGCACACCGCGCTCGCTAAGCAGCTTCTCGGCTGATCGTCGGCTCGAGACGATCGGGAGGGTCGCGGCAGAACGACCCTCCCATCATCGCGGCGCCAGCTCAGGATGCCGGTCCAGCGCTCCTCCAATCCGGCTTGTGCAGCCATTCTCAATCTGGTCTGTCGCTCCTCAGCCAACCCTGCGGCCGGCTTTGCTCCGGGAATATCGTGATGCCGGTAACGCGGCACCCGCCTACGCGTAAGTGCTTCGCTTCGCCCCAGAAGCAGACATACGCGCCAGCTTCCCTTGCCCGGACGCGAACGACGCGCGCTTAACCGTTTGTTCTGAAACGCTCTCTAGGAGCGAGCAAACAGTTCTGCGCCGAGCCACACGTTATGCCGAATTCCGATCTCACTCCGGAGTCGTCCGCTCGCGTCCTTGAGTCGCTTCAGAACCCCGTCATCGTGATCGATGCCGACGGCGACCTGAGCTATGCAAACGCAGCGGCCGCAGCGCATCTGGGCGGCTGGATTGTTGGCTTGTCGCTCTCGGACATCTTCCCCGACGTCCTGCATTCGTGGCTTAGCGCGGATGCGCCCTCCTCGATGCGACTGATGACTCGCCAAGGGGAGAGCTTTCAGGCGCTCGCAAGTCCGCTTGGCGGCGGCAGCATGTGCATCAGCATGTGGCCAGGCCTCAGCTCGGATCACGCTATGCCGGCTCGACAGGACGACCTCACCGGCCTGGCGTTGCGCAACCCCTTCATGGCCGCGCTTGAGGCGGCTGTGGGCGAGATAGAGCCGCTGCACGTCGCCGTGCTGTGCCTGGACCTCGATCGCTTCAAGATGATCAACGACACGCTGGGTCACGGGATCGGCGACCAGCTGCTGAAGAAGGTCGCTGATCGGCTGCGCGGAGCCTGCCGGAAGGAAGACGTGATCGCCCGCCTCGGCGGCGATGAGTTCGTCATCCTTCAGAAGGGCATAAGCGGCGCAGAGGACGCCGAGAAGCTCGCCGCTCGCCTGGTCGACCTCGTCGGCAGGACCTACGTGCTGAGCGGCCATACGATCAACGTGGGCGTGAGCATCGGTGTGGCGATCGCCAGTGGCGCCATCCAGTCGCGCGACCTTCTACGCAACGCAGACCTCGCCCTTTACGAGGCCAAGCGCGCTGGTCGCGGTCGTTACCGCTTCTTCGAGAGCGGCATGGACGCCCAGCTTCGCGAACGCCGCGAGCTCGAGATCGATCTGCGACGCGCGCTCGCACTCAAACAGTTTCAGCTTGCGTACCAGCCCTTCGTGGATCTCGCGACCGATAGGGTCATGGGCTTTGAGGCCCTGCTACGCTGGAACCATCCGACCCGCGGCAACGTCCCGCCGCTCAGCTTCATCGGCGTCGCGGAGGAGAATGGCCTGATCGTGAAGATCGGCGAATGGGTGCTGACCACCGCCTGCATGGAGGCGGCCTCCTGGCCGGGGAACCTCGTCGTCGCAGTCAACGTGTCGCCTCTTCAGTTCAAGGCCGACACCCTCCTGGCAACGGTGTCATCAGCGCTGGCGCGCTCCGGATTGGCGCCGGAGCGCCTTGAACTCGAGATCACCGAAAGCGCGCTTCTGGCGGACACAGACAACGTTTTGGCGACCCTGCACTCCTTACGCGCACTCGGCGTGAAGATCTCGATGGATGATTTCGGCACCGGATACTCGTCGCTGAGCTATCTTCAGAAGTTTCCGTTCAACAAGATCAAGATCGATCGCTCTTTTGTCTCAGGGGATGACGCCGACAGCGAGGCGATCCTGCGAGCGGTATCCGGTTTAGGCTCCAACCTCGGCATGGCAATCACCGCCGAGGGTGTCGAGACCGCCGATCAGCTGAAACGCATCCGTGAGCAGCACTGCACCCATGTTCAAGGCTACCTGACGGGACGTCCGATGGCGCAGAGCCAGGTCGCCGATTTCCTGTCCGAGCAAATCTGAGGAGGCACGATGTCGACGTCGATCTACCGCCTGGTTTACTACAGCCGCAATCATCTGGTTGGCGAAGGAGATGCGTTCGCCGCTGAGCTGGCACGCATCCTGGCAAAAAGCCAGGCGAACAACGCCCGGGACGGTATCACGGGTGCCCTTATGTTCAATGCCGGGTGTTTCGCGCAGGTCCTCGAAGGGCCGCTCGAGCAAGTGGAGGCTGCGTTTGAGCGGATCCAGCAGGACGAGCGACATGGTGAGGTGTCACTGCTCACCCTCGGCGGGATCGACGCTCGAAGCTTCCCCAACTGGGCTATGGGCTTTGTTGGCGCCTCGGTCGACGACGCCGCCCGCTTTGCCTCGATCGGATCGTCCAGCGGCTTTGACCTCACCCGGTTCAACGGGGATGAGCTCCACAAGCTACTGCTCGATCTTGCGATCGAAGAAGAGCGCGCCGCTGCCTGAGAACCGTTTTCGCGCTCGAAGCTCGCCTTGCCGGTACTAGACCGGGTGCCACTTCACGTTGAAGGCAGACGAGTGCGGTTCGTCTACCTTAGCCTAATGGCCCCTGACTGAAGCGCCGCAGCGTAGAAGACGTCGGTCTCGAAGCGGACGCGCTCGCTCAGCCGTTCCAGGATAGCCGCGCCAGCTGTGCAGAATTCCGCTGTTCGCGCGGCGATCCTGTCTGCTGTCCAGTTGTGGATGAACCCAAGCCAATCAGACCGTAGCAGTGCGAGCTCATCCGCAGCACTCTTCCAAGCCGCCAGCCACGGCCGATCCAACTGGCCTTGCTGAAGGCCGATCAGCACCGCGTCTTCGGCCTTTAGGTGCTGCTCCACCTGGACTGCGAGGGCGCTCAGATGCTGGTGGAGAAGCGCGTGCGGCTTAGCCTCAAGCATGTCCTGCATCAGCAAAGCGACCGATTGCTCGATCGCGTCGTGCTCCATGATCAGATGGTTGAAGCTCTCCACTCACATCCTTTCTGGCTCGACGATGCAGAACCAACTCGTGTCCGGCACGGATGCGGGAGCTAATGTGAATCAGCTAATATACTGCGATAGGCGAGCGTTTATTCCTCCGCGGGGTCGATGGCCAAGGGTTCTGCGATCTTCCCAGCTCCGCGTACCGGAACAGTGGCGACGATGATGTTGAGAACGGGACGACGGACGGCATCCTCCACGGTGACGCGCCAGTGCCCTTCTTCGGCATAGCCCGGGTGGTCAGCTAAGTACGATCCGAGCAGTCTGATCGCATTGTTGCGAGCCTCGCTTAGGCCGCGGCACTCGGCTCCGACGCTATCGCGATCTCGCCCGGCGAAATGAAAGAAGTATCGATCCACGTTGGTTCAGCTCCTGAACACAGGACGGCTTCTACGATCTGCGGAAGCTCGGCGGTGGTCGCATCCTTGGTTCCATTCGGCCGCGATGTTGCCACCGAGGCTTTGTGGATGCCAGCGCATTGCGCCTAACGAGCGGGGTGACCACCATTGCAACTCAGGTGCTATTCTGCATCTTAACGGTGAGCGCGTCACTCGAGCTGTCGCGCAGCGCCGCTGCGAGCATAGCGGCGAGCGCGTCTTCAGCCCGTTGTCTCGCGCCGGGATGGGTCGACGCGAGGTCGCGCCGAATCCACTCAGGCGCTCGGCTGACGACGGCGGTAAGCACGGCTAGCTGCTCCTCCGTCATCCTGGCGGATCCCCTTTGTCCTTAAGTCCTCTGACGGATAGGATCGACAAGCCGATCCGACCCGAGGACCGCTGGCTGAATCCATCGATAGCCACAGGCGACCGTCCGCTTCAAGCGCGCAGGATCAAGGTGTGAGCGTTGTGCCCGCCCACCTTCGCAGGGTCGCTCAACTGGGAGACGGCAGGCGGTGGGACTACGACGCCGGGAACTGGCGTTGGCAGGTAAGTGACTCACCTTTCTGGCGGGCGAACTTCGCGATCGCATCGGTCCTCGAACGACGCGTTTCGTGCTCGCCTGTGCTTATCTCGATCACGATGCGAGTAACAGGGCGTTCCCCAACCCTCGCAGCTTTCAATCAGCGTTGCCACCTCGTGCACGATGCGGCAGGGCACCGCTGCCAGCGTTAGTGGAATAAGCTTCGGCGCCGTGCCCTCCGCAATCTTTCGAGAATCCTCTCCTGACCCGGCAGGGCATCGCACAATGTGAATGATAGGCGCGAACGCTGCGATTTTCCCTCCTTTTTGAGATTGGCCTTCGGCCTCCACAAACGGCCGTTCAACCAACCGCAGCTTTTCGGCTCGTGTAGCTCCCATCGATGGCCTAGAACGCGAGCTCCACACCGCCCCCTTGCAGGCAGAAGCCGAAGTTATGCAGATCATCGTTCGTGACAACAACGTCGAGCAAGCGCTCCGTGCGTTAAAAAAGAAGCTCCAGCGCGAGGGCGTTTACCGGGAAATGAAGCTCCGAAGGCATTACGAAAAACCTTCTGAGAAGCGTGCGCGCGAGCATGCCGCCGCTGTGAGCCGGGCTCGGAAGGCCGATCGCAAGCGAGCTGAGCGAGATCGCTAAGGTTTCGCAGTAAGGACCACAAACAAACATAAGCGCTAGCTTTGGCTGCCCAAGGGCGGACGTCGGTTCACATAGGCTCCTGTAAGTAGGGACGGCTTTGCATAATTTAGCCGGCATGTATATATCCGGAGCAAAGCTCTTTTAAGTCTTGAGATTGATCAAATGCCCCGTCGACAGCCGTGCCATCACGACAACCAGCACCGCTCACGGGCTCACTGGTACCGCACTCATCGCGCGGTAGGCTCCGACCTCCAGTTTGGATCGAGCGAGAGGATGCGCTCAGACCTGATCCAGGTACGCCTCCGCGGCCTCTCGCGACAAGAAGACGTCGGTGTAGGTTGGATCGTGCGAGGCCTTGGTCTCCTTCTTCCTGATCGAGTCTCGAACCACGACCGCCACGCGATCGGTGGCCCTGTAGAGAACCGGCAGCACGCGCTCGATGTGAGCGCTGACTTCTGCCGGGTGCTGCGTCGCTGCACGAAGATCGATCATCAGGCGCACGCCCTTCACAGTCTGTCGTTCCGCGACCAACAGCGATGAGAGCTCGCGGAAGTGCTGCTGAGCTTCGGCAAGGCTCCCCAAGCCGTTGCCATGAACGAGGATATGGCCGGGTCGCCGCTCAATTTGCAGGGGCATCAGAATGCGGCCCAGTCTTCCTGCGCGGTTTGCCGCAGCGCCGCCACCCGTGGCGCCGATCGCACGACCTCGAGCCGCCCGCTATCGTGCCGGGACCGCACGTGCTGCTGTCGGTCCATGCGCCCTGTGCCGTCCTCTGCAAGTGTGAAGAGCGCGACCTCCTCGGCCAGCTTCTCGGCATCCGCCGCCAGGCTGCGCGTCGCCGCCGTGGCCTGCTCGACCATGGCAGCGTTCTGCTGGGTCACGCCGTCCATTTCCGATATAGCCGTGTTGACCTGCTGCAGTCCGACCGCCTGCTCCTTGGCCGAGGCGGCGATCGTCGTGACGATCGCGCTGATCTCCTCGACGCGCCCGTTGATCCCGCGCAACGCGATACCGGTGGCATTGACCAACTCGACGCCCACCTCGACCTGGACGGTCGAGGCACCGATGCGCGCCTTGACGTCCTTGGCGGCGTCGGCGGAGCGTTGCGCGAGCGCGCGAACCTCCGAGGCGACCACGGCGAACCCTCTGCCCGCGTCACCCGCGCGGGCCGCCTCGACACCGGCGTTGAGCGCCAGCAGATTGGTCTGAAACGCTATACCATCGATGACGCCGATGATGTCGGCGATCTCGGCGGACGTGCGCTCGATCCCGCCCATGGCGCTCACCGCGCGCTCGACGATGGCGCCGGAAGCCTGCGCCTCGCCTCGTGCCTGCGACACGAGCTCACGGGCCTTGGCCGCGCCATCCGCGGTCTGGCGCACCGTTGTCGTGATCTCCTCCATCGCCGCCGCGGTCTCCTCGAGCGCCGCCGCCTGCTGCTCGGTGCGCCGCGACAGGTCGTCCGAGGCCGCGCGGATGTCGCTGCTGCCGCTGTTGATGCCGGATGCCACGACCGACACCCTGTTCAGCGTCGACGCCATCGACTCCCTGGCAGCGTTGAAGTCGCGTCGAACCGTCTCGAACTGCTCCGCGAAGGGTGTGTCGATCGGTGACGTCAGATCGCCGGCCGCCATGCGACCCAGGCCGGCTCCCAAGGCTTCGACCATCATCTGCGAGTCAGCGCTCGCTCGCCTGATCGTCTCGGCGTTGTCGCGGAAGACCTGCATCGCTCGCGTCATGCGCCCCACGCAGTCGCGGTTATCGGAGTAGAGGATAGCGCTGTCGAGATCGCCCGCTGCCAGCCCCTCCATGCGCACCACGGTGGTGACGTACGGGTCGCTGATGAGCTTGCCGCTGTACCAGGTGAGGAGCACCGGCAACGATGCCAGGGCCGTGCCGCCCAGCATGATACTCAGCAGCTCGGTAGCCGGCGACACCGCCGCGAGATAGATCAAGCCGAGGCTCAGCGCGGCTACCGCGATCTGGAAGGCGACCACCACGCGGAATTTTACGCGGATCGGGGCATTGTTGCGAAACCAGCTGATCATCTTCGTACTCCTGAGCGCGGCATAACTGCCCAACAAGAGTAAAGCTCCAGAGGACCATAGGAAACCAAACCGAATTAAAGTGATCAATGCAGGCGCTTAGAATACCATTAACCAAGCTTTGATGATTCTCCCCATAAGACGCGATATTCGCGGCGTCTTAACCCAAGGTTCTCTAGCGGAAAACCTATCGAATCATGATTTAAGCGATTTAAACTCTTTTGGATCTGACCGTGATCGGATCACCTGATAAGATTGTCCTAACTCATTCGCTGCGCCGAGAGAACTTCTGGGCATAGAAGCGTTTCCATTCTCGACACTGAGCCTCGCGGCGGGCACCGGACGAGGCTCATCGCCCAGACCAGACGAGCCGTGCTGAGACCTAGTTCGCTCGCGCCGTCAGATTGCATCAAGGCTGTCGTCTAGCCGCCCCGGGCGGTTGGCTGATTTTTTTCACTCCTCGAACAGAGTGGAATGGCAGGGCTTAGCCCTGTCCTCGCGGCTGCTCGGACGACGTTGACACATAAGCCCCTGTGCTCACAGCGGCGATATACCGCCAGGAGAAACCTGGCCTATCTGCAATCATCGCCCACGTAGGCGCGCTAGGCGTAGTCGAGCCGGCCACGAACACTCGTGGTCACCGTGAGCCTGCCAAGTGCGCTCTACGCCGCGCGCAGCTGTGCCAAAAATGCTGCGGTCTCGTTCTGCAAAGCTTCAGCCTGCCCAGCCACGCGCTGGCTGGTGGCGCTCACCTCCTCGGTCAGAAGCTCCGCCGCCTTGGCGCTTCTGGCGAACGATGCGACGTGATCACGCGCATCGTTGACGTTATCGGCCACTACCTGCGCCGCAGCGCCGATGTCCATCGTGGCAAGTCTTTGCTCGACGATGCTGTCTGCGATCGCGTTGGCGATGCCGGCAACCCCGTCGATGCCATCGACGGTTTCGCGCACACTACCTGCCGCGACGTCGACCCGCGACAGGATGTCCTTGATCTGCACCGAGACGTGGCCTGCGGAGGTCTGCGTCCGATCGGCGAGCGACTTGACCTCAGCTGCAACGACCGAGAAGCCGAGACCGGCCTGACCGGCGCGTGATGCCTCGATCGTGGCGTTGAGCGCGAGCAGATTGGTCTGACGCGCGACATCGCTGATCATCGCGGTCATGTCTCCAATCTGTGTGGCTCCCTGGAGCATGCCCGTGATCGCCCCCGAGCTCTCGGCCGCCAACGCATGCACTGACGTACACAAAGCGGCATGTTCGTCGACCTGGCTCGATATGCTGGTGATGGTCGTACCGAGCTGAGTCGCCGCCGCGGCGAGCGTCGCCACCGATAGCGACGCTTCGTGCGTCCGTTCAGCGATGCCGCTGACCGCGCCGGCACTGGTTGACGCAATCTCGGCGAGATCCTGCGCGGAGCGATCGAGCTCCAACACTGCGGCGGAGACCTGCTTGGCCGAGAACGCGACGCTGCTCTCGAAACGCTCGGCCAGCGCGATCATGTCGGCACGGCGCATGGTCTCGGCGCGTTGAACGGCTTCAGCCATCGTGCGGGCGGCGTCACTCTGAGCCTGAGCTGTTGCGGCGCGTGCATCCGCCGCCTCTGTCCGCGCCATTGCCGCCTGTGCATCGGCTGCCAACGTGGCGGCCTCGCTGGCGATGAGCCGCGCGGTAGTCTGCTCCGCTTCCACGAACATGCGGCATTGGTCTACCGCAGAGCGAGCGAGCACGACGAGATAGAGGATCGTCAGGGGCACAGCGGTGAGCGCTCCACCCACCCCGAACTTCGCTGACATGATGGTCATCGGTACCGCGATCGGCGACGCAAAAACGAGGAACGCCACCGGCAGGTACATGTACATAACCAGCCCTGAGGCGATCAGCCCCATCTCGACCCACAGGATCATCGTGACCAGGCGAGGGTCGCCCCCCCAGAGGATGGCCGTGCTGAGTATCGCCCAGCCGATGCCCAGTCCCGCCGCAACGCCGACGTGCGCACGGGCGAACGAATTCAGGTTCCCTCTCGGCCGCATCAATCGCAGACGGGCGTACGTGGCAGTCGCAGAGATGAGCGCCGCGCCCGCCGACATCAGGCCGTGGTGTGCCTCATGCCACAGGAGCGCGATCGCGAGGACGACCAGCACATAGGCGAGCGGGATCAGCGGCCGAAGACCGCGAACGACGCCGTTGAGTTGCTGTGCGAACGCCTTCTCTCGTTCTGGACCATCGTCGATCGTGATCGTGACAGCGTCGACGAGGTAGGCCCGAACCTCCCCGACCACGGCAAGAAAGGGGGTGCGAGGCTGTGGATCCGCGGCTCTCATGTCGCCTCTGTTGCGCTTCTGCCTTACGGGCTGGTTAATTTAGCTGAACCAATCTCATGATGTTGATTGAGATCAGTCGTTTGACCCGGCAGCACCTTCACCGCTCGTTCACGAGTCCGACCTAGCCGACCGTCTTCTAACGACGACGAAGGATTGACGATGAAGCGGGTGTTCGAGGTTCTGCTTTCGGCCGCGCTCGCCATGAGCCCGTCATCGGCATACGCGAAGCAAGCCCCCTCCTGGCTCATCAACGTAGGCGTGACCCGTCTTTCGATGGCAGATGATGCCAGCGTTGCGCTAGCCGGCGTCACCGTGCCGGGCGGCGGGGTCGCGAGCGACGCACAACTGGTACCTTCGCTTAGCGTCACCCGCTTCATCGCGTCGGACCTGGGCGTGAGCCTAAGCACCGGCCTACCGCCGACCATCAACTATCGAGGTGAGGGCAGCCTTGCTGCAGCTGGCTCACTGCTGGACGTTCGCTACGCCGCGCCCGCGGCGACGCTCATCTGGTCGCCGCTCCGCGCTCGTACGTTGAATCCTTACGTCGGTGCGGGCGTCACATACATGCACGTCCTCTCCACGCACGACCGCACCCTTACGAGCGCAACCGTTGACGACGATATCGGCCCGGTCCTGCAGGCAGGTATCTCGGTGTTCCCGCACCGGCGTTGGGGCGCCTTCGTTGACGTGAAGAAGGCTTATGTTCGTACCGAGGCTCGAGGCGCCGTCACTGGATACCCCGCAGCCACGCGGCTCCGGATGGATCCAGTGGTGCTACAAACGGGTGTCGCGATACGGCTTTGATCGTCACATCGTTCGGCGGGCCGCGTTGCTGCGCATCAAGGCCCCGCCGATGGTTCAGCGATAACTTCGTCGCATGAAACGGGACCCCCTGCGCCCTTCGCGCAGAAGCTGCTGCATACCGCGAACTTGCCGCGGAGATGACCGGCCCGACGATGTGCGCGGCGCTTGAGCATGCAGCCTGTGCGCTCGACGCGCTGGCTCTCGAGATCGATGCTCAACAAGTGGCGCTGACATCAAGGTTTCGAAGCGAGTAAGCTGACAGCGGTAAGCTCTGCGAAGCGCTTTGTTGTCTGTTTAGGCGCAGACCTCGAAGCGCCAGCGGGAGGTCTTAGGCGTGGCACCTGCGACGTCTGCTCGCAAACGCGAACGACTGCTCTGCCTGCAAGAGCCCTGGCTCTACCGAGACATGCCCAATCGCGGTCGCCCCCAAGCTGTCTCCGGCGGCGGATTGCGGACACTCATGTCGATCGCGCAAATGCCGTAAAATGGCGTCGTCATGAAGATGCCTATATGAGACGCCTACATGATCCCACGAGGGAGTGCATTCGCCAGCGAGCAACCGTTCGTTAACGCGTTGCAGCTAACGCCCCTGGCTGGGAGCATTCGTTTTGCATAACTTCCACGAAGAAGCCAGACTCGCGGCACTGTGCCAACTCAAGCTGCTGGATACCCCGGCCAGCGAGAGCTTCGACCGCATCACCCGTATGGCCAGCCAGATCTTCAACCTGCCCGTCGCCGCTGTCTCCCTGACCGATCGCGACCGACAATGGTTCAAGTCTCGCGTCGGCATAGACCATTGCAGCATTCCACGAGACAAGGCGCCTTGCGCCGAGGTCGCCGAGACGAACGAAACGCTCGTCATCGAGGATTTCACAACCAGCTCATGCTACGCCGACAGCCCGCTGGCGCGCGCGGGTACGCGCTTCTATGCTGGCGCGCCGCTGGTCACCAGCGACGGCTACGGGCTGGGGGCATTGTGCGTCCTTGGAACAGAGCCACGCCAGGTAACACCATCAGAGATTGCCGCTCTCGTCGATCTTGCGGCGATGGTCATGGCCCAGATCGAGTTGCAGCACGCCTTCGGCCGCATTGATCCCGTTAGTGGATTAGCGACTCAAACGCAGTTTCGCGACGATCTGGTTGACCTCGCTCGTGATCGACCTGGAGAGCATCGTTTCGCCGTTGTTGTTGACCTCGCACGCGATGACGAGCTGGGCCAGTTTCGACAGGCGATGGGCGGTGCTCGTGTGGACGACATGATCCGCGAGGCCGCGGTGGCGCTGCAGCAGGCATTCAAGCCGGCGCGAACGGCATATCAGGTGGGTGCGGCCCAAATCGCCTTCCTATCACCGCCCGACGTCGAGCAAGACGGCTACGTGACGCTTCTGCGCTCCACCTTTGAAGGTATCCGGAAGGGCTCATCGGTTCGGTTCGTAACCAGCGTGGCGATCGGCGTGCGTCCGTTCATCCTAGGCGCAGTGCCGGCCGACGATGTTCTGCGGGGCGCCTGTAGCGCCGCACAGGATGCCCGAAAGGAAGATGGGGCCATCGCTGTCTACTCCGCCTCCAACGACATGGCTCATCGGCGTCGATATCGCCTTCTCCAGGATTTCGGTGCGGCACTGGAGGCCGAGGACCAGCTCCGGCTCGTGTACCAACCCCGGCTGGAACTGGCGACAGGCCGCTGCACCAGCGTCGAGGCCCTACTCCGCTGGCGCCACCCCACGCTGGGTGACATCTCGCCCGGCGAGTTCATCCCGATCATCGAGCGGACATCGCTGGCTCGTCCGGCCACGCAGTGGGTCCTGGACACTGCGCTTGACGAGCTTGCCCGGTGGGAACGGTCAGCGTCCTCGCTCAACCTGTCGATCAACATTTCCGCAGCCAACTTCGGCGAGGCCGACCTAGTCGAGCGCATCCAACTCGGCTTGAAGCAGCGCCGCCTTCGCCCAGAGCAGCTCGAGATCGAGCTGACCGAGAGCGCGATAATGGATCAGCCGGAACGGGGATTGATCATGCTGCGTGAACTCGCCGAAGCCGGCGTGTGCCTTGCAATCGACGATTTCGGAACCGGACAGAGCAGCCTAGCCTACCTGCAGCGACTGCCTGCGCATGTGGTCAAGATAGATCAGGCGTTTGTGCGTCCCTTGCTGGCTGACGAGACCAGCGACTTGACGCTGGTTGAGACCATGGTCGACCTAGCCCACAAGCTCGGCTTCCGCGTGGTGGCGGAAGGCGTAGAGACCCACGAAGCCGCAGCCCTGCTGGCACGAATGGGCTGTGAGGAAGGACAGGGATTCCTGTTCTCTCGCCCGCTTGAGGCCGAGCAGCTCATCGACTGGTTAGCCGAACAGGAAGATTCGCAGCCGGGCCAGACCAAGGCAGCTTGACGGTTCGCCTGCGGATTGACGACTTTCTGCGAGGCTCCATCCGCCGCTCGAAGCTACCACTTGGGAGAACGAGGTAGCGGCAATGGACGGCGCTTCGGCATAGGCCGCCGGATAACCGCAAGACCCAGCTGCAGACATTCGCGGCTCGTTTCACCCTCCCCAGCTTCGGTCGTTCGTTCAGTTTGGGGCGTACGGATCTCTCGCGGGTACTTGCGTCGCTCCGGGCAATCTTCGAGCGGATATATCAGCGTGATCGTCGCCTAGCTCGGCCGCCACCTCCGCGTAGGAAGGCTAGTTTACCGGCGCCAGAGAGCCTATCCGGTCCGTGGCAGCCCAACCTGGGCGGTCAAGGGAGGTGATACATATAGACACTGCAACAATCGTAGCACTGGTACTCGGCGTCGCGACGCTCGTCGTCGCGCTCCTCAGCTTGGTAGTGAAGATTATCGAGCTGTCGCGCCACTAGGCCGAGTTGGGGACGTCCCGGCGCTGGAACGCCGGGGCGTCCTTAAAAATTTGAGCCCCGAACGCTGGAACGCTCGGGGCTCAGGGGATGACCTATAGACATAGAACATCGTAGCTAGGGCTATATACGCTTCAATCCATGACGCTGCAAGGCCGCCCCGCCGCGATCCGCGTGCCGTTTACGCGCGAGCGATGCCGTAAGCATGCAGACCTAAGCGTTTCTCAGGAGATGCGGAGACCGAACAATCAGGCCTCGGCCGGCTCGGACGCCTTTGCCTTGGACCGCCGCGGCTTGGTCGCGGGCGCCTCCACGGCGGCCTCAGTGACCTTCTGGCCCGGCTTGCGCCCAAGGCCGATCTTCTTCGCCATCGTGCGCCGCGCCTCGCTGTAGGTCTCGGCGACCATCGGGTAATCCGGCTTCAGATTATAGCGCTCGCGGTACTGATCCGGCGTCAGACCATGCCCAGCGAGATGCCGGCGAAGCGTCTTGTACGGCTTGCCATCGATCAAGCTGATGATGTGGTCCTTGCTGGCGAGTGACTTACGCACCGACACGGCCGGCGTGTATTCCTCCACAGGCGCCTCACCACTGCTCACCGTCAACCCGGTGCTGAGGTTCGAAACGGCGTCATGCATCGACTTCAAGAACGCTGGCACATCGTCGACCGAGGTGCGCGTATTCGGGTTCGAAAGCCAGGCAATCGTCAGCTCGGTTGCCAGTTCGACGGGGTTCGTATCTTCGGTCATCTCATTTCCCATTGAGCGAAGGATTGGTTGCGATCGCAACGTCACTCCATAGAGAAAACGCCCTAGCCTACAACTCCGAACAACTCAAAAGCTGTCATGTCCCGACGCAATCTACAGCAATGCAGAGGAGTGACCGCGATGCGATATCACTCCGCATCTATGTGATTGCCCCTTGCGCCCTCCTCTCGCTGCCGTGATCATGCTTGTATCGCGTTCAGCAATCGAGGAGGCGCGGCATGCACGTAAACGCTGAGGGCGAAGACACCGAGTCCGAGCGCGCGGAGGTTCACTTCCTTGCCGCGCTGCTAGACGAGCTGATGCGCAAGGTACTCGCGGCCGGCGTGTTAACCCAGGCGCAGCTAAACGAGGTGGAAGCGGCAGCTGCTAAAAGGGTCGGTGGTGTTCCTCGCGCTTGGTAGCACCGACCAGACCAGCCGTTTACCCGCCAGATACCGGCTCTCCGCTCCCCGAGCCAAGACCCAATGTCGGTCACTCCTAGCCACCTGCCCGCCGTCCAACTTCGGACGTTCATTCACCTCCGTGCTCGCGACACCTCAGCGGTCTACGAGCTTTGGATTGGCCTGGCTTCATTAGCAACTCGGACACTGATGGCGGGTACCGCGCGGGTACCTCAGGCATGATCGGCGGCTTCTGCCGAAAGCGCGCGTGGCATCGTGGCGGAGGGCTTCACCGCCGCGATCTTCGCGTTGCGCGTAGACGAACGATCGAGCACGCTGGCGCGGTCACAACGGGTTGAACAGGCTTATGGAAGACGTATTTTCCGGTACTCAGTTTTCCGCTTTCCTGTTTGACATGGACGGGACCCTTCTCACGTCGATCGAGGCGTCGCGGAGAGTGTGGGGGCGGTGGGCGGCGCAGTTCGGCCTGGATGCGGACACGTTCTTGCCGAGCGCTCATGGCATGCGTGTAAAAGAAGTCATCACCGGACTTTCAATCCCGAACATTGATGTCGATCGCGAGGCCGAATACATCCTTGCTGCCGAGATGGCCGATACAAGTGGAGTTTCGGAGATATCAGGGGCGGCTGACTTCCTATCGGCGCTGCCAGCCGACCGTTGGGCGATTGTTACCTCCGCCCCTCGGAAATTGGCCGAATGCCGTCTGCGGGCGGCTGGCCTTCCGCTGCCAAGGGTCTTGGTGACGGCTGAAGACGTTCAACGTGGAAAGCCTGACCCATCCTGCTTTCTCACTGCCGCACAGCAGCTAGGCGCGGCACCAGAGCAATGCCTGGTGTTTGAAGACGCACCTGCCGGGGTAGCCGCCGCAAAAGCGGCCGGTGCTCACGTGGTCGCAATCACTGCAGCACACCGCCACGCCGAGCTATCTGGGTTTGTTGAAGCGAAAGGTTATACAGATCTCCGCATCGTGCCCTCCGCGCAGGCGTCCTCGTGGTCGCTGGTACGAAACACCCGGGAGCTCGCGCGCAACGCGACCTGACAAGCCAGGATCACGGAACAAAGCGGAGGGTTTTCCCCACGATGTGACTCCTGGGCGTAAGCGAATTGCAGTTAGTGGTCTGCATGGTGCGAGCGCGGCCCCTTCCCGTTCGTGGCGAGGACCCATAACCGGCCGTTCGCAGCGGAAAGGAAGCTCCCCTGAAGCTGCCGCTCGTTCAGATTGCGCCAACCAAGGGCTGAGGCAAAACGGTGGCTACGGTGCGGCTTTCGAGTTTCAAGCGCCGTGAACAGCTAACCAAACCTCTTAGCAAGCGTGATGCTGTCCTGAACCATTTGCCGCGCCGCTTTGTCGCTGGTCCTTGCCGGTCAGCGACGCACGCATAGATGGCCGGTACGTTCTTGTTGATCGGGTGGGCTTTTTCCGCTTTCGCTCGCTAGCGGGGAAAGGGGGAGCGAACATGCACGCGGCGGCGCAGTTCGAGCTGATCATCGCGATGTTCCTGGTGATCGTCGGGCTCCATTACATTGCGCGGCGCCTGTCGCTCCCGCCCTCGGCGGCGCTCATCGTTGGCGGCGGGGCGGTTGCCTTCATACCCGGCCTGCCCGCGGTCGCGATCGACCCCGAGCTGGTGCTCGTCCTATTCCTGCCGCCGCTGTTGATGGACGGCGCTTGGTTCACCGCGATCGCGCCATTCCGCCGCCATATGGCCGGCATCCTGTCGCTGGCGATCGGCGCAGTGTTCTTCACCACTGCGGTCGTCGCGGTGGTCACCAAGATGCTGCTGCCGGCGCTGCCTTGGGCGGCCTGCGTCGCGCTCGGCGCGATCCTGTCGCCACCCGATGCGGTTTCGGCGCGAGCCGTGCTCCAGCGGGTGCGCTTGCCTCGCCGCCTTTCGACCTTGCTGGAGGGCGAGAGCCTACTCAACGATGCCGCCGGGCTGGTGCTCTTCCGCTTTGCGGTGGCGGCGGTGCTCACCGGCACCTTCAGCCTTGGCGCGGCAACCGGCACCTTCTTCCTGCTCGTGGTCGGTGGCATAGCGGTCGGCGCAGGCATCGGAGCGCTCTGGGTGCTATCGCTGCGCCGGCTCGGCGACGACACGCTGATGATCGCCGTGACGATGCTGGTGTGCTGGAGCGCCTACATCGCCGGCGAACTGCTCCATGTGTCCGGGGTGATCGCCGTCGTAACCGCCGGCCTGACCTGTGGCTGGTTCCAGCATGTCGTGTTCAGCGCCAGCGTGAGGATCCGTGCGCTCGCCTTCTGGCAGGTGCTCGTCTTCCTTTTCGAGGCGGCGGTGTTTACGCTAATCGGGCTCTCGCTGCGCGGGATCCTTGACCGCATAGGTGATCCCACGCGCATCATCGACACGATGGCGATGCCAGTCTTGGCCATTGTCGCGGCGGTGATCGTCGCCCGCTTCCTGTGGATCTTCGCAGCCGACGCGGTCGTGGCACTCCTGCGCCGCATGGGTTGGGCTCCGGCGCGCCCGTTGGGTGGACGCGCTGCGCTCGTCATGAGCTGGGCGGGTATGCGCGGCGTGGTGACGCTCGCTGTCGCCTTGTCGTTGCCGGAGGCGATGCCGGAGCGCGACCTGATGCTGGTCACGGCCTTCTCCGTGATCCTGGTTACGGTACTGGTCCAGGGCACCTCGCTGGGCTGGGTCATCAAGCGCGCGAGTCCGAAGGAAGACCGGACGGCGCTGCCACCGCTCGACCTTCAGGCCGCCGAGCACGCCATGTTCCGGGCGCAACTCTCGGCGGTCGAACGCGAGGCCCATGACGCTGGCGGAGAGGTCATTCATCCTCAGCTTCTCCGTCGCTATCGCACGCGCGCCACCGCGGGCGAGGCGTTCGATGGCACCGCGGAAGAGCGCAACCAGGCAATCGCGAGTCATTTCGACGTCATCATCGCGGCGGTGGAAGCGGGCCGGGCCGAGCTGGTCCGGCTGCATCGCGCGGGCCAGATCGACGACGAGACGCTCCACGATCTCGAGCACGACCTCGATCTCGAGGAATTGGGAGCCGTCGCCGCCAAGGGTTGAGGCGAAGCACGAACGGCCGACATAAGGCCGGTGCATCATGAATCAAGACATCTGAGAGTGTCCGCGATTAGACGCTCCGGATCCCATTTCGTCTTGTGCCGACGACCCATGACGGTAACCGGCCCCATCACCCGTCTCAACTTCGGACACCCGTTAAGGTGATCTGTATCGATGAGCCCCGCAGCCGCACATTGCGTACTGAGCGCAGTAATCGACGGGCAGCCTCGTGGGAGCCGCTAATCAAGCTTGCGAGCGTATGTTAGGTGCGATCCTCAATGAGGATCACGCTGCCGCGTCGCTGCTTAGCTCCTTCGATCGCCCAGTCTTCCGCCTGAGCAACCGTTTTATGATAGCGGTCCTCCATGAACCCGGACATCGAGCTTTCTATCTTCAGGATCGCGCGAACGCCGTCGCCCGGCGCCTGTGAGAGCGTCAGGCGCGCGACAGTCGAGTGTCCAGATTGCTTCGGCACACGCATGATTTCCATGGACCATGACTAGCAGAGCTGGAAGAGTGCGCCAGCCAAACCGGTGCCGTGCCGTGCCGGGACAGGCGGGGTGAGGCATGGAGACCTTTGGGCTGGATCGATGGTGACGCGATACGCCAGCAAGTGTCGTCGACATGGATAGTGCGCGCGACGCATCCATTTTCGTGTCGTATTCGCATCTGGATGATGACTTCAGGAGGGGCTTCGAGACTCACATGGCGCAGCTGCACCGCGAAGGCGTGCGCACCTGGTTTGACGGCGACATAACCTCCGGCGCCGAACTCGATCCCAAAATCAGGCGGGCATTGAAGCAGACGGACATCTTCGTCGCGCTGGCGAGCCCGAACTATCTGGCTTCGCGCTATTGCTTCGACACCTAATATGGCTTCGCGCTGCGAAAAGCGGCACGCAAGACGCTCTTTGTCGTCGTCGTCCTATTGCGCCAGTGTCAGTGGCGGCACACCCGCATGGCCAGGTACAAGCTCCTGCCGAGGAACGCCAAGCCGATCGACCAGTGGGCGCGCCGCGGCGACGCGTGGAAGAATGTCGTCGAAGGCATCAGAGAGGTCGTGAAGCACTTCCGACTTGTGCCGCAGCCGCAACACGCACCCAAAAAACCGAGAACCCCCGCGCCAACGCGCACCACTAAGGCAAAGCCGGCAGGCATGCGGCCACGGCGGGTGGCGAGCGGCAAGACGAGGCCCGTGGCAAAACCCAATCCGAAGAGCCGCTCGAAGCGGACGCGACCGATTAAGCCACGTAGATCCTAGCGTGCGTCGCTCGCCCGTCCTCCTCCACAACGCCGCACAACCGAGGATCAGCCATGGATGGTAACAACTCCGGACTGCCACCGCTGGAAGAGCCGTGCGACGCCTGCGGCGGCAGCGGCGATTCACCGCCCGGCAGCGGCTATGAAATGCGCGCAAGCTTCAACTGTCCGAAGTGCAAAGGGCATAAGCTCGCCCCGACCGCCGCTCGGCGAGCGCTGCTTGATTTTGTCAAGCGTTGCTTGAATTTGACGGAACCCGAAGCGACGCGATCGCTCTTTGGCTTAGGCGCGCATCTCTCGGATCAGTACGTTTGGCCGATGGGTTCGTCCTAGACCCAATCCCGGTCACTCAGGAGCCCCGGCCTGCTTCCCAACTCCGGCCGATCGTTCATGCCCTCAAGCTACCAGGATCAACGAGGACATCGCCGCGAAGGTTATGACGCACGTCATAAGTAATTGGGGCCTTGTTGCATCAGAGAACCTTAACGAGCGACCAAATCGGTTTAGAGCTGTTGCCTTCGATGACTGGCGATGGGCGGAGATAGACAAGCAGCCGGCTGTGCGTTCAAGCGATAGGTCGACGTCACTCCAATCGTCTCACGCTGCGGTTTAGAACGCTCGACTGATCGAAAGAAGGAGCGCCTCGCGCCGACCGGTTCGACGATCCTGACTGTAGCGGTCGTAGCCCTGTCCTGCGCCGACCCAGGTCAGACTGAGCGCCGCGAACTGATCAGGCCGCCACGTCACACTAAGCCGCCAATCCACCGTCATCGCTCGCGCAAGTCCCTCGATCCGCGGCGGACGGAGCCCGCCGAGATGTAAACTCAACGTGACTCGACCGTGCTCCAGGAGCGTGCCTTCGACCTGCGCGTAGGAGGCATCGTGACCCCACCCATCGTAGTTGGGCGCGTGGAAGATGTGCGCGGACAAGCGTCGGCCGACCAGGCCGGCGTAGAGCTCCGCGAAGCTCCTGCCATATTCGATCGTCGCGTAGCGATCATAGGCCCGGCGGACCGCCCCGACGTCCACCGACACGGAAGGAGCGACGCGTCGCGCGTACCCGACATACTGGACCGAGCGCAGCAGGCGTATGCCTTCATCACGGACCCCGCCTGCGGTCACCGACACGCCGCCGTAGAGCCCGCTGCGATCGTCGAGCGACAGCGCCGCGGTAGCCACCGGGCGACCATCGCTGGTGCTAGCGCCGCGGAAACGGTCGTCGCTAGCAATCACGAGCGATCCACCGACATTGGCCGCAGCCGGCGTCGAGAACGCGGCGGCGATCATGGCGAGCGCGAACCGCTCAGCAAGCGCCGGCGTGTGCACCTGCCGCGCGGCGAACGGTCGCGCAGGCGTCGATCTCGCCACCGTCGGCGCGCGCCGCCACCAGATCATCGTCGGCGCGGCGAAGCTGCCGGGTGAGCGCGAGCAGGCCACTGACGTGTGCGGCGGCATAGGAATTGCCGCTCACCAGATCCCATTGTCCCCCCGGCTCGGTCGTCGGCACGTCGCGGCCAGGCGCGTTGTACACGCCGGTGCGCTGGCTCGCCAAGCCGTCCTGTGCCACCCGCACGACGCCGGGAAGCGACGCCGGAAAACCGGAGCCAGTTCGCGGATCGACCGCGGCCACGACCGCGGCGCCGCGGCGCTGCGCCAGCGCAACCAGCTTCGCGATCAGCGGGTCGCTGGGGCCGGTCAGGCTCATGTTGATCACCTCGGCGCGCCGCTCGGTCGCGTAAAGCAGCGCGCGCGCGAGGCTGAGCGAGTCGCAGACGGTCGCGCTGGCGGAGCGCTGCCAGCAGGCGCGCAGGCCGAGCAGCCGCGCGCCGGGCGCGATGCCCGCTATGCCGAGCCCGTTGTTGGCCTGTGCCGCGATGATGCCGGCGACGCCGGTGCCGTGCGCCTCCGCTGCAACCGCACCCGGCGCACTGACGAAGTCGCGGATCACCGCCACGCGGCCGACGAGATCCGGGTGATGGGCATCGACCAGACTGTCGATCACCGCCACGCTCACTCCCGCGCCTGTGGCGAGACGGTGGAGCGCGGCCAGCTGCCAGGCGCGCGCTGCCGGCTGCGCCGCGAAGAGACGGTCATTCGGCTGACCCGGCGTCGCCGCCTGCGCGGTGAACTCGTTCATCGGCTGCGACCACGCGACGCCCGACTGGCGCCCCATCCGCGCCGCGACGGCGTCGAGCGGCTCGCTGCCGGGCACCGCCATGATTACGCAATCGACGCCGAGCAGCGGCATCGGCCAGGCGTCGAGCAGCGTCAGCCCCTGCTCGCGCGCGAGCCGCGCGGCGAGCCGGCGCCGCGCCGCGGCCGCGGCGGCATCGCCGTAGCCGCCGCCGTAATCGGCGCCGGGCCGGTAATGTTCGGGCGGCAGGTCGAGCATAACCAGGATGCGGCGCTCCGCCGCCGGGCGCGTAGTGCCCGCGTCGGCCGGCGCCGTCGAGGCGGCCGGCGCCGAGGCAAGGCTCGCCGATGCCGGCACCAGCAGCGCCATCACCATCGCGGCGCGTCTCATCGCCCGCCGTTACCGCGGCCGATCGGTTCGGCCAGCATCACCGCCGGCTGCGCCCGCAACCGCGTCAGCGCAGTGCCGTCGCCCGGCAGCTGGACGACATAGGCGCCTGCCGCGGTGGGACCGTCGACGAGCCGCGCATCGGCCGCAGCGAGCAGGTGTCGCAGCGTTGCTTCGCTTGTGTCGGGACGGAACATCACCAGCGCGTTGCCCGAGCCCGCCGCCGGTGCGTCACCCAGCGCGCGATACGTCACCGCACGCTGCGACGGTAGCCCGAGCAGCGTGCCGAGCACCAGCAGCGCGGCGAACTGGGCGACGGCGACCCGGCGCCACACCGGCCGACCGTGCGCGGTGTCCAGCCGCCGCATCCAGCCACGTGCCCGAGGTCGCAACGCGACGCCCCCGGGCACCGCGACGATCGTTTGCCCGCCGCTCGCCGCGGGCGCGTCGGCGCGGATCGCCGCCGCGAGCGCGCGCTCGCGCGCCAGCTCGGTCCGGCAGGTCGCGCACCCGGCGAGATGGTGCTGGACGAGCTGTTCGTCCGCCGCGTCCAGCGTGCCGGTGACGTGCCACGGCAGCAGCTGCAGCGCCGCGTCGCAGGAATGATCGGGCATGGCGATCGGCTCCACTCCTCCTCAATACCAGTCGCCGGGTTCGCCCGGCAACGCGGCGCGCAGATGACGCCGCGCGTGGAACATGCGGGTCTTGACCGTATCCGGCGGACACCCCATGATGGCGGCGATCTCGCGATAACCGAACTCGTGGAAATAGGTCAGCTCGACGACCGCACGATGCGTCGGCGACAGCGTCGCCAGCGCGGCGTCGAGCCCGCGCCGGACGCGCGACGCCTCGGCCCCGGCACCGGGAGCGGCGTCGACGTCGATCGCCTCCTCCCGCGCGTCGTCGACGGGCTCGTCGAGCCGGCGCAGCGCGGCGAGCGCCTGGCGATAGGCAATGCCGAACAGCCAGGTGGAGAAGCGGCTGCGTCCATCGAACGTGTGGAGCCGGTTCCACACCACAAGCATGGCATCGTTGAGCACCTCCTCAACCAGGTGGGGCCGCCGCAGCAGCTTGTGCAGGAAGCGCCACAGCCGCGCATGATAGCCCTGATACAACGCCTCGAACGCGCGCCGGTCGCCCGCGCGCACGCGCTCGAGCAGCGCCTGTTCGGCGTCGGCTACCCCGCTACCCTGCTCCGCCGTCGCCGCCGTCACCGCTCACCCTCGTTCCGGGTGAGTGTCACGATCGAAGGCAACGGTTCAACCGGAACGAAAAAGTTAATCATGGTGAACCATCCGCCGCCGACGCGCCACTCACCGACAGCGGCCGTGTCTCTCCTTCGGGTGGCGGCCGCCCGCGCTCGCGTCACAGCGACGCCGCGCGGCACCCGTTCGGGGAGAGTGATGATGCGCCACATGTTGATCGCGGCCGCCGCGCTGATTGCAGCACCGCAGGCGGCGACCGCCGCCACGGTGATGGACGCCACGGGCGATTTCCTGCCGAGCTACACCGCCGGGCCGCCGCTCGCCGACCTCGACGTGACCAGCTTCTCGGTCAACTACGACGCCGCGGGCAAGTTCTTCACGCTCGGGGCCACCTTCGCGGGCGCGATCGACGCGATGACGGCCGGGCTCTACGTGATCGGGGTCAACACCGGCACCGGCACGATCCGCCCCTTCGCCCCGATTGGGCAGGAAAATGTAATCTTCAATCAGGCGATCGTGCTGCGCAAGGACGGGACCGGCAGTGTCGGCGCGACCGCGCTCGATCCGGGCGCGATCAGCATCGCGGGCAACATCATTACCGCCCGCGTCGGCGAGGCGCTGCTGCCGTCGACCGGCTTCACTGCCGCCAATTACGGCTTCAACCTGTGGCCGCGGATCGGGCTGGGGAACAACGCCCAGATCACCGACTTCGCCCCGAACAACGCCAATCTGTCCACCAACGGCCTGCAGGGCGCGGTGCCCGAGCCGGCGACATGGGCGCTGATGATCCTAGGCTTCGGCGTAGTCGGCGCGGCGCTTCGCCGACGCCGGATGATCGGCAGCTCAGAGGCAGCGATCGTCCCGGCCTGACGAGACCGAAATGCGCCGGTCACCCGGGCTGAGTGACCGGCGCAGTCGCACATGCGTGCGCGCAACACGAAGACGGCGCTCGTTGATGCATTAGATAGCCACTACGCGTCGGGCTAGGGTCCGGGCAGCAGAGGCGGAAGCTACACCTTACGTGTTAGACGACGAAGCCATGATTGAGTGCCCGCGCTGGAGGACCCAAAAGCAGTCATTCAGAGGGTTCTGCCCACCTCCCATAAGCGGACGCTTGTTCAGGAGAATGGTCATAGCGGCGGGCTGCTCTTACATTCCTTGAGCGCTACCGATAGCCACCTTCATCTGGAGTATGCTGCTCCCTCCTCGATCGATCCCGTAGAGCGTCCCGGGTGCGGACTCGTCCCAATCGATGGCTTGGCCGCCTGCTTCTATGCCGATCGTTCCGACATGGTCGAGCACTGCGCCGCCCTCCGGTAATCGCACAGCGTAGAGCTCCGGCCGATCATGACCCGTCAGGTACAAGCGCCCGTCAGGGCCCCAGCCGCCTCCCGAGATGCTCATCGGTGCGATCCGCTCCAGGATCGAGGCCGGTAGAGCCCAGCTCTGCGTGCGTCGCCAATCGTCGTCGAAGCGGACGAGAATGGTGTGGCGGTGATCACGACCAGGCTCCGCGCCCTTGCCGTCGTAGTTCGCGAACATCGCCCACCAGGCACCGGCGTGACGATCGACCCAGGTCAGCGAGCCGATACCCTGTCCGAGCGAAACCGTGCGCCGGTGCGCCAGCGTGACGGGATCGAAGAACTCGACGGAGCTCCTCTGCGGCACCGCCGGGAAGTTCGACAGCGCACAGACGAGATCGCGACCGATCACCGCGCAGCTGTTGAGATGGGGAAAACGCGCCTTGTCCCCTTCCCAGCTCGCGCGCTTCTCGCCGGTGCGCTTGTCGTAGCGCGCGATCCGGTAGTTCGCGATCGCGTAGAGGTCGCGAGGTCCCGCTGCGACGCCCTGCCGCGCCTCAAGCGCCGGTAGCCTGCGGACGGTCACGGCGCTGCCGCTGATGGTTGTCGTTGCAGCTGCGAGCACGAGGAGGAAGCGCATCAGAAGCTCGCCGTCACGCCGGCCCAGAAGGTCCGGCCGTACTCGGCCGACTCCTGGAGGTACGTCCGACCGGGACCGGTCAGCTCGCGCCGTCCTGCGTTCGAGAGGTTCTGCCCTTCGGCGTAGAGCGTCAGCCTTGGCGTCATGCGGAAGCTGAGGTTCGCATCGAAGGTGGAGCGCTCCTTCCAGTACTGGTCGGCGTTGGGGATCGTGTCGTTGATCGTCTCGAGGAACCCGCCGATGTAGTTCCACGAGACGCGTCCCTCGAAGCGTCCTCGCTGATAGTAGACCGTCGCGTTCGCCGTCGCGTCCGGCTGCAGGTAGAGCCCCGTCTCGCGTGGCCCTGCGGTCGTCAGGAAGGTGAACTCCGTGTCCAGAAAAGTGGCGTTCGCGGCGACGCCGAGGCCCGACAGCGCACCCGGCAGGAAGGCCAGCGCCTGCTGCAGGTTAAGCTCGACCCCGCGGATCCTGGCCGTGTTGGCGTTCCGCGGCGCGGTCACGATCACCGCCTCCGCACCCCGGCCGACATCGAGCGTCTCCACGCTCGTGAGCGAGAAGATCTCGTCCTTGATGTCCTTCGAAAAGACCGCGATCGA
>NZ_JBLFFI010000014.1:0-23785 GCF_051400595.1 Sphingomonas larreae
GCTGCGGCGGAGCACTTCCAGTGAAGGACATCAATGCCGGAGCTGACGGTCTCCAACGTGACGGCCATGTCAGTACCCGCCGTGTCGACCAAGCCCGTACGCAGATGCGCCGATGAGGCGCTAAGAAGGTCTACTTCTGCCGTCCGTGGTCGGTGAAGGATACCTTTGCCGCATCTAACTCAATGGATTGAAGTGGTGAAACGTTACCAGCCCCAGCGTTCCGAGGGAAAGTCGCCACCACGGGAAACCTCGCAGAATCGCGACTGCAAGGGCCGATCGTGGGCGCTTAGCTTTCAGGAACAGCTCAACCTGACGAGTAGTAGGGTCTTGCATTGGCATAAGCGCCTATTCCGCCGGTGGCAGGCGGTAATTACCGCCGTCAGAGGAGGGGCGATTATCACCACCACCTTTGGGGTCACGACGAAACGCCCAGACGAGAGCAGCCGTTGCCGTAATGACGGTCGCAATCCCACCGCACATCACACCGAAAGCTGTCGCATCGAAGGCGATTTGAATCATCCGGCTACCTTCGTGCTACCGGTGCGCATCGGGCGGTCAAACCGCTCCGCTTCTGCGTCGTCCTTAATCTGCTGAAAGCCGGCAATGTGCTGTTCGATCAATGCTCGACGCTTCTTGTAAGCAAGACGTCGACCGGGCGTATCAGCCTCAACGCGCAACCGTAGCACGCTGCGCAAGGCCGGCGTGCGGCGATGCACCGTCAACGGGATCACCACATCGAACGGCCGCGAGTCCATCATGTAATCTCGGTCGATCATAAGAGCGCGACAGGTGTCGAAGGCGAGCCTCGTCAGTCGCGCCTCATCATCACCGGTGTCATAATTGTAGAGCACCGCCGGATCGACAGGGATCACCGGCTCGGCGTCCAGCTCCTCACCATCGAATACCCACGGCTCGTACCAAATTGCACCGATTTTCTTGAGCAGTTCAAGCTGGTTCCAGCCTTTCCAGGAGCCTTTCTTCTTTGCCGACCCACCATCGCCCCAGTAGGGTTCGAGCCAGGCGCCTGCAGCATGTTTCGTGTGCCCAACCCGAAGTGCCCAAATTGCATGTGCGCCCGCCTCACTGATTTTTTTGGCAGACGCTTCTCCATCGGCCATGTCTTGGCGCAAATGTTCGATTGATATGCCGAAGGTCGGGTCGAGTTCGATCAGGCCGTATAGGTCGATGAGCATCCGCAAGGCGTACTCGTCACCAGTTTCCCGCAATCGGCGCAGGATCGGCGTTTCACCATCCAAGCCGGTAATAAGTTGGATCGGGAGAAAAATTGCATCGTCTTCCAGCGACGTTGCCGGCAGCTCATATTGCGGGGACATACGTGAGGATGCTGCTGAGCGCTTGATGAGTCCCGCGGCTATCAGTTCCTCGATCGCTCGCTTTGCTCGCGGCTTCCCAAGGCCGGTGTGGTCCTCAATCGCCTTGGCGGACCATTTGGTCAGGCGATGGTCACTGCCGGTGCCGGCGAGCAGGACCAGGTAAGCGATGATGATGCTCATACGATTGGACGTCGGGACTGCGAGCAGCTCCGCCCACGAATTACGCGACAGCACCAGGAAATTGCTTCCCCGACCTTTGCCCCGCGTAACCTTTTGGCCCTCTGCATCTTCCACCGGCGCACGTCCCGATCGTTCCACATCCGGGCCATAGCACCTCGCATACCACCCATCAAGGGTATCAAGGAAAACAAGGTCATCAATTCTTTCCAGGCGATCTAGGAACAACCGACCATATCCAGGAAATCAATTCATTCTGGCGCCGATCCGCACGCCTGGGCGCCGGAATGCATGGGATGCCAGGGTGAGGAAAGGCCGTGGTTTCGCACCGTGCCGCCATTTAGATGGGGAGGAGCCCCCTACGCTCCAGTGCGAGGTGTATGCAGTGCCAATGACAGCCAATGAGATCGTCACCGCTAGTATCGCCGGCGGATCCCTGTTCGTATCGATAATCAGTGCAATCATTGCTTGGCAGCAAGCGAAGGTCGTGCGCCGTAAAATTGGAATGGTCACCGACCCGACCCGCATGACTGAGATATTACCAGTTTGGTATGTCGAGCGAATGGCGCAGGACCAATGGGGGTTTGGCTTGCTACTCGCCTCCGGGGAGATCCTCGCAATCAGCCGCATCCTTGGCGTGTCAGACGATCAGAAATGGATGGAGGTTGATTTACTTGATCGGCAATCTGGGCCGCTTGATGTCAGCGGCATGCCAGTTTTGTATGCGCCTCATTCGAACAGGACCCGTAGCTCTGTTCGAGTTGATCAAGTCCAAGCTGCATTCGAGCTGTGGGATAGCTGAGAGTAAATATATTATACTCAGCAGGGAAAGCTAGATATGTATGCTTCCGCTGGCTGTGTATCATGGGCATGATTACATGCTAGCGATAGAGCAGAACAAATTTGACAGCCTATGTTGCCTGCCGTAAACAGAAAACGGCCCGCAATCCGAGGATGGCGGGCCGTTCCCTGATAGAGCAGCAAAGCTGCGGATACCTCTCCCCGTCGCGCCGGCCAGCGTGACGGGGCTGTCTCTGCGTTCGCAGCTCGGAGCCAGGGAGGACTGGCTTCGGCGCTCTAAAATGGTCCCTAGCGCGGGGATGTCAGTCCGTCAACCGGAATTGTCAAGTAAAACGCAATTATCTTGGGCAATTTCTAGGCATGATATCTAAAAACCACTTTTTTGATGAACGATAGCCAACATCAACGTGGAGATGATACAAGCGATTTAAAGCGTCTGCTTATTCGGAAAAGCGGTAACTCGTGCCCAAACATGTAGGATGGCATCTACATCGGATACTGAACTATGTGGGATACAGTAAGCGGTGGCAGAACGATCATCGGAAGAGCGCCGTAACGATACCGGCAACGATACCGGCAACGATACCGAAGGTGCAAACCGGGATAACGTTAGTACTGGAACTAACTTCCGCCCCAAACTGCGACCAGCGAGGAACGCGACGTACATCGCTGGTGGTTGCAACGCGTTGCACCCGGCGTGCCTAGCATTCCGATAAAAAGGGGTGAAGGGGTGTCAGAACCGAACGGTTTTGACACCGGCCCCTTCCCCCAGCTTTTCCGCGGGTTTGCAGGTGTCACAACCCTGTGTCAGAATACACGCATGGAAATTGGCTATGCGCGCGTGTCCCGCGGTGACACCCAAGACCTTGCTCCACAGCTTCATGCGTTGACCAATGCGGGGTGCGAGCCAATCTATCAGGAGGAGGCGTCGGGCGGTCAGGTTGATCGCCGCGAGCTGGCGCGTGCGATCGGTGCGCTGACACCCGGCGACGTGCTGGTGGTGTGGAAGCTCGACCGATTGTCCCGCTCGCTGCGAGACCTTCTGTTCACGCTGGAGGCGATTACCGCAGCCGGTGCCGGTTTCCGGTCGCTAACTGAAGCTATTGACACCACCACCGCGCCAGGCAGGCTGATGACGCAGATGCTGGGTGCGTTCGCCGAGTTCGAGCGCGCGATGATCCGCGAGCGGACCATGAGCGGGCTAGCGCACGCGCGCAGCACAGGGCGACACCTTGGACGCCGGCCGAGCCTGACGGGCCAGCAGCGCGCCGAGATCATCGCTAAGGCAGAAGCCGGGCAAGGCTCCCCTGCCCAGCTGGCCAGCCTGTTTCGTGTATCTCGCTCGACAGTGCAGCGGGTGCTGCGAGAGCATCGGGAACACCAAGACTCAGTTTGATCAAAATGGCCAATGCTGAGTCAAGGTTGCACGTTCTGGCTAGCGTTTACTACGATGTGAGGAGGTGCGTACTGCTTGATGGTCCTGACCTGTGCCGGTTTCTGCCTTTCGACGTTAAGCGCACGCAGGATGGCTAGTTCCCGTTCCAAATCGCCAATTTTCTTATTGATGCCGTCAGCGTTAATATCATCAACACGTTTTGAGAGCTGGTCGTACTTAACTGGAATCTGACGGTACTCAGACCATGTGCTGAATCCAATAGGAGCAAATATGGCCGCTATAGAAACAAGAAGGGCCACAATGCCGATTGTGACTGCTATTTTTGGAAGGCCAAGTATCTCCTTAGCTATTTCCGAAGACAGCGAATCCATGTCCAAAAATGTGCGAGCAAACAGTGCTGACCTTTCCGTGGTGGAGCGCAGGTAGGCGTCTCTAGGTTGCCCGGACGCCGGTGCACCTGATGCCCGATGCCTATTAAATACGACGCGGAAAAACGGGTCGCCTTTTGAGATAGGAAAAGGTGTTTTGCTTAAATTGACGAGGGCTGTTGAAAGAGAGCCAGTCCACGAAGGATCGACGACTCCGACATTAAGAGCCAATACTCCCTTATGCGTCCAGGTTGTTCTTAAAGTAGCGAGGCCTGTCACTTTATCCGGCAGTGCAAACGTCTCCCTCGATACCACCCAAGCGACCCCCCGCGGTGGGATAACATAGCTGTTATCGCTCAGTATCTTACCACCGATTACGATGTCCCCAACGGTTGCATCGTAGGAGGTGGGGCGCCAACCGTCCGGCACATCGTTGGAAACAATGTTTAGGCCACGAATCTGTGCCTGTGTAAGCAGCATCGGCAAACCCCCCTTGTACGGAACACCATAGTGCGCTTTTCGTCCCTTACAGAAGCCGATCGCTTCTACCTTGCGGAGGCCTTCGCAGAGAGGCTCCACACCGATGATCCAAAGGCGAAAACCGTGCCTCAGTCCGCAGTTGGGGCTGTAATCGCCAACGCCAGTGGCGAACTAGCGCGGTCCTCGAACGTCGTTCCGCCAAGGTTAAAGGTTGAAATGGAAGCCGTGAACCAAGAGGTGGCCACCGAGGACCGTTATCACGTCATAGAACATGCTGAGCGGGCCGCCCTATTCAAGGCTTATTTGGCCGGAGTAAACCTTGAAGGAGCAACTCTGTATTGCACTAGATTTCCATGCAGTGATTGTGCACGAGCCATTGCGTGGTCTCCTATTCGCAGAGTTGTACTTCCAAACGGGTTTGCTGGTGAAAAGAGGTGGCTGGAGGCTCAACGGGCGGCACTCAGAATATTGAGAGGTTCTGGCATAAAGGTACGATACCTTCCGGCTGGAGATCAGGAGCTGTCGTAGGCAGGGCAGGGCTATTAGGGCAAGAGTTGGTGTTGGGGGGCAGCCATTTGGCGCACTCTCCGCCCCCTCCCTTCCCCGCAGCGGTATCGAAGCCTTGTGCATGGAGCGCAGCTAAGTCGCAGCCGATGACAGGCTTGACGGCCTTACGGGATGGGATCGCGTTTTGTTCTTGCTTGGGGGGAAGATAAGCGTCATTGTGGCACAAACCTTCCCAGAGGTGCCGCTTGCCGTCCGTATCCGAGTTTTCCCGTCTTCGCACCAGCGCCGGCATCAGCGTAGATGCCCTTGCCGACTTGGCGGGATTTTCCCGCAGCACGGTATATCGGTGGGAGCGCGGGCTGACGCGGCCGCGCCGGGCGGCCGTGAAGCTGCTCGACACGATGATCCGCGACAGTCGAGCGGCAAAGCCGCAGACGAAGTCGCTGGGCAAAGCCTTCCGTTTCATTGACCTTTTCGCCGGTATCGGCGGCCTGCGCCGCGGTTTCGATGAGTATGGCGAATGCGTCTTTACCAGTGAGTGGGACAAATATTCGCAGGCCACCTATCTCGCCAACTACGAGTGCGAGCATGAGGTCGCCGGCGACATAACCAAGGTGTCGGTGGAGAGCATCCCGGCACACGACCTGCTGCTGGCTGGCTTCCCGTGCCAGCCTTTCTCGATCGCCGGGGTGTCGAAGAAGAACGCGCTCAACCGGCCGCACGGCTTCGCCGACGAGACGCAGGGTACGCTGTTTTTCAACGTGGCGAAGATTATCCAGCACCACCGCCCGCGGGCGTTCCTGCTGGAGAACGTCAAGAATCTGGTCAACCACGACAAGGGCCGGACGTTCGAGGTTATCCACCGCACGCTGGCAGCCGAGCTGGGCTATCAGGTCCATTGGAGGGTCATCAACTCCAAGGCGTTCGTGCCCCAGCAACGCGAGCGCATCTTCATCGTCGGCTTCCGCGATCCGAACGATTTCACCTTCGCGGACCTCGTGCTGCCCGACATGCTCAACGGGCCAAAACTCGGCACCATCCTACATCCCGAGGACGGCACCGAGGAGCTGGATTTCCCTTACACCCGCGGCAACATCGCTTCGGTGTCGGAGAAGTACACGTTGACCGATCACCTGTGGCGTTACCTCCAGGAATATGCCGACAAGCACAAGGCGGCGGGCAACGGCTTCGGGTTCGGGCTGGTCGGGCCGAACGACGTCGCCCGCACCCTGTCGGCACGGTATTACAAAGACGGATCGGAAATCCTTGTCGAGCAGAAGGGAAAGAATCCCCGCCGGCTGACGCCGCGCGAGTGTGCCCGGCTGATGGGGTTCGATGAACCCGATGGCCGCGACTTCATCATTCCCGTGTCCGATACGCAGGCCTATCGCCAGTTCGGCAACGCCGTCGTGGTGCCGGTAGTGAAGGCGGTCGCCGAGCATATGCTGCCGTGGCTTGTCGATCGCGCCGAGATCGCACCGGAACGGCTCCAGCGGAAGCTGGCGCTTGCCGGGTGATATAGTCGATGCGGCGACGCGCAGCCGCATGATGGCCGGGATCAGGGGGAAGGACACCAAACCCGAGCTGGTGGTACGGCGCGGCCTCCATGCCCTTGGTTTCCGGTTCCGGCTCCACGATCGCGCCCTGCCCGGCAAGCCCGACATGGTGTTGTCACGGTGGCGCGCGGTCATCTTCATTCACGGCTGCTTCTGGCACGCGCACGACTGCCCGTTGTTTCGCTGGCCCGGCACGCGTCAGGATTTCTGGCGGCAAAAGATTGGCCGTAACCAGGAGCGTGACGCCGAGGTGGAGGCTGCGCTTGACCATGGCGGATGGCGCGTGCTGAAAATCTGGGAATGCTCGATGAAAGGCCCCGGCCGGATCGGGGCGGATGCCGTCGTGCCACTCGCGGCCGACTGGCTCCGCTCCGATCGGAAAGAGGGAGAGATCAGGGGAACGCTGCGTGCCGGTGGGTGATCTTGTCGAGTGGCTGGACGAATATGGCGGCCTAGGCTTCGTCTGGTACGTGAAACGCCTGTCGGGCAACGACACACTGGCGAACGAGAGCCACCAGGCCGGCCCCTACATCCCTCGCGAGGTGCTGTTCGGCTTCTTTCCCGCGCTCAATCAGCCGGCGGTCAAGAACCCCGACGTGTGGTTCGACCTCTACGTCGACTCCCACCCCGACCATCAGCGGGTCCGGGCGGTCTGGTACAACAACAAGCTGCACGACAACCCGAAGGGCGGCCGCAACGAGACGCGGCTGACCAACTTCGGCGGGCAGGCGTCGGCGCTGCTCGATCCCGAAAGCACCGGCGCGCTCACCATCTTCGCGTTCAACAGGGCCGAGCCGCCCGAGGTGGCCGATTGTCACGTCTGGGTCTGCCGGCACGAGACCGAAGAGGATCTGGTCGAGGATCGCGTCGGGCCGGTCGAGCCCGGGAAATGGCTACTGTGGCCGCCGGCCCAGGGCGGGCTGCTGGGCCTGTTGCAGGCGCCACCCGTTCGGGCGAGCTGCTGGCTGGCCGCCGATGAAATCCCGCCGGCATGGCGGACGAAGTTCCCGACCGGCGTCGATATCATCCGCAAGGCTGTCGAGCTGCGCGCTGATGCCGGCCTCGATCCTGACAAGCGGCTGATGCGTCGTCGCGATTGCGAGTTCGAGATATTCCGGAGCGTCGAGCAGGCGATCGAGCTGCCGCACATCCAAGCCGGGTTTGCTACGGTGGATGCCTTCATTGCCCGCGCCCAGACCGTCCTCCAGCGCCGCAAGGCGAGGTCCGGCCGATCGCTGGAGCTGCATACCCGGGCAATATTCATGGAGGAGCGCCTGATCGAGGGCACGCACTTCGCCCATCAGCCGGAATCCGAACCCGGCAAGCGACCCGACTTCCTGTTCCCCTCCGTTGCCGCCTATCGCGACGCAGATTTCCCTGCCGACCGGCTACGGATGCTGGCGGTGAAGACGACGTGCAAGGACCGCTGGCGGCAAATCCTCAACGAGGCCGATCGCATCCCTGCCAAGCACCTGCTGACCTTGCAGGAAGGCGTATCCGAGCCGCAGTTCCGCGAGATGACCAATGCGGGCGTGCAGCTCGTGGTGCCTGCTGGCATTGCCGATACATTTCCCAAGGACGTTCGCCCGCACCTTCAGACGCTGGAGAGCTTCATCGGCGATGTACGGTTGCTGCCGATCGGGGGCTGACGTGACGCGCCTCAATCATGATCGTCCTCAGCTCCGCTGGATGGACAATCTTCAGCGGGAGCTGGGCCACTTGCCGGCCGATGTCCCCGAACGCGCCATCGCCCACGACTGGCCCCAATTTCTTCGTCCGGTTGCAGCAAGTCCATCGGCCTTGCGGGCGCTGTATGGCCTCATTGAAGCCTTGGACGAATGGTTCGCGGGTACGGGGCAGATTTCTCTTACCGAGCCGCCGCCGCATGTCTCGACAGCTTTCGACGTATTCGCCCGCAGCAGGGTCCACCACCCCTATGACCCGCGTTTTTCCGGGCTGGACTGGCTCGAAGCGGGCGATGGCGAGCCCCCCGCGCGAGGAGACTTTCGCCATGCTTTGGTGACTTTACTGAATGTATTGGCCCGCCGCGACTCACGGCTCAGGCGCGGATCGTGATCTCGATAGCGGTTTCGGGCACATTGAACGTTGCTGCCAAGCCCGCCTTCGCCGCGGCGATCGTCAGGCTGGCAGGCGCATGGTCCCCGGCCCAATCCACCGCAAAATCCTCAACCTTTTTGAAGTCGAGCGCCTTGAAGTCACGCACCTTGCCGTCATCGTCCGTGTAGTCGCTGTCCTTCCAATAGGCTACCGGGTTGCGCGCGCCTCCCCACTCCTCCTCCCAAGTCACAAGTGCGTAGTGGCTGATGAGTATCTTGTAGCGGCCCGCCGTCTCGGTGGAGGCCACCACGTCGGACACCTTGCCGACGAGAAATGCGGACCCGTGCGGTTCCGGGCCTTCAGGCTGATCGTTGGCATTGCGGCATACCACCAGATAATCGCACCTTGAGGCGCGTACCCGATCCAAGGCCCAGGATTGCGACCCCCCGTCCGCCAAAATTGTCTCAACCGACTTCGACGTGAATACCGCTACAATGTCGCTCATGGATACCTCCCTGTTAGTATCGTCATATATGCGATATAAACGGCAAAGTATCAACATAGTTCCCACGATGTATAGGTAGGAGGCCGGCGTGTCGGTGTCGGCTGGCTGTGGCCCTTCGCCCTGCGAGTGACGACCGCTCGCAGAGTTGGGCAGGTTCACCTTGGAAGTCGCCGGCGTGGGTGTGATGCGACGCCGATAGAGGCAGGAGAGCGCCGTCGTCGTCCTGCCGAGCAATGCCTTAACGCCGTTGGCGCGGCTCGCTATCGTGCGACGTGCTTTGTCTTCATCCTCATTGCCCGGCGGCCCCAAACCCGCTGAGCTGGCAGCAGTTGGTCGATTATCCTGCCCTCGGCTTGCAGGCCGGGACCAAGGCTGCGGCAGCGGCGTGGCTGAACGCGCACTTCTCCAGTGGCCCCACAATGCCGGCAAGTCCGGTGCTGAGCCTGCTATCTCCGTGGCAGGCGCAGCAGATACCTATGCCCAAGGCAGCGTTTGACCGGCTTCTCAGGGTGTGTCCCTGCCTCTACAACCAGATCAAGATACCCTCGTCCGCAAGGGCCATTGTTCACTTCTGCGAGCTTACCCTCGGCACGCCTATTACGTCAGCAAATGTGCATGACGCCTTCCTCATACAGCATCCGCATAAGGGGCCAGGCTTTAATCCGGGTCCGGCCATGCCGTGCGGAGCTGGCGGGGCGATCATGGAATCGCTTTGCAGCGAGGTTCTGACCAGCGCCGGCATTCCTGCCATGTTCACCGACGCTACGGGATGGCCGATATGGAAAATGCCGGGCCATGTTCTCATGAACAGCGGCAAGATGGCATCCTTGCAGGCGCTGGGCGATATTCTGATACCCTGTGCCCCGACCAACTTGGTTATATCGATCAAAAGCGAGGTCGCGCGCGAGCGGCTGTTGTATTCCGCCAATTCGATCGAAGGCGTCGGTTTCGGCTTCTTCAAGGAACCGGAGGAGTTCTGGACTAGCTCGAGGATGAGCCTCTACAAGCGTATGGGCTTTTCGGCGATCTATATGCCCGACGCGACCCACGCGGCAGTAATGAACCGCGTTTTGGCAGCGGGCAATGCGCGTCACGCCGTCAACATCAACGGAACGGACCTGTACCGACCACTTTCGGTCTTTGGCGACGATATGAAACGGGTCGTTGGACGATCCAGTGCCCTGCTCTGACGCCAACGGGATAGGCGACTAGCCGGCCGGCGCGGATAACGCCCGGTAGAGGGTAGCATGATGGTATTTGAGCGGCTTGGCTGCTTCCCGGACAGAGGTTCCCTCCCCTATCAGGCGTTCTCCCAAGCAGATCAGCTTATGCATAAGCGCCCAGCGAGAAAAAAGATCGTTAATTCGCCCGAGCGATATATGGTCAGCATAATCGCAAAAAAGGGGGAGAACCTCATTCGAGAGCAGCCGACTTAACGATCTCAGCGAGAGAACAATGTTGACCTAATTAATACTATCCCCAAAGAGATTTCGCCTTGCAGCAGCGCCCTCGCCTCCCGAAGCGGAGGTTACCTAGCTGACGCAGCTTACGTAACTGGATAGTAAAAAATCGACAATTACGCGATCAATAGGACGGCACATTTACGTTTAAATACCGTCTGTGGCAATTGGCCTAGCCTTGCAAATCCAAAGCGACGCTATACACTGATCATAATGTAAAAATCAGACATGAGAGCGAGTCGTCTCCGGTAACTCGGGCCTCGGCACGCGCGTTTGGCAAATAGCTGACCTCGAAGCGTTATGGATGTCGTGCATTCTCTCAGGCGATGGCGCCGCTCGGCTGGAGCCGAGGGGTATCGGCACTGGACAGCGCATTCTCGCTGCTACGCAAATCCCGTTTTTAGCTACCAGATTATACACGCATCTTAAGATCTTCGACGACATCAAACTCGGGAGGCTGGAGATGGGAAGGAAGAATGAGCGGATTGTCAGCCATGCCTTGAACGACATTCTCGCCGAGGCGCGCCTCGTGGTGGCGATACCCGGTGACGTGCAAATCAGGATCGACGTTCATGTGTGCCTACTCGACGCGATGGCGGACCAGTTTGGTATACCCCGCGAAAAGATTTTGGCGGAGACCGTTCCCAGCGTGGACCCAATCGCAGCCTCACCGGTCGGTTGGGGCATGTGCCTGACAAGATACGAGCGTTACCTGCACGATCTGCGTGCGCTCTATTTGGGCTTTGACAGCGAGGAGCGATATGCTGAAGACACGCTTGAATTGCCTTTCTCGAAGATAAAGGTCTATCTTTACGAAAAGTTGATCGAGCAGCTTGGTGCGGTGCTCGGGTGATGCGGCGCAGCATTGCAGTCGCGCTTCTGCTGAGCGCCTTTCCGGTCACTGTCAGAGCCGAAACCCTGACCGAGGCGAACCGAGCCCAGCTCTGCTCCCGCATCTACTCCGGTAAGGCCGCGGTCAATCTAGATGCACTCGCCTTGCTGATCGTCACCAAGGCCGGCGCGACGATGCTCCTTGACGGCGCCAACTCTGGGGGTGCCCGGGACGGCGCAATCCAACTCGTGTCAACGAGCGCTTCCTTAAGTGAGCCGGTCTACGCCGTGGTCAACGCCGGGCGCAGCTCGCCTGCAACCGCTAATCGGCCGTTTGGGCCTAATGTTGACCTGAGTGCGAACGAGGCCGCCGCGATCGCAAGCGCCGCCATCACCGAGGAACTCGCCGAATTGGCGTCACTCATGGTCACCAATGTTCATGTTTCGGGTTCGGTCACCTATCGTTTGATGCGCCCCCTAACAGTAGGTTCGCGCCTCGCCCGAGCGGAGGCCGCTAATCCGTTGTCGCTTTTTGCGGGCGCCGGACTCGTAATAACTTGCGAGACCGAGTCTGTGACGATCGCAGAGGGCAGTACTACCGAACCCCTCAAGCCGGCCCCCACGCCCTCATCCAGCAGCATCGCGCTCCGACCCGTGCTACGCGGCTCGGTAAAGGATCTCGCCATCGCATCAGACGATCTCAAGGACGCTGAGGCAGCGACCATCGCCTATTCGGAAGACCGGATCGTCCGGACCACGACGTTCGAACTCGATGCCGTCGCAGGTCTGCGGATTGGGCCTAAAAGCGGTGCGTTTGAGCTAATCCCCTACCTGTCGTACGAACGCAAAGCGATCACCGGTGAGGAGGGCGACATTGAGACGCTGTCACCCGGCCTACTTGCTGGGTGGCATTATCGCACACCCGAATTTGGGTTTGACGCGCGAATGGAAGGCAGCTTCATCGACGACATGGAGCAAGGCTCGCATCAGGGTAAAATCAGGCTCTATGTCGATCCCGCAATCTGGCTGGGCCGTGACATCGGCACGCTTTTCGGCGGCAATTTGCAGATTTTTAGTCCGCTCCTGCTCCGGCCCAAGCTGACTCTCATTGCAGATGCTTCGAAGGTATGGCGTGCCGGTGCGAGTGAAGAGCTTGCTGAGGCCGAAAACTATTGGGGCTTTGGGGGCGATCTTAGCCTGCGCGCGCGCCTCAATGTGGGAAGTCCGATCTCGAATTTCGTGATTACGGGCGGGGTCCGGCATCTCGAGCTGCGAGGCGGCATCGGACTGCGCCATGCGCGCCGATGGTACGGCTCGCTTGAATTCGCACCGGACACCTTCCCGTACTTGGGACTTGCCCTCGAATTCAACGATGGCCGTAACGACGATACCTTCCAGCGGGAGGATACTTACGGCCTTGCTCTGCGGCTTCGATACTAGATGACGTGATTGGGCGCGAACGGTCTGTCACGAAATCAGACGCTGCTCACAGGAGGCGACCGCTGGCTTTTCATTTACCGCCCTCAATTGAGAACAACGCCGAACTCAGCCCTCAGTCGCTTAGTAGCTTAGTAGCTTAGTAGCTTAGTAGCTTAGCAGCTTAGTAGCTGGCGTGGATGCTTGCGGTGCCGGACCGGCCTGAGCATGCCACCGAGCGGCGACGTTGTTCGATGACAGGGAAAGTGCGGGCACTGCCCCTCCCTTCCAGCAACGGCAATCAGGCGGGCTGTGGCTCGCTACGCTGCGCTCTCAACACCCCCGCGTAGATTCCACCGCCCCCTCGCCTCCGCTATCGGCCACGAGGCAGGACCCACGGTGAGGCGCCTTCCAAGGAAAATCTTGGATCAGGATATTCGCGACAGCTAGCTGAACTGGATGCCGATCGGCATGGTCCCGCTGTTCGAGGCGCTGAACCACGCGCAAATGGCTGCAGACAGCGGGTGCGGCGCCTTGCCCGGTTTTGTCATGGGCGATGCATCACGATGCGCTCGATAGGTAGCAACCTCGACACCGGTGCTAAGCGACTAACCATCTTTACGACTAAGCGGCTAAGCGGCATTAGTCGATTGGCCGCTTAGTAGGAGTAGCAGGCATGCAGGTATGGGCCGTGATCGCGCAGAAGGGAGGGCAGTCCAAGACGACTCTCTCCACCGGCTTCGCCGTCGAGGCGGCACGCGAGGGAGCATCCGTCGTGATCCTCGATGCCGACGATCGGCAGGGGTCGGCGCTCTACTGGTCGGAGCGTCGCGATATGGATGACGTAATGGTGAAGGACAGCAGCGTTGCCGGCCTCCCACTCCACGTCTCGCGCGGTCGCGGCAGCGGCAAGGTCGACCTCATCATCATCGACACGCCGGCGAACTCCAAGGATATCGCGATGCTCGCGGCCGAGCAGGCGGACTTCGTTATTATTCCAGTCGCCCCGCGCGGGCTCGACATTCATTCGGTGTTGCAGACCGTCAAGCAGGTGCAGCAGGCGGGCACGCCGTTCGCGGTCATCTTGACCCAGGTGCCGCACCAAGGCGGGGAGGGGCAGGAGGCTCATGCCGGCTTCGCGGCAAAGGGTGTGACGCTGTTCGACAGCCGGCTCCACTTCCGCAAAGACTATTATAAGGCGACCCCGCTTGGGCGGACAGCGGTTGAGACGGAGCCGGACAGCAAGGCGGCAGCCGAGTTGCGAAGCGCCTTTGAAGAGGCTAAGCGACTAAGCGGCTTTACGACTAAGCAAGTAAGCAAGGTGGCATGATGGCGAAAAAGCCTTCCGCGCTGGCCGGCATCTTCGATGACCAGCCCGAAGAGGCAGCACCGGCAACCGTCGTCGAGCCTGCCCCCATACCGAAGCAGCCGGCGGTCTCGCTTCGATCGCGGCGCGACGTAGACACGCCAACATCGGCAGCGCCGGCCCGGCGCAGCAGTCATCCCGGCAAGAAGGCGGTGCTGATCCATATCCCCGAGGACATGCACCGCGCATTGCGCCAACTCAGCGTCGAGGAGGGCGGAGAACCGCTCACCGTCATCACCGAGCGCCTTCTCCGCCAGTACTTGGTCAAGCGGGGGCATACCAGGTTCGCACCATGAGCAAGCGGCGCGATCCTAACCCCGAGTTTGATCTGTTCATCCCAGCGCTGGGTGACCTGCCGCTCCGCGACCAGCGTGAGGTCATGGAGCGGCCATTCTTCTCGCTCCAGAAACGCAAACGGCTGAAACCGATCGAGTATAAAAGCCCAGATGGCGAAGCGTGGGTGCGCGTCCAAGCAATTCCCGATTATGGCATGGCGACGATTTGGGACGCCGATATTTTGATCTGGGCGGCATCCACGCTCAACCGCATGAAGCAGCAGGGATTGAATGACCTGCCCCGCACGCTGACGACGACGCCTTACGACCTGTTGCGGGCGATCAAGCGTAGCACCGGCGGTCGGGACTATCAGGAGCTACAGGCCGCGTTGCTCCGGCTCCAGACCACATCCATCACAACCTCGATTCGAGCGACGAAGCGCCGTCAGAAGGCTGGCTTCAACTGGCTGGATAGCTGGACGTTCGACACCGACGCCGACACCGAACAGCCGCGGGGCATGACGCTGACTCTCTCCGATTGGGTTTACGAGGGCATCGTCAACGAGAAGTCGCTGCTGACCATGCACCCCGACTATTTCCTTCTGTCCGGGGGACTGGAGCGGGCGTTGTATCGCATCGCGCGCAAGCATGTCGGTTCGCAGCAAGGTGGGTGGCTGTGCCGGGTCGAGGTGTTGCGTGACAAGACCGGCAGCGACGCTCAACCTAAGGAGTTCAACCGGATGCTCCGCCGCGTCATTGAGGCCGATCAGCTTCCTGATTACGCGATGGAACTGGCGGAGACGGCCGACAGAAGTCCTGCGGTGCAGTTCAGACGCCGCGGCGAGACCGAGGCGCTGGTCTTAGCAGAGAAGATGCGGGCGGAGGAGGAGAGGCGCGCCCGCTTTGACGCCGATCGCCGGCGCACCGAAGAGGTGGATGCCCGAATGGACCGGCTCGCCGGCCGGCGCTGACTATCGGGGTTTCACCCACCGCCGGTCCGACTATCGGGGTTTCACCCACCCATCGAAGTTGACGAACGGACGCCGGCGTGCTGCCCCGAACGGCGAACTGCCGCCCCATCATTGGATAATCGGTACGAACTCTCGCTTTTGGGGCACGTCGGACTCGGGGTTTCGCCCACCACTACTTCGGGGTTTCACCCACCGCGCTATCGGGGTTTCACCCACCGAATCACGGGGTTTCACCCACCGGCCACTGAGGCAAGCCTTTGAAAAAAAAGCATAATCTCCGGTTTTCAGGCTGCTTAACCTTTTTAACGATTCCTATTTAACAGAATCACTTAACCCCACCCCACGATCGAACGACACAAAAAGGAGACGCGGAATTGCCCCTTTGGGGCAATACGCCTCTGTTACGTGCCGGCTATCACCGCCACAAAGGCGGCCTCACGGCCGCAGGCTTCCGAAGGAAGCCAAGCCGATCCGGCAGTGTGTACCTGTCAGCGTCGCGCCCGCGGCAAGGCAGGCGGAAGAACGGGTCTACGAAGGGTAGGGCAACATTCGCTGCAAGCGGGTGGTAATGGTTCAAGGTTGCCCGAACCCGCGTGCGGGGCGTTACAAGCGGCCAAGTGTGGAGACGGACCAACGGAGGTGCAGATGAGCATTTTCGATCGGTTAGGGGAGTGGTTCTCCCGCATCGACTGGAGCGCGAGCGAAGGCGCCCACCACCACTCAGACGATCACACCCGGATCAACCCGGCGACCGGCTTGCCGATGATGGGAAACAACATCGGCGGCGTGGACGTGGGTGGCAGTCCGTTCGGCACGGACTCCCACCGCTGGCACGACGACCACGGCAGCCGTGCCTTCCACGAGAGCAGCAGTTCGACCGACTGGCACCACACGTCGGCCAGTAGCTACGACCCCAGCAGAGGCTGGTAGCGCCAGCAGCGCCATTCACGGCCGAGCCGGAAGCGCAGCATGGCGAGGCGGGTCCGCCAGGTCAGTCTGGGCAGCGGGCAGACATAAGTCGGCGTCATGCCCGCACGGCGACAGACCTCGAACGTCTCGCGCCGATGCTTTACCGTATCGATGTAGGTGACGACCTCGGCGATAGCCACCCGTGCCGCGTCGATCCCGGCATGGTCGGGGAGGGTGGGCAACCAGGCCCATATACCGAGCTGGTCGGCTTCCTTGAGGGTGAGCGAGAGCTGCCAGCGGACGTAGCGGTTCGGGTCCGCGTATTCGGCGCCGACCGCCTCGCGCATGGCGCAGCCCAGGGCGTTCGCACGCGCTGTTTCGTGCGGTAGCGGGAACGGCTTGGCGATGATTGCGCGGTACTCCTGCGCCCATGTTTCGTACTTTTCCGCTGCCTTCGGATCGTAGGATTCAAGCATCGTACTACCTCCCTGGTTTAACGGAGCCGGCGCCTTCCACCCTGGCGTCGGCGTTCGTGCCTTGCGTCCCCGATTGCGCTTGCCGCTGCGACAGCGACGCGGTTGAGGCGAACCGCAGGTTCACCGCCTGCCCGCTGATCCGGCCGTCGCCGAACCACACGCCCCCGGCCTTGGTCCAAGTCAGCCCGCGGGGATCGGCCACGAAGTCGCCAGCTGGTGTGTGCGTGAAGTGGATATTGCCCGAGCCGGTCAGGTCGGTGCTGAAATTGCCCCCGGTGACCTGGTTCGTGGCGTCGCCGAGCGCGGCCTTGAGCGTATCGGCGGGGATCGACTGGAACGCGGCGAGCACCCGCCGGCGGGCGGCATCGGGATCGGCGAGGCGCGACGTGCCCAGCTCCTTGTCGATGAGCCCGAACACCGTGTTGGTGTAGATGGCCGAGATCGCCAGCATCTCCATGTAGCGGACGTGCAGCTCCTCGTCGTAGTCGGAGCGCGGCCGGTTCCGGCGGAAGAACGGCGTGTCCAGCTCCGGCGGCAGCGCCATGGGCCGCATGGCGTTCACCTCCCAGCCTTTGCGAGGCTGCATGGCGACGACGATCGGGCCGGCATAGATCATGTGCGCGGCATCGAGCGGCGTGACCCTGGCGAGTTCCGCCGGCGGAATAGCCGCCACGTCCTTGCGCGTCGGCTCGATCAATCCGTCGATCGCGTGATCGAAGCGCGGGATCTCGTCTCCCTGCCGCTGCATCGCCAACTTGGGCACGGCGTCGAGGTCCACGTGGCGGGTGTTCGTGTCGCTCAGGAATGCATCGGCCATAATGCCCACTGCCGGCATCTCATAGGTCTTGCCGGTCTCGATCCCGAGGCTTCTGACCTTCTCCCACAAACCGGACAGGCCGGAGCTGGACCCAGCGCCCTTCGATCCCGAGCCGGACACCGACGCACCGACCGGGTTGCACCCCGACAGCGCCAGCCCGAACAGGGCAGGGACAAGTACGCAGCGCATCACTTCGCTTCCTCCACCATAAGGCTTTGCAGCTCCGCCCGCTCGCGTTCGAGATCGGCGCTGGACCCGGTGAGCTTCGCTTCCAGATCGGATGCGCGCTTGCGAAGGCGCATCAGTTCGGCGGTAGTTTCGGCGTCGCACGCGGCGTGGGGTTGTCCCGTTGCGGTCGACCAGGCGGACGCGAACCCGGCGTCGAAGGCGGCGCGATCGGCACGGACGACGGCGGTGTCGCGCTCGACCCGCACATCGACATGCTGCTGCCACGACACCGCCAGCCACGTCAGCACGGCCGCCACGGGAGCCGCCATCAGCGCACCCGAGGCAAAGCCGCTCAACGCCACGACTGGACCCGCGGAAGGCAGGCAGAAGGAAGAAGCAGGCGAGGCTTTGCCTCGCTCAGTTTAGTCCACACCCTACGCACGCGTGCAGCCCCCAAAGCGTAGTCGATGCGAATACGCATCGCGGATAAGAGGATGGCACCACACCAAAACGGGTGCGTCAACGCTACACTTGGTCCAAAAAGACGGTATTCTCCCGCGCATACGGTGGGGACTTGCCAATGGCGCGTGTGATGCTGACCGCCCGTGTAACGGATACCCAGGCGGCGTTGCTGAAAAGCTACGCCGCGGACGTGGGATTGCCGCTCTATCAGGCGACCGTTCGCGCGCTGGAACTCGGCATTGCAGCGCTTGTCGGGGGCAGGGGCGCGGAGCCGGCGAGGCACGAACAGGCCCCGCCGGCAGGCATATCGACCGGGGAGGTGGAGGCGCTGCGAGAGGCGGTGGACAGGCTCACCGTCCGTGCCGAGCTTGCCGACCGACTGATACAGCGGTCCCTCTACGCCGCCGGGGCGGCCTACGCCGCGGCGCTGGCGGGACCGGGGCAGAGTGACAAGCACAAGGCGCAGGTCACGCGCGACGCGCAGGTGATATTCGACCGGCAGCTCGCCAAAGCACGGGAAGGTTGAGCGTGGCGAGCTGGCTCAAGATTTACGGACGGGTGCGGCCATGACCGGGGCAGACCAGGGCCGTGGCTAGTCGCTCCGAAATCCTCTCCCGCGGCCAGGCAAGCAGGAACCGGCATTGGGCGGGGGTCAACGCGCGTGCCCAGGTGGCGGCGATCCTGTTCCTCATCTGCGCTGGTGTCGGCGCGCTGGCGGGCTGGAAGACCGCGCCGGACCTCACCCGGCAAGGCGCGGCGCTCTACATGAAGACGCAAGGTGCCGAGCTGCTGCACCCGTTCGACCGCAATCTCCACACCTACGAAGCGGGAATGCGCGTCGCCATCCGCGACCAGATACTGGACCCGGACAGCCCGGCTACCCGCGGCTTCAAGCGGCTGCTGTGGCGCATGGGGTTCTTGGCCGTGTTGTGCGGCGTCGCGATCGGCGTGCCGCTCTACCGCTGGCGCAGGCGCAAATGGGCGGAGGAAGGCGAGCGCGCCGGCCGCGACCGTACCGTTCGGGGAGCCGAGTGCGTGGAGGCGGGGCAGCTCGCGCGCATGGTGGAGATCGCGCCGGCCGAGCGGCCGGTGACGATCGGGGGCGTTCCCGTTCCCGAGGGCGAGGAGGCCCGGCATTTCCTGTTCGCCGGCGCGACCGGCACCGGCAAGACGACCGCGATATGGGCGTTGCTCGATCAGGTGGAGCGACGTGGCCAGCACGCGTTCGTGCACGACGTGGATGGTGGCTATGTTGCACGCTACTATCGGCCCGAGCGCGGCGACCTCATCCTCAATCCGTTCGACGCGCGCTGCGCTTATTGGAATCCGTTCAGCGACGTGCGGTCGGCGTCCGACGCCGATCGTCTCGCGAGCTTCATCGTCGCCAAGCCGGGCGGCTCAGGCGGTGCCGGTGACGATGTGTGGTACGACCAGGCGCGCATCGTGGTCGCGGCCATTATCCGGCGCCTGTGGGAGCAGGGCAGGGGCAATGTCCCCGAGCTGACACGCGCGCTTCGCGACATGACGCCGGACGAGCTGGCGGAGCTGACGCGCGGTACCGAGGCGGCACGTGTGTTCCAGAAGGACGCCGAGAAGGCGACCGCGAGCGTGCTGTTCTGCCTGGCCGAAGCCGCCAAGATCGTCGGCACCATGAAGGCTGCGCCTGGCGACGGGCCGAGCGTCAGTTTCGATGACTTCTACGCCGCGCTGCCCGGCATCGAGGGCGCGAAGCCGTGGATATTCCTGGCCTCGCGCAAGCGCAATTTCGCCGCGGCGAGGCCGCTGCTCGGCTGCTGGCTGGATTGCGCCGTGGCGGCGATCCTCGACCGGCCCATCAAGGGCGCGCCGCGCGCATGGCTGGTGCTGGACGAGCTGCCGGCACTCCCCCGTGCGGCCGGGCTGCTCACCCTGCTCCCCGAGGGGCGTAAGTTCGGCGCGGCATGCGTCATCGCTTTCCAGGCGATCGGCCAGCTCCGCAGCACCTACGGCCAGCACGAGGCCGGCACGATCGTGGGGCAGGCCGGGACCCAGCTCGTCATGCGGCTTGGCGACCCGGAGAGCACGAAATGGGCGACCGAGCTGCTGGGCCGGTCGGAGGTGGAGGAGCACCGATCGTCGGCCTCGCTCGACAGCGACGCATGGACCGACAAGGGATCGCTATCGACCATGCGGCAGACCAAGGCGATCGTGCTCGACAGCGAGATCGGCCATCTGCCCGCCCTGACCGGCTTCCTTCGCCTGTCCGGCCTCCCGATCGCGCGCGTGACGATCGGGCGGGCGCACATGGAGCGCGCCGACATAGCGGAGGCGACCGTGCCCATCGCGCCGCGACCGGCGCCGGAGTTGAGGCCGATCGTCGACGCGGGACAAGACCGGACGGCGGGCGGGGCGCTGTAGGTGGTCGCAAGCGTCGCCTCGCTCAAAAGCGCCGCGCAGGCCGCGAGCTACTATGAGGCGGACGACTATTACTCCGAAGGCGGCGAGGCCCCGAGCGCGTGGGTAGGCGAGGGCGCGAAGGCGTTGGGGCTGGACGGCGAGGTAGACCGCGCGACCTTCGCGCGCGGGCTTGAGGGCGAACTGCCGGGCGGCGACCGGCTCGGCACCATCCGGAACGGCGAACGCGAGCACCGGCCGGGATGGGACATGACCTTTTCCGCGCCCAAGTCGGTGTCGATCATGGCCGAGGTCGCCGGCGACCGACGCCTGATCGCGGCACACGACAAGGCGGTGAGGGTCGCGCTCGACTATATCGAGCGCCACGGCGCGGCGACGCGGGCGAGGACCGGGGGTCAGATCCGCACCGTCGAAACCGGCAATTTCGCCATCGCGACGTTCCGCCACAACACCAGCCGCGCGCAGGACCCGCAGCTTCACACCCACAGCGTCATCCTGAATGCGACACAGGACAAGGCGGGCGCGTGGCGCAGTGTCGAAAGCCTGTCGTTCTTCCGCATCTACAAGGACGCCGGCAGCGTCTACCGCCAGGCGCTGGCAGGCGAGGCGCGCCAGCTCGGCTACGGCATCGTGGAGGGCAAGGGCGGCACGTTCGAGCTGGCCGGGGTGCCCGAGGCCGCGATCCGCGAGTTCAGCGCACGCGGCAACAAGGTGGAGGAGGCGCTTGCCGCGCGCGGGAAGACCCGCGCCGACGCGACCGCGGCCGAGAAGGCGACCATTACGCTGGCTACCCGCGAGGCGAAGGAGCACATCGCGCGGGAAGCGCTGGTGCCGACGTGGCGTACCCAGGCTGAGGCCGCAGGGTTCGGTGAGAAGGAGCGGCGCGAGCTGGTCGCGCAGGCCGAGCGTCAGGCCACCCCGGACCGCGTGGTCGGGCTGGCGGAGCAGGGGCAGCGCCAGGCCGCCGCGACGCTGGCGGTGGGAGCCGCGGCGCGGCACCTGTCCGAGCGGGATGCAGTGTTCTCCGCCGCAGCCCTGGAGGCGCGCGCCGTCGAGCAGGCGGGTGGCCGGGCGAGCGTGGCCGAGGTCGCGATCGCCGTCGCCCGTGCTGAAGCGACGGGCGAGCTGGAGCCACGTGAGCGGGGTGGCGGAGCCAAGGGGTTCACCACTCGCGAAGCCGTGTCGACGGAGCGCCGGATGCTCGCGATCGAGGACGCCGGGCGGGACCGGGCGCTGGCGCCGATGGATCGCCAGGAGGCCGCCCGTGCTGTGACCACTGCTGCGTTCTTCGCCGAGGCGCAGGGGCATCGCTGGACGGAAGGGCAGCGTGAGGCCGCGGCCGGACTGTTGACCGGCACCGATCGCGTGACGGGCGTGCAGGGCTATGCCGGTACCGCCAAGACGACCACCGTGCTCGCCACCTATGCCGAAGGAATGCGGGCGGCGGGCTACCAGGTCCGCGCGTTCGCACCCACCGCGCAGGCCGCGGCGCTGTTGGGCGACGCGATCGGGTCGGAAGGATCGACGGTTGCGAAGGCGGTGCTCGGCGGCGAGACGCTGGTGGTGGAGGCGAGCCGCGGCCGTGAGGCGTGGATCGTCGATGAGGCGTCGATGGTGGGCGCGCGCGACATGGCGAAGGTGCTCAGCCTTGCCGAGCGGTCGGGCGCGCGGGTCGTGCTGGTGGGCGACGTGAAGCAGCTCGGCAGCGTGGAAGCGGGACGGGCGTTCGGGCAGTTGCAGGACGCCGGGATGAGGACGTTCGCGCTCGATCGGATCGTGCGTCAGGAGAACGAGCTTACCCGCGAGGCGGTGCAGGCGACCATCGCGGGCGACGGCCGGCGCGCTCTGGAGGCGCTGGACCGGGGCGGGGGGAAGGTGATGGAAATCGCCGATGCTGGTGACCGGCGCGCGGCGATGGCGCGCGATTTCGCCCAGCTCACGCCGCACGAGCGCAACCGTACCCTCGTCATGGACACCACCCGCGACGGGCGCGAGCTGTTGACGCAGGCGATCCGCGCCGAGCTTCGCCGCGACGGCACGATCGGTGACACCCACGTGAGCGCGGCAACGCTGGAAAGCCGCGGCTTCACTCGCGAGGAGGCTCGGCACGCGCGGAGCTACGAGGCCGGCGACGTCGTGACGTTCCGCCGTGCCTATGAGCGCCAGGGTATCGAGAAGGGCGGGGCCTACCGGGTCGCCAAGGTGGACGCCGCGGCGAACCGCATCGAGCTGCGTGATCGCGAGGGTCGCGCGATCGACTGGAAACTGGACAAATGGGGCCGAGGCCAGGCGGAGGCGTTCGCGGAAGTGCAACGGGAGTTCGCGGCCGGCGACCGGGTGCAGTTCACCCGTAACGATCGCGAGGCGGGGCGGATCAACGGCGCGACCGCGACCGTGAAGGCGATTGATACCGAAGGCCGGACCATGACCGTAACCGACGCGCGCGGCCGCGAGCACGCCCTGCAGCTCGACCGCACCGGCGATCGGCATGTCCGGCATGGCTGGGTCGGTACGGTGCACGGCAGCCAGGGCGCGACTGCCGACCGGTCGATGACGCACCTTGAGAGCTTCCGCGCCAACACGGTGGATGCGAAGACTGCCTATGTTGCGGTCAGCCGCGCGAGAAAGGGGGCGGCGCTCTACACCGACAGCCGCGACGGACTGGCCAACGCGATCGAGATGAGGAACGGGGAACGCGCGATGGCGCTTTCGGACGAGCGCGCCGCGCCCGCGATCGAGCGCCACGCCGGGAAGGTGACATCCGCCAAAGGCAACAAGGGGACGGGGCTGGGATGATGGACTGGTTCAGCGGTCGGCTTTAGCGACGCCGTGGACGGTTTCGGCGAAGCGTCGGACCGCTAGCTTTCTCGACACGGCCCTCGCGCGCATGCCGGAGCGCGCTGTTGAAAGGATGAGGAAGGAAGTGGACGATCCCCATCAGTTGGATTGCCGACCTACTAGAGGCCAAAGCGCATGAGAGGGCTGCGGCGGAGCACTTCCAGTGAAGGACATCAATGCCGGAGCTGACGGTCTCCAACGTGACGGCCATGTCAGTACC
>NZ_JBLFFI010000015.1:0-16756 GCF_051400595.1 Sphingomonas larreae
CGGCTGCGCGGCGTTGTCGACACGCAGGGCAACAGGGCGGTGGCGGCCAGACTGCTCGATCGTCACCGCATCTTCACCGTCCATCGCGACGGCCCCGCGGGGGGCGCCTGCGTCCGGGTCACGCCCGCGCTCTTCACCCGGGCGTCCGACGTCGACGCGCTCGCCGCCGCGCTCGCGGAGGTCGCTCGGAGGACGTAATCGCGGTGGTCGCGCCCGCATCGGGGCGCCGCGACGGGCGCGCTGGGCACTGTGCGCGCGGCGGCGGCGCACCAGCAACGGGAGCGGCCGAGGCCGCCGAACAGCCGGTCCTCGCCAGCACGATTATTCGCTCATGTCGAGCAGTCCGCTCTGTCCAGCCTTCGTGCTAAACAGACTGGAACGCCGGCTCCTACGCGAACCGGCCGGGCAAGCCGCCGGTCAAGACCAACAACGTCGGCGCGAAAGCGAGGAAGCGAGGATGGGCTACGCCCCGAACCGCACCTTCGCGCCGGCGTATAGATACCGTCCCAGCGACGAGATCGGCTGATCGACCGAGTCGACCGATGGCCGTTGGTTCGCCAGATTGTTGACGCCGACGTAGAAACCGACGCCCTCGTCCGGCGCCGCCTGCACCTGCACATCGTGCTGCCACAGCTCCTTGTAGCGCAGCAGCGATGCGGGCGCATAGTCGGGGTTGTTGTCGCTGGTCAGCTTGGGAAAGCGCCGCGTCGCATCGAACCAGCGCAGATTGTAGCTCAGCGTCACCGCGCCCAGCGACCAGGTCGGCGAGAAGACGAAATTATACTTGGGGCGGTTGAACTGGTCGACCTGATCCTCGACCTGCGCGCCGGGCGTCGCGATCTGCTCGAGCTTGTTGAGATAGCCGCCGACGAAGCGAATATCGAACGTCCCCGCCGAGGCGGTACGCAGCACGTAGCTGATATTAAGGTCGAGTCCGGCGGTGGCGTAGCGCGCCACGTTCTGCGGCTGCACCGTATAGCCGTTGATATAGCCGGTGCCCTGCCGGCGCCGGATCGCGGCGCAATAAACGTTGTCGAGCGTCGGCTGGTCGACGCAGAGATTGGCGATCGTATTGGCATCGGCGATGCTGATCGCGTCGTTCAGGCGGATGTCATACCAGTCGGCCGAGATCGTCAGCCCCGGCAGGAAGCGCGGGCGCAGCACCGTGCCTGCGGTCCAGGTGCGCGCGGCCCCTCCTTCAGCCCCGGGTTGCCGCTGCGCGAGCCATTGATCAGCACCGCGGCGTCGGGGTTGTTCGTCGCGGTGAAGGCCGCCGGATCGGCGCCGAGCCCGCTGATCAAGGTCGCGCAATTGGCCGCACGGCTCGACGTCCCGGCGTTGCGGTTCTCGACGTAGCACGGGTCGGCGAAGAAGTTGGTCGCCGGCCCGACCCGCGCGAACAGCTCGCCGATGTTGGGCGCGCGCACCGCCTGGCTGTAGCTGCCGCGGAAGCTGATGTGGCGCACCGGCGCCCAGACGCCGTTGAACTGATAGGCCTTGGTGCTGCCGATCGTGGAATAGTCGGAGTAGCGCCCCGCGCCGCCGACCGACAGCGTTTTGAAGAAGGGTTGGTCGCGCAGCAGCGGCACGTCGACCTCGCCGAGCACCTCCCACACATCGAAGGCGCCGCGCGCGGGCGAGATCACGAAGCTGGGGTCGAACTTGTTGCCCTCGTCATATTGGTACCATTGCTCGCCGGTGAGGAAGCTGTTGGGATCGAAGCGGCTGGTCTCGCAGCGATACTCGCCGCGGAGCGAGAACTTCACCGGCCCGCCCGGCAGCGCGAACAAAGCGCCGAAGTCGCCCGTGAGCGCCGCGCTTGCGACCGACTGGGTGACACGCGCGCTGCTGACATTGTTGTTGGTGGCCCAGGCCAGCGCCGCCGGATCGGTGACGTTGACCCCGAAAGTTTTGATCCGAAGATAGCCGCTGTTCGGCCCCGGCGTGAAGCTGACTGTCGGCACTTGCACCGCGGCGAGGTTGAGGTTGGAGCGACAGGTCGCGCGGCCGGTCGCGAGATCGGTCACTACGTCGAGCGCGGCGTAGTAACGGTCCTCCCAGCGGTCGTTGATCTTGGTGATCCGCACGTCGGTCTGGCCGTACGTATAGGACACGTCGTAGCGCGCATGGTCGCTCACCGCGCCGGTCGCCGCGATCACCCCGCGCCAGGTGCGCCGGCGGTCGCTCTCGCCCAGACGGGTAATCAGTGTTGTTGCGGTTGGACGAGATCACGCGCTGCGCGTTGGCCAGCGCGGCGTCGCGCAGGTTGATCGGCAGGTAGGGGTGATCGAGCGTGAAGTCGCCGGTGTAATTGCCGGTGAAGCCGCCGAAGGTCGTGGCGGTCGACTGGACGAACTTGCCCTCCAGGCTGAGCTGGAACGCGTCCGAGAAATCGTAGTGCGTCAGCAGGTTGACCGCGTGGCGCTCGGTCTTGGGCAGCAGGTCGCCGACATAGCCCGCGACCGAGGTGGCGCTGCCGCCGCTGGCGAAGCCGCCCCCCGCGTCGGTACCGGGGTCGTAGAGCGAGCCGTCGCCGTTGTAGAGCGTGCCGCCGATGTCAATCACGCCCGCGGGCGAGCCGCCGGGGTAACGCAGATCGCCCGTCAGTACCTGCTGATATGTCCCCGAGCCTGGCCCGCGTAGGCGGGGTTCGATACCGTGTAGAGCCGGTTCTGGGGGCGCAGGAAGGAGCGGTCCTCGTTCTGGATAAGGTGCGGATAGAGCGCGTAGGACTGAAAGACCATTGCCAGCTCACGATCAGCCGGTGCGGCATCGGTGACGTCGCGCCCGCCAATAAAAACGCGGCCGGCGCTCGGCTCTTCCAGCCCGGCGATGAGGCGGAGCAGCGTCGACTTGCCGCAGCCCGACGGGCTGACAATCACCACGAACTCGCCGTCGGCGATGTGGAGATCGGTGGGTCGGAGCACGTCGCTGGCGCCGAAGCGCTTCGCTAGCCCCTCAATGTCGACGCTGGCCACGGGTGCGACTGTTGCTGGTTAACGGTGCCGTGACAAGGGGCGGTCTGAGGTCGGATTCGGCGGCCTGCCCTGGCCAAACGGGGAAAGCGGAGGAATGTGCGTGCGGCGTCGGGCAACGTAAGGTCGGCCTCGCATGTTCGTGCCCTCATGCCAGTCGACCCCGACCAAACCGCTACGATCATCACCAGCCGCGCCATCCGGGCCGGACACGAGCAGGAGTTCGAAGAATGGGTGGGGGAGCTGGATCGGCTTGTTCGATCGGCGCCGGGATATCGCGCGTCAATCCGGCTTGGTCAGACCACGGGCTTTCAGCATCTGCTCTTTCGGTTCGACGATCGGGACGCTGCTGAGGCATGGAATGACGATCCGGATGTACGCGCGCATGCCGCCATCGCGGACCGTTTCTCCACGTCGCTCGGCCAGATCCAGGCCGGCGACGGTGTCAGGTTCGATTTGCCGAGCGATGCGAGTGCCAGTAAGTGGAAGCGGTTCGTGACGACATGGTTGGCGGTGTTCCCCGTGCTGCTCGTCATCAGCCTGATTGTCCGTACGGCGTTGCGGGAAGCATCGCTGCCGCTGCAACTTTTGCCCTCCTCCTTGCTGCTCACCGCGATATTGCAATGGATCATCCTACCGCGACTACAGCGATATACCCGCTTCTGGTTGCTAAGAGACGGCTCTGGTCATTTACAGAAGTGAGTTCAAGCGCGACCCAAGTCCTCGAGCGGTCAAACAGCGACATTTGGACCGAGAACAGGCGCTCAATCATCATAGTGTCCGACCTCGCCCCGTGCGCCCGTTGATGCCACTCGCGCATTAGAGTCCCGAAACAAGGGGATGACATGACATGAACGTTGCACCGCTCGCTTCCGCGCTCCTCCTCGTCGCCGCGCCCGCCGTCGCGCAGAGTAGCCCGGAGGACAGCGACAAGCGGCCGGTGCAGGCGCACTTCTACGAGCTGACGCCGCTCAAGCCGGACGCCGGCTTCGCTGCCTCGCTGAAGCTGCCGCGCGGCTACCATATTGCCACCTGGGCGAGCGGCCTGGGCAATACGCGCGTCATGGCCGCGGCGCTGGACGGCTCGGTGTACGTGAGCCGGCGCTCGGAAGCGGACATCGTCCGCCTGGAGGACGCCGATCGGGATGGACGGGCGGATGGTCCACCGACTGTCATCGTCAACCGTCCCGGGCTGCACGGGCTGACGATACACGACGGCATGCTCTACTTCATGACCGCCAAGGAGGTGTTCCGCGCGCCGCTTCGGTCCGATGGCGGCATCGGCACCGTCGAGACGCTGATCGACGATCTGCCCGACGCGGGCCAGCACCTGAACCGCACACTGGCGGTTGGCCCCGACAACATGCTGTACATCAGTGCAGGCTCGACCTGTAATGCCTGCGACGAGTCCAGCCAGGAGAATGCGACGCTGATCCGCGCGAGCCTTGACGGCAAGACGCGGCGGGTGTGGGCATCGGGGCTGCGCAATACGATCGGCTTCGGCTGGCACCCCCGGACCGGCGAGCTGTGGGGCTGGGATCAGGGTATCGACTGGCTCGGCAATTACCTTCAGCGCGAGGAGGTCAACAAGATCGAACGCGGTAAGCGCTATGGCTGGCCCTACGTGTTCGAAGACGGCAAGCGGAACCCGCAGGACGAGCCGCCCGGTGGGCTCACCGCCGCGCAATGGGCCGCGGCATCGGCCAATCCGGTGCTGATGCACGTCGCGCACTCGGCGGGCATGCAGATGGCCTTCCATCCGGGCGGCGGCTTCGGGCCGGGCGTCGCCGGCGACGCCTTCGTGGCGCTGCGCGGCAGCTGGAACCGCAAGCCTGCCTCAGGCTACGAGCTGGCACGCATCCGCTTCGACGCGAGCGGCCAGGCGGCCCGCGTCGAAACCTTCGTCAGCGGGTTCAAGACCCGGGACGGCACGGGCCAATACGGCCGCCCGTGCGGCGTAGCGTGATGCGCGACGGGTCGATGCTGCTTTCGGACGACGCCAATGGCGTGATCTACCGCATCACCTACGACGGCGCGACCGGGCAAGCCGCGCCGCTCGCCCCTCCCGCCGGCCCGATGCTGGAGCAGGCAGCCCGTGGCACTAACGTCCCGCTCGCCCTCACGCGTTCAGAGATGCGGGCAAGCGGTTCGGCACGACTGACCGTCGGCGCCACCGCCTTTGGTGCGAACGGGGCGATCCCGCGCCAGCATAGCGAATATGGCCTCGGCATCTCGCCGGCACTGAACTGGTCAGCGGTTCCCGGCGCCGCCTCTTACGCGGTCGTCGTCGAGGACCCGGACGGCTCGGCCAAGCCGGTCGTTCACTGGATCGCCTGGAACGTCCCCGCGGGCACCACCCGCCTGCCCGATGGTCTGCAGGAGCGCGATCGCCTCAGCGGCGGACCACTCGAGGGCATCATGCAGGGCGCGAGCGGGCGCGGTACCGTCGGCTGGTACGGCCCGCGCCCGCCCAGAGGCGACAAGCCGCATCATTATCACTTCCAGGTGCTCGCGCTCGACCGCCAGCTGGAACTGCCGCTTGGAGCGACGCGGGATCAGCTGCTCACCGCCGCGGCAGGGCACGTGCTCGCGACGGGCGACCTCGTCGGCACCTACGCCGAGCCAAAGTGAGCCGAGCCGCAGTTCTTCTCGCCCAGCGATGCAAGGGCGGCGGTTCGGCGTTCTCGGCTCTCAAGCTAAGCCGGGCGTGCGTAGCGGACTAATTCCGGTGCCTTTTCAAGGCGCCTTCTACACCATATGCCGAGGTTTAGGATATGGACCTGCGGCGCGGGAACCCCGCGCGCTGACGAGAAGATGACCTGCCTTTATGTCTTCGCGTGACGGCTCTGCTCAGTCGGGCACTCCCGAGTTCTTGATCGGCGGAGCCGAGATGGGTGCGCGCATGCGCGCGACCGACTGGGCGGCTACGCCACTTGGTGTTCCCTCGTCATGGCCCCAGCCGCTCAAAACGCTGGTGGGCGTGATGCTCGGCGCAAGTCAGCCGATGTTCGTCGCATGGGGTGAAGGGCGCTCGCTCCTCTACAACGCAGGCTATGCCGAGATCCTGGGCAACAAGCACCCGGCTGCGCTCGGGCGCGACTTCCTGGAGGTGTGGCACGAGATCCGCGCTGACCTTCTGCCGATCGTGAGCCAAGCCTATGCAGGTGAGCCGGTCCACATGGACGACATAGAGCTCATCATGGAGCGCAACGGCTACCCGGAGGAGACACACTTCGCGTTCTTCTACGCACCGGTGCGGGACGAAGACGGCTCTGTCGGCGGCCTCTACTGCGCCTGCACCGAGACCACGGCGCAGGTGCTGGCCGAACGCGCGCATCGCGCAACCGAGGCGGCGTTGCGCGCGAGTGAGGCGCGCCTTGCCTTCCTCGACCGCCTTGGCGCCGCAACGGCGCCGTTGGACGACGCCGACGCGGTGCTGGCGACCACCACGCGTCTGCTCGGCGAGCACCTCAACCTCTCCGTTTGCGCCTACGCCGACATGGACGAGGACCAGAACGGTTTTTCCATCCGCGGCGACTGGGCAGCACCGGGCTCCAGGAGCATCGTCGGCCACTACAGCCTCGCCGATTTCGGCAAGCTCGCGGTCGAGAACCTGTCTGCCGGCCTGCCGCTTATCCTCAACGACAACCTGCGCGAGATCGCGCCCGACGAGGCAGCGACCTTTCAGAACATCGGGATCGCGGCGACCATCTGCATGCCGCTCGTCAAGAACGGCCGCCTGACCGCGCTCATGGCGATCCACGACCGCACGCCTCGGGTCTGGACGGAGGCGGAGCTCTCTCTGCTCCGGGAGGTCACGGAGCGCTCCTGGGCGCACGTCGAGCGCGTTGGCACCGTTGCATCGCTGCGCGAGAGCGAGGCGCGCTTCCGGCTCACGGCAGATGCCGTGCCGCAGATCGTGTGGATCACCGACGCGGAGGGCCGGACGGAGTTCTTCAACAAGCAATGGAGCGACTACACCGGCATTCCTTATGAGCCGACCACCGCCACCGCTGTGGCGGCGAACCACGTCCACCCGGAGGATGCCGAGGCTACGATGGCCGCCTTCGAGGAGGCGCGACGAACCGGGACGACGTTCCTCGTCGAACACCGCATTCGATCGAAGGCGGGCCATCATCGCTGGTTCCTCGTGCGCGGCGAGCCCTTCCGGGACCCGCGAACGGGCGAAATCGTGCGCTGGTTCGGGGCCTCGGTCGACATACACGATCGCAAGCTTGCCGAGGCACGACTTCGTGAGATGAACGCCACACTTGAGGCGCGTGTGGCTGACGCGCTGGCTGAACACCGGGTGCTCGCCGACGTCATCGACGGAACCGACATCTTCGTTCAGGTGGTGGATCGCGAATATAACTGGCTCGCGATCAACCGGGCTGCGGCCCAGGAGTTCGCACGCATCTTCGGCGTGCGCCGCCCGAAAGCTGGCGACAACATGCTTGCGATGCTCGAAAATCGACCCGACGCCAGGCGCGCGATCGAGGCGGTGTGGTCGCGCGCGCTCGGCGGGGAAGAGTTTGTCGCGGTCGATGAGTTCGGCGATCCGTCGCTGCACCGGCGCTACTACGAAATGCGGTTCCGCACGCTTCGCGACAGCGTGGGCCGAGCGGTTGGTGCCTACCAGTTCGTGTCGGACGTGACCGACCGGCTACGCGAGCAGAACACCCTCAAGGAGGCGCAGGAGGCGCTCAGGCAGAGTCAGAAGATGGAGGCGATGGGCCAGCTGACAGGCGGGGTCGCGCACGACTTCAACAACCTGCTCACACCGATCATTGGCTCGCTCGACCTTCTTCACCGCAAGGGCATTGGAGGCGAGCGCGAGCGCCGGTTGGTTGACGGCGCGCTTCAGTCGGCGGAGCGTGCCAAGACGCTGGTGCAGCGCCTCTTGGCATTTGCACGGCGTCAGCCGTTGCAGCCGATGGCGGTCGACCTCGGCAAGCTCATCGCCGGCATGGCCAACCTGATCGCTAGCACGTCGGGTCCGCAGGTGAAGCTGCTGGTCGACACCGCACCCGACCTACCGGCGGCGATGGCCGACCCGCACCAGCTCGAGATGGCGATTCTGAACCTCGCCGTGAACGCCCGCGACGCCATGCCCGACGGAGGCACGCTGACGATTGCGGCCAAGGCAGCCGTGGTCGGGACCAGCCAACGCGCGGAGGTGCCGCCCGGTCGCTACGTGCGCCTGTCTGTGGCCGACACCGGCACCGGCATGGACGCCGACACGCTGCGCCGCGCGGTCGAGCCGTTCTTCAGCACCAAGGGTGTCGGCAAGGGTACCGGCCTGGGGCTCTCGATGGTGCACGGTTTGGCCGCCCAGCTCGGCGGCGCGCTCGACATCACGAGCAAGCCGGGGCTCGGGACCTGCATCGAATTGTGGCTGCCGGCAAGCGCCGGGGTCGCGGTGCAGTTCGGGCAGGAGGAGAAGACGATCGAGGGGCCGGCGGCCGCTGGCACCGCGCTGCTCGTCGACGACGAGGATTTGGTGCGCGTCTCGACCGCCGACATGCTGGCGGACCTCGGCTATTCAGTCGTCGAGGTTGGCTCGGCTGAGGAGGCGCTTCGCCTGCTCGAGGACGGACAGCGCTTTGACATTTTGGTGACCGATCACCTCATGCCGGGCATGACAGGCACCGAGCTCGCCCGCCGAGTGCGGGAGCATCATGCCAAGGCGCCCGTGCTGGTGGTGTCGGGCTATGCCGAGGTAGAGGGCATCGCGCCCGACCTGCCGCGGCTGACGAAGCCGTTCCGGCAGGCCGACCTCGCCGCCAAGCTGTCGGAGATCAACGGCGTCACCTGAACATCGATCGTGCGACGCGACATGGTCACCTAGGAAACGCCAGTCAGTCACTTCGGGCGACCTCCAGTGCAAGGCCGATCACGAGCAGAAGCCCATCGCCGATCGACCTTGCCGAGCCGCCGAGCACCTGTACCGCCGCGTGGTTCTTGGAAGGCGCGCAGGCGGATCGCGCGGCACGTCGCTTGCTCGGAGGATCGGACAAGACCTTCGGCTAGGGATGAGGCAGCCCGCGAGTGTCCGGCCGCCAGCCATCGAAACGGGGCAGCGTGTCGCCGGGCTCGTTCCAGCTGATATGATCCGCGAAAAAGATGTGAAAGCCTGGCGTCACAACGCCCGGTTCATCGAGCGTTGCGGCGGCGATATCGATCTCTTCGGCCTGAAAATCGACCTGGATGGTCAGGAGAGTACCGCATTCGCCGCAGAACTGACGGTGCCCGAAGGAGGTCGTTGCGACACGGCGGAGCGAAGCGCTGCCCTGCTCTAAGACGAAACTATTTACGGGCACCGTGGTGAAAACCACAGCGGGAGCGCCAGACGTCCGCTGGCAGATGCGGCAATGACACCAGCCAGTGTCATACGGGTTGCTTAAAAGCGCGTAGCGAACGACACCACAGAAGCACCCGCCCTTCATATCAGCTCTCCTGACTACGCGACGGCACCCGCGATCCGCTCGATGACGCAAGGCGACACTGCTGCCGGAATCGACGATCGCGCAGCGGTTTGCGCCCGACTGTGCCGGAGCAACGAGGTGCGCCCTCGCGGCTGCTCGACCGGACAGGGCAAGAAACCATCGAAATCAGAAACCCAGAGCCGCCGCAAAGTCGCTCCACACCTCGGCTGGAAGAGCGCCGCCGGTGGCCTGGAGATGGCCGTTGCCGTACCGGGACCCCGCGCCGCTTGGCCGATGTTGTGCCAGAAATGCCAGGAGATCGCGTCCACTTGTTGAACGCACCGCGAAGTGCACCCAACCCGGCCGGTAGCCGTGATTGGCCGCTATCACGACCTTGTCCCTGAACCGTGCTCGCCACTGCTGAGCAATCAACGGATGGATCTGGCACGGCGAGTTCAGCGAGATGAGTGCCACCTCGCCACGAACCTGAGGCGCCGACCGCCTGCCCTCCTCGACCGCGGCTCGTACCTCTGCCTTCGCCTCGACCAACCGGCGCGCTTCTGGTGAACCGCCCTTCGTGATCGCCTTCGGACCGTCAGCTTCCAACAGGAGCTTCAGCGCCGGAGAGGGGTCGGCCGCCGCCGTGCGCCGGGGCGCGTTCACGAGCGACGTCGCGTCCCGCAGCGCGGTCTTGCCCCACCGCGCCTGCGCCTCCGCCAATTCCGGAAAAGCGTGCTCGTCCGCCATGTCACCGATCAGACCGAGAGCGGCCAACCACTGTAGGTCCGCGACGTCGCCGAGCGCATGAGCTGCCCACCAGGCGATCAACGCACTCGTGGGCTCCGGCACGAGGCCATGACCGCTCAACGTGACGGCACCCTCGGGCAGGCCGGTAGGCTTGTGATGGTCGATGACGAGCGTCGGCAGGTCCGACGCAACAGGCTCCGCCGCCGTACCCAGGTCTGCCACGATGAGGCCGACGGGCTTGAGGGACCCTATTCTCAAGCCGACGCTCTCATCCCAGATCGTTTCCGTTTTTCCGATGATCAAAGGCGTGGCGGCCCGTCCCGCGGACGTCAGCGCGCGGATCAGGATTGCGGCTGCGGACAAGCCGTCGGCATCGAAGTGCGATAGCACTACGATCCGGCCGGCCAGATCGCATCGATCGACAAACTGCCGCATGCCGTCCGACGCGGCGCCGCGCGGACTAGCGCCAACATCGAGCAGACCCACCATTCGCTTTCAACCGATGGCGGCACCATCGGTTCACGAGCCTCCCGAACCACATCATCGACGTCAAGCGTTCGGCTGCGGCTTCGACAAGTTGGCGCTGATGAGCGCGCGTCGTTAGCGGTTTCAGGACCGTTCGTCGTGCGACTCATTAGACACGGTGCTGACCTGAGATGAACGCCCACAACGGAAGGCCCAGCCTGTTCACGGCCGAGACCCGCAAGCGGACGTCGGTTCATCTCGTCCGAAGGACAGTTTTAGGCCATAAGGGAGATGCGCTCGCCGCAACCCTTTTTGAAAGCCATTGATGCCGGTATCTCCTTTCCTGCGCTCGCCTTGGCCTCCCACGACCGTGCCCGCGGGGGAGGAACTTCTGGTGCTGGATGCCGATTGCGGCGGAGCAGACGATCCGACGCTCGACCTGTCGGCCGCCGCACGGCACGGGAACACGTTGTTTCTTGGAAGCGACGAGGGTGTCTGTCTCGAGCGGTTGATCCGCGGCTCGGCAGCATGGGCAGGCCATAAGCGCTTTCCGCTTGACGCCATCTTGGATCTCGATGCGTCCGGAGAGGCCGACATCGAAGGGTTGACCGAAGATGATGGCTGGCTCTGGGTGCTTGGCTCGCACGCGAGAACGCGGCCGAAGATCGGCAAATCAGGCGACGATCGGATCGACCTTTCCGCCTTCGCGAGCCTGAAGGACACGCGCCCTCGCTGCCTGCTCGCGCGTGTGCCGCTGGCCGCGGACCCGGACACAGCTGACACGATGCGGCCAGTGCGGCTCGACGGGCAGCGCCGGGCAGGCATGGTGCGCCAGACCAAGCACGGCAACCGCCTGGCGCAAATGATGAAGGCTAGTCCTCTCCTCAAGCCGTTCACTCGGCTTGCTGCCAAAGAGGGCGGGGTCGATCTGGAAGGGATCGCGGTTGCTGGAACTAGGGTAGCGATCGGCATGCGCGGGCCGGTGATCCAAACTCACGCGGTGCTGCTGGAGGTGGAAATCACCGCCAAGCGTTCGGGCCGCCTGACCGTCGCCGGCCCGCTCTACAAGCGGCTACTCGAACTGGACGGATTGGGTATTCGCGACCTGAAGCGCGCTGGCGCGGATCTCTTGATCCTTGCAGGGCCGACGACCGGGCTTGATGGACCATGCGCCATTTATCGCTGGACCAACTGGCTCGGCGATCCGCCCCGGGACGATACCGTGGTGCGGCGGCACCGGCCGGAACGGATCATCGATCTGCCCTTTGGTCGTGGCGACGACCATCCCGAAGGGCTGGTGTTGTTGAACGATCCCGACGGCAAGGGCGATCTGCTGGTGATTTGCGACAGTCCCGCCGCAAACCGCCTGGATCCCGCTGCGCGCAGCGTGCGATGCGATCGGTTCCACCTGCCGGGCCATCAGCAGGGCTAGGAAAAGCGGCCCAAAGCTCCACTCGCGCAGCGCCGCGTGAGCCGGCAATTTGTCACTTGCGCCGCTGAAAGCTCGTCACGAAAGCGCACGCCTGACCGAACATGATAGCGTTGGGTTGCCCCCGGTCGGCGAAGCTGTGGGAGGGCGGATCGCCGGCGACGTCTTCGAAAAGCAACGTCACGCCTATGAGCATGCGCGCCAGCGCCTCGGCAAACGGCTTGATGGGATGGGGTCGTCGCCCGTCAACTGATCGCTCGTGTTCCGCGCCCGATCGGTTGTGTGCGAACCGATGCAACCTTCTCCTGGATCGAGCCTTCCCTTACCAGCTGGCATCAACGCACGAGGGTAGGCCATGTCTCTCAAGTCCGTCGTCGACACCATGGTGGGCGCCACCACGATTGATCCAGAGTCGGCGAGGTCCGCGCTGCTGGAAAAACTTCGCCAGGCGCGCACCGCCTTTGACATGAAGCAGTCCGCGCAGGCCGGCGGACATTGGCTTGCCCTCGACGACAACGGGCGGGTGGCCTTCTCGCCCACCCGGCCAGACGGCCAGCCGCTGGTGATCAACGGTCAGTCTGTCACCTTCTGGCAGCGAGAGCAGGTTCCTGCCCTCCTCCACGCCTTCGAGGCTGCGGTGACCCGTGGCGACCTTGATCCGCAGCTCACCGGTCCTACGCCCGCAGGGCACTCATTGCCGCTCGACCAACTCGCAACCGAGGACGACGCGGGCGGTCGCCCGTTGAGCGAGAAGAGCGACACGCACGATCGGTGATCCAAAAACCCTCGTTCGACATGATCTACCCGCCTGCCGCTGAGTGCCCACCGTTGCGCAGGGCCTGCCGGTAGACGATCCGCCGTTGTGAGGAGAGGATGATGGGCATGGTGGTTTTCACGCGATGGTTCTAGTGCCGGGCCGCTTCTCGGCCGGCAGCATCGCGTGGGGCAACCCCCGCGCCACGTCGTACATCTCGCTTCAGCGATCGTTGACGTCCGCGATATCGTACACTTCTCCGGGCTCGGCCGCGACGAAACGCCGAGGCGGTATACCGGCGGTCGACAGCGCGTTGGCGAGCGCGAGCCGGGGCGCCTCGCGTGCCTCGTCGGTCAGCCGAAACGTACCCCAGTGAATGCCGAGCGCCTGCTTCGCGCGAACGTCAAGGAAGATGCGGACGGCGCCGTCCGGATCGACGTGCTGCGCCGCCATGAACCAGCGCGGCTCATAGGCGCCGATCGGGATGAGCGCGACATCGGGTTCCGGCAGACGCGCGCCGATGTCGCCGAAGATCTTGCCGTCCCCGAAGCCGGTGTCGCCGGTGAACCAGATCGTGCCGGCGGGTGTCGTCAGGTAGTGGCCCGCCCACAGCGCCATGCGAACGTCCGACGGCCAGCGATTGGCCCAATGGTAGGCCGGTGTGAGCGTCGTGGTCACGCCACCGCCCAGCGCCAAGCTGTCCCACCAATCACCCGTGACACAGCGGGCGTTCGGGATCGCGCCGCGCACGATCGCGTCGTTGCCGAGCGGCATCACCATCACCGGCGCATACGCCGCGTGGAGCCGGCGCAGCGTCGTCACGTCCAGATGGTCATAGTGGCAGTGGCTGATCAGCACCGCGTCAATCGGCGGGAGATCCTCAAAGGCGATCCCGGGCCTGGTCACGCGCTTCGGCCCCACCCATGCGAAAGGACTGGCACGGTCCGACCAAACGGGATCGGTCAGGAGGTTGATCCGGGCCGCCTGGATCAGCAGCGAAGCATGTCCCACCATGGTGACGCGCATTCCCTGGACACACGTGTCCGGAACGATCTGGGTAACCGGCACGACGGTCGGCCATGGCTGCGCCGACCCGCCAAGTTTCCACCGCAGCATGTCCCGCAACCCGCGATCGGTGGTCGCCTGACCAGGGTTGAAGAAGCGGACGCCGTCGAAGTGATCGCTCGACGGGCCTGAATAGTAAGGGTTCTTCGTCACTCGCTCGCGGATAAGCGGTCCGCTTCGCCCGTGAAAGTCCGTCGTCTGCCTAGCCGCCGCGTTCGGCGGCGGGGACGATGCCGTCGGCGACCAGCCGATGGAGCGAGTCGATGTGGCGCGTGTCACGGGTCCCGTCGGGATCCGAGGTCATCACGATGGTCAGGCGTAGATCGGGAACGACATAGACCATCTGCCCGCCATAGCCCCAGGCGAACCGCACAGGATGCCCGCGCATGTCGGTAAGGAACCAGCCGAAACCGTAGGCCTGCCCGCTCCAGGGGGACACGGTGCGCGGCGTCCAGCTCTGCTCGATCCATTCCGCCGACACGATGCGGCGGCCGTCGATCTCGCCGCCGCGGCGGTACAGCTCGCCGAAACGGGCGAGCGCCCGCGGGGACAAGCGCATCTCGTTCCCGCCAAAGTACACGCCCTGCGGGTCCGCCGGCCAGGGCGGGATCGTGATGCCGAGCGGCTCGCCAAGCCAGGCACGGGCGTTCGCCAGCGTGCTGCGGCCCGTCGCCCGCGTAAGCGCCGCTGAGAGCAGGTGAGTCGAGCCGGTAGAGTACAGCATGTCGGTGCCGGGATCGGCGACGAAGGGACGCGACAGGGCATAGCGCACCCAATTTCCGCTCGAGACCCAGCGACCGTAGTTCTCGCCCGAAGTCCTCTCGAGCCCCGCCTGCATCGAGAGCAGGTTGCCCACGGTCACGCGGGCGAGCCGCGGATCGGGCTCGGGCGGCGCCTCGGCGCGCAGCAGCGGCAAGACCGGCTGATCGATGCCGGTGAGAACGCCGCGCGCGATGGCGATGCCGATCAGCGCCGACATCACGGACTTGGACGCCGATTTGATGTTAACCGGGCGGTCCAGCGACGGACCGTTGTGGAGGACGTGCGCGGCCATCGTCTCGCCGTCGCGCAGCACCAGCAGCGAACGAAGGCGCGGCAGGCGGCCCGCGGTCTCGGCGGCCGCGCGCATGGTCGCGGCGTCGACCCCGGTCGTTCGCGCCGCGACTGACGGCTGAGCAAAAGCGTTCGCTACGCTGGGCGCGCTGTCGCAGGCCGCGAGAAGCAGCAGGCACGGGAGGGCAATCTTCATGCCCGCGATGTCGGCACGCGGCGCGACGATGCAAGCCGCACCGAGTCCGTCGAATTGGCCTTTCCTAGCAGGAACGCCCTAGGCCGACGCGGCATCGTCATCGCACAGGCAGTAACGTCTGGCGCTTGCGCCGGGTCGGATGCATCATCCCGGACGCCCCGAACCGCCGTCACAGGAGATTGATGATGACCGGCACCGCCCTGGACCGTCGCGCCGTCATGAAAATCGGCGGCAAAGGTCTGACCGCCTCGCTCCTAGCGGGCACGGTCACGGAGCACGCGCTTGCCCAGACCAGCCCTCCGCCTCAGGCGACGGGTCAGAAGCTGCCGGAGGGAGCGCCGCTGACCTCCTCTGGCCGACGCGATCGACGGCCGGACAGTGTTGGCTTCGCTATAGTTGGACTCGGCAGCTACGCGCTCAACCAGATGATGCCGCGGTTCGCGTCGACCGACCGTGCGCATGTGGCCGCCATCGTCTCCGGTAATCCCGAGAAGCTGAGGCGTGTCGGCGACGCCTACGGTGTCGCGCCCGATGCGCGCTACAGCTACGAGGAGTTCGCGCGGATTGGCGCCGACCGGCGGGTGGATGCCGTATATGTGGCGCTGCCGACGGGATTGCATGCCGAATGGGTCATCCGCGCCTTCGCCGCCGGTAAGCACGTGCTCTGCGAGAAGCCGATGGCACTGTCGAGCGCGGACTGCGAGCGCATGATCGCTGCCGGTCGCCGCGCCGGTCGCAAGCTGATGGTCGCCTATCGTTCGCACTTCGAGCCGTACAATCTCGAGGCGATGAAGCTGATGAAGGAGCGCGCGGTGGGCGAAATACGGCTGGTCCGTACCGAACAATCCTATCGCATGGGGCCGGGCGATCCCGCCAGCAATTGGCGCACCAGCCGCGCCCTGGCAGGCGGCGGGCCGCTCGAGGATTATGGCATCTACGGCCTCCAATCTGCGCTCTATCTCACCGGTGAGATGCCCGAGCGCATTGCGGCAACCGCATTCCGCCCTGCCGGCGACCCGCGCTTCGCGGAGATCTACGCCCATGTCGCCTCGCAGTGGCGCTTCCCCTCAGGCGCGGTCGCTCAACTGGCAACCTCCTATGACTCGGCCAGCGTCAACTTCGCCGAGGTGCGCGGCACGGCGGGCGTGCTCACCATGGATCCGGCGACGAGCTACTCGGGCCAGACGATGCGACTGAAGGGGGCGCAGGATCGCACGCTGACGCCCGGCGACCCTCAGGTACAGTTCAGCGCGCAGCTGGACCATTTCGCATCGGCGATCCGCGACGGTACCGCGATCCGTACGCCCGGCGAGATGGGTCTGCGCGACCTCCGGCTGATCGAGGCGATCTATGCCGCCGCCCGCGACGGCCGCACCGTCAGGCTCGCGCCGGACGGCCGGATGCTTAGCTAGCGGCCAAGCGTCGCCGAAAGCGGCGCGACAATTTGCCCGGCGGGTGAAGATGGAACGAAGCCGAATCCGCAGCGGTCGCAAGGTCGGAGACCTCACCGTCTATGCCGCAAACGAAAACAGCCGACGTCGGGCTACCGACGAGGGCTGTTTTCGTAAGATTGGTTGCGGGGACAGGATTTGAACCTGTGACCTTCAGGTTATGAGCCTGACGAGCTACCGGGCTGCTCCACCCCGC
>NZ_JBLFFI010000017.1:0-4596 GCF_051400595.1 Sphingomonas larreae
ACGGACGGGATAATGTCGAGCGGCACGGTGCGCCCCTCCTCGTCCACGCCTGCGACGATCGCACCATCCACCGTCGTGCGGTTATACGTCGAGCGAAGTCCGCGCAGCACCGGGAAGCGCGGTTCTCCCTGGTCCTCCTGAACCGAAACCCCGGGGATCCGACGAAGCGCCGCTGCGGTGTTGTGGTCGGGCAGCTTGCCGATGTCATCCGACGAGATCGCATCGACGACAGCAAACGAGTCCCGCTTGGTCGCGATCGACTCTCGTTGTGCGCGACGTTGTCCGGTCACGACGATATCTGCGTCGGCCTCCAGCTGCGGCTCGCCCGGTGTCGCATCGCGCGAAGTCAGATCCTGCCCGGCGGCAGGCTCGATTGTGGCCACGCTGCACAGCAGCAGAGCCAGCGGCGAAATGCCCCTCGTTCGAGTTCTCATCGTTGCTCCCCGGATTGCACGGGAGCAGCTAGGGTGGCTTTATGACTGCTTGGCGTCGGTCAGCTTACGAGATGATGACGGCTTGGTGATCCCGGATGGGGCGTGTGGGCAGTGCCAGCAGATGACGCCTCAGTGTTCAATTCCAGCAACAAGCTAAATAGGCCGTTGTTGGCGATTGTCACCGACATGCCGCGCGACTGTCACTGTCGCGTCACCGCTGTTGCCTAGTCGCTTGTTTCGGCAGCGAATGTCGCCAGCGCTGCTGAACGGGGATCATCCAGTGTCATCTATCAAGACGCGGTCTCTCCGCGTGCGTTGCCTCACGTCGGCAGCCTTCACGGTCCTGTTTCTCGTACAGCCGGCGCAAGGGCAGACAGCGCCTGAACGTCAGTCGGCTGGGCAGCCGGAGGCTGAACCTGCTGTTCCAGCCGACATCCTCGTGACGGGCATCCGCCGCTCGAACAATGTCGCGATCCAGTCGAAGCGCGCAGCTGTCAACATCGTCGACGTGGTCAGCGCAAACGATGTGCAGGCTTTGCCGGATACGACGATCGTCGAGGCGCTACGTCGTATCCCCGGCCTTTCCGTGCTGCCGATCGGCGACAACGAGCACGCGCGTGACGAGGCGGCAACGCCCGTGATCCGCGGACTGGGACCCGTCTACAACAACGTCACAATCGACGGCATGCAGATCGCCTCCCCCGGCACGCCGCAGGGCACAGAGGGCTCGACCTCCCGCGGCGTCCGGCTCGACATCCTGCCGTCGTCGATGATCTCGGAACTGCAGGTCACCAAGACGTTCACTCCAGACCTCGATGCCAACGCGATCGGCGGCGCCATCAACCTGAAAACGCGCAGCGCGTTCGATGCAGGCAGCGAACGCTTCCTCACACTCGAGGTGGGCGCAGGCCATGCCAGCGACACCGACAGGCCGCGCAATCAGCCTGATATCGGCCCGCGCATAATCGGCACAGCGAGCGGCACCTTCGCCGATGGGATGCTCGGCGTCGTCCTCTCCGGCAACTACCAGCGCCTCGACAATTACACCGACGCGCACATGACGACCGATACCGCCTTCTACAACTTCTACAACGCGGCCGGGCAGATCGTGAACAATGGCGCGTCCACCGCGAACGCCGGCTTCGGCAATGGCATTCCGGTGCCGCAGCAGGACAAGTACTGGTACGTCCAGAACCGTCGAGATCGCTATGGCTTGACCGGCAAGCTGGAGGCGCGCCCCACCGACACGCTCTACGTCTTCGGTCAGGGCGGCTTCTACTACTACGGTGATCGGGAGGTCCGGAACGAGGCGATCATCAACCCGAACGTCACCACACAGGTTTTCGATCAGACGCCGACGAGCGGTCGCTTTCCGGTCGCCTCGGTGGAGCTCGGCTACGCCGACCTCGACATCACGTCGCGAACGCGCCTCGGCCTTGGCGGCCTCGACTGGAAGCCGGGCGGTCGTTCCTCGCTGAGCGGCCGTATATCCTATTCGCGCGCAACGTATGACGAGGAGCTCAACTACTTCAAGTACAACAGCACTATCCGGCGCGCGACGCCGGGTCGCTCCAACGTCACGACCGTGCCGATCGCGGCAAACGGCTTCACCTACGAGACGGGCAGCTTCAACCAAAGCTTCAACATATCGCCTACCGCGTACAACGATCTATCCACCTACAGCCTGTCGTACTGGCGGCCGAACGGCAGTCGCAACATCGAGGACAAGATCCTGCAGGGGCGCCTCGATTATGGCTTCAACCAGGGGCCGGACGACCTAGGCTTCGGCTTCGCGGCAGGCGGCTCCTACACGGACGACGATTTCTCGTTTGCGGTCAATCGCACGCAGTATGTGCCCAACAACACCGCGCCGGCGCTCGGCCTGGCCGATGCGGCCGGTCCGCTCAACGCCCCGCTGCGATACAACCAGAACGACCTCCAGCTGATCACCATCGATCCGGCGAGGGCACTGGCAGCGGTGCAGGCATTGCCGACGAGCGCGCTCAACCAGACCGACACTACCGCCTTCAACGCACAGGACAACTTCACGCACGGCGAGAAGACCGGCGCGATCCATGGCAGCTTCAGCTATCGGGGCGAAAGGGTCGATGCCCGCGCCGGCGTCCGGTACGACCATACCGAGCAGCGGACGGTGAGCACCGTGCTTCAGCAGGGCAGCTACCGTCCGCTGCCGACACGTTCGACCTACCACTTCCTGCTGCCATCCGCCCTCGTGACCTACCACGTGACCCCGCGCATCGACCTGCGTGGCGTGTTCAGCCAGACGATCGGGCGCCCGGGCTACGACGCCTACGCGGCCCGCAGTTCGATCTCGTTCCAGCAGGAAAGCGACGTCGGCAATCCGGACGCGCAGAACGTGTCGGTGAGCATCGGCAACCCCGACATCAGGCCGCGCAGGTCGACCAACTATGATCTCGCGGCCGACTGGCAGTTCGCCGAGCGCTACGGCGGCATCGTCTCGCTGGCTCTGTTCGACAAGGAGATCCGCGACGAGATCTTCGCCGAGCAGTCAATCGGCTATCAGGCGCCTAGCGGCATCTTCTACACCAACGCCGCGGTGACCCGCCCGGCGAATGCCGGCAAGTCACGCATCCGCGGCGTGGAGTTCAACGTCATCGTCAACTCGCTGGAGGGTATCACGCCCTACCTGCGCGGCGTCGGCGTGGCGGGCAACGTCGCCTATCTCGATGGACGGCTGAACGTCACCATGGCGGACGGCACGCCACGCCGGACCAGTGGCCTGGTCGGTCAGTCCAAGTACACGCTCAACGGACAGGCGTTCTACAGCGCGCACGGGCTGGAGCTGCGCGTCGCCTACAATCGGCAGGCCCGCTCGATCCGGGCGATCAACACGACCGCATCCTGGCAGGACCTCTACTGGGCACCGCGCCAGCAGGTCGATTTCTCCGCCCGCTACGATCTGACTTCTGCCATCTCGCTCTCCGCTCAGGCCAGCAACATCACGCACGAGCGCGTGACCAGCCTGGTCGGCCCGGAGCGCAACCTGCTCAAGGACACCTATTCGGTGCCGACGACCTACTGGCTCTCCCTCCGCTTCACGCCCGCCCGCCGGAGTGGCGCACGATGATCGGCGTGCTCCTGTCCGGTCTCCTCCTGGCCGGTTCGGCCGGCAGCACGGGAGATCGAGCCGCCGTCATCTCGCGGCGCATAGCCGACCCGGACGGCGGCCTCGTGGTTGTCGCCCATCGAGGATGCCATGCGGCTGCGCCCGGTCACGAGCTCGGCGGCACCCCGGAGAACTCACGTGCCGCGCTCGAGCACTGCGTTACATTGGGCGTGGACGTCATGGAGACGGACGTGCGGCGGGCGAAGGACGGCTCGCTGGTCATGATCCATGACGCCCTGCTCGATCGCACGACGGACGGGCACGGACCGGTGGCGGACATGACGCTCGAGCAGCTTCGCCAGCTGCGTCTCCGAGATGGCTTCGGTGGGCCGCAGGCACCTCTCACGGATCAGAGGATCCTCACCTTGGACGAGATGCTGGCGCTGGCAAGCCGGCGCATCGTCCTGAACCTTGACGTGAAGGACGCCATCTACAGCGAGGTGGTGGACGCGGTCAGGCGCGCGCACGCCGAGCGCCGCGTGATCGTCAAGACGACTGCCAGCATCGCCACGCGCCCGCTCGCCGGCATGGCGCCCTTCGACCAAGTTCCGTTCATGCCCGTTCTGCGCTTTCCGTCCGACGAGCGGCAGTTGCTCGATGTGGCCGCCATCCAGCTACGTGGGCGCAAACCGCTCGGCTTCGAACTGCCGCCGGTGTCGAGCTCTATTCTCCCCAACCTCGCAGGCCTCGCACGCCGAAGCGGCGTGCGGCTGTGGATTAACACGCTTAAAGATGGCTACGTTCTTGGGTCAGGCGGTGACCAGGGCGCTGGCGTCGATCCAGACCGCGCTTGGGGAGCATTGATTGAGCAAGGCATCTCCATGCTCCAAACCGACAAGCCCGAAGCGCTGATCGCCTATGCGAAGACCCACTCGGCTGCGGACAACCACCGACTACGGTAGCCCACCCTCATCCGTTCGATCGTAACCAGACCAACGACCCAATAACGGTCACTCAAGCCCACCTGCCCGCCGTCCAACTCCAGTCGTTCGTTCACCTTTGCGTCCAGGCTTC
>NZ_JBLFFI010000018.1:0-1065 GCF_051400595.1 Sphingomonas larreae
CGCGACCTGGCCAAGGCGGCGATCTCGCGAACCGGGAGCACCAGACCGGTGCGATGGCTGAGGTGCGTCAGCAGGATGAGGCGGAGGCGCGGTTCGGCGCGCATCGCGCGATCATAGGCGTCGATCAGGCTCGCGTAGGTCGCCGGCTCCGGCAGGTTGATCTTGAGCACGCGTGCGCCGCGGCGCAGTTCCAGGCTCCGCATGCACGCCTGCATGCTGTCATAGTCGAGGTCGGCATACAGCACAGCGTCGCCCGGCTCGATCCGATTATAGCCAAGGATCAGCGCTTTCAGCGCCTCCGTCGCATTGCGCGTGAAGGCGATCTCTTCCGGCGGTACACCGAGTTCGGCGGCGACGTCGGCGTGCGCGGTCATCACGTCGCGGATCATGCCACGACGCGCGTAGAAGCTGGTATCGCGGTTCACCCGAGCGACACACTCCTGATAGGCGCGCAGCACGGGCCGCGGCATCGCACCCCAATTGCCGTTCTCGAGCTGGATCACGTCCGCCGGCCGGTCATAGGCGGCCGCGATCCCGGCCCAATACGCCTCTTCCTCGATGGCGGTCGCGGCGGCGCGTGCGGTCGGCAGCGCCGCTGCGGCCACGCTGCCGGCGAGCACGGCGCGGCGCCCCAGCATCAGAAGTTGAGCCCGAGGCGGACGTAATACTGGCCGCCGTCAGTGTCATATGGAGCGTTGCGCGAGTAGATCAGGCCGCGGTTGGCCTGGTTGGTGGCCTCCGCCGGGTAGGTGTCGAACACATTTTCCGCGCCCGCGCGCAGCGACAGGTGAGGCGAGAAGCGATAGGTTGCCGAGACGTCGAACAGCGCGATACCGCCAAAGCGCTGGAACAACTCGCCGGTGGCATTGCCCGTCACGTCGGTCCAGGCGCCGTAATAGCGCCCGCGCACCAGAAGCCCGAGGGGACCGACGTCATAGCCCCACGTGCCGGTGGCGTTGTGCTGCGGCAGCCGCTCCTCGAACACGCGCCGCTGCGTGGCGTTGGTGATCGCGGCGCTGGTACCGCTGCGGACCCGCGTCTGGTTGTAATTGTAGGCGAGGCTCA
>NZ_JBLFFI010000019.1:0-747 GCF_051400595.1 Sphingomonas larreae
CGCGCTGACGGTCAACGGCCGCACAATGGGCGAGAACTGCCGCGGCGTCCAAATCGAGGACGAGGCGGTGATCCGCCCGTACGACCAGCCGCTCAAGGAAGCGGCGGGGTTCCTGGTTCTGTCGGGCAATCTGTTCGATGCGGCAGTGATGAAGACCAGCGTGATCTCGCCCGAGTTCCGCGACCGCTACCTCAGCAACCCCGAGGATCCCAACGCCTTCGAGGGCCCCGCGGTGGTGTTCGACGGGCCGGAGGACTATCACGCGCGGATCGACGATCCCGCCACCGGGATCACGCCCGAGACCCTGCTGTTCATGCGCGGCGCCGGACCGGTCGGCTATCCCGGCGCGGCCGAGGTGGTGAACATGCGCCCGCCGGCCTATCTGATCACCGAGGGCGTGCATGCGCTGCCGTGCATCGGTGACGGGCGCCAGTCGGGGACGAGCGGCAGCCCCTCGATCCTCAACGCCTCGCCCGAGGCGGCGGCGATGGGGGCGCTGGCGCTGCTGAAGACGGGTGACCGCGTGCGGGTCGACCTCAACCAGGCGCGCGTCGACGTGCTGGTGGATGACGCGGAACTCGCCGAGCGCCGCCGCGCGCTCGAGGCGGCGGGTGGCTATGCCTATCCGGCCTCGCAGACGCCGTGGCAGGAGATCCAGCGCAGCGTGGTCGGCCAGATGAACACCGGCGCGATCCTCGAGGGCGCGGAGAAGTATCAGCGCATCGCCCAGACCATGGGCCTGCCGCG
>NZ_JBLFFI010000020.1:0-726 GCF_051400595.1 Sphingomonas larreae
GACCCAATAACGGTCACTCAAGCCCACCTGCCCGCCGTCCAACTCCAGTCGTTCGTTCACCTTTGCGTCCAGGCTTCATGCGGGCCTGCGAGCTGTCACGCTGATCAAGCTACGTGGCAGCGCCTTCTCCCTGCATCAGGTCCGCTTCATAACAGCTTGTCGAGCGTGATCGGCAGGTCGCGCACGCGCCGTCCGGTGGCGTTGAAGACGGCGTTGGCCACGGCCGCGGCGACGCCCGTGATCCCGATCTCACCGATACCGCGCGCACCCAGCGGCGCGCGCGGATCGGGAATGTCGTTCCAGATCACGTCGATCTCTGGCACGTCGAGATGGACCGGCACATGATAGTCGGCGAGCGTTGGGTTCATGATCCGGCCGGAGCGTTCGTCCAGCAGTGTCTCCTCGGTGAGTGCCAGGCCAAGCCCCATGATCATCCCGCCTCGGAATTGGCTCGCAGCCGTCCGCGGGTTGAGGATCGCACCGCAATCAAAAGAGCCGAGCAACCGGCTGACCCTGATTTCGCCGGTGACGTCGCTTACCCGCACCTCGCAGAACGCCGCGGAGGTGCTGTGCATGGCGAATCTAAGCATCTCCAGCGGCGCGCTGCCGGAGGCGGTGACGCTCAGTTCCTCTCGGCTAGCGCGCGTCAGCACCGAGCGGAACGTCTCGTGACGCTCTCTCTCCCGGACGCCCGCCAAGCCGCCCTCCGTCCATTGCACCTCGCCG
>NZ_JBLFFI010000021.1:0-708 GCF_051400595.1 Sphingomonas larreae
GATCTCGCGATTGGTGATCGGCTGATTGAGCTGGATGATGTTGCGACCGCGCGCGAAGCTGCCGCTGGTGGGCGTCTGGCCGGAGACGTTGCCGAGCGGTTCGGTGCGGAACTCAATGCGCTCCTCGTCGTCCTGGGTCTTGGCGTAGATGCCGCTCAGCTCCCAGTGGAAGGCGTCGGCGACGCGGTACTCGAGTTTGGCGTTGGCGCCGTACCGCTTCTTGCTGTTGTTGTACCAGAAGAGGCGCAGCTGCGTGGGCACCTGGATCCCGTTGCCTCGCGAGCTGCCTGAGTCCACCGGGGCACCTGCCGCCGTGTACTCGCGTACCGACGGCGACGCCACCTCGACCTGCGGTATGTCGTAGTCGAGCTGCTCGTAGCTTGCCCCCACAACGACGCCCCACTCGTCGGAGGCGCCGAAGGTGCGGCCGGTCGCGAAGGCGAGACGCAGCGAGGGGCGGTCGTTCCGCACGTCGCCATGCTGCTCGTAGACGCCGTAGGACGCCAATCCGTTGAAAAAAGGCCGCTTGGCCGTGAAGGCGCTACGCGTCTCGATGTTGATGATGCCGCCGATCGCGTTGGCATCGTTCTCCGGCGTCACGGTCTTGATGACCTCGACACGTCCGGCCATCACGGACGGGATAATGTCGAGCGGCACGGTGCGCCCCTCCTCGTCCACGCCTGCGACGATCGCACCATCCACCGTCGT
>NZ_JBLFFI010000022.1:0-632 GCF_051400595.1 Sphingomonas larreae
GTGCCCATCGTGTTGCAATAGCCGGTCGACGGCGCCGAGCTGGCCACCAGCCGGATGAACTCGGCGTCGTCGATCTCGCCCGCGGCGAGCAGCTGGCGCGCCTTCCACACGATCGTGCCCGAGCCGGTGCGCTCGCCCTTGTGCCAGCCGTTGAGCATCGGCCCCACCGACAAAGCAATCGCGGGGATGTTGACCGTGGCCGCCGCCATCAGCGCGGCCGGCGTGGTCTTGTCGCAGCCGATCGTCAGCACCACGCCGTCGAGCGGGTAGCCGTACAGCACCTCGACCAGCCCGAGATACGCCAGGTTGCGGTCGAGCCCCGCGGTCGGGCGCTTGCCCGTCTCCTGGATCGGGTGGACCGGGAACTCCAGCACGATCCCGCCCGCCTCGCGCACGCCCTCGCGCACCCGCTCCGCCAGCACCAGATGGTGGCGGTTGCACGGGGAGAGGTCGCTGCCGGTCTGCGCGATGCCGATGATCGGCTTGCCCGAGCGCAGCTCGTCGAGCGAAAGCCCGAAGTTGAGATAGCGCTCCAGATACAGCGCCGTCATGTCGATGTTTGCGGGATTGTCGAACCACGCCCGGCTGCGCAGCGCCGGCGTCTCATTGCTCTGGGTCATCGGTCGCTCCGG
>NZ_JBLFFI010000023.1:0-260 GCF_051400595.1 Sphingomonas larreae
TATTTCATAATTTAAAAAAAGTATTACATGATCGTGGCCTGAGTACCGCAGTTGGAGATGAAGGTGGTTTTGCACCTAACTTTGCCGGTGGTACAGAAGATGCACTTGACACTATAAAACTGGCGGTTGAAAAGGCAGGGTACAAATTTGGCGATGATGTAATGATTGCGCTTGACTGTGCTGCTTCAGAATTTTATGTAAACGGTAAATACGATTATACCAAGTTTGAAGGGGAAGGTGCCAAAATACGCACATCGGCA
>NZ_JBLFFI010000023.1:270-628 GCF_051400595.1 Sphingomonas larreae
GTAGGGGATGATTTATTTGTTACCAACGTAGAGCGTCTTTCTAAAGGTATAGAAAATGGTATTGCCAACTCAATACTTATAAAAGTAAACCAGATTGGTACACTTACCGAAACTATTGCTGCTGTAAATATGGCACACAATGCCGGGTATACTTCAGTAATGTCTCACCGTTCGGGAGAAACTGAAGATACAACCATTGCAGACCTTGCTGTGGCGCTTAACTGCGGGCAGATTAAAACCGGTTCGGCTTCACGTTCAGATCGTATGGCAAAATACAACCAATTGCTTCGTATAGAAGAAGAGCTGGGCGATGTAGCTTATTTTCCGGGTGTAAAAGCATTTAAGGTAAAAGCTTAAT
>NZ_JBLFFI010000024.1:0-574 GCF_051400595.1 Sphingomonas larreae
GAGATCGACGACGCCGAGTTCATCCGGCTGGTGGCCAGCTCGGCGCCGTCGACCGGCTATTGCAACACGATGGGCACGGCGACGACGATGAACAGCCTGGCCGAGGCGCTGGGCATGTCGCTGCCCGGCTCGGCGGCGATCCCGGCGCCCTATCGCGACCGGCAGGAGGTGGCCTATCTCACCGGCAAGCGCGTGGTGGAGATGGTGGCGGAGGACCTCAAGCCCTCGGACATCCTGACCAAGGACGCCTTCCACAATGCGATCAAGGTCAATTCCGCGATCGGCGGCTCGACCAACGCGCCGATCCACCTGGCGGCGCTGGCGCGCCATGTCGGCGTCGAGCTGCCGCTCAAGGACTGGGAGACCGAGGGCCACGGCGTGCCGCTGCTGGTCAACCTGCAGCCCGCAGGCGAGTATCTCGGCGAGGATTATTACCGCGCCGGCGGCGTGCCCGCGGTGGTCAACCAGCTGATCGAACAGGGCTTGATCGCGGAAGGCGCGCTGACGGTCAACGGCCGCACAATGGGCGAGAACTGCCGCGGCGTCCAAATCGAGGACGAGGCGGTGATCCGCC
>NZ_JBLFFI010000025.1:0-574 GCF_051400595.1 Sphingomonas larreae
GGCGGATCACCGCCTCGTCCTCGATTTGGACGCCGCGGCAGTTCTCGCCCATTGTGCGGCCGTTGACCGTCAGCGCGTCTTCCGCGATCAGCCCCTGCTCGATCAGCTGGTTGACCACCGCGGGCACGCCGCCGGCGCGGTAATAATCCTCGCCGAGATACTCGCCCGCGGGCTGGAGGTTGACCAGCAGCGGCACGCCGTGGCCCTCGGTCTCCCAGTCCTTGAGCGGCAGGTCGACCCCGACGTGGCGCGCCAAAGCGGCGAGGTGGATCGGCGCGTTGGTCGAGCCGCCGATCGCGGAATTGACCTTGATCGCATTGTGGAACGCGTCCTTGGTCAGGATGTCCGAGGGCTTGAGGTCCTCCGCCACCATCCCGACGATCCGCTTGCCGGTGAGATAGGCCACCTCCTGCCGGTCGCGGTAGGGCGCCGGGATCGCCGCCGAGCCGGGCAGCGACATGCCGAGCGCCTCGGCGAGGCTGTTCATCGTCGTCGCGGTGCCCATCGTGTTGCAATAGCCGGTCGACGGCGCCGAGCTGGCCACCAGCCGGATGAACTCGGCGTCGTCGATCTC
>NZ_JBLFFI010000026.1:0-524 GCF_051400595.1 Sphingomonas larreae
GATCGGGCTTTTCCATAAACTCCATATCTTTCCAGGTGCCGCCGTCTACCCTATACTGTAAGGTATCATTTTTACTGCCTATAAAAAAGTTGGCATATACATAGGCTTTATTCTTTTTTACTGACGATACCAGGTTAGGCGCAAATACCTCCATCTGATAATCAGCAGGCTTGCCCGCTGCCTTATAGTCTATAGTGTACTGGTTACCGTTAAAATGTATAAACGCGTAGCCCTTTGGGGTACCATCCCGCATTACAGAAATGGGTATGCCTTTTTCATCCAGTTTTCCGGAATACCAGTCGCCACTGGTGGTACCGATGTTAAAATGGTGGTGTGGTTTTTCCTGCAGCCAGCCTTGCTCTTTACCTAAAAATTCCTGACGCTGCAAATGCGTATGCGCCGATATGGAGAGCGTATTGGGATATTCCTTTAACAGTTGAAAAAGCACATTGCGGTCTTCTTCCCTAAAAGCATCATCCCAAATATCGAGTATGGGTATGTGCAGGGCAATAACAATAAGGTGG
>NZ_JBLFFI010000027.1:0-500 GCF_051400595.1 Sphingomonas larreae
ATCCTGCTGACGCACCTCAGCCATCGCACCGGTCTGGTGCTCCCGGTTCGCGAGATCGCCGCCTTGGCCAGGTCGCGTGGCATCGACGTGATCGTCGACGCCGCGCACAGCTGGCAGCAGCTCGATTTCGCCTTGCCCGACCTCGACTGCGACTTCGTCGGCCTGAACGGCCACAAGTGGCTGGGCGCGCCCCTGGGCGTTGGGATGATCCATGTGCGCGGTGCCGCGCTCGCCCGGATCGATCGCGATCCGGCCGAAGAGCTTGGCGGCGCGGACTCGCTGCGCAGCCGGATCCACAGCGGCACGCTCGACTATGCGGCGCAGCTGACCGTGCCGGCGGCGCTGGCGTTCCAGCGCGCGATCGGCCGCCCACGTCGCGCCGCGCGGCTGCGCTGGTTGCGCGATCGCTGGGTCAGGGCGGCACGCCGGATCGACGGCGTCGACGTGCTGACGCCCGACGATCCGGCGCTGCACGGCGGCATCACCTCATTCCGGCTGCG